>NZ_MDSK01000003.1 GCF_002940205.1 Xanthomonas arboricola pv. guizotiae
GTAAGCAATGTTCGATGAGGGCAAATTGTGCTGGCGTGATCTCCATGTCCAATAGTTTAACCTCCCCAGCCACTAGCGTTAACAGGACCTAGATGATTCGCGAGATTATCCGCATGGGCGACAAGCGCCTGCTGCGCGTGGCGCCGCCGGTGACCAACCTGGGCAGTGCCGAGCTGCGCGCGCTGGTGGCCGACATGTTCGAGACCATGGACGATGCGCGTGGCGTGGGCCTGGCCGCACCGCAGATCGCGGTGGACCTGCAGCTGATGGTGTTCGGCTTCGACGCCAGCGAACGCTATCCCGACGCGCCGGCGGTGCCGCGCACCGCGTTGGCGAATGCGCAGATCGAACCGCTGTCCGAGGAAATGGAAAACGGCTGGGAGGGGTGTCTGTCCATCCCCGGCCTGCGCGCCGTCATTCCGCGTTATCGCCACATTCGCTACCGCGGCTTTGCGCCGGACGGCAGCCCGATCGAGCGCGAGGCCGAAGGCTTCCACGCACGCGTGGTGCAGCACGAGTACGACCATCTGGTCGGCCGCCTGTATCCCTCGCGGATCGAGAACTTCGCCACCTTCGGCTTCGAAGACGTGCTGTCCTACGAGCTGTAGGCCATCGGTGCCGCAGCTGCACCCGGATGTGACAAGGGCGCCTTGCGGCGCCCTTGTCGTGCTTACTTGAGCGCCTTGAAGCGCAGGCGCTTGGGACCTGCGTCATCGCCCATGCGGCGGCGCTTGTCTTCTTCGTACTCGCGGTAGTTGCCCTGGAAGAACTCCACGTGCGAGTCGCCTTCGAACGCCAGGATATGCGTGGCGATGCGGTCCAGGAACCAGCGATCATGCGAGATCACGAAGGTGTTGCCCGGGAACTCCAGCAACGCATCTTCCAGCGCACGCAGGGTCTCGATGTCCAGGTCGTTGGACGGTTCGTCGAGCAGCAGCACGTTGCCGCCCTGCAGCAGGGTCTTGGCCATGTGCAGGCGGCCGCGCTCACCACCGGACAGCGAGCCGACCAGCTTCTGCTGGTCCTGGCCCTTGAAGTTGAAGCGGCCGATGTAGGCGCGCGACTGGATCTCCACGCCGTTGATGTTGAGGATGTCCAGGCCGCCGGCGATCTCCTGGAACACGTTATGGTTGCCTTCCAGCTTGTCGCGGCTCTGGTCCACGTAGGACAGCTGCACGGTCGGGCCGACCACGATCTCGCCGGAATCGGGCTTCTCCGCGCCGGTGATCATCTTGAACAGGGTCGACTTACCGGCACCGTTGGGGCCGATGATGCCGACGATGGCGCCGGGCGGCACGATCATCGACAGATTGTCGATCAGCAGGCGGTCGCCGAACTTCTTGGAGACGTTCTTGAACTCCATCACCGCATTGCCCAGGCGCTCGCCTGGCGGGATGAAGATCTCGTTGGTCTCGTTGCGCTTCTGGTAGTCCACCGACTGCAGTTCTTCCAGGCGGGCCAGACGCGCCTTGCCCTTGGTACGGCCGCCCTTGGCATTCTGGCGCGACCATTCCAGTTCCTTCTGGATCGCCTTCTGGCGTGACTTTTCCTGGTTGTCTTCCTGCTTGAGGCGTTCGTCCTTCTGGGTCAGCCAGTCGGTGTAGTTGCCCTTCCACGGAATGCCGCGGCCGCGATCCAGTTCCAGGATCCACTCGGCGGCGTTGTCGAGGAAGTAGCGATCATGCGTGACCGCCACCACGGTGCCGGTGTAGCGCGCCAGGAACTGCTCCAGCCATTCCACCGATTCGGCGTCCAGGTGGTTGGTCGGTTCGTCGAGCAGCAACATGTCCGGCTTCTGCAGTAGCAGCCGGCACAACGCCACGCGGCGCTTTTCGCCACCGGACAGCTTGCCGACCACCGCCTCCCACGGCGGCAGGCGCAGCGCATCGGCGGCCACGTCCAGCTGGTTTTCCAGGGTGTGCGCATCGCCGGCGGCCAGGATCGCTTCCAGGCGTTCCTGTTCCTTGGCCAGGGCGTCGAAATCGGCGCCTTCCTCGGCATAGGCCAGGTACACCGCATCCAGCGCAGCCTGGGCCTGCAGCACGTCGCCCACGCCTTCCTCGACCGCTTCGCGCACGGTGTGCTCGGGGTTGAGCTGTGGTTCCTGCGCCAGGTAGCCGACCTTGATGCCGGCCTGCGGGCGGGCTTCGCCCTCGAAATCGGTGTCCACGCCGGCCATGATCTTCAGCACCGTGGACTTGCCGGCGCCGTTCAGGCCCAGCAGACCGATCTTGGCACCGGGGAAAAAGCTTAGCGAGATGTCCTTGATGATCTGCCGCTTGGGCGGGACCACCTTGCTGACGCGGTTCATGGTGTAGATGTATTGCGACATGGGTGCTCCGTGGACGCAGGCAGCCCACCGGCCGGGGCCGGAGGCAGCGGAAAAGGGATTGCGCCGATTATACGGGCAAGCGGCCCGGCCCGCGGCGGCGATGCGGCGGCTAAACGGCAGCTTACTTACCACCTGAATGGGCGTTTTCGTAATCGATTCCAGCAAGAATGCGTTAAGGCGGTCAGCGCCTTAATGAAATTGCGACATCGCAGACAGGAGCAATCCCATGAACCGCAAACGCATCGTGACTGTTGTGCTTTCCTCCATCCTGGCGCTGGGCTCGGTGGCCCCGGCAGCGTTTGCCGACGACTGGGGTCGCGGCCACGACCGTCGTGGTCATGACCGCGACGATCGCCGCGACCGCGATCACCGTGGCAATTGGCGCAACGACCGCCGCGACTGGCATGACGATCGCCGGGCCGACCGCCGCGATGATCGCCGCTATTACAGCAACGGCTACCGCGAGGGGTATCGCGATGCCCGCTATCAGGACCGTCGCTACGACCGCAACCGGGTCTATGTCTACGATCGCCCCGGCTACTACCGCGCCGGCCCGCCGCCGCGCCCGTACTGGGCCCGCGGCCAGCGCTACCACGGCCCGGTCTACGTGATCAACGACTACGATCGCTACAACCTGCGCCGCCCGCCGTATGGCTACCGGTGGCAGCGCGATAACACCGGCAACCTGCTGCTGGTGGCCATCGCCACCGGTGTGATCGCCGACCTGGTGCTCAACAACTAGGCCTCGGCGCTGGCTCGGCCAGCGGGCAGGGCATCCGCAAAGGCGCACTCCGGTGCGCCTTTGTCGTTCAGGGCGGAACCCGCCATGGCGCGCCTGGCCTCGCCAGCGTCTCAATTGGTCACCTGTCCATGCGGGGGCTTACAATCTGCGCCCCTACTGGCAACAGCTGCCCCGGAGCTCTGCATGTTCTCGCGCGACGTTCGACTGGAAACCTACGACCCCGAACTGGCCAAGGCCATTGCTGCCGAAGCCGGCCGCCAGGAGGATCACGTCGAGCTGATCGCCAGCGAAAACTACTGCAGCCCACTGGTGATGGAAGCCCAGGGCAGCCAGCTGACCAACAAGTACGCCGAAGGCTACCCAGGCAAGCGCTACTACGGTGGTTGCGAGTTCGTCGACATCGCCGAGCAGCTGGCGATTGAGCGCATCAAGCAGGTGTTCGGCGCCGACTATGCGAACGTGCAGCCGCACAGCGGCTCGCAGGCCAATCAGGCGGTGTATCTGGCGCTGCTGCAGCCGGGCGACACCATTCTGGGCATGAGCCTGGCGCACGGCGGCCATCTGACCCACGGCGCCAAGGTCAATGTTTCCGGCAAGTTGTTCAACGCGGTGCAATACGGCGTCAACGAGCAGGGCCTGATCGATTACGACGAGGTGCAGCGCCTTGCGACCGAGCACAAGCCGAAGATGGTGGTGGCCGGTTTCTCTGCGTACTCGCAGAAGATCGACTGGGCGCGTTTCCGCGCCATCGCCGACAGCGTCGGTGCGTATCTGTTCGTGGACATGGCGCATGTGGCCGGCCTGGTCGCCGCTGGCGTGTATCCGAGCCCGCTGGAGCATGCGCACGTGGTCACCTCGACCACCCACAAGACCCTGCGCGGCCCGCGTGGCGGCATCATCCTGGCCAAGAAGGCTGACATCGATCCGGTCGATGCTCCCCTGCATGAAATCAGGCAAGCACGCGGGACTGATATCGAGTTCGAAGAGCTGCAGAAGAAGCTGCAGTCGATCGTGTTCCCCGGCATCCAGGGCGGCCCGCTGATGCACGTGATCGCGGCCAAGGCGGTAGCGTTCAAGGAAGCGCTGGAGCCGCAATTCAAGACCTACCAGCAGCAGGTGGTCAAGAACGCGCAGGCCATGGCCAACACGCTGATCACGCGCGGCTACAAGATCGTGTCCGGCGGCACCGAAAATCACCTGATGCTGGTGGACATGATCGGCCGCGACGTCTCCGGCAAGGATGCAGAGGCCGCGCTCGGCAAGGCGCACATCACCGTCAACAAGAACTCGGTGCCCAACGACCCGCGCTCGCCGTTCGTCACCTCCGGCCTGCGCCTGGGCACCCCGGCGATCACCACCCGCGGTTACCTGGAGCAGGACAGCATCGACCTGGCCAACTGGATCGCCGACGTGCTCGACGCGCCGAGCGATGAGACCGTGCTGGCGAAGGTGCGCGACGCGGTGACTGCGCAGTGCAAGAAGTATCCGGTGTATGGCTGATACGGGAATGGGGAATAGGGAGACGAGAATGGTAAAAGCAACGCTGCGATAGCCGTGCTGTTCCGATTCCCCATTCCCCTCTCCCTATTCCCGGACGCCTGATGCACTGCCCCTTCTGCCAGCACAACGACACCCGCGTGATCGATTCGCGGGTGTCCGAAGACGGGACGACGATTCGTCGGCGTCGCGAGTGCGAGGCGTGTGGCGAGCGTTTCAGCACCCTGGAGACGATCGAGCTCAAGCTGCCGACCGTGGTCAAGAGCGACGGCGGGCGCGAGGCGTTCGATGCGCGCAAGCTGCGCACCAGTTTCGACCGCGCGCTGCAAAAGCGCCCGGTGTCCGAAGAACAGATCGAAGCGGCGGTGCGCGCGGTGGTGCATCAGTTGCGCATGTCCGGCGAGCGCGAGGTCGGCTCGCTGCGGGTGGGCGAATACGTCATGGTCGAGCTGCGCAAGCTCGATCATGTGGGCTATGTGCGCTTCGCCTCGGTGTACCGCAGCTTTCAGGACGTGGCCGATTTTCGCGAGGAAATCGAAAAGCTCGAGCGCGAGCTCCCGGTCGGCATCGAGCAGCTGCCGTTGCTGGAAGCGGCGCTGGAGCGCGCCGGCAAGCCCGGCAAGCGGTGAGCGCGATGCGCATCGCGTGCGTGGCCGACACGCCGCAGCTGCTGCCCGCCATTGCGCAGGCGCATCTGCAGGCCTTCGGCAGTCTGTTGCCGGACTGGAATTTCGATCAGGCCTTGAGCGAGTTGCGCAGCCACACCCGCGACGGGGTGATCCCGACCACGTGGGCGGCGCTCGATCGGGCGCAGTGGCTCGGGTCGGTCAGCCTGCTGGACAACGACGATTCGCGGATCCGGCAATGGTCGCCATGGCTGGCGTCGCTGTACGTGCAGCCGCAGGCGCGCGGGCAGGGCATCGGCGAGGCGCTGGTGATGCACTGCGTGCAGGCCGCCGCGCGCATGGGCGTGCCGGCGTTGTATCTGTATTGCCAGCCTGCACTGGTCCCGTTTTATCAGCGGCTGGGCTGGCAGACGCATGCAGAATTACTGCTGGGGCCGATGCAGATCGTGGTGATGTGTATCGAACCGCAAGCGGCAACGCAATGAGCGCAACGGCCGACGACCATCGCTGGATGGCACAGGCATTGCGCCTGGCCGAGCGTGGCGCCTACACCACGCGCCCCAATCCGATGGTTGGCTGCGTGATCGTGCGCGATGGCGTGTGCGTGGGCGAGGGCTTTCATCAACGTGCCGGCGGCCCGCATGCGGAAGTGTTCGCGCTGCGCGCGGCCGGCGCGCTGGCGCGTGGCGCCACCGCCTACGTCACGCTGGAGCCGTGTGCGCACTACGGACGCACGCCGCCGTGTGCCCTGGCCTTGATCGATGCCGGCGTTGCGCGTGTGGTTGCGGCGATGGCCGACCCGTTTCCGCAGGTCAACGGCGGCGGGTTTGCGCTGCTGCGCGAGGCCGGGATCGAGGTGCTGAGCGGCGTCCTGCAAACACAGGCGCGCGCGCTCAATCGTGGGTTTCTGTCGCGGGTGGAGCGTGGGCGGCCGTGGTTGCGGGTCAAGCTCGGCGCCAGCCTGGACGGACGTACGGCGTTGGCCAGCGGTGAATCCAAGTGGATCACCGGCGCCGATGCGCGTGCGGATGTGCAGCGCTGGCGCGCGCGTGCGGGCGCGATCCTCACCGGTGCCGGCACGGTGCTGGCCGACGATCCCTCCATGACGGTGCGGCTGGGCGATGACACGCCGGTCGTGCCGCCGCTGCGCGTGGTGCTCGATGCCGGGCTACGGACGTTGCCATGCAGTAACCTGCGTCAGGGCGATGCGCCCACGCTGTATCTGCATGGCGAGAATGTGGCCGCGCCGGCGCTGGACGCTGCGCAGTTCCTTGCGATGCCGTTGCATGCCGGCCGCTTCGATCTGGCGGCGGTGTTGGCCCTGCTTGGCGAGCGCGGCATCAACGAGGTGCAGGTGGAAGCCGGCGCAACGCTGAGTGGTGCGCTGCTGCAGGCCGGGCTGGTCGACGAACTGCTGGTCTACATGGCACCGCTGCTGCTGGGCGATACCGCCAGGCCACTGCTGGCCGGGCTGGGCATCGAGACGATGGCGCAGCGCGCCGCGCTGCAGCTGCTGGATGCGCGCCAGCTGGGTCAGGATCTGCGTCTGCGCTATGCGCCGGTTGTTCCCGGGTGAGCGCTGCATGGCGCGCCCGATACCGCGCGGCTGCACCGTTGCGCGCATGAAAAAGGCCCCGCATGCGGGGCCTTGGTGTATCTGCGACGCGCCGATCAGAAGCTCGCGCGCACGCCGACCTTGTACTGGTTGGCGTTGTCGACGAACTGTGCTTCGGCGACCAGGCCCCAGGTGCGGGTGAAGTTGACCTGACCACCCAGAGTGCCGACGAACTCGCCTTCGTCCACGTCGCTGCCGTCGATGTAGCCGGCCTTGATCCAGGCTTCGGTCCGCGGCGAGGGCTTGCCGCGCAGGCCCAGGTTGGCGAAGCCCAGGTTGGTCGAATCGGACGCCTTGTCGATCGAACGGCCACGCAGGCGCAGATCGGATTCGACCTTGGTGCGCAGCACGCTGATGTCGGCGGTGAACTCGACGCGCTCGGTCATTTCCTGGCGGTAACCGATACCCAGCGTGGCCTGCTGCAGGGTGCCGTCGATCACGAAGCCGCTGCCGAGGTTGTAGTCCTTGGTGGCACGCTCGTAGCTGGCCAGCAGGTAGACCGGCTGGGCAATCTGCCAGGAGCCGCGGATGTAGCCGCCATCGATGTCGTCGGACGCGTCGTCGACGTTGATTTCGGTCCGGTTCCAGCCGCCTTCGACATAGGAATAGCTCAGGCCTTCGGCCGCGGCGGCAAACGGTGCGGCGGCCAGCAGGGCAGCCAGAATCAGGGTGTTACGCATTGGATGTCTCTCTCCGAATTGATGTCCGTGTCTCCGTCCCGTTGCGGGAAGGAAAATGCGACGTCTCCCGTCGCGGCGACTAAATTAACAGATCCTTCACAACGCTGGATATGGGGGATTTCCTGACATGACGCAGTGTCCTGCCAGCCTGCGCTCGCCCCCGGCCATCGCGCCGGTGTGCCCTGTTAGACTTTGCGCACCGGTTCGCCGGTACTCACGAACGTCTTCAGGGCGGGGTGCGATTCCCCACCGGCGGTAGGCATGCGCAAGCATGCGAGCCCGCGAGCGCTTGCACGCAGGGTTGAGCGGATCCACGCGAAACCCCTGCCGCAAGGTCAGCAGATCCGGTGCGATGCCGGGGCCGACGGTTATAGTCCGGATGAAAGAAGACGGCCAACGCGCAGCCTTGCGGTTGTGCGCGCGCCTGTTTGCCTTGTGGCGTTTTTCGCTCAACTCCTGCGAGAAACGACTATGTCCCTGCGTTACCCGTCGCGCCGCGTCGCGATCTTCCACCGCACTCCGTCCGCGCTGTCCTCGTCAAAGACGGAGGTGCGCTGATGTTTACCGGAATCATCGAAGGCGTCGGCAAGCTGGCGGCGCGCCAGCCGCAGGGCGGCGATGTGCGTTTCACCTTCGCCACCGGCAACCTGCCGTTCGAGGCGGTGCAACTGGGCGAGAGCATCGCGGTCAACGGCGTGTGCCTGACCGTGATCGCCTTCGATGCCGGCAGCTTCCAGGCCGATGCCTCCAACGAAACCCTGTCGCTGACCACGTTGGGCGCCTTGCCGGAAGGCGCGTTGCTCAACCTGGAGCGCGCGATGCGCCCGACCGACCGCCTTGGCGGGCATCTGGTCAGCGGACATGTCGACGGTCTGGGCCAGGTGCAGTCGGTGCATGGCGATGCACGGGCGCAGCGCTGGCGGTTTGCCGCGCCGCCGGCGGTGTTGCGCTATGTCGCCAAGAAGGGCTCGATCTGCGTGGACGGCGTCAGCCTCACCGTCAATGAAGTGGACGAGGACGGCTTCGAGGTGGCGTTGATTCCGCACACGGTGGCCAACACCGCGTTTGCGCAGACGGCGGTTGGGGCAGCGGTGAATCTGGAAATCGATCTGGTGGCGCGCTACGTCGAACGCCTGCTCGGTACGCGGGGTGCGGCATGAATTTCGCACCCGTTCCGGAATTGATCGAGGAACTGCGCGCCGGCCGCATGGTGGTGATCGTCGATGACGAGGATCGCGAGAACGAAGGCGATCTGATCATGGCCGCCGAGCTGGTCAAGCCGTCGGACATCAACTTCATGGTGACCCACGCGCGCGGGCTGGTGTGTCTGTCGCTGACCCGCGAGCGCTGCGCGCAGCTCGGCCTGGCGCCGATGGTGCGCAACAACACCGCGCAGTTCCAGACCAACTTCACCGTCAGCATCGAGGCGGCCGAAGGCGTGACCACCGGCATCTCCGCCTACGACCGCGCACACACCGTGCGCACCGCGGTGCGGCCGGATGCCAAGCCGCAGGATCTGAGCCAGCCGGGGCATATCTTCCCGTTGATCTCGCAGCCCGGCGGCGTGCTGACCCGCGCCGGCCACACCGAAGCGGCCAGCGACCTGCCGATGCTGGCCGGGCTGGAACCGGCCGGCGTGCTGGTGGAAGTGCTCAACCCGGACGGCAGCATGGCGCGCCGCCCGCAGCTGGAAGTGTTCGCACGCGAGCACGGGCTGAAGATGGGCTCGATCGCCGACCTGATCGCCTACCGCCTGGCCAACGAGCACACCGTCGAGCGTGTGGACGAGCGCGAGATCGGCACCGAGTTCGGCGCGTTCACGCTGGTGACCTACCGCGACCGCATCGCCCACGACCTGCACTTTGCGCTGGTGCGCGGCACTGCCGATCCGGCCACGCCGACGCTGGTGCGGGTGCAGGTGGAAAACCCGCTGGCCGATCTGCTGCACTGGCAGCGCGACGATTTCGGCGTGGCGGCCACCGATGCCTTGCGTGCGATCGCCGCCGAAGGGCAGGGCGTGATGGTGGTGCTGTCGGCACCGCGCGACAGCGACTCCTTGCTGGCGCGGCTGCGCCAGCAACCGGAGGCGGCCACCAACGCCAAGGACGTCAGCCAGTGGCGGCGCAACGGGGCCGGGGCGCAGATCCTGGCCGAACTGGGCCTGGGCAAGCTGCGCGTACTGGGCACGCCGCGCCGTCAGGTGGGCCTGGCCGGGTTCGGGCTGGAGGTGGTGGAGTACCTGGAATGCCACCCCGGCGAGGGCATGCGCTCGGTGCCGCCGTCCGCCGTCCCCTGAGCGGGCTGCGAGCCGTGAGCGCAGCCCCGCCGACGCGTCCCGACGGTGCCGGCCAGGGCCGACGCTGATGCTCGGCCGGCACTGCGCAACCGTGAGCTGCCGCGGTGCGTGTGCCGACACCGCGGTGGCCCCGGTGTCGGCTACCGGTTCCAGCGTCGGGCTACGCCAGCGGCAGCGCAGTCGGCTGTTTGCCATTCCATCGGTTCTTGAAGCCCGTGGCCGGGCCTGCTCTAGCGGACCTGGCCGGCACGCGGCGGCCGGGCCCGGGCCCGGCAGCTGTTAAACTTGCCGCCCCCTCGAGTTGCCGACCCGCATGACCCACTACGAAGGCGATCTCCGCCCCACCACCGCGCGCTTTGCGATCATCGCCAGCCGCTGGAATGCCCGCATCACCGACGCGCTGGTCACCGGTGCGCGCCAGAGCCTGGCCGGCAACGGCATCGGCGAGGACGCCATCGACGTGATCCGCGTGCCGGGCGCCTGGGAAATTCCGATCGCCGCCAACCGCCTGGGGCAATCCGGGCAGCATGCGGCGATCATCGCGCTGGGCTGCGTGATCCGCGGCGACACCCGCCACTACGAACACGTCGCCGACCTGTGCGCCGAAGGCCTGATGAGCGTGCAGTTGCAGACCGGCGTGCCGGTGCTCAACGGCGTGCTGGCGGTCGAGCGGGTGGAAGATGCCGAGGCGCGTGCCGGTGGCAGCCATGGCAACAAGGGCGAAGAATGCGCGCTTGCGGCATTGGAACTGGTCAATTTGATGGAGTTGTTGCCATGAGCAAGTCCGGTGGACATGCCCGCCACGTCCGTCGCGACGGCATCGACCCGGTGCTGCGTTCGCGCGCGCGTCGGCGTGCCTTGCAGGCGGTGTATGCCTGGCAGATTTCCGGCGGGTTCGCCAAGCAGGTGATCTCGCAGTTTGCGCATGAGCAGGCGCACGAAGTGGCCGACCTGGCCTATTTCGAAAACCTGGTCGAAGGCGTGCTGAGCAACCGCGCCGAGCTGGACACCGCGCTGAGCCCGTACCTGGATCGCGGCGTGGAAGAGGTCGACGCGATCGAGCGTGCAGTGCTGCGCCTGGCTGCCTACGAGCTGCTGTATCGCCAGGACGTGCCGTACCGCGTGGTGATCAACGAAGCGATCGAAACCGCCAAGCGCTTCGGCTCCGAGCACGGCCACACCTACGTCAACGGCGTGCTGGATCGCGCCTCGGTGGAGTGGCGCAAGGTGGAGTCGGGCGCTAGCGGCGCCTGAGGCGCTGCGGGAATGGAGAGTCGGGAATGGGGAATCGTAAGAGCACCATCTCCGATATCTCCTGACGCGCTTTTGCGATTCCCGATTCCCTTCTCCCGATTCCCGCCCACATGCCCGAATTCGATCTAATTGCCCGTTTGTGCGCGCGCGTCGCGGCACGTGCGGATGTGCCGTTGGGGATTGGCGACGATGCGGCCCTGCTGCAGCCGCCGCCGGGCGAGCAGCTGGCGATCACCGCCGATACGCTCAATGCGGGCGTGCATTTCCCGCACGAGACGCGTGCCGAGGATCTGGGCTGGAAGACGCTGGCGGTCAATCTGTCCGACCTGGCCGCGATGGGCGCGCAGCCGCGCTGGTGCACCCTGTCGCTGTCGTTGCCGCACGACGATGCCGCATGGGTCGACGCGTTTGCCGATGGATTCTTCGCACTGGCCGATGCGCATGACATTGCGCTGGTCGGCGGCGACACCACGCGCGGGCCGTTGGCGTGTGCGGTGACCGCGATCGGCAGCCTGCCACCGGGTGCGGCGCTGCGTCGCGATGGCGCGCGTGTGGGCGACGACGTCTGGGTCACCGGCGCGCCGGGTGAGGCGGCGGCGGCGTTGTCGCTGTGGCAGGCCGGCCAGCTGGACGTGACCTGCGCGGCGGCCGATCCGTTGCACGAACGGTGGCGCGGCCGCCTGCTGCGCCCGCAGCCGCGCGTGCAGGCCGGGCTGCGCCTGCGTGGGCTTGCGCACGCCTGTGTGGACATCTCCGACGGCTTGCTGGCCGATCTGGGCCATCTGTGCGAACGCAGCGGCGTGGGCGCGCAGCTGGCGCTGGCGGCACTGCCGGCGATGCCACGCAGCACCGGGGTCAGTGCGCTGCAATGCGTCGGCTGGCAACTCGGCGGCGGCGACGACTACGAACTGTGCTTCACCGCCGCCGTGCAACACCGCGACGCGGTGGCGCAGGCGATGGACTTCGCCGCAGTCGCGGTGACGCGTATCGGCCAGATCGTCGCCACGCCGGGCGTGGTGGTCCACGACGCCGACGGCAACCCGTGGCAGCCGCCACAACGCGGATATCAGCACTTCGTGGGCTGAGTTGAGCGCGCGGGAAGCGTTGCGTGGGCGTGCTGCAGTGCAGCCAACGTCTGCGGGCCGGGATCGGCCAGACGATAAGCACACGCTGTCTTCAGTTGCGGGCCGGGCCCGCGATTGCGGCGCACCCGCCTCCCGCCTCCCGCCTCCCGAATCCCGCCTCCCGCCTCCCGAATCCCGAATCCCGAATCCCGAATCCCGAATCCCGAATCCCGAATCCCGAATCCCGAATCCCGAATCCCGAATCCCGAATCCCGAATCCCAGCCCTTGAACCATACCGTACCGTCTTGTACGGTCGCGACATTCTCCCCCAGAACCACGGATGCATGGCAGTTGCCGCTGGGCCATCCTGGCCCGGCCTTGCGTGGGAGAGATCCGCATGAACAAGCGTTGGATCGGAGGCATCGCCGCATTGGCGTTGCTGGTGGCATCGGCGTCGGCGGTGGCAGGCGCTTTCAGCAAGACCTACGAACGGATTCCCGGCTGGGACGGCGCGCCGATGGGCGCGTTGGTCCTGGTGCCGCAAGGGCAGGGCAGCGGGCCGTTTCCGCTGATCGTGATGCCGGCCAGCTGGTCGTTGCCGAATCTGGAGTACCTCGGCCGCGCGACCCAGTTGGCCAGCGATGGCTACGTGGTCGTCAGCTACACCTCGCGCGGGTTCTGGGATTCGGCCGGGCAGATCGATATCGCTGGCGCCGACACGGTGGAAGACGTCAGCGCGGTGATCGACTGGGCGCTGGCGCATACGCCGGCCAATGCGAATGCGATCGGCGCGTCGGGCATCTCGTACGGTGCGGGCATCAGCCTGCTGGCGGCCGAGCGCGATCCGCGCATCAAGGCCGTGGCTGCGCTCAGCGGCTGGGCGGACCTGGAAGCGTCGCTGTATTCCAACCGCACCGTCAGCCAGCAAGGCGTTGGGCTATTGGTCGGTGCCGGCGCGTTGACCGGACGTCCCGGCCCGGATCTGGCGCAGATCAGCACACGGGTTGCCGTTGGCGATTACGACGGCGCCGTGCAGGGCTTCCTGCCGCAGGCCGCGTCGCGCAGCCCGGCGAGCGATGTGGCCGCGCTCAATGCGCGTGGCACGGCGGTGCTGCTGGGCAATGCCTTCAACGACGGGCTGTTTCCGCCGAACCAGGTCATCGCATTCTTCAACCAGTTACGCGGGCCCAAGCAGTTGCTGCTCAGCCAGGGCGATCACGCCACCGCAGAACTGCCGGGCGCGCTTGGCCTGCCCAACGAGGTCTATACGGCGACCACGCGCTGGTTCGATCGTCATCTCAAGCAGCTGCGTAACGGCGTGGACAGCGAAGCGCCGGTGCGGTTGTCGCCGCGCGCGGGGCAATGGCTGGAATACGCGGACTGGGCGTCGGTGCAGCAAGGCAACACGCGCCTGGGGTTATCCGCACCGGCCGGATTGCTCGGCCCCACCGGCGGCCTGATCGGCGGCACCGCCAGTGGCTGGCAATCGCGCATCGCCACCGATGTGCCGACGTTGGCCGATTCGGGCGTGGTCCTGGTCAGTGGCCTGTTGCAAGGCATCGGCGTACCGGTCACCACCTCGATTCCGTTGGTCAATCGCATCGGCGCGGCAGTGTGGGTGGGTGCGCCATCGAACACGCTACGGCGGCTGGCCGGCAGTCCGTCGCTGCGCGTGACCGTGGTACCCAGCCACTCGCAGGTGAGCCTGTTCGCCTATCTGTATCGCATGGACGCGTTAGGCGTGGCGCAACTGATCACGCATGCGCCGTACTCGCTGCGCGGGGCGACACCTGGCCAAGCAGTGACGCTGGATTGGCCACTGCAAGCAGTTGCTGCGGAGATTCCGGCAGGGCAGCGCCTGGTGCTGGTGATCGACACGCAGGACGTGCGCTACACCGATGCCAGCGATGGCGGCGGCACGGTGACGTTTACCTCGCCGGCGGCAACGCCATCGGTATTGAACGTGCCGCTGCGGTAACGCTGCGCGGGGCTTGCTCGGATGGCGCCGCGTCCGGTCATCGTCCAATGCAAGCCTAGCAACGCGCAAGCTCTGGAAAGTATCGATTAACTCTCTGGTGCGGTGTCCTCGCCGCTTGCGGGATCCTTGGCGGCATGGATGCCGCCCACTGAGCTTCCAGGGATGGATTCACAGTGTGGCTCACGCCGGCTCTCGACACCTACGCTGCCACATTCCGAACAGATAAGGCGCTTACGCGGCATCCATGCCGCGTAAGGTCCCGCGACGGTGAGCGGGCAAGGACCTATCGAGATGGTCGGTGTGCGCGGGCAAGCAGGGCATGACATGTCGAGATGGTCGGTGTGCGTGGCTGTCTTTGGAGATCCGGGGTGCGCGGATAGGCCAGCTGTAGATCGGCGTGTCCCGAGACCGGCGGGGACGCCGCGCCCTCGGCCATGTCTTCAGGCCGAAAACGTATGCGGTTCGGCCGCAAATGCCACGGCCAGTGCGCCCTTGCCGACGTTGACCATGCCGGTCAGGCTCATCACGCTTTCGAACAAGTCCACGTTGTGGGTCTGACAGGCGCTTTGCAGGGCGGCGTAGCCGGGCAGGGCGTGCAGCTCGGCCAGTTCGCCGCCGTAGCCCACGCAGACGGTCGGTGTCATCAAGCCCTCGCGGACCTTGCGCACGCTGAAGCCGAACAGCTTTTCGGCCGACGGCTCGAAGCCCTTCAACTTGGCCACCGGCTCGGTGACACCGCGGTAGGCGCGCAGCACTGGCTTGATATCCAGCGCATTGCCGAGCGCGGCACCGATCAGGCCCACGCTGCGATCGCCCTTGGTGCGTGCACGCGCACGCAGGTACTAGAGATCGCGCGGAATCATGTAGCCGTAGGTGTGCTCGGCCAGGTGTTCGAGCCGGCTGCGGATTGCCGCCACGCCCTGACCCTGCGCGCGCAGGCGTACCGCTTCCACTGCGGTGATGCCCTGGCCGGCGAACAGGTTGAGCGTATCGATCACGCGCAGCGCGAACGGCGAGGTGTGGCCGGCGGCCTGCCGGATCGGCTTGTAATCGTTGAGGATCGCGAAGCTGGCCTGCATCGCGTTATCGAAGATCTGGCTGCGCAGCTTGGAGATGGTCAGGCAGAACACGTGGTCGTAGTCGATGACCAGCCGTTGCAGGAACAGGTCGCGAATCTGGTTAACAGAGAACGGCGTGGTTTCCGCTTCGTGTCCGCGCTCGGCCACATGCGCCTGCAGAAAGCTCAGCGTCGCTTCCTGATCGCGGTGATCGGCCAGCACCGCTTCGCCGATGCGTACGCTGATCGGCAATACGATGACGTTGTTGCGTTGAATGAAGTCCTGCGGCAAATCGCAGGCACTGTCCACCACGATTCCGATGCGCATCGTCGCCCCCTCCGGCTGTTGCGTGATCTGTAAGGGTCCGACGCGACCGCTGCAAAGCGGCTCTCGACGCTGCCGCACCGGCATCGCCGCGCTGAACTTACTCGGAGAGAGTCAACATGCAAAACAGCCAATCCAGCATCCTCGCTCAGACCGGCACTCGGGCGCCGACCACACGGCGGCGCGCATCGCGCTGGTGGACGGCTGCACTGGCCGTGGGTCTGGCCGCCCTGGCGCCGGCGGCGCTGGCCGGTCCCTACAAGATCTTCGGCAACCACTATGCGTGAGTCAATAATTTCAACGACCCCAACAACATCATCCAGGGCACGTTCGGCACCGGCAGCACGCCGGAGCTGACCGTCACCTTCAACTTCGCCGACTACAACCTCTATGGCTACCTGGCGATCGTGCGCGGCTGGCATTACGACTGGAACCCGACCAGCGACACGCTGTTTCCGCGGCAGATTTCCTCGTTGAGCAAGATCCCGCTCAAGTTCACCTACAGCGCCGGTGGGACCAATCTCGCGGGTGATTTTGCCTACGACATCTTCTTCCGTTGGGATACCGCCAAGGGCAACCCGCAGCTGGAGGTGATGATCTGGTGCGACCACAACTCCTGGCCGATCGGCACACTGACTGCCAGCAAGGTGATCACCGCGGGCGGGCGCACCTTCGACCTGTGGGAGGGCTTCAACTCCGGTGCCGGCTATTACGTCTGCACCTTCATCCCGACCGGCACCGCCGGGCAGGCCACGCTCAAGACCAGCGGCAGCCTCAACGTGGATGCCAAGCCCTTCCTCAACTGGCTGCAGACCAACCGGTCCAAGGATGGCGCTACAACAACAGCATGTATCTGCATGCAGTCGAAGCGGGTTTCGAAGTGGTGCGCGGCAATGGCTGGGCCAAGGTGAGCGCAACGCTGGACGCGCAGTAAGCACGATGCCCATCGGCGACATGGCCGAGGGTGCGTCATTAGCGTAGAGACCGGCGTGCAGCACACCGCACGCCGGTGATCGCACCTGCGGCGCTGGCCTGACAATCGTCGACGATTGCAGGCCGCTCGAGAGCCAACGAGGTGGCATGTGCGCGACGCATGCATTGCATGCCTCGCGTCCTGGTTGCCGACGGCTCGCGCAGCGGATCGACTGACGGCAGTCGGGCAGGCCGAGTCAGCGCGCAGGTCATGTGCATGGCGACGTGCATCGACCGTGCAGTGTGAGGGCCTGCCGCTTCCGGAATCTCATGCGCCGCCGCAATCACCGCACGCAGTTGCGCGCGGTGATTGCCATATCGGTGTGGCTGGCGCTGCCATCGCCAGCTTTGCACACGTGCCGGGCGAGTGCGGGCAGTGCCACGGTCTCTGCAATGGGTGCGAGGCGTTGTTACGTGCAGCCCTTGCTTGTCCGACCACCGCTCGCTGGATCGGCGGATTGCTTACAGCACCACCAGCTGGATACTGTCGAACACCACAGCCGGACTGAGAAAGCCATTGTCCGCCGATCCCGAGGCAATGCCGATCTCGATCCGGTTGCTGCCCGATTGCAGCGCAGATGCCGGGATGTCCACCTCATACAGCGTGTTGTTGCCGCGCCATGTGCCGCGGGTGATGCCGCATGTCCTGGGTTGCGTAGGCGCGGCCGGCACCGGGCCATTCCAGCGCGCATTGACGCTGATCTGCGGGCGCGCGCCGACCTGCGTCAGCGGCACGAAGATGCGCAGGCGATAGCCACGCACTTCACTCGAGCCCAGGGTGAAGTCGATACGGGTCGGGGTGTTGATGCCGCGCCATTGCACTGCCGGAAAGCTGCCCGCACTGCTCGATCCAACCGTGTAGGTCACCGGGGTCCAGCGCATGCGCTTGTCGGATGGATGCGCGCGTGGCAGCAGATCCGCATGGCGGAAACCGGCCGGCGTGCCATCGGCCGTGCCGATCTGCCATTTGACGGTCCCCGGCAGCACAACCGCTTGCAGCGCCGCTTGCGTGGTCGCGTTGGCGTGGATCTCCACATCGCGTTGCGCGACTTCCAGTTCGTTCTGATAGAGCGTCATGCGATAGCGTCCCGGGCGCACGCCGGCGATCTGGTAATCGCCGCTGCCGTTGGCAGTGGCCCAGTATTGGGCCTGGTCGTTGCGCAGGCCGATCACGGCAGGCTGGCCGGACAGCACGCCACTCACCCGGCCGCTCAGCGCGCCACGCCCGTCGCTGGCGAGATAACCGGTCAACCCCAGCGTTGCATCGACGAAGGCGATGTCCAGCTGTGCGCTGGAGGGCGTCCCGCCATCGGTGAACAGCAGCCCGTACACCCCATGCAGGCCACCGCAGAATGCCTCGGTCTGGGTGTGATCGGAATACATGTAGTTGTAGAGCTCATGCGTCACGCGGGTTTTCTGGGTGGCGATATCCTTGAAAAACGGTCCACCGGAACTGCGCTCGCGGTTACCCATCAGCATGAATACCGCCACGCCCGAACCGCTGACGCCGTGCACTTGGTCGTCCATCATGCGCCGCGCCGAATAGAACTTGGAACTGGTGCGTCCGTCCGGCAGCAGGAACACGTCCTCGCCTTCCACCGGGCTGCCGACATTGGAGTCCGGCTCCTGCTGCGCATTGGGCAGCTTGGCAACGTTCAAGCGGGTGACAAAGCGCAGCTCGCCGATCGGCAGCAACGTCGGTGCATAGGTCGCCATGTAGATCGCGTTGCGGCCCTTGCGCGCGATGTAGTACTGAGTCAGGTCGCCGGCCTTGGCCGAAACCACGATCGTGGCGTCCACCACGCGCGACTCCACACTGGCGCTGCCCAGGCCCGAGGCGATCTGCGAGCCCTTCGACTTACTGCGATGCGCAGGCATGCGGGACGACGCCAGGGCATTGCGGTGCGCCAGCCGGGCAAGCGCCCTTGCGCATCAGTGCGGCCGCGCTTGTCGTGCAGCGTCAGCCCGGGGCGTCGCGCGCCGAGGCGATGGCGACCATCCACTGTTCGCGTCTGCCGATCACGAAACGGTGCTCGCCGCCCTCGTGCAGCTGCACCGCCAGCGAGGTCGGCGCCACCGGCAGCAGGCCGAACAGGCGCGTCCAGCGGGGGTGCATTGCTGCGATCTGGCGCAGGTGCACGGTCAGCGAGCGGGTCTGTATGTCGTAGGGATGCGGCTGGAAGTGCAGCGCATCGGCGGTCAGGATCAGCCGCCCGTCGACCGCTTCCAGCCCGCGCAGCAGGTTGGCCTGCGCCTGGCGCAGTACGACGCGATCGATCGAGCGCAAGCCGCCTCCTTGAAACAGCGAGGTCACTGCGACGCAGCGGCGGCGCGGGCACGCCGTTGCTGACGCTGCCGAGACCGGAGGCCAACGCTGTCGATCAGTGCTGATAAGGAAACGGAAGACATGCGGTAGGCCCGAAGGAGTGCATCAGTGCGGCGTTCGTCGCCGGGAAGACGCAGCGACGCGGCACGATGCCATATCGCCGATGTACGCCACCCCGCCGCCGACCAGATACATCAGCAGATCGTGCACGGTGGCGGTATTACCCAGTGCGATATAGGCCGCGCCGCCCGGGCGCAACCCGAGCCGGTCGGCCAGATGCAGTGCCTGCAGGCCTTCGATCAGGCACCCGATCGCCACCGCCAGCACGCCGCGCACTCCGCAATACACCAGGGTCACCGCCAGCACATCGCCCAGGCTGCCGCGCACCCAGGGCCCGCCAAGCATGCCAGCGCCGATCGCCACTTCGATGACAAACACGGCCAATGCGATCAGCAGGTAGGTGCAGCGCACGCCCCACGCCATGCGGGTCATCGCGCTGCCGTGCGCGCGCCGCTCCCGATCACTTCAGATGGGCCCGCGGCAACGCGCCGGCCGATTGCATGTAACGCTCGCGCAGCTCGGTCTGGCGTGAGCGCATCGGCATGTCGCGACCGCCCAGCCACACCTGCTCGGCGTAGTGGGCGACATCCAGCGGGTCGCCTTCCCACAGCACCAGGTCGGCCTGTTTGCCGACCGCAATGCTGCCGATGCGATCGGCCACGCCGAAGATCTCCGCCGGCACCCGGGTCAGGCCGGCCAGGCCGGCTTCCCACGGCAAGCCGTTGGCCACCGCATTGCCGGCCAGCTGGCGCTGCTTGCGCGCGTTATGCGAGGCATCCCCCACTCTGGGCAAAGCTGACCTCCACGCCGGCCGCGCGCAGCCGTGCGGCGTTTTCCAGCGTCGCGCCGATCTGGTCGAAGGTGGACGGCAGGTCCGCCAGCGCGTCCACCAGCACCGGCACCCTGGCCTGTGCCAGTTGCGGCGCGAGCTTCCAGGCCTCGGCGCCGCCGGCAATGGCGATGCGCACCTTTTCGCGCTGCGCCCAACGCAGCAACTGGCGGATGTCTGCGGCACGCTCCACCTGCACCACGATGCGGCCTTGTCCGGCCAGGTAAGTGGCCAGCACGCGGCGGCCGACCGGGGTCAGCAGCGCATGCGGCGAGTCGGCCGGCACGCGTCCGCGCGCTTCGGCCACCAACTGATCGAGCAGCATCCATTGCGCGGCGAGCGAACTGCCAGTGAGATCGGACGCGGCCGCACCGATGCGGATGAACAAGGCATGCGGGCCGAGCGGGTCCGGACTGCCGTCCAATCGCACCACGCCACCTTGCCCGGCGATGAAGGCACCGCTGGTGGTCGCGCCCAGCGCGGTGAAGCCGATGCCTTCCACGCGCGCCACCGGCACCAGCACCGAGTCGGGGTTGTAGGCCAGGGTGACGTCGAATTCCGGACGCATCGGCTGGTCGCTGAGCTTGACGCCGCTGTCCACGGTGCTGTCTTCGCCGGAGACTTCTTCGATGCCGATCTCGGTGATGCCGCCGAACAGGGCCGGCGTCAGCGGGCGGCCCCTGGCCTCGACCACGCGGCCATCGGCCGGCACGGCCAGGTTGCTGCCGATCGCGCGGATCACGCCGCCCTGCACCAGCACATCGGTATTGCGCAGCGTGCCTTGTGCGGTGGCGGTATGCACGGTTGCGCCACGGATCAGCACCTGCTGGCCGAATGCGGGCAATGCAAGCACGGCCAGGACCACTGCAGAGATCGCGCGCAGACGCGGACGCATTCCGGTCGTGCGGCTCATCGCGCCAGCTCCTGGCCGAGCATGAAGTCCGACACCGGCTGCAGGCGGCGATCGTGGCGGTCGTCCACCTGCGCGCCATCGATATAGACCTGTTCGGCCAGCGCGTAGGAGCTGAAGGGATTGCCGTTCCACACCACCATATCGCCCATCTTGCCCGGCTCCAGTGCGCCGGTCTGCTGCTCGATGCCAAGCGCCTTGGCGGCATTGCTGGTGAGCCAGCGGATCGCACGCTCGGGCGGAATCTCCATTCCGCTGCGGCGCGCGTTGGCGAGCACCTTGGCCGCTTCCTGATTCAGGCGCTGGATGCCTTCTTCCGAATCCGAATGCACGATGGCGCAGCTGTTGGCCGGCCTGTCGACCAGCGCGACGTTTTCCTGGATGCCATCGAAGGCTTCCATCTTGAAGCCCCACCAGTCGGCCCACAGCGCACCGCAGACGTTGTCCTGCGCCAGCCGGTCGGCCAGCTTGTAGGCCTCCACGCCGTGATGGAAGGCGGCGATGTGGAAGCCGACTCCTTGGACAGGTCGAGCATGGTCGCCATCTCGTCGGCGCGGTAGCAGTGGATATGCACGCGGATGTCGCCGTTGATCGCACCGGCCAGCGTGTCGAGCTTGAGATCGCGTTTGCCACCGGCATCGCCGCTGCTGTCGTTGTCGCCGCCGCCGCTCCACCAATGGCGCTTTTTCGCGGTCTTTTTCTTCGGCGCAGTCTTCTGCAGATACTCGGCCGCATCGATGAAGGCGGCGCGGTAGCCGGCCACGTTGCCCATGCGCGTGCCGGGGCCGCCCTTCTGGCCGTACACGCGCTTGGGGTTCTCGCCGCAGGCCATCTTCAGGCCCCAGGGGGCACCGGGAAACTTCATGCCCTGGTAGGTGGTGGAGGCGACATTCTTGAGCGTGACGCCGCGCCCGCCGATCAGATTGGCCGAGCCGGGCAGCACCTGCAGCTAGGTGACGCCACCGGCCAGGGCGGTGCCGAAGCCTGGATCCTGCGGCCAGATCGAATGCTCGGCCCAGACGTTCGGCGTCACCGGGGCGGTCATCTCGTTGCCATCGCTGTGCGCGCTGACGCCGGGGCTGGGATACACGCCCAGATGCGAGTGCACGTCGATGATGCCGGGGGTGACCCACTTGCCGGTGCCGTCGATGCGGCGCACATCGGCCGGCGCCTCCAGCCCGCGCCCGACCGCGGCCACCTTGCCGTCGCGCAGCAGCACGTCGGCGTCGTCCAGCCGCTGGCCGGTGCCGGTGAGCACGGTGGCGTGCTGGATCAATACCGGAGCGGACGCGAGCGCGCGATAGGTGCTGGGGTAGGGATCTTGCACGAAGCGCGATGCCGCAGACGCAGGACCGCACAGCACGGCCGCGCCGAGCGCGGCGAACAGGATGGAACGCATGGATTTCCCCGGTGCAACGAAAACGTCAGCCGCAAACCTAGCGGCCGGCGACATGCTTGCCAAGTGCTGCACGCTCGCCGGCGGCGGGCTCGTCACATGCGCCGGTGCATGCTGTGCGGTATTCGTCAGGGAATACGTCGATGATCGTCAAATCAGAGCGCAACAAACAAGCCGATGTGGTGCTGGCTTTCTGGGAGCTGGCCGGCTCGGCCCGTTGGTTCACGCACAACGATGCATTCGATGCCAACTTTCGCCAGCATTTCAGCGAGCAGCACTTCGCGGCGGCGCGCGGCGAGTATGCGCACTGGGTGGAGCGTGCCGAAGATGCGCTGGCCTTGCTGATCCTGCTCGACCAGTTTCCGCGCAACGCGTTCCGCGGCAGCGCGCATGCCTACGCCACCGATGGCCTGGCGCTGTCCAACGCCAGGCAGGCAATCGCCAGCGGCTTCGATCAACAGGTCTCCGCGCAGTTGCGGCTGTTTTTCTATCTGCCGTTCGAGCATGCCGAAGATCTGCAGGAGCAGGCGCGTTCGGTGCAGCTGATCACCGCGCTGGACGATGCAGAAACCACGCAGCGGGCAGTGGAGCATCAGCAGATCATCCAGCGCTTCGGACGCTTCCCGCATCGCAATGCGGTACTGGGGCGCGAGACCACCGCCGCAGAGCGGCAGTTTCTCGACGAGGGCGGATTTGCCGGCTGAGGCAGGGCGTGGCGGCCTGCCGCGGTTGCACGCGGCTGCGGCTTTCCCACGCTGCGCACGCGGGGATGGGCATGCGGATCGTATGGAGCGATCGGCAGGGATCGGTCGACGACTCACCTGCGCACGCTGTCGAGCGTTGATCGACAGCGTGCAGCTGTGCAATCACACCGACGGCCTCGCAGCGGTCGGATAGTCCGGGGTGCCGGTCCTGGCCGGCGATTGCAGGTCGGAACGACCGCACGTGCCGGTTCGGCGGCCTGCGGCCAGCGGCAACAGTGCTGCCAGCGCGAGGGGGAGAGCAGGCGGGTGCAGTGCTGCGACATCCCTGCGCATGGCGCTCCATGAAAAAAAACGGACGCTCCGTGGAGCGCCCGTTTCGGGATGTGCACTGTCGCAAACGCGGCTAAAAACCCGGCCGGCGCTGTTGGCGGGCCATCGCCGGGCGCGGATGGCGCGCAGCAACCGCAGGGCCTGCGCGCCGGGTGCGGGCTCCCGCCACCGGCTGTGCCGTCTGGCTTGCTCAGTACTTGGCCACGCCGTTGTCCACCTCGTCCGACCAGGCGTCGATGCCGCCGGTGACGTTGTAGACGTTGCTGAAACCCAGGCCGCGGAAATGTTCGGCTGCCTGCAGGCTGCGCCCGCCGCGATGGCACAGGAACGCCAGCGGGGTGTCCTTGGGCAACTGCTCGATGGCGGCGCGCTCGTCCGCGTCCAGCGTGCGGAACGGTGCGGCCACCGTTGCCAGCGCACGCTCGTCGGCCGGGCGCACGTCCACCAGGGTCAGCGTACCGGCCTTGATGCGGTCGTCGGCATCGCGCACCGACAGCTCCTGCACCGGTTTGGGCGCATTGGGGTTGTCGATGGCCAGGCCGCGGCCGCGGATGTCGTCCACCCAGTCGATGGTGATGCCGTCGGCGCGGCGGGCGCTGGCCAGATCGAACTGCACGCGCAGGCCGTTGGACTCTGCCGCAATGGCGTTCGGGTTGGTCGGCGCCAGCTGGAAGTTCGGCTGGAAGTTGGCGTCGATGGCCAGCGTCAGCGAGGCATCCGGCGCATCGGCCAGCGCGCCCTTGAGCATCTCGACCGCGGCCGGGGTGATGGTGATCCTGGGCGGAGTCCGGTCGGGTGCCTGCAGGCCAAGCATGCCGCTCAGCTCGCCGCTGTCGGCCATCTGCAGGATGATGTCGCTGCCGCCGATCAGCTCGCCGTCCACGTACAGCTGCGGAATGGTCGGCCAATCGCCGTAGGCCTTGATGCCCTCGCGGATCTCCTGGTCGGCCAGCACGTTGACGTGGGCATAGTCGATGCCCAGACCGTCCAGCACGCCGACCGCCTTGGCCGAAAAACCGCACTGCGGCATGCCGGGCTGGCCTTTCATGAAGAGCACCACGCGGCTGGATTGCAGCAGCGTATCGATGCGGGAACGCAGGGCGGGATCGAGGGACATGGCAGTACTTCGGTCAGATCGTGGAGTCCGGGCATTCTACGCCGCATGGCATCATGCGGCATGACCACGCTTCAAACGCTGTATCGCATCCCCTCGCACCCGTACCGCTGGGTGGGCCTGCTGGCCCTGTCGCAGGCGGCGGTGGCGCTGCTCTGGTGGCATCTTGGCTGGGCCTGGGGCGTGCCGGCGCTGCTGCTGTCGCATGCGCTGTTCGTGGTGCCGGTGTTCCTGCCGCGCGCGCGGCTGTACGCGCCAGTGTTGGCGCGCCTGCCCGGGCGGGCGCCGCAGGTGTGGCTGACCATCGACGACGGCCCCTCCGACGACACCCCGGCGATGCTGGATCTGCTGGACGCCTTCGATGCCAAGGCCACGTTCTTCGTGGTCGGCGCACGCGCCGAGCAGCGTCCTGAACTGGTACGCGAGATCGCGCGCCGCGGGCATGGCATCGGCAACCATAGCCATACCCATCCGCAGGCCTGGTTCTGGGCGCTGGGACCGCACCGCATGGCGCAGGAAATCGGCCAGGCGCAGCGCGTGCTGGCCACCATCACCGGGCAGGCGCCGCGGCTGTACCGCTCGGTGGTGGGCATGACCAATCCCTTCGTCGCCTCGCCGCTGCGTGCGCACGGGCTGACCCGCGTGGCCTGGAGCGCGCGCGGTTTCGACGGGGTGCGTTGCGAGCCGCAGGCCACC
The DNA here is from genome assembly GCF_002940205.1 of Xanthomonas arboricola pv. guizotiae. Taxonomy (GTDB): domain Bacteria; phylum Pseudomonadota; class Gammaproteobacteria; order Xanthomonadales; family Xanthomonadaceae; genus Xanthomonas; species Xanthomonas arboricola_C. The sequence continues at coordinate 24,805 of NZ_MDSK01000003.1, forward strand.
GTGGCGCGCATCGTGCGCGACCTGCGCCCCGGCGCCATCGTGCTGCTGCACGAAGGCGCCGCGCACGGCCACAACCTCACCATCCTGCGTGGCGTGCTGGAGGCGATGCATGCGCGCGGCCTGGCCGGGCGGCGTCCGCTCTGAGGTCCTGCGCACGGCGTGGCCGATGGCGTGGAAGCAGAGCGTGCGTTGCCGGATCCATCGTCCCTGTCGGCGGAAACGCTCTGGTGCGACGCGTCTTTTGTTCGCCGGATTGCCCGGAGCCAGCAGTCCCGAGCCCGGCATCGACCGCGCATGTATTGACAGCGATTTAACGCGGATCGAACATGCGCCCCCAGCCAGCAAACGGTGCGCGCCTTCCGAGGGCGCTGCCGACGCCAGCCTCACTAGCCGTCATCGACGGCCATACTCGCTCTTGAGGCTGACCCATGTCCCATCGCATCGTCCCTGCGCGCACGCTCACGCGTGCGGATTTCCGTTCGTCGCAGCTGCCGCTGGCGTCCTCCCTGCTGGCTTTGGCCTGCGCATGGCCATTGGCGGCTGCGGCGCAATCGAGCACGCGCGACCCGGTCGATCTGGACCGTCTGCAGATCGAGGCACACCGCGGCGCCGCGACCGAAGGCAGCGACTCCTACACCGCCGATGTGGCGCGCAGTTCGACCAAGCTGGAGCTGTCGCTGCGCGAGACGCCGCAGTCGGTGGTGGTGGTGACGCGCCAGCAGATCGTCGACCGCAACCTGCAATCGCTGCAGGACGTCACCGACACCGTGGCCGGCTTCAACTCGCCGACCTGGGACACCGAGCGCACCTACATCACTGCGCGCGGCTTCGAGGTGGACTACTACCGCATCGACGGCATTCCTACCGACTACACCGGCGATGTGCAGCAGAACATGGCGATCTACGACCGGGTGGAAATCATCCGCGGCGCCAATGGCCTGACCACCGGCGCGGGCAGTCCGGCCGCGTCGATCGACCTGGTGCGCAAGCATGCCGACAGCGATGTGTTCACCGGTCGGGTCGATCTGTCGGCAGGGCGTTGGGACCGCTATCGCGGCACCGTCGACCTGCAATCTCCGTTGAACGCCGCCGGCAACGTGCGTGGACGGGTGGTTGCCAGCTACGAGGACAAGCAGTCGTTCCGCGATTACTACAGCAAGCAATCGTCGCTGTTCTACGGCATCGTCGATGCGGATTTCAGCGATGCCACGCGCGGCTACATCGGCATCAACAAGCAGCGCAACGACGGCCGCGGCACCACCTGGGGCGGGGTGCCGGCGTATTTCAGCGACGGCAGCCGCACCAATTTTGCACGCTCGGATGCGTTCACGCCGCGCTGGGCGCGCGGCGTGGCCGACACCACCAATGCGTTTGCCGGCCTGACCCGTCGCTTCGACAACGGTGCGCAGCTGCACGTGGAATATTCGCATCAGCGCTTCGAAGCCGATTGGAAGTCGGTGCTGTTCGGCTACTTCGATTACCCGGACCGCCAGACCGGCCTGGGCCTTGCCAACACGTTTGGCGGGCGCTATCCCGCACTCACGGCGCAAAACAGCCTGGATGCCTATCTCAGCGTGCCGCTGACCTGGTGGGGCCGCAACCACGAACTGGTCGCTGGCGCCACCTGGATGAACCGCAACGTGCGCAGCTGGTCCAACGGGCCGCAGCCGCCGCAGGTGCTGACGGCCGAAAGCGTCTACGCATGGACCGGAACCATGGCGCAACCGCAATGGACGCCGCTGGTGAAGGGCGAAGAACGCGACGTGCGCCAGGTGGCTGCCTACGCTGCCGGCCGTTTCAGCCTGACCGACGCACTCACGGCCATCGTCGGCGCACGCGTCACCGACTGGAAGAACACCGATCAACTGGTGCCGGCCAACACCTACGAGCGTCGCGGCCGCACCACGCCGTACGCCGGCCTGATCCTGGACGTGGACGACCATCATTCGCTCTACGCCAGCTACACCGGCATCTTCAAGCCGCAAAACAATCGCGACCGCAGCGGGCGCTATCTCGCCCCGCTGGAAGGCAACAGCTACGAGGTCGGCGCCAAGGGCGAATACCTCGGCGGCCAGCTCAACGCGGCGCTGGCGGTGTTCCGTATCGAGCAGGACAACCTGGCGGTCAACGACCCCGGACAATTCGTGCCCGGCACCACCAATCAGGCCTTCCTGGCGGCCAAGGGCACGGTCAGCCAGGGGGTGGAATTCCAGCTCGACGGACAGCTGTCCGAGCAGTGGCGGATCGCGTTCGGCTTTGCCCAGTTCGATGCCAACGATGCCAGCGGTGTCGACGTCAATCCGACCAGCCCGCGTCGCGAGGCCACTCTGTTCACCAGTTGGCAGACCGGCCCATGGCGCGTGGGCGGTGGCCTGAGCTGGCAGTCGGCCATCCACGAATTGATGTCCGGGCCACAGGGCACAACGCAACGGCTGACCCAGGGCAGCGTGGTGTTGGCCAATGCGATGGCACGCTACGACATCAGCCAGGCATGGTCGGCGCAGCTCAACGTGCGCAACCTGTTCGACCGCAAGTACTACGCCAACATCGTCTATCAAAGCCAGTTGATCTACGGCGACCCGCGCGATGTGGAGCTGACGCTGTCCTGGAAGTTCTGACCTTGCTCAAGACGACAGGCTTTGGCGGTATCGATGCCGCCATAGGTCCTGCGACGGTGGGCTAACCAAGCCTTTGCCTGCATCCAAACGGCGCGTCGACTCGGTGACTTGGTTGTCCCGAAGTGATTGGTCGGCGCGGATGGATCAATTGTAGAGCGGCTGCTCTGCGACTCGCTGCAGGGCCCTTGCCCGCCCACCCTCGCAGGACACGCCGCAAGTACATCCCTGTAGGCTCTTACGCGGCATCCATGCCGCGTAAGGTCCCGCGACGGTGGGCGGGCAAGGACCAGTCGAGATGGTCGGTGTGCAGGGCCTTCAACAACGCAACCTACAAATTCTCTGGCGCGGTGCCCTTACCGATTGCGGGACCGTGTGGCGGCAAGGATGCCGCCACCGAGCCTCCATGGACGGATTCACGGCGTGTCCCGCGAGCGGTGAGGGCGCCGCGCACTCGGCGAACTAGGCCTTTGCCTGCATCTAGACAAAGCGGCGGCTCGATGAGTTGGTTGTCCCGAAGTGATTGGTCGGCGCGGATGGATCAGTTGTAGAGCGGCTGCTCTGCGACTCGCTGCACGGCCCTTGCCCGCCCACCCTCGCAGGACACGCCGCAAGTACGTCCTGTAGGCGCTTACGCGGCATCCATGCCGCGTAAGGTCCCGCGACGGTGGATGGGCAAGGGCCAGGCGAGATGGTCGTGTGCATGGCCTTCAACAAGGCAGCCAGCGGATTCTCTGGGGCGGTGGTGCACCGACCTTGAACAACGTGGCCCGGGATCATCCGCATGACGTCAACAGCGGCTGTCAAAACGACTGCGCGGCCGGTGCCCGGTGCGGCATTGCGACGCGTCCACGCCGGTTACTGCGTGCCGTCCACATCCATCCGGCGACCGCGCGTTACGTCTTGTCAGCCGTTCTGAAGCGAGCCAGGCACATTGTGCACGGCCTCAGCGCGGCTCGGCCACGATCAGCCAGTTGTTGAATGGCGTGTTGCCGTACAACGGCGCAAACCTCGCGCGCAGACCGGCAGCGTCCAGCTGCGCCTGCAGGCTGTCGCGGGTGGGATAGCTGCGCGGCATGCGCTGCATCCAGCCGCTCAGATGTGCCAGCACGTCGGTCACGCGGCTGGTGCGGCCACGGCTGCTGGTATCGCCCAATGCGCTGCGGATCACCAGCTTCGCGCCCGGCGTCAGCATCTGCGCCACGCTGCGCAGCAGGCTGGCCTGCATGTCGGCCTGCAGATACTGCAGCACGTCCAGAATGGTCACGCTGCCGCGGTGTTGCGGCCAGGCCACGCTCAGATCGACCACCGCGAACTGCGTATTGCCCAATGCCGAGCGCTGCGCGATGTGTTGCGCGCGTCGGATCTTGGACGCGTCCACATCCACCCCGTGATACGCCAATGCCTGGCCATCGGCACGCAATGCGTGCGCGAGCAGGCCCAGCCCGCAGCCCAGATCCAGCACGGGCGCGCGGGTGCTGCGCAACTCGGCCAGCACGCCCGGATACAGCGGGTCGGTGCGCAGCTTGGCCTGGGTGTAGTAATAGTCGTAGCGATTGCCCAGCGGATGCGGCGGCAAAAACGCGCGCGCGATCGCCAGCGCCTGCGCGCGGCTCATGGGTTGGGTGGCGGTGCTGTGCAATGTCGTTCCTTGGCAATGAGGCTTGGTGCGCGGCTAGCCTGGGGCCTGCTGACGCGATTGGGGCTGCCCACGCGTGGCGTGGTCCATCCCGCTCGCGTTGGCAGCCGCTACCGCATCGCGCGCCGCTGGCAGTGCCAGTGCGGTCCAGCGCGCATACATGGCGCCGGAGGGATGCAGGCCATCGTCGACCAGCATGTCGGCAGCGTCGCCGCCATCGCGGCTGGTGGCGGTGATGTCGACAAGGCGCACCGAGCGCGCGGCGCAGCGTTCGGCAGCTACGCTGTTGAAGGCGTCGATCTGTGCGCCGATCAGTGCCGCATCGCCGCCTTGCGCATGCGCAAACGGGGTCAGCCCCCAATCCGGAATCGACAGCACGAACACGCGTGCCGCAAGCCCGCCGGCGAACCCGATCGCACGCTGCAGCAACGCATCGAACTGGCTGCGGTACGCGTCCAGCGAGCGCCCGCGGTATTGATTGTTGACACCGATCAGCAGGCTCACCAGCTCGAACGGCCCCTGCGGCGCAGCGGCATCGAGACCGGCCTGCAGCTCGTCGGTGGTCCAGCCGGTGGTGGCGATGATCTGCGGCGGCGCCACGTTCCAGCCGTAGGCACGCAAACCGTCGACCAGTTGCACCGGCCAGCGCTGCTCGGGGGCGACGCCTTCGCCGATGGTGTAGGAATCGCCGAGCGCCAGATAGCGCAGCGGCGTGCCGGCCGCCGCCATCAGGCCACGCTGCGCGACTTGAGCGGCACGACCTTGGTGACCGCCTCGGCGCGGCGCGCCAGCGCACGGTCGATACGTGCGAACACATCGCGCATCACCGGCGCTTCCGGCATCAGGGTCACGCGGAAGTGGTGGCGGTAAGGCACGTTGAAACTGGAACCCGGCACCACCAGGACGCCTTCCTCGTTCATCAGGTCGAGCGCGAATTCGTGATCGTCGAAGTTGCGCGCGGCCGGGCCGACCACCGCAGGGAACGCGTACAGCGCACCGGCCGGCGCCACCAGCGACAGGTGCTCGCTGGCCGCGCAGGCCTCGATCACCGCACGGCGGGTTTCGTACAGACGGCCGCCCGGCGCGCACAGCGCCGAGATGGTGTCTGGCCCGTTGACTGCCGCGTCGATGGCGTACTGGCCCGGCACGTTGGCGCACAGGCGCAAGGCGCCGAGCAGGTCCATCGCATTGCGCAGGTCGTTGATGCGCGACTGCTCGCCCGACAGCAGCGCCCAGCCCACGCGCCAGCCGCAGGCGCGGTGCACCTTGCTCAGGCCGCCGAAGGTGATGCACGGATGCGCACCGGCCAGTGGCGCCACCGGCACGAAGGCGGCGTCGTCGTAGAGCACCTGGTCGTAGATCTCATCGACCATCAGCAGCAGGTTGTGCTTGCTGGCGATGGCCACGATGCGCTCCAGCAGTTCGCGCGAATAGCTGGCGCCGCTGGGATTGTTTGGATTGATCAGCACGATGGCGCGGGTACGCGAGGACACCAGCGTCTCGATTTCCACCGGATCCGGCTGGAAGCCGTTTTCCGGAGCGCAGCGGTAATACACCGGTCGGCCATCGTTGAGGATGGTGGCGGCCGACCACAGCGGATAGTCGGGCGAGGGCACCAGCACTTCGTCACCGGGGTTGAGCAGCGCACGCAGCGACAGGTCGATCAGCTCGCTGACGCCGTTGCCGACGAAGATGCGGTCCGGATGCGCATCCGGGTGCTGGCGCCGCGCATACGCGGTGGCGATCGCCTCGCGCGCTTCCGGCAGGCCCTGCTGATGGGTGTAGGGATCGGTGCGGCCCATGTCGTCGGCGATCGCGCGCTGCAGATGCTCCGGCGCACGGAACCCGAACGCGCCTGGATTACCGATATTGAGCTTGATCAGCTTGCGGCCCTGCGCCTCCAGCTCCCGCGCTCGTCGCGCCAGCTCGCCCCGGATTTCGTAGCGGACTTCGGACAGACGCTCGCGGATGGCGAGCGGCTTTTGCGGGGCAGTGGACATGCGACGGGCCGGTTGTAGGCGTGAGGCTTGGCATGGTAGCGGAAATATGACAGGCGGACATGCTTGCATCGGCAACGATGCCAAGGGGCGCTTCAGCCCGGGCGCAACGCCCGATTGCACAAGCCACTGCGGCCAGCCGGCTAGAATCGCCCCATGAGCATTGTGTCCCCCGATTACCCCACCCTCCAATCCATTGGCTGGCCCTGGCCTGGCCCTGCCGAGGATCCGGCCTGGCAGGCGCTCTTCGCCGCGCATCCGCAGGCGCTGCCGGCGCGGGTGGTGGAGCAGCATCGCACCGGCTATGTGGTGGCCGATACGCCGGAGGCCGGTCTCAAGGCCGAATCGTTGCCGGAGTGGCAGCGGCCGCGGTTTCCCAGCCATGAGCGGGCGTCGGTGGGCGATTGGGTGCTGATGGAGGGCAAGCGCATCGTGGCCTTGCTGCCACGGCGCACCTCGATCAAGCGCGGTGCGGCCGGCGAGCATTACCACCAGCAGGTAATCGCGGCCAACATCGATACGGTATTCATCGTGTGCGGGCTGGATGCGGACTTCAATCCGCGCCGCATCGAACGCTACCTGCTGCTGGTCGGCGGCGGCGGTGCCGAACCGGTGGTCGTACTGACCAAGGCCGACCAGACCGAATACGCCGAGGACGCATTGGCGGTGCTGGAGGAACTGGAAGCGCAGAACATCCCGTTGCGCGCGGTCAACGCCAAGGATCCGGACAGCGTGGCGGCGCTGCGGCCGTGGCTGGGCGATGGCCGTACCGCGGTGCTGGTGGGCTCGTCCGGTGCCGGCAAGTCGACGCTGACCAATACCCTGCTCGGCACGCAGAAGATGAAGACCAATGCGGTGCGCGAGAACGATTCGCGCGGCCGGCATACCACCACCCATCGCGCGTTGATTCCGTTGCCGTCGGGTGCCTGCCTGATCGATACGCCCGGAATGCGTGAGCTCAAGCCTACCGGCGAAGAAGATCTGGCCGAGGGCGGCTTCTCCGATGTGGAAGCGCTGGCGGCGCAGTGCCGCTTCAACGATTGCGCGCATATCGCCGAGCCCGGCTGCGCGGTGCGCGCGGCGATCAAGGCCGACTTGCTGGATCCGGAGCGGGTTGCCAACTACATGAAGCTGCGGGTGGAAGTGGCCGCAGCGGCCGAAAAGCTCGCCACACGCCTGGCGCAGAACAACCGGGGCAAGGGAGCGGGCCGGCGGCCTGCCAGCGTCGACCGCAACGGACGCCGCTGATGCCATCGCGCAAGGGGCCGCCGGACATCGTCCACCATGCGGCGCTGGATGCGCGCCTGGTCAAGGCCGTACGCGGCGTGCGCCTGCTCGCCCTGGCCAGCTGGCCGCGCGCGCTGCAGGAGCCATTTCTGCTCAGCGTGGCGCGTGGGCAGCCGGAATTGCCGCAGGTCGACTACCCATCGCTGGATTTCGGCGACACCCGGCGCGAACTGGCCGCCATTGCCAGGGACGCCGACCCGCATCATCCCATCGGCGCGTACCTGATCGATTCGGCGCATAGCTGGGGCCTGGCGGCCGGCCTGCTGGAATCGCTGGGCACCCGCGCGGTCAGCGATTACTCGGCGCAGCTGTTCGGCGTGCCCGACGACCCGATGCCGGGCAACGGCCCGAGCACGCGCGAAGCGGCGCGGCACTTCATCCAGATCGCGCACGAGCTGGACCGCGAATTGCTGGCGCCGGAAGAACAGGTGCCTGTGTCGGCAACGGCGTTACGCATGCAGTTGCAGAACGATCTGGACGCGTTTTTCGAAGGGCGCGTCATCACCGTCACGCTCGATCCGGATCTGCTCGCCAAGGCGGCCGCCGGCGCGCACCGCATCCGCTTGCGCACCGGCGCGACGTTCAGCGATTACGACCGCGCGCAGCTGTTCCATCACGAAGCGCTGGTGCATTCGCTGACCGCACTCAATGGCCGTGCGCAGGTGCATCTCCCCAGCCTGGGGATTTCCTCGCCGCGCACGACTGCCACGCAGGAAGGCTTGGCCACATTCGCCGAGCAGATCACCGGCAGCATCGATATCGAACGCATGAAGCGCATCAGCCTGCGTATCGAGGCGATTGCGATGGCGCGCTCGGGTGCGGACTTCATCGAGGTGTTCCGCTATTTCACCGCAGGCGGGCAGAGCGCGGCGGAGAGTTTTTCCTCGGCGCAGCGCGTCTTCCGCGGCGTGCCGACCTCCGGCGGCGGCGCCTTCACCAAGGACACCGTGTACCTGCGCGGGCTGGTGGCGGTGCACACCTTCTTCCGGCATGCGCTGCAGCGCGATCAGCTGCAGCTGTGCCGTTACCTGTTCGCCGGCAAGATGGCCCTGGGCGACGTGGCGCGCCTTGCGCCGTTGTTCGACAGTGGCGTGCTGGTCGCCCCGCGCTGGTTGCCGCCGTGGGTGAGCCGCGTCAGCGGGCTGGCCGGCATGCTGGCGTTTTCGTTGTTCGCCAATCGCATCCGCATGGATCAGCTGCAGCCACCGGCGATGAACGTCTGACGCCTGCCGAGCAAGTTGCGCGAGGTTGCCGCGCCAGCGCGGTGGCACAGCGACGCTGCCGCAGACGCGGGTCGGGTGACGAGGCAAAGTACGTGACGCATGCCTGGCATTGCATTGCTACCAGTGCAAGGCACTGAACCGTAGGCATCGTGCCGACGCGTTCTACACGATGCTGCAACGGGCTGCAGCGGACACTGATCGCCTTGCCCGCAATGGGCCATGTCACGAGGCGATACGATGAAAATCCTGATGGTGCTCACTTCCCACGACCAACTCGGCGATACCGGCAAGAAGACCGGTTTCTGGCTGGAGGAATTTGCCGCGCCGTATTACGTGTTCAAGGATGCCGGCGCAGACATCACCCTGGTCTCGCCCAAGGGTGGCCAGCCGCCGCTGGACCCCAAGAGCGACGAGCCCGATGCGCAAACCGAGGCCACCAAGCGCTTCAAGCAGGACACCGACGCACAGCAGGCATTGGCCAGCACGCAGCGCCTGGCGGACGTCAAGGCCGATGACTTCGATGCGGTGTTCTACCCGGGTGGCCATGGCCCGTTGTGGGACCTGGCCGAAGACGCAGATTCGATCGCGCTGATCGAAGCATTCGCCGCGGCCAACAAGCCGCACGGCCTGGTCTGCCACGCACCGGGCGCGCTGCGCCGGGTCAAGGGCAGCGATGGCAAGCCGTTGGTCAACGGCCGCCGCGTCACCGGCTTCACCAATAGCGAAGAAGAGGGCGTGGGCCTGACCAAGATCGTGCCGTTCCTGGTCGAAGACGTGCTGACCGAACTTGGCGGCCGCTACGAGAAGGGCGCCGACTGGGGCGTGCATGTGGTCACCGATGGCGTGCTGGTCACCGGCCAGAACCCGGCTTCGTCGGAGAAGGCTGCCGGGGCGTTGCTTGAGTTGTCGAAGCGCTGATTCTGGTTGTCGTGTTGGCGATGCATGAAGGCCACCGGAAGACATCGCCACGTTTGATTTGGAGCGGCCAACAAGACGGAGCAAGTAGTCGTCAGCTAAGGTGCGGACGTCGCGGAGTAACCGGAGTGTACGCGTGGTACATACCGGTGCCGAGCGGCAGCCGCACCTGTCTGACGGTAAGTGCAGTAGCTTTTTAGCGTCCTTCGCCGTGTACTTTAAAAGCGCCGCATCGTTCAACAACCGGAAGCAATCCGGTGCTCGCAACCAAACGAACCGGCCATGCTGACTGGTCCTTGTCCGCCCACCGTCGCGGGACCTTACGCGGCATGGATGCCGCGTAAGAGCCTACACGGACGTACTTGCGGCGTGTCCTGCGACGGTGGGCGGGCAAGGGCCCGGCTGCCAGGCCACAGATCGTCCGCCCTAGCCGCAGATGGTGCGCCCTGCAGGCGCGCGACAAACCTGCACAGTCGCGTTCAAGCAGTACGCTCCAGCCAGCGCACTGCATACGCCGGTAGCACCAGCCGCAGGTCATCGCTCAGCGATTCGGCAGCCGTCTCGCCGCCATCCGCCACCACCTTCCATCGGCCATCTCCGAGCGCGGCAAGCGCCACCGGCAACGGTTGTTCGCCGAAGTTGTGCACCGCCAAGAAGCGATCGCCACGCGTCAATGCAAACAGGCGCGCATCGCCCAGCGCAACGCTCCCCAGCGCCTGGTCGGCAGCCAAGGCGGGCAGCGCGGCACGTTGCCGGATCAATCCACGTAGCCGGCGATACACCGTGCCGCTCAGGCTGGCTGCATCTTCGCGCTGTGTTGCAAGCGGCCAATCCATCGCCGGGCGATGCAACCAGCGACCTTCGTGCCGACGCTGCGGATCGTCGCGGTAGCTGCCGTCGTTGGGCAGGGCGAGTTCGTCGCCCATGTAGATCAACGGCACGCCCGGCATCGCCAGCGCGATGGCATAGAGCAACACCAGTCGATCCACCGCCATGCGCAACGCCGCCGCATCGCCCGACGCCTGTGCGGCCTGGATCCCGGCCAATGCCGCGGCCATGCCGTTGGTGCCGTGCACGCCGTCGCCACTGCTCTGGAAGCTCTCGCCGCGCGCGTAACTGCCCGGCACCTCATTGGCATAGAAGCGCGCGACCTCGCGCAGTGCGAATGGCGGCTGCGCGGCGTTGCCGGCGGCTTCGTGTTGCAGCACGTTCCAGCCGATGTCGTCGTGGCAGCGCACATAGCTCAGCCAGGCGCAGTTGGCCGGCAAGGGTGGGCTATGCGCGATGACGTTGTGCAGGATGTCGCCGCGTTGCAGCGCCAGCGCCGACCAGCCGGCCGCCATCAGCGTGCTGTGATAGGCCAGGTGGCATTCGTGGCCCTGGTCCTCGCCACTGCCGAAGTAGGGCGGCAATTGCGTCATCGGCACGATGGCTTCGGCCTTCATCACCACCGACGGCGCAACGATATCGGTGACCGCGCGCAGCGCCACCAGCAAGGTATGCGCCTCGGGTTGATTCATGCAGTCGGTGCCGGTGCGCTTCCACAGATACGCGGTGGAATCCAGGCGGAACGCTTCCACACCCAGATTGGCCAGCTGCAGCATCGCCAGCGCCATCTCGCCGAACACCGCCGGGTTGCTCCAGTTCAGATCCCATTGATAGGGATAGAACGTGGTCCACATCCACTGGCCGGTGGCGTCCACCCAGGTGAAGTTGCCGGGTGCGGTGTGCGGGAAGACCTGTCCCAGCGTGGCTTCGTACTGGTCGGGCTGCGTGCGATCGGCGAAGTGATGATAGTAGTCGAGATAGCGCGCATCGCCGGCCCGCGCCGCCTGCGCCCAGGCGTGGTCGTCGGCGGTATGGTTGAGCACGAAATCCGCGCACAGGCTGATGCCGGCCTCGCGCAGGCGTGTGGTCAGTGCGACGAGATCGTCGTTGCTGCCCAGGCTCGGCTCCACCTGACCGTAATCGCTGACCGCAAAGCCGCCATCGTTATCGCCGGCGCGCGCGTGCAGGAACGGCAGCAGGTGCAGATAGCGCACACCCAGCTCCTGCAGATACGGCACACGTTCGGCCACGCCTTGCAGCGTGCCGGCGAAGCGGTCCACGTAGGCGCTGTAGCCCAGCATGTGCTGCCCGCCGAACCAGCCGGGCTGGCGCGTTGTGTCGAGCTGTTGCAGTGGCTGTGGCCGCTGTTGCGCGCTGCTGCCGAGCGCGCTCAACCACCGCGTCAGCCACGCCGCATGGTCCGGGCGTTGCCCATATAGCGCTTGCAGCGCGTCGAGCAGACGCGGCGCGTGCCGGTCGAAGCGCGGCAACAGCGCGCTCGCTCGCTGCGCATCCAGGGGCGCGGCAAAGGCCGCGCGCAATGCGGTGAAATCGCTGGGGGAGGTGCTCATCGGCAAGCGCCGGGACGAACCCGGCGAGGGGTCCTTAGAAGTCGTAACGCAGGCTGATGCTGGTGGTGCGGCCGGCAATCGAGCGCGCGCGGATGATGCCGTTGGCCGGGATGCTGGCTTCCTCGGCCTCGGTCAGGCCGAAGGTGTTGAACAGGTTGTTGACGTTGAGCGCCACGGTCAGTGCGTCGGTCACGCGGTAGTCGCCGAACAGGTTCACCTGCGTATAGCCCGGCATCTTCAGCTGGTTGGAGTCCTGGGTGTAGGCATCGGTGGTGCCGATCAGGTTGACGCCGAACTGATAGCCGTCGCCGCGATAGCTGGGCGTCAACTGCCACACCACATCGGCCTGGCGACGCGGCACGTTGCCGGTGTTTTCCGGAGTGATCTGGTCCTTGGAAATCTCCGCATCGGTCCAGGTCAGGCCGCCGTTGACGGTGAAGCCTTCGTAGCGGTAGCTGGCTTCCAGTTCCACGCCGTGCGCCTCGTAGCTGCGGTTGAAGAAACGCTGGCTGGTGACTTCGAAGTTCTGTTCCTCGGTGCGTGCCGAGAACGCGGTGGCGAACAGGCTCAGGCCGTCGCGGCGCCACTTCAGGCCCGCTTCGGCCTGGCGGACCACGTTGACGCCTTCATCGGAGGAGACCGAGCCGTCGTCGCGGACCACGCCGAACAGCAGGCGGTCGGCATTGGCGCGTGCGCCGCGGCTGATGCGCGCGAACGCGCCCAGGTCGTCGTTGATCAGGTAGTTGCTGCCCAGCGAATACGACAGGTAGTTCCAGTCGTAATCCACCGGCCGTGCGTTGGCGGTGTCGACGGTGGCCACGCGCTGTTCAACCGGCTGGATCACGCCATCGCCGTTGACGTCCAGGTTCTGCGCGATCGCGGTGCCGGCATAGCTGCCGCGTGCATCGCCGATGTCGTAACGCAGGCTGCCATCGATGCTGAACTTGCCGCTGTCGAAGGTCAGTGCGACGTACGGCGCGTTGACGTCGTAGCGCACGTCGTAGCTGCGGGTGATGCAGCAATCGCCCCAGAACGGGGTGCCGTACGCATACAGACCGTTTTGTGAGCGCGACACGCCGCCGGCATCGACCACGTTGAGCAGGCGCGAGTCGCGGCCCAGGCTCTGCACGTAGGAGTTCCAGGTCCAGTCCATGTCGATGGTCTGGCGCGAGCTGTAATAGCCCATGCGCAGGTTGAGCGTGCGGCCGTCGCCGCCGAACTCGCGCGAGACGCTGAGGTCGTTGGTGACGTTGCCCAGGTCGTTGATCGCCACGTTGAACAGATGCGTGCGGATCGCGTTGCCGGTGTAGGCCTGGCCGGCGTCCGGGCCGCTGGCCTGCACCAGTTGCGCGCCGGCGCCGCCGATGGACGCGGCGAGCGTGGCGGCATCGGTGACCTCGGCCGGGAACGGGCTGACGAAGCGGCCGCTGTTGTCGGCGATGCGGAACTTCTCGCTCAGGTTCCAGCCGTTGCCCAGGTCGAACCAGGCCTCGGCGCCGATGGTGCGCGAGATCGGGTGCATGCCGTCGCCCAGGTCGGTGCGGCGCGGCTGGTTGTTGCCGTCCAGGCCGACATCGGTGCGGAAATCGCGGCTGTACAAGGTGTCGTTGCCCGGGTCGAAGCCGGCAAAGCCGCCCAGGTCCGGCGAGCGGTCGCGGCCACGCACGGAGGTCGGCACCGGCAGATAACCGGCGGCGCGATCGTTGAGGTATTTGCCGTAGACGCGCACGTAGCCGTTCTCGAACAGGCGGGTCAGGTTGGCCTTGAGCTGGCCGCCCTTGTCGGTGGTGTAACCGGCATCGCGCACGCCATCGCCCTGGCGGAAGAAGCCGCCGATGTTGAACTGCCAGTTTTCCGCGAACGGCGCGCCGTAGTCGAAATCCACGCGGGTGTTGTCGTAATCCAGGCCGCGGCTCACGCCGACGCTGCCGCCTGCGGTGTCGCCGGTCTTGCTGATGAAGTTGATGATGCCGCCGGGCGCGTTGCTGGTGAACGTCGATGCCGAGCCGCCGCGGATGGCTTCGATGCGGTCCAGGGTAAAATCCGAGCGCAGGAAGATGTCCGAGTTGCCGAAGGCGATATCGCCGAATTCCATCACCGGCAGGCCGTCTTCCTGCAGCTGCAGGAACTTGGCGCCGCCGGAGGCGACGGGGAGGCCGCGCACGGCGATGTTGGCGTTGCCTTCGCCACCGCTGGATTCGGCGCGGATGCCGGGGATGTTGCGGAAGATTTCGGCGGTGCTGCGCGGCGCCGATTGTTCGATCGCCTCGGCGCCGACGGTGCTGACCGACACGCTGGACTTCAGCTTGGTGGTGGCGGTGGAGGTGCCGGTGACGAACACCGAATCCAGGTTGACCGCGGCGCTGTCGGCGGCCGGCGGGGTGACGGGTGCGGCCGTGGTCGCGTCCTGCGCCAGCGCGGCAGGCGCGCACAGGCAGGAGGCGACCGCGCAGGCCAGGGCGTGCAGGCGCAGGGTGTGCAAGGTGGGCATTGCGGTTCTCTCTCTCACGGATGGTGGTGTGCCGACGCCTGCATCGTCCCCTCCCAGGGAGTGGCCGTGTGGCCTGCAGTGCGAGCGCAGTAATACGCTCCAGTACAATCGATTGCAATCTTGCGCTGCAGCATCAATCCACGGCGCGAGAGCTTATGTCTCGACAATCGAAACGTGTTGCGGCGCAGCGTTACAATCGATTGCAAGGACGGCAGGGTACAGTGCGCTGCGGCCGCTGGGAGCCGCACCGATGCCCAGGGTTCTGCATGTCGTCGACCGCCACTCCGTTCTCCTTCGCGCGCATCCTGGCGCTCAACGCCGGCTTCTTCGGCGTGCAATACAGCTTCGGCCTGCAGCAGAGCAACATGAGCCCGATCTACAACTATCTGGGCGCCGATCACGCGAGCCTGCCGTACCTGTGGCTGGCCGGGCCGATCACCGGGCTGGTGCTGCAGCCGTTCGTCGGTGCGTGGAGCGACCGCTCGGTCACCCGCTGGGGCCGGCGCATGCCGTACATGGTGCTGGGCGCGCTGGTGTGCAGCCTGTGCCTGCTGGCGATGCCGTTCAGCACTGCGCTGTGGATGGCGGTGTGCCTGCTGTGGATCCTGGATGCGGCCAACAACGTGGCGATGGAGCCATACCGTGCGCTGGTCAGCGATGTGCTGGCGCCACCGCAGCGGCCGCTGGGCTATCTCACCCAGAGCGCGTTCACCGGCCTGGCGCAGACGCTGGCCTACCTCACCCCGCCATTGCTGGTGTGGATGGGCATGAACGAGGACGCCGCTAATGCGCACCACATTCCCTATGTCACCATCGCCGCCTTCGTGATCGGCGCGGGGTTTTCCGCGGCCTCGATCCTGCTCACCGCGCGCAGCGTGCGCGAGCCGGTGCTTGCGCCGGCAGAGATCGCGCGGATGCGCCAGACCGGTGCCGGCCTGGGCGCCACAGTGCGCGAAATCTACGGCGCCCTGCGCGCGATGCCGCCGACCATGCGCCAGCTTGCGCCGGTGATGCTGTTCCAGTGGTACGCGATCTTCTGCTACTGGCAGTACATCGTGCTGTCGCTATCGACCAGCTTGTTCGGCACCACCGAAGCCGACTCGCATGGCTTCCGCCAGGCCGGCCTGGTCAATGGGCAGATCGGCGGGTTCTACAATTTCGTCGCCTTTCTGGCTGCGTTTGCGATGGTGCCGGTGGTGCGTCGCATCGGCCCCAAGTACACGCACGCGGCCTGCCTGGTCGCGGCCGGGATCGGCATGTGGGTGTTGCCGGGCATCCAGGACCGCTGGCTGATGCTGCTGCCGATGATCGGCATCGGGCTGGCCTGGGCCAGCATGATGGGCAACCCGTACCTGATGCTGGCCGACAGCATTCCGTCCGAGCGCACCGGCGTGTACATGGGCCTGTTCAACCTGTTCATCGTGCTGCCGATGCTGATCCAGATCGTCACCTTGCCGCTGTATTACGAGCGCCTGCTGCACGGCGACCCGCGCAACGTGATCAAGCTTGCCGGCGCACTGATGCTGGCCGCCGCGGTAGCGATGCTGTGCGTGCGCGTCCGCAAGCCGAAAGTGATCCTGACAGATTCTTAGGAATACCTAGCTGACGTCGCCGGCTGCCTGCCCCCCTCATCCGCCCTTCGGGCACCTTCTCCCGCAGGCGGGAGAAGGAAGCGGGCTGTCGGCTGGTATCTCCGAATCGGCAATCGGCAATCGGCAATCCGCAATCCCAATCCCAATCCCAATCCCAATCCCAATCCCAATCCCAATCCCAATCCCAATCCCAATCCCAAATTCCGGATCCCGAATCCCCGCTTCACGCCGACTCGCGCACCACCAGCTTCACCGGCATTTCAACCGATTGCACGGCTTCGCCGGCAATCAGCGCCAGCAGCCGGTCCACCAGCAATCGTGCGGCCAGGCCCAGGTCCTGCCGCACCGTGGTCAACGGTGGCTGGCTGTAGGCCGCCAGCGGAATATCGTCGAAGCCCACCAGCGAGATGTCCTGCGGCACGCGATGCCCGGCCTCGACCAGGGCGCGGATGGCGCCGACCGCGATCACGTCGGAGGCGGCGAACAGCCCGTCCGGCGGATCGGTCTTCTTGAGCATGGCGCGGGTGAGGCGATAGGCGTCTTCGCTGAGGAAGTGGCTGCGCGCATGCAGGCGCGTATCGAACTCCAGCCCGTGCCGCTGCAGCGCATGGCGATAGCCGGCAAAGCGCGGGGCAACCTCGGGCAACTGGTCGTCGCCGAGAAAGGCGATGCGCTGGCGGCCGCTGGCGATCAGATGGTCGGTGGCCAAAGCGCCGCCCTGGAAATTGTCGCTGCCCACACTGATGTACGATTGCCCGTCGATGCGGCTGCCCCAGACCGCCATCGGCAAGCCATCGCGCGCGGCTTCGTCCAGTGCGGCATGTTCGGAACTTTGCCCCAGCACGATCACGCCATCGGAGCGGCTGCCGCGCGCGAGTTGTTCCACCCAGCCGTCCTGATGCCGGTCGAGCTTGGACAGCAGCATGCTGTAGCCGCGCCCGGTCAGTTCCTCGGCCAGCAGCGCCAGCATCGTCATCATGAAGGGGTCCGACAGCGGCTGGTCCAGCGCATGCATCATCGGCACCGCCACGCTCACCGTGTTGGAGCGTTTGGCGCGCAGGCTGCGCGCGATCGGATCGACCTGGTAGCCGGCATCGGCGGCAATCTGCTTGATGTACGCACGCGTCCGCTCGGCCACCACCGGGCTGCCGGCCAGGGCACGCGACACGGTGGATTCGGACACGCCCGCCATGCGGGCGATGTCGGCCATCTGCGGGCGGGCACCCGGCGTGGCGCGTTCTGAAGGTTTGGCCATGGCAGCGCAGTGCGGAAAAACCCGAGTGTAATCAGTTCGCGCTGGAGGCGGGTTGATCGACGCAGTGGCGCCCGCTTGTGCGCGCTGGTCGAGCGCAATTCCGCACCTGCATGCAGGCGTCGGGGCGGAAGGCGGGCATGACAGCGGCCGCGACGCGCGCAGCGATTCGGAGCGGTGAGGCATCAGAGCAGCGGGGCATAAGAGCGGACAAGCTTCACCGTGGTTATCGAAGACCGCGCTCACCGCCCGGCCGGCGCGCTCGGTACGCGAACCGGCATGTACCTCCCGCGCACTACGGCGCCGGGCGTGGCGCTGGCGGCGAGCTGACGCTGCGTGCCACCTGCTGTCAGCGGCTCTCAGCCCATGTACAGACCACCGTTGACCGCATAGTCGGCGCCGGTCACGTAGGCGGCCTCATCGGAGGCGAGCCAGGCGCACAGCCCGGCGACTTCGGCCGGTTTGCCGAGCCGGCGGACCGGCACCGAGGTGGCCAGGCGGTCGAGCACGTCGGGCGGGAAACTGCTGATCGAGGCGCTGGCGATATAGCCCGGCGAGATGGTGTTGACGGTGACCCCGCGCGAGGCCACTTCCTGCGCCAGGGCGCGGCTGAAACCATGCATCGCCGCCTTGGCGGTGGCGAAATTGATCTGTCCGATCTGGCCCTTGTGCGCACTGACCGAGCCGATGTTGACGATGCGTCCCCAGCCGCGCGCGGTCATGCCGTCGACCACTTGCTTGGTGATGTTGAACAGGGAATGCAGGTTGCTGGCGATCACCGCGTTCCAGTCGTCGCGGCTCATCTGCCGGAACAAGGTGTCGCGGCTGCCGCCGGCGTTGTTGACCAGCACATCGATCTCGCCGACCTCGGCCTTGACCTTGGCGAACGCGGCCACGGTGGACTCCCAATCGGCGGCATTGCCTTCGGAGGCGACGAACTCGAAGCCCTGCTCGCGCTGCTCGCGCAGCCAGGAGGTCTTGCGCGGCGAATTGGGCCCGCAACCGGCGACCACGGTATGCCCGCTGCGCGCCAGCTTCTGGCAGATCGCGGTACCCACACTGCCCATGCCACTGGTGACGTATGCGATGCGAAGTGTCATTGCTTGAACTCCTTCGGAGTTGGGATTCGGGATTGGGGATTGGGGATGAGGGGATTCGTAACAGCGGGCATTGGTTCGCTCTGGCTTTGGCGAATCCCCAATCCCGAATGCCGAATCCCGGCGCGCGGCTAGCGCGCCAACGGAAACAGGCCAAACAACAACCCGCCCGCCAACATCAACAGGGAGATCAGCACCGCCCACTTCAGCGTGAAGCGTTGATGGTCGGCGAAGTCGACCTTGGCCAGGCCGACCAGCAGATAGGTCGATGGCACCAGCGGGCTGAGCAGATGCACCGGTTGCCCGGCCAGCGAGGCGCGCGCCATTTCCACCGGGGTGATGCCGTAGTGGCCGGCGGCCTCGGACAGGATCGGCAGCACGCCGAAGTAGAACGCGTCGTTGGACATGAAGAACGTAAACGGCATGCTGACGATCGCGGTGATCACCGCCAGATACGGGCCCCAGCTGTCCGGGATCACCGCCAGGAAGCTGCGCGACATCGCTTCGACCATGCCGGTGTTGGACAGGATGCCGGTGAAGATGCCGGCGGCGAAGATCAGCGACACCACCGACAGCACGTTACCGGCGTGATTGACCAGGCGGCGGCGCTGCTCGGCCAGGTTGGGGTAGTTGATCATCAGTGCCAGCGCAAAGCCGATCATGAACAGCACCGGCATCGGCAGCACGCCGACCACCAGCGCGGCCATCAGCGCCAGGGTCAGGAGCAGGTTCACCCACAGCAGCTTGGGCCGCTTCATGTCCTCGGTGTCTTCCACGCGCGGCAGCGCATCGCTTTCCTCGGGGATGCTGGTGTCCAGCCAGTTGCCGTCGGCGGGCAGGCGTACCACGCCCAGGCGGCGCCGTTCGCGCATGCCCAGATACCAGGCCAGCGTGAGGATGCCGGCGATCGCCATCGCCATCGCCGGCACCAGCGGCACGAACACATCGGCCGGATCCACATGCAGGGCGGTGGCGGCGCGCGCCGTGGGGCCGCCCCACGGGGTCAGGTTCATCACGCCGCTGGCCAGGATGGTGACGCAGGTGAGGTTGAGCGCGTTCATGCCCAGGCGCTGGTACAGCGGCAGCATCGCGGAGACGGTGATCATGTAGGTAGTGGAGCCGTCGCCGTCGAGCGAGATCAGCATCGCCAGGATCGCCGTGCCCATCACGATCTTCAGCGGATCGCCCTTGACCAGGCGCAGGATGCGGCCGACCAGCGGATCGAACAGGCCGGCATCGATCATCACTCCGAAGTAGAGGATGGCGAACATCAGCATCACCCCGGTGGGCGCGATCTTCTTGATGCCGTCGAGCATCATCTCGTTGATGCCGGTGCCGAAGCCGCCCAGCAGCGCGAACACGATCGGCACCGTGATCAGAGCCACCAGCGGCGACAGCCGCTTGCTCATGATCAGGTACATGAAGGTGATCACCATTCCGAAACCGAGCGCGGTCAGCATGCGGGCGAATCCTTTGAGGCGTACAGCAGGGGGGAGAGTGGAGCACAGCGCTGCAGGTGGCGTGCAGCGGTGACGAGGCGGGGGTGTACAGGCAATCGCTGCTGCACGCAGGTTGCGCAGCGGAGGCAGGGCGATGCGCGCGGGAGCGACGACGTTGCGACGCGTCGCACCGATGTACGCAGCGGACATGCGTGCATCACTTTCCCTGATTGCTGGCGCAATGCAGCTGCGCATCAAAAGTCGTACTGAAAACGGCCGGTCACCGCCAACGTGTGGTCGACCACCGCATCGACCATGCGGTCGCGGTTGCGGCTGTCGATCACATTGAGCATCACGCGCAGGTTCGGCTTGAAATACCAGTTGCCGCCCAGCGTCCACGACTGCGTGCTGGCGTTGATGAAATCCGGTTGGCCATCCAGATGCTGATCGCCGCGCATGTAGTCGTAGCGCAAGGCCAGCTCGAACGCGCCGGAGGGACGATTGGGCGTGGCGATACGGCTGAAACGGCCGGTCTTGCGGTCGTAGCCGCGCGACTCGCCGGTGACGAACCAGCTGACCAGCCCGTAGCTGGCCAATAACTTGGCATGCTGGGAGCCGTCGTCGAGCAGGCCGCCGCTGAATTCGCTCTGCCACGACCACGGGCCCAGCACTTCGGCATATTCCAGCGACCATTTGTCGAAATCGGTATCGCGGCCATCGGCAAAGCGCGCCAGGGTGATGCGGCTGTTGTTGGCCAGATCGTTCTCCGGGCGTGGCCGGATCAACAGGGACGCCGCGCCGCCGCTGCCCGGATGCGAATAGCGCTCGTGCGCCAGCGAGATGCCCAGGTGGCGTAGCCGCGCCTGGCCCATTTCAGGCGCGTAGGTCAGGCGCGTGCCGAGCGCACCGCCCTTGGTCGAGGAATTGTCGATGCTTTCCAGGCTGTAGGCTGCGGTGGACCAGGTCGCATCGGGGCGATTGGTCTGCCAGGAGATCGCCTTGCGATAGATCGGTGCCAGCGTGGTGGAGGCATAGCCGCGTTCCAGGAACGGGCCGTAGTTGGAGCCGGTGCGATCGTCCAGCGAGAAGTACTGCTTGAACTGACCGACCGTCAGCGTGCCGGCGGAAAATTTCCTGGCGACATACACATCGCGCGCCAGGATGCCGCGGCTGCCGGATTCGTACTGCAGGCCGGCGAATTCCGCCTCGGCCTTGTAGGTGAAGCCGTAGAACTTGCCGGCCACATCCAGCCATACGCGACGGAACTGGGTGTCGTTGCGCTCGGGCGTACCACGGTCGTCGTTGTCGAACATGGTGAAGTCCCAGTGCACGCGCCCGCCCACCTCGGCGGTGACCGGGCCATCGCCCTCGGCCGCATGCGCCGCCGGTGCCAGGCACAGCGCGGCGCAGGTGGCGAAGACGCGCAGACGCAAGGTGTCGTTGCTCACAGACCCTCCCAGGTACATGTGTGAATCACGTTCAGCGATGCACCGCACAAGCACGCTGTGGCGCGTTGGCAGCAGCCTAGTCCGGTGAAGCTGTCATGGACCTGTCAGGGCGGGGGAATCGGCAATGGAGAATGGGGAATCGCAAAAGCCCAAGAGCTTTTGTCCGCGAGGGCTGTTACCTTCCGGCCGCGGACAACCGCTGTTCCGATTCCCGATTCCCCATTCTCGATTCCCCGCCCATGCGCCTGCTGCTAGTCGAAGACAACGCCGATCTCGCCGATGCCATCGTGCGGCGCATGCGCCGTAGCGGGCATGCGGTGGATTGGCAGGCCGATGGGTTGGCCGCGGCGAGTGTGCTGCGCTATCAGAGTTTCGATCTGGTGGTACTGGACATCGGCCTGCCCAAGCTCGACGGGTTGCGGGTGCTGGCCGGGATGCGCGAGCGTGGCGATACCACGCCGGTGTTGATGCTGACCGCGCGCGATGGCATCGAAGACCGCGTGCAGGCGCTGGATGTCGGCGCGGACGATTACCTCGGCAAGCCGTTCGATTTCCGCGAGTTCGAAGCGCGCTGCCGCGTGTTGCTGCGGCGCAATCGCGGCCAGGCCAGCGAGGTGGTGCAGATCGGCGGGTTCGTGTTCGACAACGCGGCGCATACGCTGATGCTGGATGGCGTGCCGATCGAGCTGCCCAATCGCGAATATCGCCTGTTCGAAATCCTGATCGGCCGGCTCGGGCAGGTGGTCGGCAAGGACGAGATCGGCAATGGCTTGTTCGGCTTTGACGACGATGCCGGCCCCAATGCGATCGAGCTGTATGTCGGTCGGTTGCGACGCAAGCTGGCCGCTGCGCCATTGCGTATCGTCACCGTGCGCGGTGCCGGCTACAAACTGGAAGAAGCCGATCCGCATGCGCCGGTGGAGCCGGGCGTCGATGGCTGAGCCGCTGACGGTGGCACCGTCGATCCGGCGCACCTTGCTGCTGTATCTGGGCAGCCTGTCGGTGCTGGGCGCGGTGGTGCTGTTCTTTGCCGCGCGCGACTATGGCGAGCGCGCGGCCAACCGCTCCTACGACCACCTGCTGGTGTCCTCGGCCCTGTCCATCATCGACAGCGTGGCGCTGGTCGGCGGCGACTGGCAGGTGGATCTGCCGTATGCCTCGCTGGACCTGCTCGGCATGGCACCGGAAGACCGCGTGTTCTACCGCGTGTTCGATGCGCAAGGCCGCACCATCACCGGCGAAGAGAGCTTGCCGTTGCCGGCGCGCGCGCCCGGCGACGAGCGCCCGGTGCTGTTCGATGCCGACTACAGCGGCGAGCCGGTGCGCTTTGCGGTGGTGATGCATCGGGTGGCATCGGCCTCCGGGCAGGGCGAGGTGCGCGTGCAGGTCGGTCAGACCCGGCGCGCGCGCGATGCGGTGGCACGCGATGTGGTGCTCAACGCACTGGTGGCAATCGGCGTGCTGTCGCTGCTCGCCCTGGGCCTGGTGTGGCTGGGCGTGTATCGCGCGCTGCGCCCGTTGCAGCGTATCGAGCGCGACCTGTCGCGGCGCGAGCCCTCCGACCTGAAACCGCTGAGCGTGCCGGCGCCGCAGGAGATGCAGTTGATGGTGACCGCGCTCAACCGCTTCATGGCGCGGCTGTCGTCCAGCAACGAAACCCTGCGCGCCTTCATGGCCGAAGCCGCGCACCAGATGCGCACGCCGCTGGCCGCCTTGCGCGCGCAGGCGCAACTGGCGATGGACGACGACGACCCGCGCGAGATGCAACGCAGCCTGGTGGCGATCGAGCGCAATGCCAGCCACATGAGCCGGCTGCTCAATCAATTGCTCAGCGACGCCAGCGTGATCCACCGCGCCAACCTGCAGCGCTTTGCCACCGTGGACCTGGCCGAAGTGCTGCACCAGGCCTTGCACGAGGCCTTGCCGCGCAGCGACGGCGCCCCGCGCGTGCAGCTGGCGATCGACCCGCAACCGGCACTGTTGCGCGGCGATGCATTGCTGCTGCGCGAGGCGCTGAAGAACCTGATCGACAACGCCTGCAATTACGGTGCCGGGGCGCCACTGCAGGTGGCGCTCACCAGCGACGGCAGCCATCACGTGCTGACCATCGCCGATCACGGCCCCGGCATTCCCGCCGCCGAAGCCGAGCGCGTGTTCGAACGTTTCGTCCGCGGGCCGGATGCGCCGGCCGGCGGCGCGGGGCTGGGGCTGGCCATCGTCAAGCGCGTGGTCGAAGCGCACGGTGGGCGCATCGATCTGAGCAACCGCGTCGGCGGCGGGCTGATCGCCTCGTTGCATTTTCCTGGAGGGACGCGGTGATGCGCGTGCTGTTGCTGATGGTGGTCTTGCTGGCGCCGGTTGTTGCGCGTGCCGCGCCCGGCGATGTGCGGGTGTTTCCCGCGCATGGCCCGAAGCAGGCGCAGTTGCGCGTGCAAGGCTCCACCGATCTGGAAGTGTTCGGCGCGGTCATCCAGGACTACCAGCGCCTGCATCCGGGCACCGAGGTGATCTACGAGGACGTGATCGCCTGGGACATCTACGCGCGCTATCTGCATCCGGGCACGGCCACGGCTGCCGCCGACATGCTGATCAGCGCCAGCATGGACCTGCAGACCAAGCTGGTGAACGACGGCCACGCGCTGGCGCATCGCTCCGCGCAGACCGAAGCGTTGCCGGCGTGGGCGCAGTGGCGCCACGAAGTGTTCGGGATCAGCTACGAGCCGGTGGCGATCGTCTACAACACACGCAAGCTGGCGGCCGCGCGGGTGCCGCGCACGCGCCGGCAATTGCTGGCCTTGCTGCGCGCGCCCGATGCGCCGCTGCGCGGCCGGGTCGGCACCTACGATGTCGAGCGCAGCGGCGTGGGCTATCTGTTTGCCACCCAGGACGGGCAGGTCGGCAGCATTGCCGGCGCGTTGCTGGCCGCGTTGGGGGCCAACCAGGTCAGGCTGGAAGAACGCACCGGCACCTTGCTCGACCGCGTCAGCCGTGGCGAGCTGCTGCTGGCCTACAACGTGCTCGGCTCCTACGCGCAGACGCGCATCGACGCCGGCGCCCCGCTGGGCATCGTGCAGCCGCAGGACTACACGCTGGTGGCCTTGCGCACGGCGGTGATTCCCAGGACCGCGCCGCACGCGCCGGAGGCGCGCAGGTTCCTGGATTACCTGCTCTCGCCACGCGGCCAGCAGGTGCTCTCGCGCGAGGCGCGGCTGATGCCGATCCTGCCGGCCGCCGGCGGCCGTGGCGGCCCGGCGCAGCCGCCGTTCCGGCCGATCCCGCTCGGCCCCGGCCTGCTGGTGTATCTGGACAAGCTCAAACGCCGGCAGTTCCTGGATGCCTGGCGGGCCAGCACGCAGCCGCCGCGCCAGGGCGAGCGATAACCACCAGCGCGACGGCTGCGCGTCGGCGCGGCGTGCGCTGCCGGCCCTTGCGTGCAGGGCGTGGAGGCGGCGGTTCCACGCCTGCTGGCTGCCCGACAGGCCCGGTGCCTGCGCAGCGGGGCGGGCTGGATGCCCGGGCGCGGGAAACCGACGCAGCCATGTGCCAGACTTGGCGCATGGCCGATCTCACCATCCTCGTCGCCGACGACCATCCGCTGTTCCGTGCCGCCGTGATCCATGTGCTGCAGCAGACCCTGCCGCAAGCCGATGTGGTGGAGGCCTCCAGCGCCGCCACGCTGAGCGCGATGCTGCGCTCGCACCCGCAGGCCGAGCTGGTGCTGCTGGACCTGGCGATGCCGGGCGCACGCGGCTTTTCGGCGCTGTTGCATGTGCGTGGCGAGCATCCGGACATCCCGGTGGTGGTGATCTCCTCCAACGATCACCCACGCGTGATCCGGCGCGCGCAGCAGTTCGGCGCGGCCGGCTTCATTCCCAAATCCACCCCGGCCGAATCGATCGGCACCGCGGTGGCCAGCGTGCTGGAGGGCGGCACCTGGTTCCCGCCGATGACCGCCGAGCGCTCGGAGGCCGACGCGCAACTGGCCTCCAAGCTCGCCCAGCTCACCCCGCAGCAGTTCCGCGTGCTGCTGAGCCTGGCCGACGGCCTGCTCAACAAGCAGATCGCACACGAACTGGGGCTGGCCGAGAACACCGTCAAGGTGCACGTCACCGCCATCCTGAAGAAGCTGGATTGCTACAGCCGCACCCAGGCGGCAGTGCTGGTCAAGGCGCTGGAGCCGGAAGGCGAGGGCTGATCGCCCCTCGCCAGGGCCTGTAGACGACGATGCCCTGCGTGCGTGCGACGTACTCCATGAACGGCGAGTCCACAACCTTTTCGTTCTCCGGGCGCGATGAGGCATTGCGCAGCACCGGACCCCGGTCGGTCCTGACGAAGATGCCGACATGGCTGACATCCAGCCCGGGCGCCGGCGAGTACCTGCCCACATAGTCGCCAGTGCGCAGTCGCCGGACGACAGTGCCATCCACATCGGCGGCGGGGATGTAGGTGATCGATCGCCGTACCAGCGGCAATCCAGGCAGATAGTTGCTGCCGTCGGCCTTGAGATTGAGCGTCTTGTCCACTCTCGCGGCCTTGGGGCTGAGCGTTGCGGTGATGTCGTCGGCAAGCTGGTAGGGGCGTGCGACCCAGTCCGAAAAGAAATGCTTGCGCGAGGTGAAACCGACGATGCCATCGACGTAGCGGGTGAGGATCACGCGATCGACGAAGTCCTGCTGCGAATGGGCGTGGCGCGCCGCTTCGACATAGTCCAGATAGGTGAAGCAATCCAGGCCCCTGAAGTCGATGATCAGCCGCTCCGGCGTGGTGGCCGAGCCCTGCAGCATGTCGGCCTGATACGGCGTGCCGAGAAATTCCGCCGAAAGCCGCTTGATCAGATGGCCGGAACTCAAACCGCGATGCGTGGATGCCTCTTGCAGCACGCGGTCCAATGTCTGCAGCGTGTACGGGTCCATGTCCGCGCGCACCGGGCCGGGGGGCTGCACGGTCGCCGATGGCGTGGACGCGTGTACGGGCATATCCGCCGCGCACCCGGCGGCGAGCAACGTGGTCAACATCACAGCGGCAGGCCTGAACATGGCGGCTCCAATTTTCTGGCGGAGAAAAAATCGGCAGGTGAGCTGTACACGATGCAGACGTGAGCAGCAGGAGACGCAAGCACTGTAGCGCCATCGCGAACGCGCGCCTGAAGCGGCACGCACTTCGGTACGCTGAAACGATCCGGCGAAACCCGGCCAGATCACGCAGGGCCAGAAAATCGCTGTACGGGACGTGCGTGGCCGATGCGACATCGTTCGGCCTCTCGGCGCGATGCAAGCCGGAATCGTCGCTACATGGCAACCGCAGGCCTTGCCTGCCTGTCGCTGCCGACTGTGCAGCTCAGCCGCGCCGCAACACCATCTGGGTCACCAACGCGCGCAGCGCGGGCGGGCGCACCGGCTTGGCCAACAATCCCCAGCCCAGGTCGAGCGCATGCTCGCGTAGCGCCGGGTCGGCTTCGGCGGTGACCAGGATCACGCGCGGCTCGCGTTGCCAGCGTTGCACCAACTGCGGCAGCAGCATGGGGCCGTAGTGCTCGCCCATGCGCACATCCAGCAACAGCAGCTCCGGCACCTCGTCGGCGTTGGCGGCGGCCAATGCCGCGTCGGGGCCGCCGGCAAAGTCCACACGGCATTCCCAGCGTTCCAGCAGGGCGCGGCTGGCCTCGCACACGCGCGGGTCGTCGTCCACGCACCACACCCGGCAGCCGTGCAGGATCGGGTCGTTGGCGTTGTCTGCGCTGGTGGTCGGCGGCGGCAACTGCCTGACGATGGCCGCGCGCTCGCCCAGCGGCACGGTCACCGAAAACACGCTGCCGCTGCCCAACGTGGAACGCAGGCCGATGCGGTGGCCGAGCAGCCGGCCGATGCGCTCGACGATGGCCAGGCCCAGGCCGGCGCCACGATCGTTGGCCACGCCGTCGTCCAGGCGCCGGAACTCTTCGAAGATCTCTTCCTGCAGGGCCTCGGGGATGCCGGGCCCCTGGTCGTGCACCTCGATGCGCAGCCAGCCGCCGCGGCGACGGCAGCCGATCAGCACGCGCCCACGCGGGGTGTAGCGGATGGCGTTGGACAGGAAGTTCTGCAGGATGCGCCGCAGCAGGTTTTCATCGCTCAACACCACCGCCGAAGTGGGCACCCAATCCAGCACCAGGCCGCGGTCTTCGGCAAGGATGCCGAACTCGCGCGCCAGCGTTTCCAGCAGCGGGGCGATGGCGAAATCGCGCACCTGGGTCTTCAGGCTGCCGGCCTCCAGCCGCGAGATGTCCAGCAGGCTGTTGAGGATGGCGTCCTGCGCGGCGAGCGCGCCTTCGATATTGTCGACCACGCGCGCGCTGCCGGTCTCGCGCACCTGCCCGCGCAGCACCGAGACGAACATGCGCGCGGCGTTGAGCGGTTGCAGCAGGTCGTGCACGGCGGAGGCGACGAAGCGGGTCTTGTAGCGGTTGGCGCTCTCGGCCTCGCGCTTGGCTGCGGCCAGGTCACGAGTCCGTTCGGCCACGCGGTGTTCCAGTGCATCGGCCAGCGAGCGCAGTTCGCGCGCGGCGTTCTTGTAACTGGTGATGTCGGCATAGCTGGTGACGAATCCGCCGTCGGGCAGCGGATTGCCGCGGATTTCCAGCACGGTGCCGTCCTCCTTCTCGCTCTCGCGCATATGCGGTTTGCCGCTGCGCAGATGATTGAGGCGGCGTTCGATCGCCGCTTCGATCGGCCCTGGTCCGAGCAGGCCGCGGCGTGCGTTGAAGCGGAACAGGTCTTCGATCGGCCGGCCGATCTTCAGCAGTTCGGGCGGGAAGCGGAACAGCTCCACATAGCGCGAATTCCACGCCACCAGATTGAGCGCCTCGTCGATCACCACCACGCCCTGCGGCAGGTGTTCCAGGCTGCGGCTCAGACCGGCATTGGCCTGTTGCGCGGCGGTGACCACGCCATCCTGCGCGGTACGCAGTTCTTCGGCGTGTTGTTGCAGCAGCCTTTCCAGCTCGTGCCGGCTGCGCTGGCGCAACGCGGCCAGGCGCCGCCGCTGCTGCACGAACAACCACAGCAAGGCCAGTGCCAACCACGCGCCCGCCGCGGCAATCGCCGCGGCGCGGCCGGCCGCCGCGCTGGCGCGGGTGTCGTGCAGCAGATGCAGGCGCCAGCCGCTTTCGGGCACCTCCAGGGTCTGCCATAGCACCGGGCCGGCGAGCGGCGGGTCGCTGACCTCGGCCAGCACGCCGCCGTTGCCGGTCCGCTCGATCAATCGTCGCTGCAGCGGCAGCAAGTCCTGGTCGGCGTATTGGCGGGTGCTGCGCAATTCGCTGCGGTCGCGCAGGCTCAGCGGGGCCAGCATGCGGTAGCGCCACTGCGGCCGGCTGGCCAGGAACACCACCGCGTGTGCGTCGGAGGCCAGCACGATGTCCGGGGTCTGCAGCCACTCGCGTTCCAGCGCGGCCAGCGCGATCTTGATCACCACCACGCCCTGCACCTGGCCGCCGGCGTCGACGATGGCCTGCGACAGGAAATAGCCCGGCTCGCTGGTGGTCATGCCGATGCCGTAGAAACTGCCGCTGCCGTTGGCCAACGCCTGCTGGTAATACGGGCGGAACGCATAGTCCACGCCGACGTTGCTGCGCGGCGCCTGCCAGTTGCTGGCCGCCAGCGCCACGCCGTCGTGGTTGATCAGGGTCAGCGTGGACGACTGGGTGACGTTGTTGGCGCGTTCGAGTTTGCGATTGAGCCGCTGCACCTGCTCGGGCGACAGCGGGCCGGACACCGCCGCGCGCAGTTCCGGGTCCAACGCCAGAATTTGCGGCAGCGTGCGATAGCGGTCGATGCGCTGCTGCAGCGCCTGCGCATACAGGCGCAGCTGCCGGCGCACGGTGGCGCTTTCCTCGTGCAGCGCGTTCTGTTCGACGAAGTGCCCGGCCGCCAGCATGGCCACCAGCATGCCGCCCAGCACGATGGTCAGGGTGAGCAGCAGGCGGCGGCGTTGTGATGCGTACATGGCCGCAAGTATGGCGGTCTGTTGCCGAATCGCGCAGCCATCGCCTTCGGGCAGCCAACAAGACGACGGCGCTCACCGCCATGTTGGCGCGGCCAGTGCTCGGTGCGGCATGTACCACTCGCACACTCCGGCTCCTGCGCACCGTCCGCAGCCACCTGACGACTGCTCGCTCTGTTTTGTCAGGCGCGCTTGCCGCGCACTGGAAAATGCCGAAAACGACAACGGCCGCGCCCGTGAACGGATGCGGCCGTGTCGGAAACCTGCTGCCGTCTGCGCTGGCAGCAGCGCGCTTCAGCGCTGCTTAGAACTGCACCTGCGCACGCAGCTCCATCACGTGCGGGGTTTCATGCACGCCGTTGCGCGTGGCATCCACCCAGCTGTAGTTGGCCTGGAACTTGAAGTGGCTGGTGAGGTACCAGTTGGCGCCGATGGTGGTGTCGTGCTGGCGGCCGCCGCTGACGCGGTTGTCTTCCAGATCCAGGCGGCTGTAGCGGGCGGTCAGCTCGACCGCGCCGTAGTCGTGCGCCGGCTTGATGTTGCCCGGTACGCCGCCGGCATAGCTGCGCGACTCGCCGGTCAGCGTCCAGGTGCCGTAGAGGTATTGGCCCTGCGCGATGTAATGCGGCAGGTTGTCGTTACGCGCCACCTCGGCGCGCAGCGCTTCGCTCTGCAGCGAGAACGGGCCGTGGATCCACACCGCTTCCACACCGGCGCGTATCACGTGGTCCACATCGAGAATGGTGCCGGTGTCGATCAGGCGCACGTCGGTGAGGCCGGCTTCCGGGCGGGCACGCAGGCGCACGCGCGGGCTGAACGACACGCCGCGGCCGTCGCTGAAGCCGCGCGGGTTTTCCACCGAACCGGCCAGGCCCAGGTGCAGCACGTTGCCTTCGGCCTTGAACGGGGTCCAGGCGGCATGCACGGCCTGGGTGGTGCCCGGGTTGTCGCCCTGCAGGTCCTTGCCGCCGTAGGCGCCGGCCTGCAGCAGGTACTGCTGGCGCTCCAGCGTCCATTCCACGCCGGTACGACGGCCCTGGAACACCGCCTGGATCGGCAGGCCCAGCTCCATGAAGCTGCCCGCACGCGAGCTCTGCACCGCTTCCAGACCCACCGGCACCTTCATGTAGCCCAGCCGCACGCGACCGTAGTCCTGGCCGAACAGGGCCTTGGTCTCGACCCGGAAGAACACGTCCAGCCACAGCTTGGACTCGAAGTCGAAATACACCATGGCGTCGTAGACGCCCTTCTTCTTGAGGGTGGCGCCGAATTCCTTGCGGCGGAAGTCGGTGCGGTCTTCCAGGCGGTCGTCGCCGGAGAAGTTGTTGTCGTCGTAGGCGTAGTTGCCGGTCAGGCCGAGCTCGGTGCCATCCCCGAAGGTGTACTTGGTGGGCCAGTTTTCCAGCGAAGTGGCCGCATTGGCGGCAGCGGGCGCGGCGGCGATGGCCAACGCGAGAACGAGCGGATTGAGGCGCATAGGTGTGGTCTTCGGCAAGGAGAAGGGGCCGGGCGTCCTGCCATGGCGGTCGCACTGAACAGCTTCAGCAAGCGCGCAGGTTCCGGGGGGCCAACAACACAGGAATCGGTGTCTGCGTTAAACGGAATTAACGGCCGGTGGTGGCGCGGCTGAAGTGTAAGGCGACGTTCAGCCCGGGGACAGTGCGTAGTACCAATGGGCTATCGGCTCGGGCTGTGACGTACGGCCAGAATGCCCCCACCGGGTGCCTGCTCAGGCACCCTCTATGTTCCCTCGGAGTGGCGTCATGCACATCAGCAAGCCTGCCGGCCCCCTGCCGGCGCCCGTCCCGTTTTACCGTCAGCTGTATTTCCAGGTGGTGGTGGCGATCGTCCTGGGTGCCCTGCTGGGCCACTTCGAGCCGGCCTTCGCCGAAAGCCTGAAGCCGCTGGGCGATGCCTTCATCAAGCTGGTGAAGATGATCATCGCCCCGGTGATCTTCCTGACCATCGTCACCGGCATCGCCGGCATGACCCACCTCAAGACGGTGGGCCGGGTGTTCGGCAAGGCAATGGCCTACTTCCTGTTCTTCTCCACGCTGGCACTGGTGGTGGGCCTGATCGTGGCGCACGTGGTGCAGCCCGGCGCCGGCATGAACATCAATCCGGCCGATCTGGACCAGAGCGCAGTCAAGAGCTACGTCGAGAAGTCGCACGACCTGACCCTGGTCGGCTTCCTGATGGACATCATTCCCAACTCGTTGATCGGCGCCTTCACTGGCGACCAGGTGGTCAACGGAAAGCTGACCGGGCCCAACATCCTGCAGGTGCTGTTTGTGGCGGTGCTGTTCGGTGTCTCGCTGGCCCTGGTGGGCGAGCGCGGCAAGCCGGTTCTGCACTTCCTGGAAGCGCTGATCGCCCCGGTGTTCAAGCTGGTGCATATCCTGATGCGCGCCGCGCCACTCGGTGCGTTCGGCGCGATCGCCTTCACCATCGGCAAGTACGGCGTGGAATCGCTGGTCAACCTCGCCTGGCTGGTGGGGTCGTTTTACCTGACCTCGTTGTTGTTCGTGCTGGTGATCCTGGGCCTGGTCTGTCGCCTGTGCGGCTTTTCGGTGCTCAAGCTGATCCGCTACCTCAAGGCCGAACTGTTGCTGGTGCTGGGCACCTCTTCGTCGGAGTCGGCGTTGCCCTCGCTGATGGAGAAGATGGAAAAGGCCGGCTGCGAGAAGTCGGTGGTGGGCCTGGTGGTACCGACCGGCTACTCGTTCAATCTGGACGGCACCAACATCTACATGACCCTGGCGGCGTTGTTCATCGCCCAGGCCACCAACACCGAGCTCACCTTGGGTCACCAGATTGCGTTGCTGGCGGTGGCGATGCTCAGCTCCAAGGGCGCCGCTGGCGTCACCGGTGCCGGCTTCATCACCCTGGCCGCCACGTTGGCCGTGGTGCCGGAAGTGCCGGTGGCCGGCATGGCGCTGATCCTGGGCGTGGATCGCTTCATGAGCGAGTGCCGCTCGCTGACCAACTTCATCGGCAACGCAGTGGCCACCGTGGTGGTGTCGCGTTGGGAAAATGCGCTGGACCGCGACCAGCTGAAGCTGGCGCTGGACGGCGGTGAGCCACCGCTGCAGGCGCCGGTCGGACAGCCGGGCACCGCGCCGGCCAGCCTGCGCTGATGTTTCCTACGGCCCTGTATTCCGTCGGCCATGCCGGCGGGATGCAGGGCCGTTCTGCGTTGACCGCGAGCCCGGCCGCGGCGCACGACGCGCTGCAGCATGCGATCTCCCTGCCGCGCCGACAGCTGCGCGACAGGCCCTTGTTCAGGCAGGAGGGTAGAATTCAGCCCTCCTGCGCCTTCGAGACCCACACAGCCGATGTCCAACGACGACTTCAAACAGGCCGCCCTCGACTACCACCGCCAGCAGCCGGCCGGCAAGATCAAGGTCACCGCGACCAAGCCGATGCTGACCCAGCGCGATCTGTCGCTGGCGTATTCGCCGGGCGTGGCCTTCGCCTGCGAGGCGATCGTCGAGGAACCCACCCAGGCCAGCGAGCTCACCGCGCGCGGTAATCTGGTGGCGGTGATCACCAACGGCACCGCGGTGCTGGGCCTGGGCAACATCGGCCCGCTGGCCTCCAAGCCGGTGATGGAAGGCAAGGGCGTGCTGTTCCAGAAGTTCGCCGGCATCGACGTGTTCGACATCGAGATCAACGAGAACGACCCGGACAAGCTGGTCGACATCATCGCCAGCCTGGAGCCGACCTTCGGCGGCATCAATCTGGAAGACATCAAGGCGCCGGAGTGCTTCATCGTCGAGCGCAAGCTGCGCGAGCGCATGAACATCCCGGTGTTCCATGACGACCAGCATGGCACCGCGATCATCGTCGGCGCCGCCGTGCTCAACGCGCTGGTGGTCACCGGCAAGAAGATCGAAGAGGTGAAGCTGGCCACCACCGGCATGGGCGCGGCCGGCATCTCCTGCGTCAACATGCTGGTCTCGCTGGGCCTGAAGCCGGAGAACATCCTGGCGCTGGACCGCGATGGCGTGATCCACACCGGTCGTACCGACCTGGACCCGGACAAGCAGCGCTACGCGCGCGACACCGACAAGCGCACCCTGGCCGAGATCGTCGAGGGCGCGGACATCTTCCTGGGCCTGTCGGCGGCCGGCATCCTCAAGCCGGAGATGGTCGCCAGCATGGCGCGCCAGCCGGTGATCTTCGCGCTGGCCAATCCCAACCCGGAAATCACCCCGGAAGCGGCCAAGGCGGTACGTCCGGATTGCATCATCGGCACCGGCCGTTCGGACTACCCGAACCAGATCAACAACGTGCTGTGCTTCCCGTATCTGTTCCGCGGCGCGCTGGACGTGGGCGCCACCGGCATCAACGAGGAAATGAAGATCGCCTGCGTCAAGGCGATTGCGGCAATGGCGCGGCGCGAGGCCTCCGACCTGGGCGCGGCCTACGGCGGCGAGACCCCGAGCTTCGGCCCGGAATACCTGATTCCGCGTCCGCTGGACCCGCGCCTGCTGGTGGAGCTGTCGTCCGCCGTTGCGCAGGCGGCGATGGATTCGGGCGTGGCCACGCGCCCGATCACCGACATGGAGGCCTACCGCGACAAGCTCGGCCAGTTCGTCTACCGCACCAGCCTGATGATGAAGCCGGTCTACGACCGCGCGCGCGCCGACAAGCAGCGCGTGGTGTATGCCGAGGGCGAAGAGGAAGTGGTGCTGCGCGCGGTGCAGAACGTCGTCGACGAAGGCCTGGCGTTCCCGATCCTGATCGGCCGCCCGGACGTCATCGAGGCGCGCATCGAGCGCATGGGCCTGCGCCTGACCGCCGGAGTGGACTTCGAGATCACCAACATCCTCGACGACCCCCGCTTCAACGAATACTGGCAGTACTACCACGCGCTCACCGAGCGTCGCGGCGTGACCGTCACCGCCGCCAAGGAACTGATGCGCTCGCGTCCGACCCTGATCGCGGCGGTGATGGTGGCGCGTGGCGAAGCCGATGCGATGCTGTCGGGCGTGGTCGGCCGCTTCCACAAGAAGCTGGGCTACGCACGCAGCGTGATTCCGCTGGAGCCGCGGGTGAGCTCCACCTCTGCGATGACCGGCGTGATCAACCAGCTGGGCGTGTTCTTCTTCCTGGACACGCATGTGCAGGAAGACCCGACCGTGGAGCAGGTGGTCGAGGCGACGCTGCAGGCTGCGTACCGCCTCAAGCTGTTCGGCATCGAGCCCAATATCGCCCTGCTGTCGCACTCCAACTTCGGCAGCCACGACTCGCGCGATGCGCTGAAGATGCGCCAGGTGCGCGAAGCCCTGCTCAAGCGCAAGCCCGAGCTCAACATCGACGGCGAAATGCAGGGCGACACCGCCTGGGACGAGGCGCTGCGCAAGCAGATCATGCCCAACAGCACGCTCAAGGGCCGCGCCAACCTGTTCGTGCTGCCGAACCTGGAAGCGGCCAACATCGCCTACAACCTGGTACGCGTGTTCACCGACGGCGTGGCGATCGGCCCGATCCTGATGGGCATCTCCAAGCCGGTGCACATCCTCACCACCAGCGCCACCTCGCGCCGGGTGATGAACATGACCGCGATTGCGGCGGTGGATGCGCAGATCCGCCGGCAGCGCGATGCCGAGAAGACCGCCAGCGAAAAAAATAGCGATTGAGATTCCCCCACCGGGAAACATCAAAGACCGATCCGCTAGCGGCACCCCGCGTGCCGCGCCAACGCCCCTCTCCCATCGGGGCGACAAGGCACTGCTTGCGCGCCACTGGCGCGCGTGCCTTGAAGCGCCCGCGCCGCAAGCTCGGGCCGGCGCGCGGAGCGGGGGTTGGGGTGAGGGGACGGTTACCAGCGCTGCTGACCTTGCAGTAAAACCCCGCTCCGGCAGCCCCCGTGCAATTCCGTCGATTGCGTGAGCAGGTGCCTGCATCCTGCAGTCGCCTGCCTGCAGAAAGCAGCGCGATCAGCGATGCGAGACCTGCGCCTCAACGCGCCGCAGGCTCAGCCCCCAGCAACTCGATCTCCGCCAGCTGCAGTTTCGCAGGTGCGCTGAATCGCAGCCGATACTCGGCATACGCACCCGGGGAGGCAA
This sequence comes from Xanthomonas arboricola pv. guizotiae, assembly GCF_002940205.1. Classification (GTDB taxonomy): domain Bacteria; phylum Pseudomonadota; class Gammaproteobacteria; order Xanthomonadales; family Xanthomonadaceae; genus Xanthomonas; species Xanthomonas arboricola_C. Next base: position 60,253 of record NZ_MDSK01000003.1, read on the forward strand.
TGCGAAACGGCCGCGTCTGCAATGGCCAGTCAAACGTTTCCTCGCGGCGCTGATCGACCACCTTCCAGGCACCATCGGCCGTACGCGCTTCCAGCGTCCATCCGCTCGCCGCAATCGCCGCGTTGCCGCTGGTCAGCGTGTAGAGCGTCGGCGTGCCGCGCGCCATGCCGCTGAACGTCAGTGCCGATGCCGATGCAACTGCAGCGACCGTCCCGGCATCGTCGTCATGCAGTGCCGGGACATCGCCACCATCGGCCAGGGTGATGCGCGCCGTGTCTCCGAGCACATCACGCAAGGGGGCAGGGCGTTCACCCGCAGGCGTCAGCGATGGCGGCGCATCGTCCGGCCCGGTGCCCCAGCGCGAGGGCGTCGGCCCCGTGACGAAGTCCAGCGTCGCACCCCTGGCGATGTCTGCATGCGGCAACCAGGTCTTGCGCCAGGGCTTGCCGTTGACCTTGAGCGATTGCACGTACACGTTTTGCGGCGAATTCTGCAGCGCATTGACCGTCAGCGTCCCGCCGTTCGGCAAACGCAGGCTGGCGTGCGTGAACAGCGGCGAGCCGATCACATAGTCCGGCGTACCCATGCGCAACGGATACAAGCCCATCGCTGCGAACAGATACCACGCCGACATTTCGCCATTGTCCTCATCGCCGGGGTAGCCCTGGCCGATCTCGCTGCCCAGGTACAGGCGCGCCAGGATCTCGCGGGTCAGGCGTTGCGTCTTCCACGGCTGCCCGGCGTACAGGTACATCCACGGGATATGGTGCGCGGTCTGGTTGCTGTGCGCGTACATGCCCAGGCGCACGTCGCGCGCTTCGGTCATTTCGTGGATGGTGGAGCCGTAAGAGCCGGCGAACCTGGCCTCGGCGGTCTCGGGGGTGGCGAAGAACGTATCCAGCTTCGCTGCCAGACCGGCGCGTCCTCCATACAACGCGGCCAGGCCTTGCCCATCGTGCGGTGCGGTGAACGCAAACGTCCAGCCGCTGGATTCGGTGTAATCGTGGCCCCAGACGCGCGGATCGTACTGTGCCGCGTCCACGCGCCAGGTGCCGTCCGGGGTGCGGCCCTGGAAGAACCCGATCGCCGGATCGAACAGTGCCGAATAGCCTGCCGCGCGGTGACGGAAATACACAGCCTCGGTCGCGTAACGCTCGCGCGCCGTGGCTGTTTTCGCCTGCGTGGCCAGCGCATCGGCCATGTTGGCGATACCGAAGTCGTTGAGTGCGCCTTCCATCGACCACGACATGCCTTCGTGAGTGTCGGTATCGGCATAACCGCGAAAGGTCGAACGCGCCATGCCCTTGCGGCCGACATGCCTGTCGGGCGCCACCACGGTGGCGTTCTTGCGTGCGGCAACATACGCCTCGAGCGGATCGAAGCCCTGCACGCCCTTGAGCCAGGCATCGGCAAAGGCCACATCGGAACTGGTGCCGACCATCAGATCGGCATAGCCGGGCGACGACCAGCGCGCCACCCAGCCGCCCGCGCGCGATTGCTCCAGAAAGCCTTGCACCAGCGCACCGGCATCGTCGGGCGCGAACAAGGCGTACGCCGGCCACGCGGTGCGAAAGGTGTCCCACAAGCCGTTGTTGACATAGACCCGGCCATCGCGGATCGGCGCAAAGCTGCGCACCGCGCTGCCATCGATGTTGTCGTCCGACCAACTGCTCTGGCTGGCGTAACGCCAGTCCGGTGCGCTGGCGCTGCCGACGTTCTCATGGCCGGAGTTGGGATACAGGTGCAGGCGGTACAGTTTGGAGTACAGCGTGGTCTTCTGGTCGGCGGTGGCATCGGGCACCTCCAGGCGTCCCAGCAATGCATCCCAGGCGTCCTGCGCACGCGCGGCAACCTGCTCGAATGTTGCCTGCGGCGCGATTTCCAGGGACAGGTTGTGCCTGGCCTGATCCAGCGAGATCAGCGAGGTGGCAATGCGCATCTGCACCTGCCGGGTGCTGCCGGCATCGAACTTGATCCAGCCGGTGGGCCGGCCGGTATCGCTCAGGCCGCTGGTTTTCCACGGCGTGTCGAAGCTGGCATAGACATACATGCGCGTGGCCCCGGTCGATAGCCCGCTACGCACATCGGTGTAGCCGGAGAGCGTCTGTGTTGCCGCATCCAGGCGCAGCGCGCCGCGCGCGTCCACATTGTCGAACACCAGATTGGCATCGCCCTGTGCCGGGAAGCGAAAGCGGAACAGCGCGGCATGGTCGGTCGGTGCGATCTCGGCCTGGATCCCGTTGTCCAACTGCAGCGCGTAGCGATAGGGGCGCGCAGTTTCATTGGCATGCGAAAACGCCAGTGCACGTTGTTTGCGATCGGCTGGCGGCACGCCGGCGGCCAACGACGGCATCACCTGAAAGGTCTGGCGGTCGCCCATCCACGGGCTGGGCTGATGGCTGAGCGACAACGCCTGCAGGCGCGGGCGATTGTCCGCATCGTTATGTTCGTTCCAGCGATACAGCCAGGTCAGCGTGCCCGCATCGGTCACCGGCGTCCAGAAGTTGAAACCATGCGGCACGGCCGTTGCAGGGAAATTATTGCCGCGCGAGAACGTGCCATTGGATTGCGTGCCGCGCGTGGTCAGCACCCAATCCGACGGACGCGTTGCCGGCGTCAGCGGCACCTCGGCAAGCGCGATATCGTCGATCCAGCCGGCACTGGTCGCGCCTGCGGGCGGCGCAACGTCCAGCTCGATCGCACGCACACGGCGCCCACGCAGGCCGGGTACGTCGCCCAGCCGCACCGCCTTGCGCGCCCATTGCTGCGGATACAGCGTCTTCGACGCGCCTTGCGCCTGCGCAGCTAGCGCGACGCCATGCTGATCCCGCGCAGCGCTGGCAGACGCGCGCGTGCCGTCGTCCAGCAGCAGATCCAGGGACACATAGGTCGACGCCGCGTGCTCGCCGCCCACACTTTCAGGCAATACCAGCCACGACAGCGTCGTATCGGCACCGATCGGGACATCGGCGGTAAACAGGGTGCGCCGCCCACCTGCGGCGTGACTTCGATACCGCAAGGCATGCGCACCGCTGTAGCCGGCGTTGGGCTTGGCCGCATACGGCGCGGCCGGGCCGGTGCCGATGGCAATCTGCACATCGCCTGCCGCCGCGCTCACCGGCAACGGCTGCCCGGGCTCGAACGAACTCGACAACCCGGTTGCCGCGCTCACCGACAGCGGCGCAGCGCAGCCCAGGGCGACAACCAGCCGGAGCCACAGCTCACGCGGGTGCAACAGCACAACAGACGAGGTCACGTGGGAATGTCTCCTTGGGTGCGATACCGCAGGGCAGGTCCGGCCGAGTGCTGCGGGCGATCCGGACACGGGGCGCAGGCACGGGCGGTGCGCCACGGTCAGGCGATGATAAGCGCGATGTCCGGGTGGGTGGTCTGACCCCGCGTGCCTGCAAGGGGGCAGGCCCTGCCGGATCTCTCGCATCGCTCGACGTTGCCGGCGCCTGCGCTGGCGCGCAGACCCTCCCACCCGAGCCGGCGTCGCCCGCTCAATGGGCCGATCACCACGCAGGCTGCTAGAATCGTCGCTCTGCCTTTGCCTCTACGATCGTGCCGCCATGAGCCAGACCGCCACCGCGCCCGCCAATGCCGAATCGCGCTACACCGTGCAGCGCAGCGATCTGCCGCTGAGCTGCCCGACGCCTGCGATGGCGCTGTGGAACTCGCATCCGCGCGTGTACCTGCCGATCGAAGACGAGCCCAACGGCGAAGCCAAGTGCCCGTATTGCGGCGCGCTGTTCGTGCTCGCCGACTGATACTGGCCGGTGCACCGCCTGACCGTGGTGCAACTGCTGCCGGCGCTGCAGTCCGGCGGCGTCGAGCGCTCCACCCTGGAAATCGCCGCTGCGCTGGTGCAGGCGGGGCATCGCGCCGTGGTGGTGTCAGCCGGCGGTCGCCTGGTCCAGCCATTGCTGGACGCCGGTGGCGAGCATCTGACCCTGGATATCGGCCGCAAGTCCTTGTTGACGCTGCGGCATGTGGTCGGCCTGCGCCGGCTGTTCGCCGAACTCGGGGCCGACATCGTGCATGCGCGGTCGCGCCTGCCGGCCTGGCTGGGCTGGCACGCGTTGCGCGGGATGCCGCCCGCGACGCGGCCGCGCTTGGTCACCACCGTGCACGGGCTCAATTCGCCCAGCCGCTACAGCGCGGTGATGACCTACGGCGAGCGGGTGATCTGCGTGTCGCAGACGGTGAGTGACTACGTCCGCGCGCATTACCCGCAGACCGACCCGGCGCGCGTGCGCACCATCCCGCGCGGTGTGGATATCGCGCAGTTTCCGCGTCGCCCGCATCCGGATCGCCGCGCGCGCGCCTGGGCACAGAGCATGCTGCCCGGCCTGCCGGCCGATGCGCCACTGCTGCTGCTGCCCGGGCGCGGCACCCGTCTGAAGGGGCACGCCGACGGTCTGCAACTGCTCGCCGACGTGCGCGCTGCTGGCGTGCCGGCCTGGTTGTGGCTGCCGGGCGCGCGCGAGCCGGGCCGCGAAACCTATCTGCGCGAGCTGGAAGCCGAGGCCACCAGGCTGGGCGTGGCCGGGGCGGTCGCCTTCACCGAACCCACCGCGCGCATTGCCGAGGCCTATGCCGCCAGCGATCTGGTGCTGCAGCTGTCGCGCAAGCCCGAGGCCTTCGGCCGCACCGTGGTGGAGGCCTTGTCGGTGGGCCGGCCAGTGCTGGGGTGGGCGCACGGCGGCGTCGGCGAGCTGCTGGCCGAGTTGCAACCCGGCGGCGCGGTACCGGCCTTCGATGCCGATGCCTTGCGCACCCGGGCGCTGCATTTGCTGCGGCAGGCGCCGACAGCGCCCGCCGTGCTTCCCTGCACGTTGCAGGCCATGCAAGCGGCCACCCTGAAGGTCTATGACGAACTCCGCCGCTGAGGCCATCCCTCCCGCGTCCGTGCTGACGCCCGATGCCGGTCGCTGGGCGCCGCTGTGGGTGATCCTGTTCGTGGCGCTGTGGCCCACGCCCGGGCTGGCCGAGACGGTGTTGTCGCTGGGCGCGCTGTTTGCGACGTATCGCCTGCTGCATGCACGGTTCCGCGGCGGCACCCGGCTGCTCAGCGGTGCGGCCTGGGCGCTGACCAGCGTATTGTTCTTTGCGTACTGGTTGCCGCAGATGCTGTCGGCGTTCGATGCGGTGGACGTGGGCCGCGCGCTGCGCAAGTCGGCCACCGATCTGCGCTATCTGCCTTTCATGTGGTTGTGCGCGATCGCGGTGGCCAATGCGCAGCGGCGTCGGCGCACTTTCACCGGCCTGGCAGTGATCGGCGCGGTGTGGACGCTGGATGCGCTGCTGCAGGCCGCGTTCGGCAACAGCCCGTTGTTCTTCGGCCTGGATCAGATCAAGCAACTGATCAGCGGGCATGGCCTGTGCACGCCGCAGGAGCTGGCCCTGGTCGACCGCCTTAGCGGCGTGCTGGGGCCGTGCAACCTCAAGTTCGGCCAGACCCTGGCCAGCCTGTCGCCCTTCCTGTTGCTGGCGCTGGGCCGGCGCCATGCCTGGGCCTGGGCAGGCGCTGCGGCGGCGGTCGGGGTGGTGTTGGTGCTGGCCGGTTCGCGGGCGTCGTGGATCACCTACGGCGTGATCGTGCTGCTGTCCGGCTGGCAGTTGCTGGGTGGCCGTCGCCTGCTGGGAGTGGTGCTGGTCGGCGCGCTGCTGGCGGCCGGCGTGGTGGCGGTGGCGCCGCAGGCGCGCGAGCGCATCCAGCGCACCGCCCTGGCCTTCGGCGACGGCGAGCAGGGCGTCGACCAGGCCCTGTCCGGGCGTGCGCAGATCTGGGGCGCGGCGCTGTGCATGATCCGCGCGCATCCGCTCAATGGCGTGGGCGCACGCGGATTTCGGCAGGCCTACCCGGCCTGCAATCCGGCCCCCGCGCAGGCGCCGGCATGGGGTGACGGGCCGGCCTTCCATGCGCACCAGATCGTGCTGGAAATCCTGGCCGAAACCGGGGTGATCGGTTTGCTGCTGTGGCTGGCCGGTGCGGCGCAGGCGTGGCGTGCGTGGCGCTATTCGAGCGTGGTGGCACGTGAGCAGGCGCGTCCGGCAATGATTGCGCTGGTGGCCACGGTCTTTCCGCTCAACACCCACCTGGCGTTCTATTCCAGCTTCTGGGGCGGGCTTAGCCTGATGCTGGCGGGTTTGTATGCGGGCGCGCTGCTCAACGACGACGCAGAGCAGGCACCGCCGCGCTAGCGACGCCGGCCGATCGATCACCTGCTCCTGCAGCACGCTGCAGGGCCGCGGGCGTCACTGGTAGAACGCGCTGCGGCCGCCCGGTTGGCGCTTGAAGCGCCGATGGATCCACAGGTACTGGTCCGGTGCCTCGCGCACCATGTCCTCGATCGCCGCATTGACCTGCGTGGTATCGGCAATCACATCGTCGGAGGGGATGTCTGCCAGCGGCGCTGCGATCTTGAGGAGGTAGCGGCCACCCTCGCGGCGATGGAAGTACGGCACCACCGCGCAGCCGGTCAGCCGTGCCAGTTGGTGGGTGGCGGTGATGGTGGAGGCCGGGTGCCCGAAGAACGGCACGAACACGGTGTCCTTGCCGCGCATGTCCTGGTCCGGCGCGTACCACAGAAAACCGCCGCGCTTGAGGTGCTTGATGGTGGCGCGCAGGTCCTCGTTGGCGAACATGTGCGTGGCATAGCGCAACCGCCCGCGCTTGACCGCCCATTCGAACACCGGGTTGCGATGCCTGCGGTACATGCCGGCCAGCGGCACGTAATCGCATAGCAGCCGCCCGCACATCTCCAGCGTCATGAAGTGGCCGGACACCAGCAACACGCCGCGCTTTTGTTCCTGCAGACGCTGCAGATGTTCCAGCCCTTCGACCTGCACGCCCGGACGGATGGCATCGATGCTGCCCCACCAGGCGCGCGCGAACTCGAACAGGCCCACGCCCAGCGCATCGAAACTGTCGCGCAATAGCCGCGCCCGCCAGGCATCGTCCTGTTCGGGAAAGCATAGCTTGAGGTTGACCTCGGCAGCGCGCCGACGCGTGCCGGCCAGGCGCATCGCGATCCAGCCCACGCCGCGGCCCAACGCGCGTTGCAGCGTCCAGGGCAGGCGCCCGGCCAGCACCATGACGGCCAGGCCCAGATACATGGGCCAGTGCCTGGGATTGCGCAGGGACGGGCGGACGGCGACGTTGGCGGGTTCTGACATGCGCCAATTCTAAGGGATCACGCGCGCGCGTCGGCGTGCACATGCGCACGCCGCAACGCTCCCGTATCCTGCAGCAATGCGGAAAGACCCGATCGAATGGCTGTTGCGCGGGCTGTACTCGGCGCTGCTGTACCTGTTGTTGCCGGTGACGGTGTATCACCTGGTGTGGCGCGGCTTTCGCGTGCGCGAATACTTCAACCGCTGGAACGAGCGCTATGCGTCCTACACGCATGCCTGTGGTCGCCCGCGCGTATGGGTGCATGCGGTGTCGGTGGGCGAGGTCAATGCCGCCGCGCCGCTGGTCAACGCCCTGCGCGCGCAGCGTCCGGATATCCGCTGGGTCATCACCACCATCACCCCCACCGGCTCCGAGCGCGTGCGCGCGGTGTGGGGCGATGCGGTCGACCATGTGTATCTGCCTTACGACGTGCCCGGTAGCGTGGGCCGGTTTCTGGAGCACTTCCGGCCACGGCTGGCGCTGATCCTGGAAACCGAACTGTGGCCGAACATGCTGTTCGGCTGTCGCGACCGCAAGATTCCGCTGTACATCCTCAATGCGCGGCTATCGGCGCGGTCGTTGCGCGGTTATCGCGTGCTGGCCCCGTTGATCAGCCGCGCGCTGCGCACGGTGACCTGCGTGGCGGCACAGTCGCAGGACGATGCGGAGCGTTTCATCACCCTTGGCGCGCGTCCGGACCAGGTGGTGGCACTGGGCAATCTCAAGTTCGATATCGCCGCGCCGGCGCAGTTGCAGGCGCTGGTCGCGCAGTTTCGCGCGCATGTGCCAGCCACCCGCCCGGTGTGGATTGCCGCCAGTACCCACGAAGGCGAAGAGGCAGCGGTGGCCGATATCCATGCGCGGCTGCTGCTGCAATGGCCCGACCTGTTGCTGCTGTGGGCGCCGCGCCATCCGGAACGGTTTCCCAAGGTCGAGGCGCTGGCGCGCGAACGTGGCTGGGCCGTGTCCACACGCAAGACCCAGCAATGGCCGCAGGCGCGCGACAAGGTGTTCGTCATCGATACCCTGGGCGAGCTGATGAGTTTCTACGCCTGCGCGCAGGTCGCCTTCGTCGGCGGCAGCCTGCAGCCGATCGGTGGACACAATCTGCTCGAACCCGCTGCGGTCGGCACACCCGCAGTCACCGGCCCGCATCTGCATAACTTCTCGGAGATTTCGCGGCGCATGCGCGAGGCCGATGCCGTTGCCATCTGCGAGGACGCCGAGTGCGTGTACCAGGATCTGGCGCGCCTGCTGGGTGACCCCGCACAACGCGAAGCAATGGCTGCCGCAGGCCTGGCACTGGTCGCCAACGGCAAGGGCGCAGTGGCCCGCACGCTGGTGCAGATCGCAGCGGATCTACCGCCGGTGGTAAGCGATGGCGTGGCGTCTTGAAAGATATAGCTGTGCATGCCGCATCGTTGCAGTAAATCTGTTGCAGTCATGCCAAGTCACGTCATCAAGCGGTCTTGGAGCGACCAAGTCCGAACAACGAATGTCGTGCATTGCTTATAACCATGCACACCGACCATCATGATTGGTCCTTGCCCGCCTACCGTCGCAGGACCTTACGCGGCATGGATGCCGCGTAAGAGCTTACAGGGACGTACTTGCAGCGTGTCCTGCGGCGGTAGGCGGGCAAGGGCCCTCCAGCCAAGCCGCAGATCACCCGCGATGTGGCAGTCGTCGTAGGTATTGCGCGCAGTCGCGCATACGCGGTTGCATCGGACAGAAAAAAGGCGGGCCTGCGCCCGCCTTTTTAGTTACCTATCCGCTCGTCTTACTGCAGCGAGCCACTGCCCTGTAGCTTGGACTCGGCATCCTGCGACAGCAGGCGGTTCACGTCCTGCAGGTCGGTGATGTCGAGCTTGCCGATCGCCTGGCCCAGCAGCAGACGGTTCTGCAGGAAGTTGTAGCGCGACTGCGCATAGTTCAACTGCGCCTGGAACAGCGTGCGCTGGTTCTGCACCACGTCCAGCACCGTACGGGTGCCGACTTCCAGACCGACCTGCGAGGCGTCGTACGCGGCCTGTGCGGAGACCACGGCCAGGCGGCGGGCTTCCACTTCACTGATGCCGGCAACCACGGTCTGGTAGGCATTGCGCGTGTTGCGGTCCAGCGCGCGCTTCTGCTGCTCGTAGGTGTCTTGCTGGATATCGCGACGCGAGAGCGCCTGACGCACGGCGGACTGCGTGGCACCGCCAGCGAAGATCGGAATCGACAGCGTGATGCCGATCGAATCGGTATCGATATCGCGGCCCTGCGTGGTGAAGTTGCCCGCTGCCTGATCGGCCGCCCCCTGGCCGCCCCAGCTATTGCTGCGGCCGACATTGGCACCCAGGTTCAGGGTGGGGAGATGGCCGGCACGTGCAGCGTTGACCTGCGACTCGGCTGCGCTGACCTGCAACTGCTGTGCCTTCAACGCGGGGTTATCGGCAATGGCGGTGGCCACCAGTTGATCGACATTGGCGTAAGCGGCGGGCACTTCCGGGCGGAATTCTTCCGGCAGCGCGCGCAAGCCAACGACGGGCTGGCCGGTAAGCTCGGTCAGTGCCTGGTAGTAATCCTTGAGCGTATTGCGGGCATTGATGGTGTCGGCGCGCGCCTGATCGTACTGGGCACGGGCTTCGTGCACGTCGGTGATCGGGGCCAGGCCCACTTCCAGGCGCTTGTCGGCGTAGTCGAACTGCTTCTTGGCCGCCGCTTCGTTGGTCTCGGCTGCGGCCAGCGATTCGATCCCCACCAGCACCTGGAAATACGCCGCCGAAGTGCGGGTGATCAGGTCGTTGTTGGCAGATTCCAGCGTGAAGTCGGCCGCCTTGGCCACTTCACGCTGCGCGCGCAGATTGGCGAACTGGGCCCAGTTGAAGATGGTCTGGTTGCCTTGAACCGAATACTGGCGCTGCTTGGTCGTCGTTCTGCCATCGACGCCTTCCAGCTCGCGATGCGCCTGGGTGAATCCGGCAGTGCCGTCCAGCTGCGGCAACAACGCCGCACGCGCCTGCACCTGGCCTTCCCGATTGACCAGCCGCGTGGACTCGGCCACGGCCAGCTGCGGATCGCCGTTGCGGGCCATTTCGTAGACCTGCAGCAGGTCGGTGGCGTGCGCAGCCATCGGAGACAGGGCGGCGGCCAGCGCCAGGACGAGGGATCGGCGAATCATCGGGAAAGCTTCCTTGGGAATCAGAATTGGAATCGGGGCGTCGGTGCGGCGCCCTGGAGATAGGCGAGGTCGGTTTCGAACAACGATTCGATGCGCGGCGCGTTGACGTCGCCACGGACCAGGACCGCTTCCATCACCGGATCGTGACCGCGCACCACGAACAGCCGTCCGTTCGGACGCAGCCACTGCAGCCATTGCGTCGGCAGCGACTCGACCGCGCCGGTCACGCAGATGGCGTCGAAGCGGCGCTCGCTCTGCCAGCCGAACACGTCGGCGGTCTCGATACGCACGTTGCTGCCCAGGCCGCTGCTGTCCAGATTGGCGCGTGCAGCGGCAGCCAGCGTCGGGTCGATCTCCAGGCTGAGAACCTCGCGCGCGAGCGCGGCCAGGCAGGCGGTGGCAAAGCCGCTGCCGGTGCCCACTTCCAGCACCTCTTCGCCGGGCTGCAGATCCAGCGCCTGCAACATGCGGCCTTCGACCACCGGCTTCATCATCTTGTGGCCGGCCGACAGCGGGATTTCCACATCGACATAGGCCAGGGTCTTGTAGGCCTCGGGCACGAAGGCTTCGCGCGGCAGGCGCGCCAGCACGTCGAGCACGCGCAGGTCCAGCACGTCCCACGGCCGGATCTGCTGCTCGACCATCTTTTCGCGGGCCTGGGTGAAATCGATCGTCATGGTGCGGTTATCCAACGCGGTGGGGCGAACATTTTACCGGTGCGCGAGGCGCCTGGCGCATCTAGCATCGCCGCGCGCCGCCAACCGGCGCAGTGCCGGAAGTCATCGCCACCACAGGCCGGGGGCCCTCAGCGCGGCGCATACGCCCTCAAAAAGAAGTCCACGCTGGTGTCGATATGCTCATCCACCTGCGCGCGGGTGGGCTGGCCGTGCAGGCCGCACATCATCAAGGCGTACAGCTCGCCCTTGAGCAGGCAGAAGAATTGCGACGCAGCGCGCGCCAGATCCGGGATCTCCAACTGGCCGTCGGCGACCCGCGCGGACAGAAAATCCGCCAGCGCCTGTTGCGTGCGCTTGGGGCCTGCGTCCCAGAACATCTCGCGCACATGCACGTCGCCGGTGCCGGGCGCCATCATCATGCGGTGGGTGGAGATGGCAGATTCGGTGCTGACCATGGCGAAGAAGGCGTGGGCGATTTCGATCAGCTGATCGCGCAGCGCGCCCTCGGGGGCGTGGTCGAACAGGTCGTCCGGCATCATGTGCTGGCACTGCGCACGGATCGCCTCGGAAAACAGGCTCTCCTTATCGCCAAAATGACTGTAGACGGTGAGCTTGGACACGCCCGCCTGCGCGGCGATGCCATCCATGCTGACACCGGCATACCCCTGTTCCATGAACATGGTGCGGGCAGCGCCAAGGATGGCGGCGCGTTTCCCAAGATCCTTGGGCCGTCCGGGGCCGTTGCTCCTGGCCTTGGACTTGAGGGGGGGCGAGCTGGACATGCGTCAATACTAGACCATCGGGTTCTATATTTATACTCGCCGCCCGCGCAGCGCCTTGAAGCGCTCAGGAACGGTCGCCCCTTCGTGTTAGCTACGCATCGGTTTGGTGATGGCCGGTAATTGTTTCAGCTGAATGCCTCCCGGTGTCATGGTGCGTCCCATGCGTGTGGGGAATCCACCTAGGGCGTTGAAAAACCCCCGGTGATAGATTGCCTAACGGTCTGTTGGCGCACGTCGGCAGCACCTTCTGCCAGCACGACGAGGGGATGGGAGAGCGTGGACAGGGTTTGGGCGCATGTGCATGCAGGCTGCGTCCGCAGCACATGCGTGCGGCGGACCGGGCTGCTGTGGCGATGGGCATTGCTGGCCTGCATCCTGCTCGGCGCGTGGCCGGCCGGCGCCCAGCCGCCGACCCATACCGCGTATCACACCGTCACGCGCTGGAGCATGGACGACGGCCTGCCGCACAACCTGGTGCATGCGGTGGCGCAGGGCGCCGACGGCCTGATCTGGCTTGGCACCTGGGAAGGCGTGGCGCGTTTCAACGGCCGCGACTTCACCGTGTATGACCGCCAGAACACACCGGGCGTCGAGCTGGGGGGCGTGTTCGTGGTGGCACGCGACAGCACCGGCGGGATGTTGTTCGGCACCGCATTCGACGGGGTCTACCACTACCAGGACGGCCACTGGCAGCAACTGGGCGACGCTTCGGCGCGGCATCTGGCGGTCAGCGCGTTGCTGCGGCGCGCCGACGGCGCATTGTGGGTCGGCACGCCGCAGACGCTGTACCGCATCGAGCCGGACGGGCGGGTGGTGGATGTCGGTCGCCAGGCCGGCCTGCCGCGCGCGCGCATCACCGCGCTGGCGGCCGAGGGCGGCGGCGATTTATGGGTGGGCACCGAAGTCGGGCTCTATCGTCTGCCCCGCGACGGCAGCGCAGCCGAGGCCTGGGGCAAGGCACATGGGATGCGCGCCGCACCGGTGCGGCGGCTGGCCGGCGATCGTCAGGGCGGCCTGCTCGTTGCAGGCGACGACGGCGTGTGGTGGTGGAGCCGCGGCGGCGGCCTGCAGCGGTTCCGCCAGGGCCAGCGGGTGGATGCATTGCTGCTGGATCGACGCGGGCATCTGTGGATGAGCCTGCCCTCGGGCACGCTGGTGGTCCACAGCGGCGCGGATGCGCCCGACGAACAGATCGCCATTTCAGGAGTGGCCAGCCCGGCGCTGCTGGAAGACGCCGAGGGCCTGATCTGGGTCGGCAGCACGCACGGCCTGTTCCGCATTGCCGAGGGCGCCGCGCACGGCATCACCCACGAGGACGGGCTGGCCTCGGACTATGTGCGCACGGTGTTGCAGACCGGCGACGGCACCGTGTGGGTGGGCAGCGCGGTGGGCCTGGACCGCTGGCGCAATCGTCAGATCAGCCGTGTGTCGGTGGTGCCGAACCAGGGCGGACGCGTGCTGGAGCAGTCGGTGCTGGCCCTGGCCGACGCCGGCGATGGCGGCGTCTGGGCCGGCACCTACAGCCAGGGCGTGGTGCGGCTGGACGCGCAGGGTCGCGTGCTGGCGCGCATCGGCGCGGCCGACGGCCTGCCGTCGCTGTCGGTGCGCGCGGTGCTGCCGGACGGCCAGGCGCTGTGGATCGGCACCACGGCCGGGCTGGTGCGCTGGCGCGATGGCAAGGCACGCCGCTACACCGCCGCCGACGGCGTACCCGATGGCTCGGTGCAGGTGCTGTATCGCGACACGCTGGGCACTGTATGGATCGGCACCGATCGCGGCATGACCGCGCTGTCGGCAAACGGCAGCACGCGCGCGTGGCTGGGCGAGCAGGATTTTCCCGGGCAGAACGCCTTCGACTTCCTGCGCGATGCCAAGGGGGATCTGTGGATCGCCAGCGATCGCGGCCTGCTGCGCCTGAGTGGAGAGACCTTTCGCGTCTACGACCACCGGGTCGGGTTGCCGCGCGACAAGGTGTTCCGGGTGATCGATGACGGCCGCGGTTATTTCTGGTTGTCGAGCAACCATGGCGTGTTCCGTATCGCGCGCAGCGACTTCGATCAGCTCGATGCCGGTACGCGCGAGCAGTTGAGCGTGGAGGTGGTGGATCGCAGCGACGGCATGCCCGGCAATCAGGGCAACGGCAGCAGCGCGCCGGCCGGCTGGATGACGCAGTCCGGGCAGCTGCTGTTCCCCACCGCCGCGGGCCTGGGGGTGATCGATCCGGCGCGCGTGGGTACCTTGCAAGGCCATCGCGTGCCGATCGTGTTCGAGCGCCTGCTGGTCGACGGCACGGTGCAGCCGCTCAATGGCCTGCATCGCTTCGGTGCGGAGACCCGGCGCATCGCCATCGGCTATGCCGGGTTGAATTTCCGTGGCCCGGACAAGGTGCGCTACCGCTACCGGCTGGAGGGCTTCGACCCGGACTGGGTGGACGCCGACAGCGCCAGCGAGGCGGTCTACACCAATCTGCCGCCGGGCCGTTTCCGCTTCCGCGTCCAGGCGATGTCGCTGCCGGTGGACTGGCGGCAGACCGCGCTGTTGGGCGAATCCAGCCTGGCGATCGTACTGGCGCCACCGTGGTGGCGTCGCGGCGAAGTGATCGCCCTGGGCATCCTCGGCCTGGGCAGCCTGGTCTACGGGCTCTATCTGTGGCGCACCGCCAGTTATCGCCGGCGTCAGCGCCAGCTCAACACGGTGATCGACAAGCGCACACGCGAACTGAGCGACAAGAACCTGGCGCTGCAGCAGGCCAGCCAGGAACGCGAAGCGTTGATGCGCCAGCTGGAATACCGCGCCAGCCACGACGTGCTGACCGCCCTGCCGAATCGGCGCGAGGCCGAGCGTGTCCTGCAGCAATGGTTCGACGATGCGCACGCCGGTGGCGCCCCGTTGGCGTTGGCGCTGATGGATATCGACCACTTCAAGCGCATCAACGACGACTATGGCCACGAGGTCGGCGACGCGGTGCTGCGCGCGATCGGCGAAGCACTCAACGAGCGGGACCGGGCGCAGTGCTTTGCCGCGCGCCACGGTGGCGAAGAGTTTCTGCTCGCGGCAGTGGGTGTGGACGCGGCGCAGGCGCGCGCGCTGTTCGAACGCATGCGCCAGCGGCTCGCCGCGATCGCTGTCCAGACGCAGGGCACGACGGTGCGCTGCACCGCCAGCATGGGCATGGCGATGAGCGATGAGGCACCGAGCCGGCGCGAATTGCTGGCGCTGGCAGACCGCCGCCTGTACCAGGCCAAGCGGCTGGGGCGCGATCGGTTGGTGGATCAATAAGGCTGCTGCGTTGCCGGCTGCGTGGAGCTGCCGCGCTCACGTCTGCAGCGGATCCGCCTGCGCATGCAACAACGCAACAAACGCCTGCGCGGCGCGCGACAGGGTGCGCCCGCCATGGGTCACGCAGCCCAGCTCGCGCGACAGCGTCACATCCGGCAGCGGCAGCGCCACGATCTGATGGTCGATCATGCGCTCCGGCAACACGCTCCACGCAAGGCCCACCGACACCAGCATCTTGATCGTCTCCAGATAGTTGGTGGTCATGCGCAGGCTCGGCACCAGGGCGCGTTCGGCGAACAGGCCGGCGACGATGCGGTGGGTGAACGTGCCCGGGTCCGGCAGCACCGCCGGATGCGCCACCACATCGTCCAGCGACACCGCGCGCAAGGCGGCCAGCGGGTGATCCGGCGCCACCACGAACTGCAGGCGGTCATGCCAGATCGGCTGCGCACGCAGCGGCGCGCGCGTGTCTGGTGCCAGCGTGGTCACCGCCAGTTCCACCTCGCCGCGCAGCACCGCGGCATAGGCCAGCTCCGAATCCAGGAACTGGATGTCCAGCGCGGCCTGCGGGTGTTGTACGGCGAAGCCGCGCAGCAGGGCGGGCAGGCGGTGCAGGCCGACATGATGGCTGGTGGCCAGGCTCAGGCGCCCGCCGACCGCTGCGCCAAGATGCTCCAGCACGCGGCGGGTGTCCTGCAGCTCGGCCAGGATGCGTTGCGCGCGTGGCAACAGCGCCTGGCCGGCTTCGGTCAGCACCACTTGCCGACCCAGGCGGTCGAACAGCCGTGCCGACAGTTGCGCCTCCAGTTGCGCGATGCGTTTGCTCACCGCCGGCTGGGTCAGGTGCAAGGCCTCGCCTGCCGCCGAGAAGCTGCCGCTTTCGGCGATCGCCACGAACGCATTGAGGCTTGCCAGATCCATTGCCATTCCTGAAATTCATTTGTTGAATAAACAATATGAATTTGCGTTATCCAAGGCAAGCTCCTAGCATCGACCTCAGCCAGGTGGGTGCTCCCACCATCCGCCACTCGGGTTGCCGCGATGACTGCCAAGACGCTGTACGACAAGCTGTGGGACCTGCACGAGGTCACACGCCGTGACGATGGTTCGTCGCTGATCTATATCGACCGCCACATCCTGCACGAAGTGACCTCGCCGCAAGCCTTCGAAGGCCTGCGCCTGGCCGGGCGCAAACCGTGGCGCATCGACGCCAATATCGCCACGCCCGACCACAACGTGCCGACCACGCGTGCCGAGCGCCAGGGCGGCCTGGAGTCGATCTCCGACGAGGTGTCGCGCCTGCAGGTGCAGACGCTGGACGAGAACTGCGACGACTTCGGCATTCTCGAGTTCAAGATGAACGATGCGCGCCAGGGCATCGTGCATGTGGTCGGCCCGGAGCAGGGCGCCACCCTGCCGGGCATGACCGTGGTCTGCGGCGATTCGCACACCTCCACGCATGGCGCGTTCGGCGCGCTGGCGCACGGCATCGGCACCTCCGAGGTCGAGCACGTGCTGGCCACGCAGTGCCTGATCGCCAAGAAGATGAAGAACATGCAGGTGCGCGTGGAAGGCACGCTGCCGTTCGGTGTGACCGCCAAGGACATCGTGCTGGCGGTGATCGGCAGGATCGGCACCGCCGGCGGCAACGGGCATGCACTGGAATTTGCCGGCAGCGCGATCCGCGCACTGTCGATGGAAGGCCGCATGACCATCTGCAACATGTCCATCGAAGCCGGTGCGCGCGTGGGCATGGTGGCGGTGGACGAAAAGACCATTGCCTACGTGCAAGGTCGCCCGTTCGCGCCCAAGGGCGCCGACTGGGAGGCGGCCGTCGCGCTGTGGCGCACGCTGGTCTCCGATGCCGACGCGCACTTCGACACGGTGGTGGAGCTGCGCGCCGAAGACATCAAGCCGCAGGTCAGCTGGGGCACCTCGCCGGAAATGGTGCTGGCGGTGGATCAGCAGGTGCCGGACCCGGCCGCCGAACAGGATCCGACCCGGCGCGATTCGATCGAGCGCGCGCTGAAGTACATGGGCTTGCGCGCAAACCAGCCGATCACCGAGATCCGCCTGGACCGCGTGTTCATCGGCTCGTGCACCAACTCGCGCATCGAAGACCTGCGCGCGGCCGCTGCGGTCGCAAGGGGCCGCAAGGTCGCTTCCACCATCAAGCAGGCGTTGGTGGTGCCGGGCTCTGGTCTGGTGAAAGCGCAGGCCGAAGCCGAGGGGCTGGACAAGGTATTTCTTGACGCCGGTTTCGAATGGCGCGAGCCGGGCTGCTCGATGTGTCTGGCGATGAACCCGGACAAGCTGGGCAGTGGCGAGCACTGCGCCTCCACCTCCAACCGCAATTTCGAAGGCCGCCAGGGCGCCGGCGGCCGCACCCATCTGGTCAGCCCGGCGATGGCCGCAGCGGCGGCGGTGAGTGGGCATTTTGTCGATGTGCGTGCGTTGCAGGGAATCGAGAATCGGGAATAGAGAATCGCAACGTCCGTCCTGTCTCCGCTCTGCCAATTCCCCATTCTCCACTCCCAATTCCCGGCATTCCAATGACCCCTTTTACCCAACACACCGGACTGGTGGCGCCGCTGGATCGCGCCAATGTCGATACCGACCAGATCATTCCCAAGCAATTTCTCAAGTCGATCAAGCGCACCGGCTTCGGGCCGAACCTGTTCGACGAATGGCGGTATCTGGACATCGGCGAGCCCGGCCGCGACAACAGCCAGCGCCCGCTCAATCCGGAGTTCGTGCTCAATTTCCCGCGCTATCAGGGTGCCAGCGTGCTGCTGGCGCGCGAGAACTTCGGCTGCGGCTCCTCGCGCGAGCACGCGCCGTGGGCGCTGGACGAATACGGCTTCCGCACCCTGATCGCGCCCAGCTTCGCCGACATCTTCTTCAACAACAGCTTCAAGAACGGCCTGCTGCCGATCGTGCTGGCCGAAGCAGAGGTGGACGCCCTGTTCGAGCAATGCCTGGCCACCGAGGGCTACCGACTCACCGTGGATCTGGCCGCACAGCGCGTGCGCCGCCCCGATGGCGTGGAATACGGCTTCGACATCGATGCATTCCGCAAGCACTGCCTGCTCAATGGCCTGGACGACATCGGCCTGACCCTGCAGGACGCCGATGCGATCGGTCGCTTCGAGCAAGGCCATCGCGCGCGTCAACCGTGGCTGTTCGGCGCGCTGCGGTAATGTCGCCGGCGGTCACCGATGAGCCGGTCATGCCAGGTGCGTGTGGCGCGATGTTGATTTCCAAGGCGCTGCGGCGCCAACTGACGAGGATTGCATGAGCAAGCAGATTCTGATTCTTCCCGGCGACGGCATTGGCCCGGAGATCATGGCCGAAGCGGTCAAGGTGCTGACGCGCATCGATGCGCAGCACGGACTAGGCTTCAGCCTGGTGTACGACGAACTGGGTGGCGCGGCCTACGACAAGTACGGCAGCCCGCTGGCCGACGAAACGCTGGAGCGCGCGCGCGCTGCCGACGCGGTGCTGCTGGGTGCGGTCGGTGGGCCGCAATGGGACACCATCGACCCATCGCTGCGCCCGGAGCGGGGCCTGCTCAAGATCCGTTCGCAGCTTGGGTTGTTCGCCAACCTGCGTCCGGCATTGTTGTATCCACAACTGGCGGATGCCTCCACGCTCAAGCCGGAGGTGGTGTCCGGGCTGGATCTGCTGATCCTGCGCGAGCTCACCGGCGGTATTTATTTCGGTCAGCCGCGGGGCACGCGCACGCTGGAAAACGGCGAACGTCAGGCCTACGACACGCTGCCATACAGCGAAAGCGAGATCCGCCGCATCGCCAAGGCCGGCTTCGAGATGGCACGTCTGCGCGGCAAGAAGCTGTGTTCGGTGGACAAGGCCAATGTGTTGGCATCGAGCCAGCTGTGGCGTGCCGTCGTCGAAGAAGTGGCCACGGACTATCCGGACATCGCGCTGTCGCACATGTACGTGGACAATGCGGCGATGCAGTTGGTGCGTGCGCCCAAGCAGTTCGACGTGATCGTGACCGACAACATGTTCGGCGACATCCTGTCCGACCAGGCGTCGATGCTCACCGGTTCGATCGGCATGCTGCCCTCGGCCTCGCTGGATGCCAACAGCAAGGGCATGTACGAGCCGTGCCATGGCTCGGCGCCGGACATCGCAGGCAGGGGCATCGCCAATCCGCTGGCCACCATCCTGTCGGTGGCAATGATGTTGCGCTACACGTTTGCGCAATCCGCCGCAGCGGATGCGATCGAGCAAGCGGTCGGCAAGGTGCTCGACCAAGGCCTGCGCACCGCCGACATCTGGTCGGAAGGCACGACCAAGGTTGGCACGGTGGCAATGGGCGATGCAGTGCTGGCCGCGCTGTAGCAGCGCTCGCTTCCCCGAGGCTCCGTGGCTGTACTGGTGGCTATCGTTCTTCGGACGATAGCCACTTTCGTTTGGTTGACCGATTCGTGACCACATCATTCGACCGAGGCGCTGGCATGAAATCGGCGGATGTCGTGCGCAGGACTGGTCGGCACGCAGGGGCGGTCGGCGGCGCGGCGCCGCATCCGGTGTCGGTAGGTACACAGGCGCCCGCAGGAAGTCGACGCACTTGCAAGAAGGTTGGAACACCAAACACCAAAACCAAAACGGCCAGCAGATCACGCTGCCGGCCGTCAGGTTTGCATCGTCCAGCGAATGAGCGGTGTTACGCCACCGCAGCCGTCTTGCCGGCGACCACGCCACGCTCGCGCTGCCGCAGCAGGCGGTTGGCCACATCCAGCCATGCCAGGGCGCTGGCTTCGATGATGTCCTTGCTGGTGCCGGTGCCTTCGTATTCCACGCCGTCGTGGCGCACGCTCAGGCTGGCTTCGCCGCGCGCATCTGCGCCGATGCCCACGCTGTGCACCTGGTAGCTGTCCAATTCCAGCTTCACGCCCGTGGCCGAGGCCAGCGCGCCGAAGAGCGCATCCACCGGGCCATTGCCTTGCGCGGTTTCGGCCACGCGATTGCCTTCCGGGTCGGACAATTCCACCAGCGCATTGGCACGGCTGCCGACATCGCTGATGGTCATCGATGCCAGGCGGTAGCCTTCCTGCACGGTGACATCCTGCATCAAGGCCTGCAGGTCCGCGTCGGTGACCACGCGCTGCTTTTCGCACAATGCCTTGAACTGCTCGAAGACCAGTCTGACCTCCTCTTCCTCCAGCAGATAGCCCAAGGCACGCAGGCGCTGTTCCACCGCAGCGCGGCCGCTGTGGCGGCCAAGCACCATCTGCGAGGACTCCCAGCCCACGTCTTCCGGACGCATGATTTCGTAGGTGCCGCGATGGCGCAGCATGCCGTGCTGGTGGATGCCCGACTCGTGCGCGAACGCATTGCCGCCGACCACCGCCTTGTTGCGCTGCACCGGCATGCCGACCAGGCGCTGCAGCAACTGCGAGGTGGAGACGATGCGTGGGGTATTGATGTCGGTATCGATGTTGTAGAACGCACCACGCACCTTCAGTGCCATGGTGATTTCTTCCAGCGCGCAGTTGCCGGCGCGCTCGCCGATGCCGTTGATGGTGCATTCGACCTGCCGGGCGCCGCCTTCGATCGCCGCCAGCGAGTTGGCCACCGCCAGGCCCAGATCGTTGTGGCAGTGCGCACTGAAGATCACGGTGTCGGCACCTTCCACGCTGGCGATCAGGCGCGAGAACATGCCGCGGATTTCTTCCGGCGTGGTGAAGCCTACCGTGTCGGGCAGATTGATCGTGGTGGCACCGGCGGCGATCGCCACGCGCGCCACCTCGGCCAGGAAATCCTCTTCGGTGCGGGTGGCGTCTTCGGCGGAGAACTCGATGTCGTCGATATAGCCGCGCGCCAGCGTCACATGCTTGTGCACCGACTCCAGCACCTGCTCGCGGCTCATGCGCAGCTTGTGCTCGCGGTGCAGCGGGCTGGTGGACAGGAACACATGCAGGCGCGGATTGGCCGCCGCCTCCAGCGCGCGTGCGGAGGTTTCGATATCGGCCTGCAGGCAGCGCGACAGCACCGCCAGGGTGGGGCGGAGCAGTTCGCGGCCGATCATCGCGACGGCCTCGCGGTCGGAATGCGAACTGGCCGGGAAACCGGTTTCGATGATGTCCACGCCGAGTTCGTCCAGCGCGCGCGCCATCACCAGCTTTTGCTGGGGCGTCATGCTGCAGCCGGGGGATTGCTCGCCGTCGCGCAGGGTGGTGTCGAAAATTCGGATACGCGGGGTCTGGTTGGATACGGTCGTGTTCACCAGGAAGACTCCTCTACGGCGATGGCGGTGACAGGCGTTGAAGCGACTGCGGATGGGCGGGAAAGAACGGGTGTCTCGGGAAATGACTTGGCGCTGCGTTCGTTGCGAAGTCGCTCGGTATTGCGACGACGCGGCTTGCGTGGCGGCCGCGGCCGCACCTCGGACAAGAGTGTGGCCAGAACGGTTGCGTCGATATTACCGCCAGAGACCACCGCACACTTGCGTTTCCCCGAAACGCGGCGACCGGCGGCCAAGGCCAGCGCGCCAGCGCCCTCGGCGATGACGTGTTCTTCCAGGGCCAGGCGCACCAGCGTTTCGCGCAGTTCGGCCTCGCGCACGATCACCACATCGTCGAGCAGGCTCGAGCACAGGCGGCGGGTCAGAAAGCCGGGAATCTTGACCTTCACGCCGTCGGCCAGGGTGGGGACGGGAGCGATTTCGCGCAGATCGCCGCGGACGGCGCGCGCCATCGAATCGACCCCTTCCACCTGCGCGCCGACGATGCGCACGCCTTGCGATTTCAGCGCCAGCGCCACCCCGGAGGCCAGCCCGCCGCCGCCGATCGGCACGATCACCACGTCCGGCGCATGCGCCGCCAGCTCGATGCCGACCGTGCCTTGCCCGGCGATCACATCCGGGTCGTCGAAGGCAGACAGAAAGCGGTAGCCGTTCTGGTCGGCCAACTCGCGCGCGAACGCGAACGCCTCGTCGTAGCTGTTGCCATGCTGGCGCACGGTGGCACCCCAGTGGGCGACGCCGGCGATCTTGGTCTGCGGCGCGCCGTAGGGCATCACCGTGATCGCCTGCACGCCCAGCCGGTACGCCGACCACGCCACACCTTGCGCGTGGTTGCCAGCCGAGGCGCAGATCACCGGGCGCTCGTCGCCACGCTCCAGCCCCGCCAGCAACGCATTCAATGCGCCGCGCACCTTGTAGGAGCCGGTGCGCTGCAGGTTTTCCAGCTTCAACCACACGCCGAAGCGCTCGGCGTAATGCAGCGGCGTGGGCGACAGGTACTTGCGCAGACGGGCCTGCGCGGCCAGCACGTCGGCCACGCTGACCGCCACGTCGCCTACGTCTGGCTCCTGCGGGGAGGGGCGGCCGGAATCAGGCATTGCGGCACGCGCACGGCCGATCCGGGAGAAGACACCTCCGGACAGCGGTTTCATGCTCGCGCGAGGTCTGGGCGTTCACGCCGCGACCTCGACTGAGTCCAGCGCGGTGATCACCACCGCCTCGCAGTCGTAGACCTTTTCCAATTGCAGGCGCAGCGTTTCCGGCGGGCGGGAGCTGTCCACGTCCAGTTGCAGATGCCAGCGGCCGGCATCGTCCGGGGCGCTGGCGCCCTGGATGGCGTAGGGGCGGAAGCCGCGTCGCTCGGTCATGCCGAGCACGCGCACCAATGCGCCTTCGGCCGGCTTCAGCACCAGATCAAGCCGGTAACGCATGCGATGTCTCCTTGGCCGCATGTGCGGGATTGCTGTCCAGCATGGTGCTGTTGGCGTTGTTGGGCGGCACCAGCGGCCACACGTTGGCACGTGCGTCGATGGCCACATGCAGCAGGCCGGGGCCGGGTTGTGCCAGCAGGTCGGCCAGCGCGGCATCGACATCGCCGCGCGCGATGATGCGCTTGGCCGGGATGCCGAACACCTGCGCCAGCGCCGCAAAATCCGGGTTGTCGGACAGATCGATTTCGCTGTAACGCTCGGCGAAGAACAGTTCCTGCCACTGCCGCACCATGCCCAGCGAACTGTTGTCCAGCAGCACGATCTTCACCGGCAGCTTGCAACGCGCGATCGTCACCAGCTCCTGCACGTTCATCATGAAACTGCCATCGCCGGAGACCAGCACCACGGTGCGGTCGGGGCAGGCGAACTGCGCGCCCATCGCCGCCGGCAGGCCGAAGCCCATGGTGCCGAGCGCCCCGCTGGTGAGGTGATTGCGCGGATCGTTGAAGCGGCAATGCTGGGCCACCCACATCTGGTGCTGACCCACATCGCAGGCGATGATGGTGTCGGCCGGGGCCACTTCGCTCAGGCGCTTCAATAGCGCCGGCGCGTAGATATCGGTACCGGGCGCGTCGTAACGTGCGCCGAACTTTTCGCGGTTGGCAAAGCAGCGCGTGCGCCATGCCTGGCAATTGCCACGTGCTGCGCTCAGCGCTTTCAGACTGACCGCCACATCGCCGGGCACCGCGATATCGGCGGTGCGCAGCTTGGAGATCTCATATGCATCGGCATCCAGATGGATGACGCGTGCGAATGGTGCGAATTCGCTCAGCTTGCCGGTGGCCCGGTCGTCGAAGCGCGCGCCGACCACCACCAACAGATCGCATTCCTGGATCGCCATATTGGCCGCACGGGTGCCGTGCATGCCCAGCATGCCCAGATACTCCGGATGCGCATGCGGCAACGCGCCCAGGCCGCGCAAGGTCAGCGCGGTGGGAATGCCGGTGGCTTCGACAAAGCGCCGAAACGCCTCCACCGCACCGGCCAGGGCGATGCCACCACCGCCGTACACCACCGGGCGTTCGGCGCTGGCGATGGCCGCCAGCGCGTCGGCCAGTTTCGCATCTTCCGGAGCCGGGGGCGGCAGTACCGCCGCCGGCACATGATCGGGCAGATGCGAGGCGTCGGCGATCTGCACGTCCTTGGGCAGGTCGATCAGCACCGGCCCGGGGCGTCCCTCGCGCGCAATGCGGAACGCTTCGCGCACCACCTCCGGAAGCTCCTCCACACGCCGCACCAGAAAGCTGTGCTTGACGATCGGCATGGTCATGCCGAACACGTCCAGT
The DNA here is from genome assembly GCF_002940205.1 of Xanthomonas arboricola pv. guizotiae. GTDB lineage: Bacteria > Pseudomonadota > Gammaproteobacteria > Xanthomonadales > Xanthomonadaceae > Xanthomonas > Xanthomonas arboricola_C. Next base: position 84,384 of record NZ_MDSK01000003.1, read on the forward strand.
TCCTGGAACGCGTCGGTGCCCAGCAATGGCGTGGCGACCTGGCCGGTCAGGCATACCATCGGCACCGAATCGAGCATCGCATCGGCGATGCCGGTGACCAGGTTGGAGGCGCCCGGGCCGGAGGTGGCCACGCACACGCCGACCCGACCGCTGGCACGGGCATAGCCGTTGGCGGCGAGCGCGGCGCCCTGTTCGTGACGGACCAGGATGTGCTTGAGCCTGGAATCCACCAGGGCGTCGTAGAACGGCATGATGGTGCCGCCCGGATAGCCGAACAGCGTTTCCACGCCTTCGGCTTCCAGGGCCTGCGTCAGCCAGCGCGCGCCGTTGCGGGGCGTGCTGTGTGCGGAGGTGTTCATGCGTTGCGGACCTTCGGTGTTAGCGGTGGGGGTGCGGCGGCATTACGCCGCTTGTTGATTCGCAGGTGCGGCAGCGGCCTGCTGTTCGCCGTTGAGCCACACCATCTTGGCGCGCAGCTTCTTGCCCACTTCCTCGATCGGGTGCTCCAGATCGGCCTGCTTGAACTTGGTGTAATTCGGCAGGCCGGCTTCGTACTCGGCCACCCAGTTCTTGGTGAAGGTGCCGTTCTGGATATCGGTCAGCACGTCCTTCATGCGCGCCTTGGTGCTGGCGTCGATCACGCGCGGGCCGCTGACATAATCGCCGTATTGCGCGGTTTCGGACACGAATTCCAGCATGCGGGTGATGCCGCCTTCGTAAAACAGGTCCACGATCAACTTCAGTTCGTGCAGCACTTCGTAGTACGCGATCTCCGGCTGGTAGCCGGCTTCCACCAGCACTTCGAACCCGGCCTGCACCAGCGACGAGGCGCCGCCGCACAGCACGGCCTGCTCGCCGAACAGATCGGTTTCGGTCTCTTCTTTGAAAGTGGTCTTGATGATGTTGGCGCGCGCGCCGCCCAGGCCGCCGGCATAGGTCAGCGCGAACTGCTCGGCCTTGCCGCTGGTGTCCTGGTAGACCGCATAGATGCACGGCACGCCGCGGCCGATCTCATATTCGCGACGCACCAGCGCGCCCGGACCCTTCGGCGCGACCAGCACCACGTCCAGATCGGCGCGCGGGGTGATCATGTCGAAATGCACGTTCAAGCCATGCGCGAACAGCAGGCAGGCGCCTTGCTTCATGTTCGGGGCGATGACCTCTTCGTAGAGCTTCTTCTGCACCATGTCCGGGGTCAGGATGGCGACCAGGTCGGCACTCTTGACCGCCTCGGCCGGCGCCACCACGGTGAAGCCGTCGGCCTGAGCCTTGGATTCGGTCGGGCCACCGGCACGCAGGCCGACGGTGACGTCGAAGCCGGAATCGCGCAGGTTCAGCGCATGCGCGCGGCCCTGGCTGCCGTAGCCGATGATCGCGATTTTCGGTTGGGTGTCGTTGCTCATGGAGTAGTCCTTGCGGGGTTGGCAGTGGGAAGAGGATCAGCAGGCAGCGTCAGCGGCTGGCCGGCCGACTAAGGCGGGGATGGACGACGGCACCGGCCACGCAGGCACTGCACCAGCGCAGTGGTCGGCGCGGGTAGGGCAGCTGCTGGCGATGTCGGTGATGTCGTTCATGTCATTCGAAACTTTTGGTGGTCCCTGAAACGCGAAACCCCGCGCCGTTGCCGGTGCGGGGTCTGATCGAAGCCTTGTGTGCCTGCTGCCTACACGAAGTCCCGTCCCGCACCGGTTGGCGAGGTAATAAGTACGAGCACGAGCAGCGACGCTGCCGACGCGCCTGTGGGCGCGGACACTGGGGCGTTCGAGGTGGTGTGGCGGTGCGACATGTGGCTGAGATAACCATCGCTGCAGGTGGGGTGTCAACCCTTGCGCATGAAACGGCCGCATCAATGGGCGCTGTGCCGCGCGAAACCGCGTGGCAGCAGCATGGTTGCTGTTGAAACCGCATCGCTGCAGGGCGGTGACGGGCGATGCGAGTCACCAAATGCGCGACATTTGTGCTGGCAGGCAGCGCTTGCCGAGCGAGGCGGCCCGACCCGCTGGTATGGTTGCCCACTCACCTGTGGTGTCCGGGGATCTATTGTCATGCGTCGTGTACCTGTGTTGTTGGTGTCTGCCCTGGCGCTGCTTGCGCCGCCCCTCAGTGCTGCCGACCGGATCACCGGGCAGCCGTTTGCCACCCGTTCGGAAGTCATCGCCCCGCATGCGATGGCAGCGACCTCGCAGCCGTTGGCCACCCAGATCGCGCTGGATGTCATGAAGAACGGCGGCTCGGCAGTGGATGCGGCGATTGCCGCCAATGCCGCGCTGGGCCTGATGGAGCCGACCGGCAACGGCGTCGGCGGGGATCTGTTCGCCATCGTCTGGGACCCCAAGACCAGCAAGCTCTATGGCTACAACGGCTCGGGCCGCTCGCCCAGGTCGCTGACCCTGGCCGAGTTCCAGCGCCGTGGGCTGAAGGACATACCGCCGACCGGCCCGTTGCCGGTCTCGGTGCCGGGCGCGGTGGATGGCTGGTTCGCGCTGCACGAGCGCTTCGGGCGCAAGCCGATGGCGCAGAACCTGGCCCCGGCGATCCGCTATGCCCGCGAGGGCCATCCGGTGGCCGAGACCATCGCCTATTACTGGGACCGCTCGGTGCCGCGGCTGTCGCAGTACCCCGGCTTCAAGGAGCAGTTCACCATCGACGGCCATGCTCCGCGCAAGGGCGAGCTGTGGAAGAACCCGAACCTGGCCAACACCTTGCAGCAGATTGCCGACGGCGGCCGCGATGCGTTCTACAAGGGCGACATCGCGCGCACCATCGGCGCCTATTTCAAGGCCAATGGCGGCTACCTGAGCTATGAAGATCTGGCCAGCCACACCGGCGAGTGGGTGGAGCCGGTGTCCACCCACTACCGTGGTTATGACGTCTGGGAGTTGCCGCCCAACAGCCAGGGTATCGCCGCGCTGCAGATGCTCAATATCTTGGAAGGCTACGATTTCTCCAAGATCCCGTATGGTTCGGCCGAACACGTGCACCTGTTCACCGAAGCCAAGAAGCTGGCCTTCGCCGACCGCGCGCGCTTCTATGCCGACCCCGCCTTCCAGCCGGCGCCGTTGACCAGGCTGGTTTCCAAGGACTACGCCGCGCAGCGCCGCGCGCTGATCTCGATGGACAAGGCACTCAAGGAAGTGCAGCCGGGCACGCCCAAGCAACTGGAAGAGGGCGACACCATCTACATGACCGTGGCCGATGCCGACGGCATGATGGTCTCGCTGATCCAGTCCAACTATCGCGGCATGGGCAGCGGCATGGCCCCGCCGGGGCTGGGCTTCATCCTGCAGGACCGCGGCGAGATGTTCGTGCTGAAAAAGGATCACCCCAACGGCTACGCGCCGGGCAAGCGGCCGTTCCAGACCATCATTCCCGCCTTCGTCACCAAGGACGGCAAGCCGTGGCTGAGCTTCGGGGTGATGGGCGGGGCGATGCAGCCACAGGGGCACGTGCAGATCGTGATGAACCTGGTGGACTTCCATATGAATCTGCAGGAGGCCGGCGACGCGCCGCGCATCCAGCACGAAGGCTCCACCGAGCCGACCGGCCAGGCCACCGCGATGAGCGACGGCGGCGAGCTCAACCTGGAAACCGGCTTCTCCTACGACACCATTCGCGCACTGATGCGCAAGGGCCACCGGGTGATCTTTGCCGATGGCCCGTATGGCGGCTACCAGGCGATCGCGCGCGACCCGGACAGCGGGGTGTATTACGGCGCGTCGGAAAGCCGCAAGGACGGGCAGGCCGCCGGTTATTGAGCAAGCGCCTGCGGTGCGCGGCGCCGCTCAATTGCAGCCGCAGTGCGCCGCTAATGATGGTGATGGATTAGGAATTCCCATGAGCTCGATGCAACAGCCCGACCCGCCGTCGCGAACGCACGCGACGCTGCTCCCCGATGCACCGGTCGCCCTGCTGCGGCTATCGGCCGAGGCCTGCGTGCTGGCCTGCAACCGTGCAGGCCTGGACGTCCTGGGCAAGACCGCCGACGAGCTGCAAGGCGCGCCGGCGTCGGTATTGTGGGGATTGCGCGCAGCCGATCTGGTCGGCGAAGACGGCGTCTGGGCGGCCCCGGGCGATGACCCGGCCCGGCGCGTGCGCTACGTGCGCGACCGCGAGCACGGTGGCTGGATGCTGTCGCTGCCGCATGTGGAAACCGCGATCCTGCTGCGCGAAGCCACCCGCCTGGCTGAAGACAGCCGGCCGGTACCGATCTCGCCGCTGCTGCAGCCGCTGGTGGCGCGCCTGCAGGCCGAGCACGAAGACCGCACCGTGCTGGAACGCACCGCCCTGGCGCTGGCCGGCTGCGAGCTGGAACTGCTGCTGCCGCCCGGTCTGGCGGAGACCGACATGGGGCGCCGGCTGCAGGCCGGCTTCGGCAATCTGGCCGAGGCGATCCGCCAGGCAGTGGCGTTGTCGGTGCAGATCGCCGCCGAAGTGCCGCCGCTGGTGGCCGAAAACGACGAGATGGTGCGTCAGTCGCAGGCGCAGACCGAAGCACTGGATGGCGCCCGCACGGCGGTGGAGCGCCTTGCTTCGAGCCTGCACGACGTCAATGCCGATCTGGCGCAGGTGATTGCGCTGGCCGCCAGTGCCGACGACAGCGCGCGTCAGGGCGTCGCCGCCGCACATGCGCTGGGCCAGGCCATGCACGAAGTGGAACGCCGCGCCGCACGTGCCGGCGAGGTCATCGAAGTCATCGACTCGGTAGCGTTCCAGACCAATATCCTCTCGATCAACGCCGGCATCGAAGCCGCGCATGCCGGCGATGCCGGGCGCGGGTTCGCGGTGGTCGCCACCGAAATCCGCCGCCTGGCCGAACGGGCGGCAGCGGCAGCGCGCGACGTGCGCGGGATCCTGGCCGAAACCAGCGCTGCGGTGGGCGAGGGCGCGGCCTCCGCGCGCGGCACCGAAGCGGTGCTCGATGGCATCACCCGCGTGCTCGGCCAGGCCAGCAGCGCGATGACCACGGTGGCCGGGCGGATCCAGGCACAGGACAGCGAGATCCGCGGCATCGAACGTGCCGTCGATGGCGTGGTGGCGCTGGGGCGCAGCAACCTGCAGCATGCCGCGCATGTGGCCGAACGCAGCGAGGCGCTGGAGCGCGGTACCGAAACGCTGCGCGATTGCGTGGGCCTGTTCCGTCTGCCGGCCGATCCGCTGACAGTGCCCCGGCACGCGCGCGTCAAGGAACTCGCCGTGGCGACCGCCGCGCGTATCGGTACAGCCCTGACACAGGCCATCGCGCGCGGCCAGATCGACGAAGCGGCGCTGTTCGCCCGCACCTACACGCCGATTGCCGGGGTGGAGCCCGCCAAGTTCAGCACCGACTTCGATGCGCTTTGCGACCAGGTGTTGCCCGCCCTGCAGGAGCCGTTGCTGGATGCGCATCCCTGGATCGTGTTCGCCATCTGCGCCAATCCCGACGGCTACGTGCCTACGCACAATCTGCGCTTCACCCAGCCGCTGACCGGCGATCCCAAGCGCGATCTGCTCGGAAACCGCACCAAGCGCAAGTTCACCGACCGCGTCGGCCGCAGCGTGGGCGCGCACACCGACCCGTATCGCCTGCAGGTCTACCGCCGCGACACCGGCCAGATCATGTTCGACCTGTCGGCCCCGATCTACGTCGGCCGCAAGCACTGGGGCGGTTTGCGGGTGGGCTATACGCTGGAATAGCTTGCGTGGTCACTGCGGCGCAGCGGATGCGGCACTGGACGTCGCCGCCGCGAGGTTGCCACCCAGCTGCTCGGCCAGAAAGCGTTCGAGGGTGCGATAGAACGTGACCTGATTGGCCTCCTTGTAGAAGCCATGCCCTTCCTTGGCAACGGCCATCCACTGCGGCGCGTTGCCGCTGCGCGTCAATGCCGCGCGCAGGCTCTTGGCCTGTGCAAACGGGGCGCGCTCGTCCTCTTCGCCGTGCACGAGCAGCACCGGCACCTTGATGCGGTCGGCCAACATCACCGGGGAATGCGCGGCCAGTTCGGCGGCATCACGGCCGATGGCGCGCTCCAGATAATTCAGGCCGTACTCGCTGCGATTGATGTCGCCCTTGCTGTACATCATCTGCAGATCGTAGATACCCGCCACGCCGACCGCGCAGCGGAACAACTCCGGCGCCTTGACCTGCACCATCATGGCGGCATACGCACCGAAACTGGCGCCATAGCTGCAGATGCGCGCCTGATCGGCGAGTCCCTGGCCCACCGCCCAGCGAACGCCATCGATCAGATCGTCCTGGATGCGTTCGCCCCACTGACGATACCCGGCGCGCTCGAACCGGTTGCCACGACCCTGGCCGCCGCGATAGTTGACCTGCAGCACCAGATACCCGCGGCTGGCCAGGAACTGGGCGTCGGTATCGAAGGCCCAGCCATCGCCATCCGCATGCGGGCCGCCGTGCGGCAGCAGGATCATCGGCAAGCGCACCCCGCTAGCGGCGGTGCCGGGAACGGTGAGCACGCCGTCCAGGGTCAAGCCGTCGCTGGCTTGAAAGCTCACCATGCGCCGCTCGCTCATCTGCGCCGCCTGCAATGCAGTGCGTGCCTTGACGACGAGTTTGAGCGTATTGCTCGGCCGGTCGAAGACGTACCACGCTCCGGCATCGCGGTCGCTGTAGGCCCGCAGCAGCAAGCCATTGCCGTCCTCGGTGAAATTGATGAAGTCCACGTACTGGCCGGCCAGGGTCTGGCTCAGGCTCCGGTGCAGTTGCGCTTCGGCGGTGTCCTGCCCGAAATAGCGCAGTGTCGGCCGCCCTGGTCCCAGTCGTGCAGCAAACGGCGTTTGCGGCGCCGGACCCCATTGCAGGTCGTCCACGCTGTAGAACGGGTCCGATGCGAGCACGCTGCGCTGCTGGCCATCGGGATCGGTGGCTACCAGGACTGCAGGGCCGCCGGCCTCGCTGTACCAGCCATAGAGGCGGCCCGGCTGGCGCGCGAATGCGATCGGTCGCCAGTTGGCCTGGACCTGGGTCATCGGCGACCAGCCATTGCCCGATCGGCGGAACAGCAAGGGGTTATCGTTGTCGTCGCTGCCGTACGCGTAATGCGCCACGCCATCGCGGTCGAGCACGAAGCGCAGATCGGGGACGTCGATGTCGGCCATCAGCCGATGGGTGGTGGTGTTGGCGTCGACGTCGTAGAGCATCGAATGGCGCGAGTCCAGCGACAGACGCCGCATGTAGAAGTGCCCGTTGCGGCGACTCGGCAGGCCCTCGATATAGCCGAATCCGCGCTCCAGACCGGCATTGCGGGTGCTTTGCAGGTAGCCATACACATAGCGCTGATTGCTGCCATCCAGGTCGGTGGCGATGATCTCGCCCATCGGCACGGGCTCTTCCAGCGAGCCGAGTTTGCGCCCCTTGCCGATCACCAGCCGGCGGTCGCTGACCCAGGCAATGCGCACCGGCAATTCATAGCGCGGCAAGCGCAGCATGGTGGTGGATTGCATGCCGGCGATGCGGTAGACCACCAGCGCATAGTTGCCATCGCCCAGATCCGCGCTGACCGCCAGATGCTTTCCATCGGGTGACATCGCCGGCGAGGAGATCGGACCGGATTCGACGAACGCCTCGACAGGCGGCGGGGAGGCGGCCTGCGCGGGCCCTGCAAACAACCCCATCAGCAGCACTGCTGCCCAGCCACACCGGTGCATCCCCTGCATCTGCGTCGTCCATCCCCTGTTTCACAGAACGATAACGAACCGGCGATGGCTGTGGCAAGTAGGTCGCAAAAAAAAGCCGCCGAAGATCGGCGGCAGGGAGAGAGAGCAGGTTTCTTGTTGTAGTGACTGCAGGCTAGCGGGGTGATGTGCCGTGGAAATGTCCCTGCATGGCGCCGCTGGCGTGCTGCGTGCCAGGCGGCCGCCTGCGTGTCAGCCCTGGCACATGCACAACGACCCCCCAAAGCAGGCCGCATTGTCGTCCTGCTTCTGCCCGTTGACGGCCACGTAGGTCGAATCCAGCGTCAGCATGAACTGGCCGATCGCGGTCTGCGGCAGCTTGTAGCGCGCGGTGAAATCGTAGCCCTGCATGCGTTGCTCGCCGACGTTCACCGGCTGGATCACCAGGCCGGTGATGGCGCCGGTGGCATCGCGGGTGACCAGGTCGCAGAACGCCGAGACATTGAACTGGTAACACTGCGACAGGATCTGGTTGGCGCTGAATTCGGTGATGGCGTCGGTGATCCTGATCTTCCACCAGTCCAGCGACACATCCAGGCCTTGCACCGAGGCGGGGCTGTAGACGAAACCGAGCGTGGCGTTCTTGGACTTTTACGGCTGCAGGTGGGCGTTGCTGGTGTAGGTGAACGGATAGATGGTCTGGCCGGAGTTGCCGCTGGCGCTGTTGTATTCGGCCACGTAATTGGCTGGCACGCCGCCGGCCGAGCACGCGGCGGCAATCGCGCCGGTGTAGGAGGCGCTGTTGGTCGAGCAGGGATCGGAATAGGTATCGAAGCTGTCCGATGCGCCCAGGTACAGGTTTTCGATCGATGGCGCGCGGAAGCCGGTGGCGTAGTTGCCACGGATCAACAGGTCGGCGACCGGCTTCCACTTGAAGCCGAATTTGCTGTTGGTGGTGCTGCCGAAGGTGTTGTAGTCCGAGTAACGCACGGCTGCGCTCAATTCCAGCAACTGCGCACCGGCCACATCCTTCAATAGCGGAATCGCCACTTCGGTGTAGTAGTCGTTGAGCGTGTACGAGCCGGAGGTCGGCGTGAATGAATTGCCCGAGGTGTAGCCGGCCGAAATCAAGGCGTCCGGCGAGGAGAAGCCGCTTTCCTCGCGGTGTTCGACACCGGCGGCGAAACTCATCCAGCCGGCGGGAAGCTCGAACAGGTCGCCGGTGAGGTTGGCGGTGAAGCTGCTGTTCTTGTACTGGTAGGTGTTGTGCGCGGTGAACAGGATGTAGTCCAGCATCTCCTGGGTCACGCCACCGGCCGGCGACAAGGGATTGAACGGCACGCAGCCGGCGATGACTGCGCCGCCGCTGTCCAGGCACGACAAGATGCCATTGACGATCACGTACAAGGCGTCGCGCTTCTGCGGTGTGACCAGGTAGTTGTCCTTGGCGTAGTTGTAGCCGTAGTCGGAGGTATTGAAGGCGGTGTACTGGTCCAGGCCGTAGCGCGGATAATTGCTGTCGCCGCTGGCGGTTGCGCTGCCGGGCAACACGGTCCAGGCACCGCTGTTGCCACCTGCACGCAGACGGCCACTTGCCGAGTAGCTGCTGTATGCCGACGACCCTGCGCCATACACCGGCTCGGCCGAGATCGCGCGGTCGCCTGCCATCACCGCGTCTTCCTTGACGCTGGACAGCCCGATCACCAGGTTGCCGCGCTCGCTGGTGGCGCCCACGGTGGCATCGAACGCGGTGCGCTGACCGTCGCCCTGGCCGTACTGGCCGACGTAGGCATTGACCTCGGCACCATCGAAATCGCTGCGGGTGATGATGTTGACCACACCGGCGATGGCATCGGAACCATAGATCGACGAGGCGCCGTCCTTGAGCACTTCCACCCGCTCCACGATGGCCGACGGAATGGTGTTGAGATCCACCGAGCCGGACAGGCCAGACACCCAGCGCCGTCCGTTGACCAGCACCAGGGTGCGCGAGGCACCCAGGTTGCGCAGGCTCACGGTGGCCGAGCCGTCGCCGCCGTTGTTGACGGTGGAGTTCATGGTTGCGCCGTTGGAGGGAATGCGCTTGAGCACATCGGCCACCGAGGTCAGGCCCTGCTTTTCGATGTCCTGACGCGTGAGCACCAGCGCCGGTTGCGAATTTTCCACATCGACCGAGCGGATGCGTGAGCCGGTGACTTCGATCTTGTCCAGATTGGTCGGACTCTTGTCTGTCTGTTCCTGGGCAACGGCACTGGTGGTGATGCACAGGCCGATGGCGATCGCGAGCGAGCCCCGACGCAGGGTCGGGTGGAGCGTGGACATAGTCATGTGTACGGCGATTCCCGGTAGAGGAGGAACGACAGCGCGATCCCCGTTGGATGGCACCTGCGCATGTACATCTTCATCGGCACGACACGCAGGCTTAGCGGAAATTTAACGAGCGGGTGTCGCCACCGTTTTTCGCCGATCGGTGTCTTGTTGCGGCGCGGCGCGCGCAGTGCGCGGTCGCGCCATGCAATGCCGTGGGGAGGCCGTGCATGTGCACCGTCGACCTGCGGTGGCAGGCGGAGACATATGTCCCTGTGGAAGGCGAGGCTACTGCTGCACGCTCTGCCAGGTGGGCAGCGTTCGCTGCCCAGAACGGCATGCGCCGCTGGCGCACTCGGTGCGGGCGCGTTGCCGACGCCCCGCGATATTTTTTCAGCCGCGCAGGGTGCGATGTGGTTTAATCGCCGCCGAAGTGGGGGTACCGCAGTGCGCTGCGGTTGAGATAGTCCCTTCGAACCTGATCCGGCTGATACCGGCGTAGGGAAGCTTCGTTAGATGCGATGGTCCGTGCCTGTACGGGCGCATCGCCATTGAGCGCCGCCGCTTCGTCCGCCTGCGAATCCTTCGCAGGGCCAGCGCCGTGGGTGCTGGTCTTCCAGCACACAGGACGAACGCCATGAATGCCGCGCCGACCGTTTTGCAGCAACAAGCCCAGTCGCTGTCCGAGGCTGTGACCCAGCCGATTCCAGGCTCCCGCAAGATTTTCGTGCAGGGCTCGCGCGCCGACCTGCAGGTGCCGATGCGCGAGATTGCATTGACCCGCACACCGACCCTGTTCGGTGGCGAGGACAATGCGCCGCTGAGCGTCTACGACACCTCAGGGCCGTATACCGACCCGCATGCCGCGATCGATCTTGCCGCCGGTCTGGCGCCGCTGCGCGCGCGCTGGATCGCCGAGCGTGGCGATACCGTGGCGCTGGATGGCCTGAGTTCCAGCTTCGGCCGCGGCCGCGAGCACGATGCGCGCCTGGATGCGGTGCGTTTTCCTGCGCGGCGCCTGCCACGCGTGGCGCGCGAGGGTGCCAACGTCACCCAGATGCATTACGCGCGGCGCGGCATCATCACCCCGGAAATGGAGTTCGTGGCGATCCGCGAAAACCAGCGCCTGGAAGCGGTGGCCGACGCGATGCTGCGCAAGCAGCATCCGGGGGAAGCCTTCGGTGCCGCGATCCAGCAACGCATCACGCCGGAATTCGTGCGCGACGAAATCGCACGCGGCCGCGCGATCCTGCCCAACAACATCAATCACCCGGAAAGCGAGCCGATGATCATCGGTCGCAATTTCCTGACCAAGATCAACGCCAACATCGGCAACAGCGCGGTGTCGTCCGGCATCGCGGAAGAAGTCGAAAAGCTGGTGTGGTCGATCCGCTGGGGCGGCGACACGGTGATGGACCTGTCCACCGGCAGGCACATCCACGAAACGCGCGAATGGATCATCCGCAACTCGCCGGTGCCGATCGGCACGGTGCCGATCTACCAGGCGCTGGAAAAGGTCGACGGGCGTGCGGAAGCGCTTACCTGGGAGATCTTCCGCGACACCTTGATCGAGCAGGCCGAGCAGGGCGTGGATTACTTCACCATCCACGCCGGCGTGCTGCTGCGCTATGTGCCGCTGACGGCCAAACGGGTCACCGGCATCGTCTCGCGCGGCGGGTCGATCCTGGCCAAGTGGTGCCTGGCCCATCACAAGGAAAACTTCCTCTACACGCACTTCGAAGACATTTGCCAGATCATGAAGGCCTATGACGTGGCGTTCTCGCTGGGCGATGGCCTGCGCCCGGGTTGCATTGCCGATGCCAACGACGCAGCCCAGTTCGGCGAGCTGGAAACGCTGGGCGAGCTGACCAAACTGGCGTGGAAGCACGACGTGCAAACCATGATCGAGGGTCCGGGGCATGTGCCGATGCAGCTGATCAAGGAAAACATGGACAAGCAGCTGCGCGAATGCGGCGAGGCGCCGTTCTACACCCTGGGGCCGCTGACCACCGACATCGCACCGGGCTACGACCACATCACCAGCGCCATCGGCGCGGCAATGATCGGCTGGTTCGGCACCGCCATGCTCTGCTACGTCACTCCGAAAGAACACCTGGGCCTGCCCAACCGACAGGACGTGCGCGACGGCATCATGGCCTACAAGATCGCCGCGCATGCGGCCGACCTCGCCAAGGGGCATCCGGGCGCGCAGGTGCGCGACAACGCCTTGAGCAAGGCGCGTTTCGAGTTTCGTTGGGACGACCAGTTCCATCTTGGCCTGGATCCTGAAAAGGCCAGGGAGTTCCACGATGAGACCCTGCCCAAGGACGCGCACAAGCTGGCGCACTTCTGCTCGATGTGCGGGCCGCATTTCTGTTCGATGAAGATCACCCAGGACGTGCGCGATTACGCGGCCGAGCACGGCATGAGCGAGGCGCAAGCGCTATCGACGGGCATGCAGGAAAAGTCCGCGCAATTTGTCGCGCAGGGTGCACAGGTCTATCGCGCCACCTGACGCGCGAGATGGCAGCGCTTCACAGACCGGATGTAGCGCCTGCTTAGGAAAAATTCAGTTTTGTATAAAACAGATTGCAGCGCGGCTCGCAAGTGCCGCGTTACGACCGGGTTGCAAGCGATTCCAGTCGATAAGGGTTTCGGCTGATTTAGCTGAATCGCAGATAAAAAAATCGCGCCAGAAGGCGCGAAGGGGACATCGTAATTATTCGAGTTCGTCGGCGAGAGAGAGAGAGCCTGACGTCGCCACCTGTCGTAGGAAGCAACGGGGCATAGCGTAAAATTTGCACCAAATGGATGCATGACACAGTTGGTCGTGGTCCTTTGCTGAATTTGGCGTTTCGCGCCAAGTGCGCGTTGCGTTCTTTGTAGTCCTTTGCATGCCGATGCGTGTTCTTGCCGATGAGTGTTCCTCCCGCTAATGCGATGCCGCCGGGCCGGTTACGGGTCGGCCAGTGCGTGGTCGACGTCGCCTCGCGTGAAGTACATGCGCCCGGCGCCAAGCGCGCCGTGCGCCTGGCACCGAAATCCCTGGCGGTGCTGCTGACGCTGGCGCGGCAGCCGGGCCAGGTGGTGACGCGCGAGCAGTTGCTGGCCGAGGTCTGGCCCGACACCTTGCCGACCAACGACGTGGTGACCCAGGCGGTCACGCAACTGCGCAAGGCATTGGCCAGCAATGGCAGCCAGCGCTTCGAACATATCGAGACCATCGCCAAGACCGGCTACCGCCTGCTGGCCCCGGTTGCGTGGGAGCAGCTGTCGGACAGTCCGGCCGATGTTGCCGCGCCTGCAACGGCTGTGACCGCATTGGGCAATGAGCCCGACGAGCGCAACCGCACCGCCGGCGTCACAGCCGCTACCGCGTTGGAGCGCAGCCCTGCAAACCAGCAGCCTCCAGCATCGGTTCCGCCTGCGTCGGCTGCAGTGCGGCAGCGCCGATGGATGGCACTGGCGGTGGCCAGCGTGGCCTTGCTGGTGGTGCTGGTGCTGGCGCTGGCGGCGCGGACGTTGTGGATGCGCGCGCCCGACCGAGAGGCGGCAGCGGCCTCGGCAGTGCTGGGCAGTCCCAAGCGCCCGTATCAGATCATCACCGCAGGCGGCGGTTTCGATCTCACGCCTAGCCTGTCGCCGGACGGGGCGATGGTGGCCTACGCCTCGCTGACCGGCGATCGCGCGGGCACCTCGATCCTGGTCAAGACCACCAACAACGCCTACCCGCGCGTGCTCGATACGCCGGCGGCCGGTATCTCCGATCGACTGCCGGCCTGGTCGCCGGACGGACGCGAGATCGCCTTCTCGCGGCAGGCGCCCGATGGCAGCTGTCGCATCATGATCGCCGCCGCCAACGGCCCGGCCGCCGCACGCGAGGTGGCGCGCTGTGACGGCGCGGACATGCTGAGTTTCAGTTGGTCGCCGGACGGTCGTGCCCTGCTGTTCGGCAGCATGACCGGCGCGCACGGGGCGCCGCGCATGCGGCGGCTGGATCTGGAAACCGGCCAATGGCAGCAGTTGAGCTACAGCGCGCAACCGACCGACTTCGATTACACGCCGCGCTATTCGCCCGACGGGCACTGGATCGTGTTTCTGCGCAACCCGCAGCTTGGCGATCTGTGGCGCATTCCGGCACGCGGCGGAGCTGCCGAGCGGCTGACCCACGACAACGCCGATATCCGTGGCTGGAGCTGGTTGCCCGACGGCAGCGGCCTGATCTTCGGGCGCCGTGTGGACAGCGAAGCGCGGCTGTACCGGCTCGATCTGGTCGACCGCAGCCTGCATGATCTCGGCGTGGACGATGCGCAGGCGCCGGATGTGGCGCAGGGCGATCTGGTCTTCGTGCAGCGCAAACCGCAATTCGGCGTGTATCAGGTCATTCACGACCCCATGAATGGCGGCTACATCCGCCGCCGGCTGTTTCCCTCCAGCGGGCGCGACGACCAGCCGATGATCGCGCCGGACGGGCGCCAGCTGATCTTTGCCTCCAATCGCTCCGGTGCGTACGGCCTGTGGTGGGGCGATGTCCGCAAGCCTGGTTCGGTGCGGCTGATCGAAGGCCTGCGGCCGGATGCGCGCCAGGCCGCCGACTGGTCGGCCGATTCACAACGCGTGCTGGTCAGCGGCAGCGACGCCCAGGGGCATGCGGCACTGTTCGAAGTGACCCCGGGCACCGGCAAGGCGCTGCGGCTACCTGTGCCGCAGCGGCGACCGTTGCAGGCGATCCATCTTCCCGATCCCGATCGGTTGTTGGTGGTGGCTGCCGCCGAGGACGGACGCACCTTCGCCACGCTCTACGACAGACGCAGCGTTCCATGGCGCGCGCTGGCGTCGCTGCAGGACGTCTCGCAGCTGCGGCTGGACCGGGTCAGCGGCCAGGTATTGCTGACGCGCCTGAGCGGTGGCGGGCTATGGCAGGTCGCCCCGTCGCTGGCGGCCGACACCTTGCAGCCGGTCGATCCGCAGCAACCCTCGCGCTGGCGCTACCGCAGCTGGGCGCCGGGCGCGCGGGGTCAGGTGCATTACCTGTCGTCCACCGACGCCTGCGCCGCCGATGACAGCGACCTGCGCGGCGGTGACCGCAACTGCCTGGATGTGGCCAAGTACACCACCATCAACGGCTTCAGCGTGGATCAGCGCAGCGGTGCGCTGTACGTGGCACTGGCGGAGGAAGATGGCAGCTCGATCGCCTTCATGGCGTTGCCGGAACGCCTGGCCACGCCGCTGGGTGTGATGTCCAACCTCTTGATCGTGTTCAGGAAAATCGCCTCGTAAGTTCTTCGGAAAGACTTCGTGGCAATTTCGGCAGACCTTCGTCGGAACTTCCTGACTGACGCCAGATTCGGCAAAACACTACGCCCTCTTTTGTACAGGGGGCTGCCACCATGCAACAGGTCATCACCGCAGATCGCGGGCTCGCACTTTCCTTGGACGGTGCCAGCGAGCCGACGTCGACGACCTGTCTGGCGGTCTCGCGCCTGGGCAGCATCCGGACCGCCGCCGCCACCTTCACGCTGTGGGTGCAGCTGCGCGGTCGCGCCTGGGTGGAGTCCAAGGAAGGGCGCTTCCGTCTGCGCGCCGGCGACTGGATCGCCTTCGACAAGGAATCCCATCCCACCGTACAGGCCGACCGCAGCGCGCTCTGTGTCGGCGTCAGCCTGGATGGCGACAGCCTGCAGTCGCTGGCCGAGTTGACCGACGCCACGTTGTATCCGGGACGCAGCCAGCTGTCGCGTGGCGATCTGCGCATTGCACTGCGTCTGTGGCGTAACGCGGCTGCGCAGAGCGGCGATGCATCGGCACGCCCGTTGTTGCTGCATCTGGCTGCGATGCAGCGCGACTTCATCGCGCAGGAGCAGCGCTGCCCGGGGCGTTCGCGCAGCCGTCGTCGTCAGGTCTTCGGTCGCATGCAACGCGCGCGGCTGTACCTGGAAGGCAACAGCGACCGCGTGGTGCGCATTGCCGAGCTGGCGCAGCTGACCAACTTCTCCAGCTGGTACGTCTCCAAGACATTCCAGAGCCTGTACGAGGAAAGCCCACAGGCACTGTCAGCACGCCTGCGCCTGGAGCGCGCCTCCGATCTGCTGCGCGATACCTCGATGATGATCGGGGAGGTTGCGGCGGCAAGCGGGTTCGACAATTGCTGCAGCTTTGCGCGTGCGTTTCGTGCGCGTTTCGGTGTCTCCGCATCGCATTACCGCGACCAAACGACAAATCCGCCAGATTCGGCAAAGCCACGGAACGTGACGCGCAAAGCGACGATGTTCACGCAATCGTAATTTGCACAGGGGCGCTTAACGCGCCACTAACGAACCCTGGAGAGATTGATGAACCTTCGCACCTCCGCAGTGCGGCTGGGCCTGTTGCCCGCCGGTATTGCGATCGCGTTGACGCCGGCATTTGCCGTCGCGCAAGAATCGACCACCACGCTGGACCGTATCGAGATCACCGGTTCGCGCATTCGCAGCGCCGATGTCGAGACCCAGCAGCCGATTTTGACGCTTGACCGTCAGGCACTGGAAAAGCAGGGTCTGACCTCCGTCGCCGACGTGCTGCAGAACCTGACCTCCGCCGGCTCGCCGGCGATTTCGCGCGCCGATGCACTTTCGTCGGGCGAAGATGTCGGTGGCTACTACGTCGATCTGCGCAACCTCGGTGCGCAGCGTACGTTGGTGCTGGTGAACGGTAAGCGCCTGGGTGCATCGACCTCCGGTCTGCAGGATCTCAGCCAGATTCCGATGTCGGCGATCGAGCGTATCGAAGTGCTGAAGGATGGCGCCTCGTCCATCTACGGCTCCGACGCCATTGCCGGTGTGGTCAACGTCATCACCCGCAAGCGTTTCGACGGCGCGGAAGCCAGCGTGCAGTTCGGCCAGTTCGGCCAGGGCGACGGTGACACCACGCAGTACTCCTTCACTGTCGGTTCGCAGGGCGAGCGCGGTGGCGTGACGTTGTCTGCCGAGTATTCCAAGCAGGATCCGGTGTTCGCCAAGAACCGCTGGTTCAGCCGCGACGGCTCGCGTGGTCCCAACTCGACCCCGAACAGCTGGAGCCCGATCAGCCAGAATGGTTCGTGGTGCAATCCGCTGCAGGTCGACTGCAACGATCCGGACACTGCGGTGTGGCAGACCCTCAACGCCGGTGGCAACCCCAACAACCCGGCCGACTATCACCGCATCACGCCGGGCGAGTACGCCAACTCGAACCAGCAGATGATGGTGCAGACCGGTATCGAGCGGAAGTCGATATTTGCCAACGTCAACTACGACGTTGCCGATGCCATCACCTTCAACGCCGACATTGCGTACAACGAGCGCACGACCGATGGGCAGATCGCGGGCTACCCGTATCAGTCCGGTTCGTTCGGCACTGCGCTGGAAGCGGGCAGCGCATTCAACCCGGTCGGCCAGGATGTCGACTTCCGTCGCCGCCTGTGGGAAGTGCCGCGCGCCAGCGAAAACCAGCTCAAGACCTTGCGCTTCGCGCCGACCTTGAGCGGCTACTTCGATCTCGGCGGCAAGACCTGGGATTGGGATGTCGGTGCGTTGTGGAACCGCAACGAAAACACCAAGCGCAGCCGTGGCGACATGAGCCTGATCGCTTCGCGTCAGGCGCTGGGCCCGTCCTTCATCAACGGCCAGGGCGTTGCGCAGTGCGGTACCGCTGCCGACCCGATCTCGCTGTCGGCTTGCCGTCCGTGGAATCCGTTGCTGCCTTACAACGTCGCTGGCCAGGGCTCGCTTGCCGACCCGGCGCTGCAGGAATTCCTGTTCCCGACCTTCACCGACACCGGTCTGACCAAGACCACCAGCTTCACCGCAAACCTGTCCGGTTCGGTGGTCGAGCTGCCGGCTGGCGATCTGGGCATCGCGGTGGGCTACGAACATCGTAAGGAAGAAGGTCGCTTCTCTCCTGATGCGTTCGCACAGTCGGGCGAAAGCACCGGCCTGGGTGCCAAGACCACGCAGGGCCAGTACTCGCTGGACGAAGTGTATCTGGAGTTGAACGTTCCGCTGCTGAGCGATGTCGCCTTCGCCAAGGAACTGACCTTCAACGCCGCCACGCGTTATTCGGACTACAGCAACTTCGGTGACACGCTGAACTCGAAGTTCGGCCTGACCTGGCGTCCGCTGGAAGACCTGCTGGTGCGTGCGACCTATGCGGAAGGCTTCCGTGCTCCCACCATCAGCGATCTGTACGGCGGCCTGAGCAGCAGCTTCGAGTCTTACATCGATCCTTGCGGCGTCGGCGCCCCGAACAGCGTCAACGGCAACGCGGCCTGCACCAACGCTGGCGTGCCGCTGGGCTACACCCAGCTCGGTCAGGGCTATGTGCCTTGCACGACCTATCCGTGCCAGACGCCTGACGAATTCGTCAGCGGCGCCAACCCGAACCTCAAGCCGGAAACCTCCACCAGCAAGACCGCTGGTCTGGTGTGGAGCCCGCGTTGGGTGCAGGGCCTGGACATCTCGCTGGATTGGTACCGCTACGAGATCAACGACATGATCATCGCCGATAGCGTCGACCGTATCCTGCGCGACTGCTACGTGCTGGGCAATTCGGAGCGTTGCGCAGGCGTGACGCGTGCAGCCGACGGCCATATCTCGTCGATGACCTACGGCGTGGCCAACCTCGGCCAGATGGAAACCGAAGGCTACGACCTGGGCGTGAAGTACCGGTTGCCGGAAACTGCAATCGGCTCTTTCACCCTGGATTGGCAGACCAGCTACGTCAGCAAGTACGACGAGGCCGGCCAGGACAGCGCAGGCAATGCGATCATGATCGGCCGCGTTGGCGAGCCGGGCATCTTCCGCGTGCGTTCCAACGTTGGCGTGAATTGGGCACTGGGTGATGTCGGCGTCAACTACACCCTGCGTTACTACTCGGGCATGAAGGAAAGCTGCATCACGCTGGCCGATGGCTATTGCGATGCACCCGACCATTTCGCCAATGGCGAATCCGATCCGTTGCGCCATACCGGTTCCAACACCTTCCACGACCTGCAGGTCAACTGGAAGGCACCTTGGGACGCGACGGTTGCACTGGGCGCGAACAATGTGTTCGATCACCCCGGTCCGCTGCAGTACTCCGCACCGAACAGCAGCTTCGCCTATTACGGCGGCTTCGAAATCGGTCGCTTCGTGTACATGAAGTACACCCAGCGTTTCTGATCCATCGACGCGCTGTAGCATGAAGGACGGGCCGCAAGGCCCGTCCTTTTTTGTGGAGAGGTGGAGGCGCTGAAGACATCTGCAGCCTGCCTGATCGTCCGCCCGTCAGGCGACTGTGCCGACACGGTGCCGGCGGTCAGCCGACGCGACAGCCATCACCGATGCCATCTGCGTCGATGTGGCAAGCCGCCGACGGGAAAGAATGCGCCAGCCCCAGTTCGGCGGCCGTGTTCCAGTGCAGCCTTGTTGCAGCGGTGCGGCAAAAAAAACGCGGCTTTCGCCGCGTTTTTTCACTTGCAGGCCGCTCAAGCCTCGGCAAGCCCCAGCAAGGTATCGGCCTGTTCGCGCCAGGCTGGCAGGCGTGCGAGCACGCCGACCTTGGACAGGTACTCTTCGTCCACGGTTTCGCCGCTGGCCAATGCGGTCGCCACATGCACCGCGCCGGTCACCCAGAAACTGCGCAGGCTGGAGCGCTGCGGGTGGCGATGGAAGGCCACCGCTTCGATGATCGGCATCGGCAGGCCCCACAGGCCGAGCAGGTACGCGCCGGCCTCGGTATGACCCAGGCGCTCGTCGCTGCCTTCCGGCGCCGGTTCGCGCTCGTCGCGCACGCCGGGCAGCAACAGGCCGATATCGGCCAGCAGCGCGGCGGTGGAGCCGAGTTCTGCGCTGGTGGGCGGCAACACCTTGGCCGCCAGCCGCGAGGAGAGCAGCGCGCGGCGCTGCATCGCATTGCGCTCGGCCGGGGTCAGCGTCTGCACCGAGAACACTTCGCTGGCCAGGACCAGATCGCGCAGCGTGGCCACGCCCAGGCGGGTCACTGCCGTGCGCAGATCGGTGATGCTGCGGCCGCCGGAAAAGAACGCGGAATTGCACAGCTGCAGCACCTTGGCGGCAATCGCCGGGTCGCCGGCGATCAGCTTGGCGATATCGGCCGCGTCGGCGCCATCGTCTTCTTCCAGTGCATGCATCAGGCTCAGATACAGATGCGGCGGCGACGGCAGTTTTTCGATCCGGCCGATGGCGGCGCGCAAGCGCGGATTGCCGAGCAGATCGCGCAGTTCTTCCAGGCTGGTGATGGCTTCGAGCAGGACTTCCGGGGCCAGCGGCACCGGCAGGAAGCGGTGCGCCACGCCAATGATGCGAGCCGGCGGGGTGCGCTGACCATCCTGGGCATCGATCAGGGCGATGCGGATGGTGTCCGGGCGCAGCGTACGGATCTGCCCCAGCAACGTGGCGGACGTGAGATCGGGCAGGACGGGGGCGACGATGACCGCGTCGAACGGCGATAACGCGGCCGCCTCGATCGCCGAATTGCCGTCGGCCACCTGCTGCACCTGCCACTGATCACCCAGATCGGCGACATAGTCGCTCAATTCGGACGGAAGACTGGCTTCGTCCCCAACAAACAGAATACGCAAGACACTTCCCCAAGAGTCACCGGTGACAGACACCGGCCAAACGCTGTCGGCAATGTACCCAATCTGCCGCCGGCGGTCACCGGGATCACGCCGGAAGCGTGATCCCGATCGCCCCGCGGTTGCGGGGCTGCGTCACGGTCGTTGGATCAGGGTGCGTCGGAATTATAGCGTTCCACCGACTCCACCAGGATGCGCTTGGCCTCGGCCGCGCCGCCCCAGCCATCCAGCTTGACCCACTTGCCCTTCTCCAAGTCCTTGTAATGCTCGAAGAAATGGCCGATGCGCTCCATCCAGTGGCTGGACACCTGGTTGATGTCCTCGATATGCGCGTAACCGGAGAAGATCTTCTCGATCGGCACTGCCAGGATCTTTTCGTCGCTGCCGGCCTCATCGCTCATGCGCAATACGCCCACCGGACGGCAACGCACCACCGAGCCAGGCACCAGCGGCAGCGGCAGCACCACCAGCACGTCGGCCGGGTCGCCGTCGCCGCACAGGGTGTTGGGCACATAGCCGTAATTGCAGGGATAACGCATCGGGGTGGACAGGATGCGGTCGACGAAGATCGCGCCGCTGGCCTTGTCCACCTCGTACTTGACCGGCTCCGAATCCTTCGGAATTTCGATGACGACGTTGATTTCTTCCGGCAGATTCTTGCCGGAGGTGACCAGTTCAAGACCCATGCGCGTAACTCCCGAGGCGTCATCTAGTGTGTGGAGCGCGATTCTACGCGTTCGGCTGTTGCGGTGCAGCGACACTGAATGGGCAATGTTCTGACCGCCGCGCGCGGCATAGCCCGCATTCATCCCGGGGAGCTCTCCGATCGTCGCGGCTCGCGGCGCGGCGCACGCTGCAGACTCATCCACTGCTCGGGAACTGCCATGTCCAAGCCTGTGCGTTTGCTCGTTGTGCTGCTGCTCTCCGGTGCCGCCCAGCTCGCCTCTGCGGCGACGTCGGCGCCGACCTTTGTCGATGCGGTGGACTGGCCCGCCAATGGCGAAGGCTGGGACGCCTTTGTCGATCTGGAGCAGCGGCTGGAGCAGGATTTCGACAACATCTGCGGCGACACCTTTTGCGGCGGCGAGTTCAGCGACTACCAGCCGCTGCGCTTGCGTTGCTCGGTGCATCGGGTCAGCGGCGTGGTGCGCAGCTGCATCTGGACCTTCGGTGCGAGCGAGGTCAGCGTCGACCCCGGCAGCGGGTACCTGCGCTCGGACAGTCGGGTCTGGCGCTGCACGGCGCCGCTGAAGGCAGGGACGCATCTGGACGAGATGTACCGCACCCTGGCGGTGAACAACCCGCTGTTCGAGCCACTGCCGGGTGGGGCGCCACCGATCTATGACGGCTTGATCGGTTGCCTCTGAGGAACGTTTGCACCGCAAGCCGTGGCGCGCGGTGTGCTGCGCGGTGCAGCGATTGCGTGCATGCGCAGGACCTGCCCTGCGTCGGCACGTGCAAGCCGATGCGGCACGCGAGCATCAAAACCACAGGCCTATCGCGTGCCTGCATCGGCCCGACGAAGTGCCGCAAGCCGGCGCAGGGACCAGTGCGGCGCCTGGGCCCCGGAACGTGAGCCGGCTCGTTGCGGGTCCCGGCTTCCATCAGCTTCGATCGGCCGGCCGCTTGCGGCACGTCGTCCTCAAAGCAGCGGTACCAGCAGCAGGGCCACGATGTTGATGATCTTGATCAGCGGATTGATCGCCGGCCCGGCGGTGTCCTTGTACGGGTCGCCTACCGTATCGCCGGTGATGGCGGCCTTGTGCGCCTCGCTGCCCTTGCCACCGAAGTGGCCGTCTTCGATGTACTTCTTGGCGTTGTCCCAGGCCCCGCCGCCGGTGGTCATCGAAATCGCCACGAACAGGCCGGTCACGATCGTGCCGATCAACAAGCCGCCCAGGGCACGCGGGCCGAGCAGCAGCCCGACCACCACCGGTACCATCACCGGCAGCAGCGAGGGCAGGATCATTTCGCGGATCGCCGAGCGGGTCAGCATGTCGACGGCGCGGTCGTATTGGGGCTTGGCGGTGCCGGCCATGATCCCGGGAATCTCGCGGAACTGGCGACGCACTTCTTCGACCACCGCGCCTGCCGCGCGCCCCACCGCTTCCATCGCCAGTGCACCGAACAGGTACGGGATCAAGCCGCCGATCAACAAGCCGATGATCACGCTGTGGTCGGACAGGTCGAAGGCGAAGACCTGGCCGGGATTGGCCGCCTGCAGGTTGTGCGTGTAGTCGGCAAACAGCACCAGTGCGGCCAGTGCGGCCGAGCCGATCGCATAACCCTTGGTGACCGCCTTGGTGGTGTTGCCCACCGCATCCAGCGGGTCGGTGATGTTGCGCACTTCCGGCGGCAGCTCGGCCATCTCGGCGATGCCGCCGGCGTTGTCGGTGATGGGCCCGTACGCATCCAGCGCCACGATCATGCCGGCCATCGACAGCATTGCCGTCGCTGCGGTCGCGATGCCGTACAAGCCGCCAAAATGAAACGCGCCCCAGATTGCCGCGCACACCGCGATCACCGGCAGCGCGGTGGACTTCATCGAGACGCCCAGGCCGGCAATGATGTTGGTGCCGTGGCCGGTGGTGCTTGCGGCGGCCACGTGCTGCACCGGCGTGTACTGGGTGCCGGTGTAGTACTCGGTGATCCAGACGATCAGGCCGGTAAGCACCAGGCCGATCAATGCGCAGGCATACAACGCCGTGGCGCCATGGATGTTGTCGCGCATCAGCGACTGGGTGATCGGCCAGTAGGCGAGTGCGGCCAGTACGCCGGAAACGACTACGCCCTTGTAGAGCGCGCCCATGATCGAGCCGCCCGCTTTGACCTTGACGAACGAGGCGCCCACGATCGAAGCGATGATGGAGACACCGCCCAGCACCAGCGGGTACAGCACCGCCTGCGGCCCGGTTTCGCTCAGCGTCAGGCTGCCGAGCAGCATCGTGGCGATCACGGTGACCGCATAGGTTTCGAACAGATCCGCCGCCATGCCTGCGCAGTCGCCGACGTTGTCGCCCACGTTGTCGGCGATCACCGCCGGGTTGCGCGGGTCGTCCTCGGGGATGCCGGCTTCCACCTTGCCGACCAGGTCTGCGCCCACATCCGCACCCTTGGTGAAAATGCCGCCACCCAGGCGCGCGAAGATGGAAATCAGCGACGAACCGAATGCCAGCCCCACCAGCGCATGCAGGTTGCGCTCCAGCGGCAGGCCCATCGCCTGCAGCACCGCGTAATAACCGGCTACCCCGAGCAATCCCAGCCCCACCACCAGCATGCCGGTGATGGCCCCGCCACGGAACGCCACATCCATCGCACGGCCGATGCCGTGACGTGCGGCCTCGGCCGTGCGCACGTTGGCGCGCACCGACACGTTCATGCCGATGTAGCCGGCCAACCCGGATAGCACCGCACCGATCGCAAACCCGATGGCGGTGTACCAACTCAGAAACAGCCCGACCAGGACGAACAACACGCCGCCGGCAAGCGAAATGGTGAGGTATTGCCGGTTGAGATACGCGCGTGCACCTTCCTGGATCGCGGCGGCGATCTCCTGCATGCGTGCGTTGCCGCTCGGCTGCGCGATCACCCAGCGTGCCGATACACCGCCATAGACGATTGCCAGGACCGCACATCCCAGCGCAAGTGGTAACCCGTAGTGTTCCAGCATGACCCCTCCCAGAGAATGGATGTCGTCCGGTCGGGACGAACCAAGGGCGATGCACGCAGCGAGTGGGGTGGCGAATACGGACTCGCCGGCCATGCAGGCCGCAATATGCGTCGCGATGTTCGGGTGGCCGGATTGCGGGCGAGTATGCGCCGCGGCCTGCGCCGCTGCCACCACCGCGGCTTTGGCGCGTCGTTCAGTCGCGGCATGACAGCCTGCGGCCAACGTGATCGAGCCGATCCAGGAGTGACGATGTCCCACCATGCCGCGTCAACATATGCCGTGACCATCGCTGCAGTGCTGCTCAGCGCCCATGCGCTCGCTGCCGACCCGACGCCGGAGCTGAAACAGCGCCCGGCCGGCACCGCGCAGGCGGTCGGTGCCGTGCACACCCTGCGCCAGATTCCCGAAGCCTGTGCGCGCCTGGAAGGCGTGTTCACCGGCAATGCCGCGCAGCCGTATACCTTGTCGGTGGTGCGCAGCAGTCCCACCTGCCAGCCGCGCGCCCGCTTCGTGGATTTCGCCAAGGCCACGCCCAGCGTTGCATCGGGCTGGATCTTCAACGACATGATCCGCGTCCCCAGCGCGGCCTGCCCGGCGCAGCAGGCGGTGGTGCGCGTCTGGCGCAAGCCGGTGGATGCCAAGCCGCAGCTCGACGGGCAAGGCCAGTCGCGCATCTATCTGGAAGACGCCAGGCAACAGGCCGCCGCCGGAAAGATCCCGCAGGTGCCCATGTTCGCTGCGCAGATGACGGTGGAAGGCAAGGCCTGTCAGTAGTTCAGGCACTCGCTTCGGTCACTCGATCAACGACACCCCCGGCCTGGCCAGGGGTGTTTGCATGGCGCCTGGCAAGGCCGCGATGCAGGGTCGCAGCGGCGCATCCGTCGATCAGTGTCGCCAGAAACCTGGACGACGAAGGCCAACGCTGGATCGATGCCCTGCATCGGCCGTTGCGGTACATGAGCACTGAGGGAAACGTTCGGGCGGGTGCCTGGGCATGCAGCGTCGATGAGTCCTTCCGATCGCCGGCGTCGACAGTTTATCACTCCCACTTCGGCAGTTTTTTCGCCACCGCCACGTTCTTCAACGTCACGTACTTGGGCAAGCCGTCGCTGCCGTAGGCCAGCGGCGCTTCGCCCTTGATCAACGGGGCGAAGTAGCGGCGGGCGCGCTCGGTGATGCCGAAGCCGTCCTTGCGCAGGAAGCTGGGCGGCATCTTCTTTTCGTGGTTGGCCACCTTGTGCAGCGGGGCCGGCACGATCTTCCAGCGGTACGGGGCGTCGCTGACGCGTTCGATCACCGGGATCACCGCGTTCATGCCCTTGAGTGCGTATTGCACCGCGGCCTTGCCGACGGCCTGCGCCTGTTCCCAGTCGGTCCTGGACGCCAGATGGCGTGCGGAACGCTGTAGGTAATCGGGCAGGGTCCAGTGCACCTTGTAGCCGAGCTCCTGCTTGACCTGCGCAGCGAGAAACGAAGCCACGCCGCCCAGTTGCGCATGGCCGAACGAATCGGCCGCGCCGCCGGCATCGGCGACGAAGCTGCCGCGTGCGTCCTGGATGCCTTCGCTGGCAACGACCACGCACCAGCCGACCTTGTCCACCACCTGCTTGACCTTGGCCAGAAACGCGGCCTGGTCGTAGGCACGCTCGGGCAGCAGGATGATCTGCGGGGCGTCGTCCGGGCCCTGGCCGGCCAGGCCTGCGGCAGCGGCGAGCCAGCCGGCGTGGCGTCCCATCGCCTCGTAGATGAAGACCTTGGTCGAGGTGTCGGCCATGGCGGCGACATCCAGTGCCGCCTCGCGCACCGACACCGCGGTGTATTTGGCCGCCGAGCCGAAGCCGGGGCAGGTGTCGGTCACCGCCAGATCGTTGTCGATGGTCTTCGGCACGCCGATGCAGTGCAGCGGGTAGCCATAGGCCTTGGCCAGCTGCGAGACCTTCCAGGCGGTATCGGCCGAGTCGTTGCCGCCGTTGTAGAGGAACCAGCGCACGTCGTGCGCACGCAGCACATCGAGCAGGCGCTCGTACTTGGCGCTGTCGTCTTCCAGCGATTTGAGCTTGTAGCGGCATGAGCCAAACGCGCCGCCCGGGGTCTGCGCCAGTGCGGCGATTGCGGCGGCGGACTCCTTCGAGGTATCGATCAGCTCCTCGCGCAATGCGCCCAGGATGCCGTTGCGTGCGGCCAGCACCTTGATCCTGCGTGCGCGCGCCTCGGTGATCACGCCGGCGGCGGTGGCGTTGATGACGGCAGTGACGCCGCCGGACTGGGCATACAACAGGTTGCCAGTAGACATAGGGGACGGGCTCCTCGATGGGACATGGCGCAGGGGACAGTGCCGGGACATTCCCCGGATGCGGTAAGCTGCACGACCATACGGTCAGCGCTGGCGAAGACCTGAGTCTAACGCCGCCCACCGCAACGCGTTTTTATTCGAAAGTGGAGTCCACTGATGCGATTGGTTCTGTTGGGACCGCCCGGTTCGGGCAAGGGCACCCAGGCGACACGTCTCAAAGACACGTTTGGGATCCCGCATATTTCCACCGGCGATCTGCTGCGCGCCGAAGTGGCCGCCGGCTCGCCGCTGGGCCTGAAGGCCAAGGAAGTGATGGCACGCGGTGATCTGGTCTCCGACGAGATCCTGCTCGGCATGCTGGAGGCGCGGCTCGGCCAGGCCGATGTCGCCAAGGGTTTCATCCTCGACGGCTATCCGCGCAATGTGGCGCAGGCCAATGCGCTGGACGAGCTGCTCGGCAAGATCGGCCAGCCGCTGGATGCGGTGGTGCAGCTGGATGTGGCCAGCGAATTGCTGGTCGAGCGCATCGCCGGCCGTGCCAAGGCCGAGGGCCGCGAGGACGACAATCCCGAGTCGGTGCGCAAGCGCCTGCAGGTCTATACCGACTCCACGGCGCCGGTGATCGGTTTCTACGAACAGCGCGGCAAGCTGGCACGCGTGGACGGCGTGGGCTCGCTGGATGAAGTGCTGGAGCGTATCGGCGCCGCGCTCGGTCGCTGAGCCGGTTGGGGGCGGGCAGGGGGCCCGCTCCCCGCCGCGCGCTGGCAGCCGGCGCGGCTTCGCAACGCATTGATAATGCAAAAGAAAAACCCCGGACGTACAAGACGCCCGGGGCAGAATAACGCCAGTTAATGAGCTTGCTCAGAGCCCCGCAGCATGAGCTCCCTGGGGATTTGGCCTCTTGGGGAGTAGGACCAAAGGGGTGCTGCGACTGGCGTTCAGCATAGTGATGGATGTGACGCAGTTCGCATATCGGGAAATTCCCGACAGTACGGTAGGTGTTTCCTGACACTGCGCTCGGCAACGAGGCGGAATGGCCGGCAACTCCGGCGATCGGCGACAATGCGCCCCATGACCAAACTCCACATCCTCGGCATCGCCGGGACTTTCATGGGCGGTGTCGCCGCCCTTGCGCGCGAGCTGGGCTGGCAGGTAGAGGGCAGCGACCAGGCCATCTATCCGCCGATGTCCACCCAGTTGGAAACCCTCGGCATCGCGCTGGCACAAGGTTACGCGCCGTCCACTATCTCGGCCGATGCCAGCGATGTCGTCATCGGCAATGCCTTGTCGCGCGGCAACCCGGCGGTGGAAGCGGTGCTCGATGCCGGCCGTCGCTACAGCTCCGGTGCGCAGTGGCTGGCCGAGCAGGTGTTGCCGGGCCGCGACACCCTGGCCGTCGCCGGCACCCACGGCAAGACCACCACCACCACCATCCTGAGCTATCTGCTGGAAGCCGCCGGGCGCGCGCCGGGCTTTCTGATCGGTGGCGTGGCCGAAGACTTCGGCGTGTCGGCGCGGCTGGGCCAGGGCCGCGAATTCGTGGTGGAAGCCGACGAATACGACACCGCGTTCTTCGACAAGCGCAGCAAGTTCGTGCACTACCGGCCGTTGGTGGCGATCCTCAACAACCTCGAGTACGACCACGCCGACATCTTTCCGGACGTGGCCGCGATCCAGCGCCAGTTCCATCATCTGGTGCGCACGGTGCCGGCGCGCGGGCGGCTGATCGTCAACGGCGAGGATGCGCGCCTGGCCGAGGTGCTGGCGATGGGCTGCTGGACGCCGGTGGAGCGCTTCGGTTTCGATGCCTCCCTCGACTGGAGCGCCCGCTTGATCGCTGCCGACGGCAGCGCGTTCGCGGTGCTGCAGCGTGGGGTGGAGATCGGCCAGGTGCAGTGGCCGCTGGTGGGGCGGCACAACGTGCTCAATGGATTGGCGGCGCTGGCGGCCGTGCATGCGGTCGGCGTGGATCCGGCGACGGTGATGCCGGCGCTGGCGCGCTTTCACAGCGTCAAACGGCGGCTGGAGCGGTTGGGGCAGGCACGCGACATCACCGTGTACGACGACTTCGCCCATCACCCCACCGCGATTGCGACCACCTTGCAGGGCCTGCGTGCGAAGGTCGGCGCGGCGCGCGTGCTGGTGGCGATGGAGCCGCGCAGCAATTCGATGCGGCTGGGTGCGCATGCGCAGGCATTGGCGCCGTCGTTGCGCGATGCCGATGCAGTGGTGTTCCTGCATCGCCCCGAACTGGCCTGGGACGCCGCACCGATCATCGCGCAGGTGCGCGGTGAGGCGCACGTGGCGCATGACGTGGACGCATTGCTGCAGACGCTGGGCGAGATTGCGCAGGCGGGCGACCATGTGGTGTTCATGTCCAACGGCGGTTTCGATGGCGCACCGCGTCGCTTCCTGGCGCACTTGTCCCGATGACCGAGCCCACCAGCACCGCCGAGGCCAGCGTCTTGCCGCTGTTTCCGCTGCACAACGTGCTGTTGCCGGGTGCGGCAATGGGCTTGCGCGTGTTCGAGCGCCGCTACCTGGATCTGGTGCGCGAAAGTGGCCGCACCGGCAGCAGCTTCGGTGTGTGCCTGATCCTGGAGGGGGCCGAAGTCGGCATGCCGGCGACACCGGCTGCGTTCGGTACCGAGGGACGTATCGAGGATTTCGATGTCGGGGCCGACGGCGTGCTGGTGCTGCGCCTGCGTGGCACGCGTCGCTTCCGCGTGCAGCGCTCGCGCATCCGCGACAACGGGCTGGTGGTTGGCGAGGTGAGTTGGTGCGATTCCGACAGCGATGACGAGCTGCAGCCCGAGCATGGCCTGCTGGCAACCGTGCTCGAGCGCATGCTCGAACAGGTCGGCGGCGAATTCGCCTCAGCCGGGCCGGAGCTGCTGGACCAGGCGGCATGGGTCGGCTGGCGGCTGGCCGAGCTGCTGCCGCTGACCGAGCAGCAGCGTCTGTCGCTGTTGCAGCTGGACGATCCGCACCGGCGCCTGGACCAGTTGCTGGCCTGGATGCCGTGACGCGGTGAGACAACCGCGCGCGCGACCCATCACCGCGCTTGCACCCTTGCAACGGCACACTCGCCACGCTTGAGTGCGCTCACGATGGCATCCATGCAGTGGATGCGCGCATGGGCGCCACTCGTTATCGATCCACGGAGTGTGCCTTGATCATCGATGTCAAACCGCGTGTGGCGGATGTGTTCAGTCAGGTCTGGCGGACCCTGGCGGTGTTGTTCGTGTGGGACGTGCTGATCACCATCATCTACTACGTGTTGCCGTTCCGCGCGCCTGCATTGCCATTGACCATCTTCGGTTCGGCGCTGGCATTGTTCCTCGGCTTTCGCGCCAACTCGACCTATCAACGCTGGTGGGAAGGACGGGTGCTGTGGGGCCAGATGATCAATGCATCGCGCAATCTGGTACGCCTGGGCGTCAGCATCCTGTCCGCGCCGGAAGCGGCAGCACTGGGCCGCACCATCGCGCTGCGCCAGATCGCCTACGTCAATGCGTTGCGCTGCCAATTGCGGCGGCTGCCGGTGGCGATGGCGCTGGAGCCGCGTCTGCATGCCGACGAAGTGGCTGCGGTGATCACGCGCACCAATGTCGCCAATGGCCTGCTCGACACCACCGGGCGCAGCGTCGAGCAGGCGCGTCGCGATGGCTGGATCGACAGTATTCAACAAGCCAGTGTCGAGCGCATCCTGGTGGATATCGCCAACGCACAGGGCGGCATGGAACGACTGAAAAATACGCCGTTGCCGTATCAATACCGCTTCTATCCGAACCTGTTCACGCGGCTGTTCTGCGTCTTGCTGCCGATCGGCCTGGTGGAGACGCTGCAATACGCAACCCCGGTGGGGTCGACCGTGGCCGGCCTGATGTTCCTGGCGGTGCTCAAGATCGGCGACGAACTGGTCGACCCGTTCGCCAATACCATCCACGACCTGCCGCTGGACAGCATGTGCCGGACGGTGGAAATCGACGCGCTGCAGGCGATCGGCGAACAGGCACCGGAGCCGGTGCAGCCGGTGGATGGCGTGTTGTGGTGAGTGCATCGCGCCGGCACCAATGCGGCGTGTGCGGACCCAAACGGCGTCGAAGCGCAAGCTCTCGGTCACCTTGAGAGCTGATCGAACGGTGCGGATGCGTCGGTTGTAGAGCGGCTGGTCTGCGGCTTGGCTGCAGGGGCCCTTGCCCGCCCACCGTCGCGGGACACGCTGCGAGTCCGTCCATGTAAGTTCTTACGCGGACGCGGCATCCATGCCGCGTAAGATCCCGCGACGGTAAACGGGCACCGCGCGCTCGACCAACCAGGCCGGTGACCTGAACATTGGACTGCATCCACGCGATGCGAACGCGCTGCCGCCATCGATACAGCGTTCAGGAAGTTTTATTGGCAGTTCTTGTCTATAGAAGTGCGCGTTCGCCGGCCGATCGCCGCTGCTGCCCGATTGATCAAAGACGCTGTTGTGACGGACCCGATGCAGCCGGACCGGATGCCGTGGTGTCCGTCTGCGGTGCAGCGTTGTCTTTGTCCTCTTGCCGCAGCGCATCTCCCGACGTGCTGTCGATCAGGATCACCGGCACCTGCGAGCGCCGACGCTGTTCCAGGCGATACGGCAACGGGTCCAGTGACTGGCGCAAGGCGCTCAGTGCCGGGTCGACCCCGCGCAGCGGATACCACAGGCCGATCAGGCTGAAGTGGCGGTTGTAGCGCAGCGTCTGCGTACTGCCCACCCACAAGGGGTGCGCGCCGGGCTGCAGGCGTGCGGCCGCCGGCCACAGGCGCAACACATGCACATGGCCGGGCGCGGCGTGACGCACCATCAGCAGCGCTTCGACCTGCGTGTCCAGCGTGGCCGGCAGGATCGGGACCTCGTCCGGGCGGCCGCCGACATCCAGCAGATGCAGCGCCTGTTCCCAGCCGGCTTGCGGTTGCACCCGCCAGCCGCGTGCTTCCAGCTGACGCTGCAGCGGTGCCAGCGGGCCGGCCAGTTGCACGTCCAGCGGCCAGCGCTGGTCGTCGTCGAATTCGTTACGGCGTGCCGGCAGCAGGCGCCACTGGCCATTCCACCAGTCGCTGGCGGGCAGCTCCATCAGCAACGGCGGCGGCGGTTCGAATCTGGCCAGCTTGGTGTCCAGGTTGCGCGGCGCGAGCACGATGGCGCAGCTCAGGAACACGCCGTAGAAGATCCACGAGACCGGCTTGACCCAGAACGCGCGGGTGGCACGACGGCGGTAGGCGATGCCCAGCACCAGCAGCCAGAAGATGCCGAACAGCATGCCGCCGACCACGTCGCTGAGCCAGTGCGCGCCCAGGTACAGGCGCGCGAAGCCGATCAGCGACACGATCGCGCCACTGACCAGGTACGGCCACACCCGGCGCCGGCCCGGCAGCTCGCGCGCGATCAGCAGCGCGAAGAAACCAAAGCCGATCGTGGCCATGGTGACCGCCACCGACGGAAACCCGAAACCGCTGCTGGCCGCCGGCGGGCGTACGACCTGCACGGTGGCGCCGAGCAACTGGGTCAACGCCAGGCCGAAGGCCAGCGCGATCACCCAGTGCGCCACCGCCATCCAGCGGCGCCGCCAGGCCAGATAGCCCATCGCCGCCGCGATCGCCGGCAGCAGCACCTGCCAGTCGCCCAGCGAGGCCAGCGCCACCATCGGGTAGTCGGCCAGCGGGTTGCGCAGCGCCAGCATCAGATCGTGCACGGCCAGGTCCACGCGCAGCGGCTCGCCATGCGCCAGCACCACCATCAGCAGCACGAACCAGCCCCAGCCCAGCAGCAACAGCATCAACGCCATCATCGCCAGCGGCACCGATTCGCGACGGCGCGGGTCGAACACGCTCACCGACCAGTTGCCCAGCACCGGATGCCGATGCGACCACTCCAGCAGCCGCGCCAGCAGCGCATCCAGATGCCCGGCCGACCAGCGGTACGAGTACAGCACCATCGCCCAGGCCAGCCCGATCACTGCCGCCATCAGCGTCACCACCACGAACAGCCGCCCGGCCACCGCGGCCACCGCGTCGTAGGCGGTGCCCAGCACCCAGCCGGGCACCAGGAACAGCAGCGCCCAGGACATGCAGGCCAGGCCGCTGGCGACCAGATAGCGCTTGAACGGCATGTGCGACATGCCGGCGATGGCCGGCACGAACGGCCGCACCGCGCCCACGTAGCGCGCGATCAGGATGCTCTTGAAGGCATTGCGCCGGAACAGCAGCTCGCCACGCTCCAGCAGTTGCGGGTAGCGGCGAAACGGCCAGTAGGTGTGCAACTGGTGACCCCAGCGATGGCCGACCCAGAAACTGAGCGCATCGCCAACGAAGGCGCCCAGGGCGGCGCAGGCCACCGCATACGGCCCGTTGATCTGGCCCAGCCCGATCAGCACGCCGATGGCGAACAGCAACGGCAGCGCCGGCACGATGGCACCGAGCACGATCACCGCATCGGAAAATGCGATGGCGAAGATCACCACGCCAGCCAGGGTGGGGTGGTGTCCGATCCACTCCAGCGTGGCGTCGATCCATGAATTCATTCCACGATTATAGGTGGGCATGGCGACCAGGTGACTTGCGCCCTCGTCACATCGCCCGGTCCGCTTCACCTCCGGTTGCGGGCTGGCAACGCCGCATACGGGTGTAACCGCAGGCAACGCGCGCTGTGGCGATGCAGGCGCCCCGCCTACAATGGGGGATGAGTGACGATCCCGCCGGCCATCTGCCGCTGAAGTCCGATACCTTCGGGCGCATCCTGTTGATCCGCGACGCCGATCGCCTGTTCGTGCGGCGCGACCTGAGCGCGGCGCCGTGGCTGCTGCGCGGGGTGGCCTGGTGGCTGGCGCGGCGCGAAGCCCTGGCCCTGCGCCAGCTCGATGGCCTGGCGCGGACACCGCGTCTGTTGCACTGGGACGGACGCCATCTGGATCGCAGCTATCTGGCCGGCGATGCGATGTACCAACGCCCGCCGCGCGGCGATCTGGCCTACTTCCGCCGCGCGCGCAGGTTGTTGCAGCAGCTGCACCGCCGCGGGGTGGCGCACAACGATCTGGCCAAGGAAGCCAACTGGCTGGTGCAGGACGACGGCAGCCCGGCGGTGATCGATTTCCAGCTGGCGGTGCGCGGCAACCCGCGCGCGCCCTGGATGCGTCTGCTTGCCCGCGAAGACCTGCGGCACCTGCTCAAGCACAAGCGCATGTATTGTCCGGCCGCGATCACCGCGGTGGAACGCCGCGTGCTCAAGCGCACCTCCTGGGTGCGCAAGCTGTGGTTCGCCACCGGCAAGCCGGTCTACCGCTTCGTGACCCGCCGCGTGCTGCATTGGGAAGACAACGAGGGGCAGGGGCCGAAGCCCTGAGGGGCTGGGAATCGGGAATCGGGAGTAGGGAATCGTTAGAGCACATCGCGGCAGCTGATTGTTCGTCGGCTGCTGAACGTTCAAGGGGCTAAGCTTTTGCGATTCCCCATTCTCGATTCCCAATTCCCATGACCTTAAACGGCAAAACCCTGTTCATCACCGGTGCCTCGCGCGGGATTGGCTTGGCGATTGCGTTGCGGGCGGCGCGCGATGGGGCCAATGTGGCGATCGCGGCCAAATCGGCAGTGGCCAATCCCAAGTTGCCCGGCACCATCCACAGCGCGGCCGCAGCGGTGACTGCGGCCGGTGGGCAGGCGCTGGCGCTCAAGTGCGATATCCGCGACGAAGAGCAGGTGCGTGCGGCGGTGGCGGCGACGGTCGATGCGTTCGGCGGCATCGACATCCTGGTCAACAACGCCAGTGCGATCTGGTTACGCGGCGCGCTGGATACACCGATGAAGCGCTTCGATCTGATGCAGCAGGTCAATGCGCGCGGCAGCTTTCTGTGCGCGCAGGCCTGCCTGCCGCATCTGTTGCAGGCGCCCAATCCGCACATCCTCACGCTGGCACCGCCACCGTCCCTGAACCCGGCGTGGTGGGGCGCGCATACCGGCTACACGCTGGCCAAGATGGGCATGAGCCTGGTGACCCTGGGGCTGGCAGCCGAGTTCGGCCCGCAAGGCGTGGCGATCAATGCACTGTGGCCGCGCACCGTGATCGCCACCGATGCGATCAACATGATCGATGGCGTGGATGCGGCCGCGTGTCGCCGGCCGGAGATCATGGCCGACGCGGCACATGCGGTGCTGACGCGCGAGGCGGCTGGATTTCATGGCCGGTTCCTGATCGACGACCAGGTGCTGGCCGAGGCCGGCATCACCGACCTGAGCGGCTATGCGGTCGATCCGTCGCGCGCGTTGTTGCCGGATCTGTTTCTCGACTGAGCATGGCGACCATACCGGTCGCGAGTCCGGCATGACCGGTCCGTACGATATCGACGCCTACGACATGAAGCAGTGCGATGCGCCGGTCAGCGCGGCCGCTGCGGCGAACCCGTCGCTGCCTGCATTGGATAAGGCGGCGCGCGACTACCGCGCGGCATTGAAGGCGCTGCAGCCGATCAGCCACGCGCTGGCCGACTACTACACGCGTCAGGACTACGAAGACGACCAGTTCGCCAAGGGCAAGCAGCTGCACCCGGAGCTGATGGAGGTGCTGGCCACCTATGCCGATGCCAGTACCGCCTTCAGCGCCGAACTTGACACCCAAAACGACGCGGCGCAACGCGAAAAACTCAAGATGCTGGAGCAGGGCGAGGGCCGCACGCGCGAATACTACCGGCTGGCGATGATGCTCGACGCCAAGGAGATCGCCGATGCGCTAGAAGAGGAGCAGTTCGACGTGCCACGGGTCAATACGCTGCTGGACGGCTTCAACCGCCTCTCCGACGAGGCGCATGCCAAGGTGGCCGATCAGGAACCGGGCAGGCTGGACTGGAATAGCTTCGAGACCGCTGCGGAAACCTTCCGCAGACAAGCCAAGGCGCGGGTGAAACGCGTGGTCGAACGAACGCCCTATAGCAAGATGGAACAGGGCTGGCTGGATAACCCCACGCTGGCGCCGGAAGGCTCGCCGCGCAAGTTGCTCAACACGTACAACGCGCTGGTGTTCGAAAGCAATCGTCAGTAATTGCCGCGCTGCACCCGCCGCGCGCGTGCCGAGGGTGCGCCGCGCCAGATGTCATTCGGCCGCACGCTGCGGCAGCCACCTCGTTCAACCCATCACTGGAACCCAGGATCACCCTGCGACTTCGTTATGCGCCGCTCACCGCGCTGCTTGCCGGCTGCCAGAAAGACGCACCCGCCGCCGCAGTGGAAGGCGCCGACAAGATCAATGCCTACATCACGTGCTTCAATGGCGTCGAGCAGCCGATCCATGAGAGCTACCAGCAATACATCGAGTGGATGCAGGACCCCGGGGCTGGCCCGACCGGCAAGGAAAGCGGCATCCATGCACCGGGCACGGTGCTGTCGCATCACGTGGACGAATGTGGCGCGCCGATGACCGCGGCCCTGGCGCAAACGCCGGCCAACCCCGAGCTCGATCCGGTGGCCAGAACCTATCAGGAGCGGTTCACCGCACTCAACGAGCGTATCGGCGAAGCGGTGCGCTACTACGACCGCGAGGATTATCTGCGCGACGACGGCAAGGGCATGAAGGCGCTGCACGCACCGCTGATGCAGGCCTATCACGCGTTCTTCGAAGCCGGCCAAGCCATGAATGCCGCGCTTGAACATAACGAAGACACGCGTCGCCAGGCGCAGATCAATGCGATCGGAAAGGAAGAAGGCCGCAGCGCCTCCTGGTATCACCTGAAGATCATCGGCGAAGGCAAGCAGCTGGTGCAGGTGCTCGACAGCGACACGCCGGATCTTGCCGCAGCGCGGTCCCAGCTGGCGCGCTACCAAGGCATTCTGGAAGGGGCGCAGAAGGCCAAGGTCGGCCAGGGCGATGCGATGTGGGGCCATATGGAACGCTCCGCCGACAAGCTGGCGCGCGAGTCCGGGCGACTGGTCGAACGTCTCCGTACCAAGACAGCATCGAACAAGAGCGAGCAGATGCTGCTGGAAAGCGGTTCGATGCCGCCGGGCGGCACCCGCCAGGCCGTGCTGGCCAGCTACAACCATCTGATCGACATGAGCAACCGCATTTGGAGGTGACAGCAGCTTATAGAACGACTGTGCTCCCGGCCAGGCGGGCACGGTCGGTGCTGCATGCACCACTCGTACACTCCGGCTCTGAGCGCGGCCTGTCACTGTCAGCGCCGTCGGCAAGAGCCAGCAAGCATTCCAAAGACCGCCGAAGATGCTCCTCCAACAACGTTGAGCCTTCATCGGCACATCCCGCAACATACGCCTCTGCAATTGCCTCATGATCACGCAACCATTGTTGGGTTTCGGTGGCCAGTGACGTGTATTGGGACGCTTGTAGGACGCAGATCTTTCGCAGGTCGTCGACGATTGCCAGTTGTCGGGGCCGTCCGGCCGCAGCGTAGAGCGCACGGTGGAAATCCCAATCTCCCTGGTGCCAACCGGGCCTACCGGCTTCCAGAGACGTCCGCCGGAGCACATACACGACGTCTGCTTTTGCCTGGTCATCGGCCTTCTGCACGGCGCGCTGTATGAGGTCGCATTCGAGCATGATCCGCAGGTCGAATACCTCCATCAGGTCCGTGGCCGACAAGGTAATGATTCGCGCGCCTTTTCCGGGGACGACCTCGACCAGTTTGTCGGCGGCAAGAACCAGCAGAGCATCGCGGATCGGAATGCGGCTGACGGCATATTCCTTGGCGAGACGCGATTGTGACAAGAACGCCCCGGGAGCGTATTTCCCATCCAAAATGGCAATGCGCAGTTGGTTCGTAATATCCATTGTCGCGCCCTTATCCGTGGTGTATACATGTATACACCATTCATGATCTTGGGGAAAGCCAATGGCGCATCGATACACGTCGTCCGTCATCTGGACGGGAAACCGGGGCGCGGGCACGGTCAGCTATCGCGGTTACGATCGCACGTGGGACGTGGCCGTCCCGGGCAAATCCGTCATTCACTGCTCCAACGATCCGTTGCTTGGTGGTGATCCCGCCAAAATGAATCCCGAGGACCTTCTGCTCTCGGCGCTTTCGGCCTGCCACATGCTTTGGTATCTGCACTACGCATCGGATGCGAACATCATAGTGACCGGCTATGCGGACACCCCGCTCGGCATCGGCGAAGTTGAGAGCAGTGGTGCGGGTCGCTTCACGTCGGCAACCTTGCGTCCGCGTATAGCCATTCGTGCGGGAACCGACATCGAACTTGCGACAGCAATTCATTACAAGATCCACGACGTGTGCTTCATCGCTAGATCCGTCAATTTTCCGATCACCTACGAACCAGAACTTGTGCCCGAAAGTTAAATGGGCAACGAGCGTGATTGATGCTTGTCGTGTACCCGCATCACTGCTGCATGGGTAGCGGCTGCGCTGCTTTTCAATCAGAACAATCTCTATCGAAAAAACTGCTTTTGCGCCGGCCATTTTGCGCTGGAATCCCGTAACACGCTCGATGTCCGTAGCATGAACACCAGCACCTTGCGCGGGCTGCGCCACAGCGCGTCCACCAGTTGCCCGCTTTCCTCGATGTAGCGGGTGAGCTTGAGGATGCGGAACAGCCGCAGGATGCGCAGCACGCTGTCGATCATGATCACCACCACGCTGGCGAGGATCGCCACTACCAGCATCAGGTCGAAAGTGCGCGATGGGCGGGTGTCGTGCCGGTAGATGATGTCGAACCATTGCCGGCGCCAGCCGTGGTCGGTGGCGGGAGTGAACTGGGGATCGGAGAAGGGGCGCATCCGCGCATTGTGCCGCAGGCCGGCGAATGCGCGAGAATGCGCGTTCTCCCTCCGCTTCTGCGACCCCCCATCATGAGCACCGCTGCCGATTCGCCCCTGTCCCTCGCGCATTACTACCTGCCGGTGTACCGCCCGCGCCAGGTGGTGCTGGAGCGTGGCCAGGGCAGTCGCGTGTGGGACGACCAGGGCCGCGAGTACGTGGATCTGTCCGCCGGCATCGCGGTCAGCGGGCTGGGTCACAACGATCCGGACCTGATGGCCGCGCTGACCGAGCAGGCCGGCAAGCTGTGGCACACCAGCAACGTGTTCTTCAGCGCACCGCCGCTGAAGCTGGCCGAGGAGTTGGTGACCGCCTCGCGCTTCGCGCACAAGGTGTTCCTGTGCAATTCGGGTGCCGAGGCCAACGAAGCGGCGATCAAGCTGGTGCGCAAGTGGGCCAGCAGCCAGGGCCGCCCGGCCGACAAGCGCGTGATCGTGACCTTTCGCGGCAGCTTCCATGGGCGCACCCTGGCGGCAGTCACCGCCACCGCGCAGCCCAAGTACCAGGAAGGCTACGAGCCGCTGCCCGGCGGGTTTCGCTATGTGGACTTCAACGATGTCGCCGCGCTGGAAGCGGCCATGGCCTCGGGCGATGTGGCCGCGGTGATGGTCGAGCCGATCCAGGGCGAGGGCGGGGTGATGCCGGCCGCGCCGGGCTTCCTGAGCCGCGTGCGTGCGCTGTGCGATCAGCACGATGCGCTGCTGGTGCTGGACGAGATCCAGTGCGGCATGGGCCGGACCGGCACGCTGTTCGCGCATTGGCAGGAGCAGGTGACGCCGGACATCGTGACGCTGGCCAAGGCGCTGGGTGGCGGTTTCCCGATCGGCGCGATGCTGGCTGGCCCCAAGGTGGCCGAAACCATGCAGTTCGGCGCGCACGGCACCACCTTCGGCGGCAATCCACTGGCTGCGGCGGTGGCGCGCGTGGCGCTGCGCAAGCTGGCCTCGCCGCAGATTGCAGAGAACGTGGTGCGTCAGTCGGCGACGTTGCGCGCCGGTCTGGACGCGCTCAACGCCGAGTTCGGCCTGTTCGCGCAGATCCGTGGGCGTGGCCTGATGCTGGGCGCAGTGCTGGCGCCGGCGCATGCCGGGCAGGCCGGTGCGATCCTGGATTTTGCCGCCACCCGTGGCCTGCTGCTGTTGCAGGCGGGACCGGACGTGCTGCGTTTCGTGCCGGCACTGAATCTGACCGATGCCGAGCTGGCTGATGGGTTGGAACGTTTGCGCCTGGCGATTGCCGAGTACGTGGCGCAGAAGTGATGGAGTCCTGCGCTTTCTGCGCCGTCGTGGCCGGTGCCGTGCCGGTGAGCGTGCTGGGGTGAGACGCGCGGGTCGTTGCGTTTCTTGATTGGCGCTACGTCATGTCAGGCTCGTGCTGGTGCTGCCGCACGTACCTGCGCGGCAGTTGCAGGATCTGCATGAAGACAGCGCTGCGTAGCTGATGCGGATTGCGTAGCGCGATGCTGCTCTCTTGCACCAGTGATCGGGTAACAGCGGGGTCATGGAGGTTCGATCTGTATCGCTCTACCGTACCCTCACCCCAACCCCTCTCCCGACGGGAGAGGGGCTCGCTTCTGCGTTCGTCACTAACCGACACGGACTCAAGGCGCCAACGCTGTACCCGATCGTGGATGCCGACGCGTTCAATGCTG
Source organism: Xanthomonas arboricola pv. guizotiae (assembly GCF_002940205.1). Taxonomy (GTDB): domain Bacteria; phylum Pseudomonadota; class Gammaproteobacteria; order Xanthomonadales; family Xanthomonadaceae; genus Xanthomonas; species Xanthomonas arboricola_C. The sequence continues at coordinate 124,320 of NZ_MDSK01000003.1, forward strand.
CGAGCAGCGTCTTGCGTAACCCTTGAGGGTGATCAGTGTTTGGCGATGCTCAACGATTCCCGATTCCCGATCCCCGATCCCCGATCCCCGATCCCCGATCCCCGATCCCCAATCCCCAATCCCCAATCCCCAATCCCCAATCCCCAATCCCCAATCCCCAATCCCCAATCCCCAATCCCGAATCCCGAATCCCGAATCCCGAATCCCGAATCCCGAATCCCGGCTCCTCACCCCAGCCCATACCGCTGCAGCACCCGCCGCAAGCTGCGTGCATCGTGCACCGTGTCCGCATGCAGGCCGGCGGCACGCGCGCCGCGCACGTTGACGAACAGGTCGTCGACAAACAAGGTGCGCGCTGCGGTCGCATCGAGCTGGGCGAGCGCGCGTTGATATACCGGCAGTTCCGGTTTGCGGCCGCCGAGCGCACCGCTGCACAGCACGCGGCCCTGCAATAGCGGAAACAGCGGCGGCACGATCCGCTCAATCGCTTCCGCCATCAACGGCCCGTTGTTGGTGAGCACCGCCACCGCGGTGGTTGCCGCCACCGCCAGCACCTGCGCCAGCACCGCCGGGTCGGCGCGACATGCCGCCACGCGTGCGGCGATCCAGGTGGCGCGATCGATCGTGCAGCCAAGGCCGTCGCTGAGCTGGGCCAGATAGGCCGGCGTGTTGATCACCCCGGCATCGTAGGCGCGCTCCAGGCCCTGCTCGAACACCACCTGCTGCACGCGTTGCGGCGTGCACGCCGCCGCACTGGCAAGCGCCGCCACACGGCGCGGCCGCGAGTAGCTGGCCAGCACGCCATCGAAATCGAGCAGTAACAGGGACGGTGCTGCAGGTGGCATGGACGGACTCGGGGATGCGGTTGGGCAGCGTTGTCGATTCGCCTCGGCATGGCAAGCGTGCAAGACCTGGTATGTCCGGATGCCCTCAGGTGGGTGGGGATAGCGCCTATTCAGATCGTTGAATTCGGCCGCAGCCTACCCACCCGCGCTGCCCCTACCCTCCGCGCGGCGCTTGCGGCGGAACTGCGCTGGGTATGGTCGATGCATGCCGCATCCGCGGTGTCAGCCGGTCTTGGGGAGCGGGCCCGGTCACTCAGCACGTCACACCACCCAGGGGGTCGATTGCATGCGCAAGCGCTTGAACACCGATCAACTGGCGGCGTCGGTCGCCGCCATTCTCACCACCGCCACGCGTGGTCGCACGCTGGCTTCGATGACCTTGGTGCTGGCAGGCGCGCACAGCCTGCCCGTCCTCGCGCAGGAAGCGCGCACGCTGGACGCGGTCAGCGTGGTCGGCACCGGCTCCACGCGTACCACGGCCTCCATCTCCGTCGCCGAGATCCAGGCACAGGTGCCCGGCGTGGCACCGCAGCAGTTGCTGGCGAGCCTGCCCGGCGTGAACGTGCAGACCACCGATCCGTTCGGGCTGTACGAGTTCGGCGACTCGATGACCATCCGCGGCTTTTCCGCCAACCAGATCGGCGTGACCCTGGACGGCATCCCGATCGAAACCTTCGACACCCGCGAAGGCGGCCCGATCACCCGCTACGTGTCCAGCGAGAACCTGCTCGACGTCACCGTGTCGGCCGGCTCGGGCGATGTCACCCAGCCCTCGTACCACGCACTCGGCGGTGCGATCCGCTACACCAGCCTGCCTCCGAAAGGCGGCGACAGCTGGAGCGGCAAGCTCACCCAGACCATCGGCTCGGACGATCTGATCCGCAGTTTCGTACGCCTGGATACGCCGGAGTGGTGGGAAGGCGGCCCCAGCGCCTATCTGTCTGCCTCGCGCACGCAGGGCGGGGTGTGGGACATGGAACCGGCCACGCAGAAGAGCGATCACTTCGAAGCCAAGATCCGCCAGGCCTGGGACGTGGGCAACCTGACCCTGGGCTGGATCTACAACAACCGCAAGGACTACGACGTGCAGTCGTACAACTCCGACGGCTCGGTGGCGTGGGATCTGCACGAACGCATCACCGGCAACCCGGAAGTGGATGCCGAGCATTACAGCGAGTGGCAGAACGGCCGCCGCGACTCGCTGCTCAGCCTGCACGGCGACTTCCTGTTCAACGATGCGATCGGCTTCACCTTCACCGGCTATTACGAAAACAAGCATGGGTACGGCATCGGCGGCACGCCGCCGAGCACGGCCACCGGCCTGTACAACGATGCCATCGCCGGTACGCCGGGGCGCACCGACATCGCCATCAACGACCCGCAGATCGTCGATGCCAACGGCAATGTCACCCGCGTCGGTGCGATGACACGGCGCGAGGAAATCATGGGCGGTGATCGCTACGGCGTGACCACCGCGGTGTCATGGGAGACCGAGCACAACAAGCTCGAAGTCGGCGCGTGGTACGAGAACTACGACTTCGACCAGGTACGTCCGCTGTACAACCTGGACCCGGCCACCGGCGCGCTGCTCAAGGGCTCGCTGCCGATCGTCATCTACTACGACAACCACTTCTCCACCGAAGTGAAGCAGCTCTACATCAAGGACACGCTGCGCCTGCTCGACGACCGGCTCACCATGGAGTTCGGCGCCAAGGGGCTGGATGTCAAACGCGACTACAACGGCATCGCCAATCTCGATGACTTCAATATCGGCGTGCGCCGCGATGTCACCATCAAGAACAGCGACTGGTTCCAGCCGCAGCTCGGCGCCAGCTTCCAGCTGGCCGAGGGCGTGCAGGTGTTCGCCAACTACGCGGAGAACTTCAGCTCGGCGCCGCGGCTGGCGCTGACCTCGGGTGCATTCAATCCGGATATCGCGCCGGAGGAATCCACCAATATCGACATCGGCATCCGCGCCGAATCCAGCCAGTGGAGCGGCTACATCGCCGCCTACAAGATCGATTACGAGAACCGCATCATCGCGCTGACCGACCCGGACCCATTGGTGGTCGCACCCACCATCTACGCCAACGTCGGCGACGTGCAGACCTATGGCGCGGAAGTGTCCGGCATGTGGAAGCCGGCACCGGGCTGGCGGCTGGGCGCGTCGCTGACCTGGAACAAGTCCGAATTCCAGGACAACTATTTCGGCCCGGTCAGCGGCAACCTGGTGCAGGTGGAAGGCAACGAGGTGCCGGACTCGCCCAAGGTGATGTTCAGCCTCAATGGCGGCTGGGAAGGCGAGCACTTCTTCGCCAACCTCGACACCAAATACACCGGCAAGCGCTACGGCGACACGCTCAATACCGACCAGGTGGATGCGACCTTCATCGTCAACGGCAGCCTCGGCTACCAGGGTGAGGAGGCCGGATTCCTGGCCGGTGGGCGGCTGCAGTTGTCGGTCTACAACCTGTTCGACAAGGACGATGCGATCGGGGCGGTGTTCCCCAACGAAAGTTCCGGCTCGTACCAGCTGATCGCACCACGCCAGCTGTTCGCCAGTCTGTCCTACACGTTCTGAGGTGGTGATGCGGCCGGCAGCGTTGCCGGCCGCGGCATCGGTGGTGGCAGTCGCACTCGATCCATGACATGCAAGGACTATGCGTTGATGCAAGGCAATGACTCTGGGGCGATGACGCGGCGGCAACTGCTGGCGCGCATCGGCATGACCGCCGGCGGCGCGATGATGTATCAGGCGATGAGCAGCCTGGGTATGGCGGCCGAATCCGAGTTCAAGGGACCGCTGCAGCTGGATGGCGACCCGAAGGGCGCCTCGGTGCTGATTCTGGGGGCGGGGCTGGCCGGCATGGCTGCGGCCTTCGAACTGCGCAAGGCGGGGTACCGCGTGCAGGTGCTGGAATACAACGGCCGCCCCGGTGGACGTAACTGGACACTGCGCGGCGGCGACCGTTATACCGAACTCGGCGGGGCAACCCAGCATTGCCAGTTCGACGACGGGTTGTACCTCAATCCGGGGCCGTGGCGCATTCCGCATCACCACAAGGCGGTGCTGAGTTACTGCAAGCAATTCGGTGTGGCCCTGGAGGCGTTCAACCAGGTCAACTACAACGCGCTGTTGCACAGCCAGCAAGGCTTTGGCGGCAAACCGCAGCGCTTCCGCGCCATCGATTCCGATTACAAGGGCCACGTGTCCGAGCTGCTGGCCAAGTGCACCCAGCAGCAGGCGCTGGACAAACGCGTGAGCCGCGAAGACCAGGAGATGCTGTTGGAGTCCTTGCGGACCTGGGGCGCGCTCGACCATACCTTCGGCTACGTCAAGGGCAAGGACAGCAGCGAGCGGCGCGGCTTTGCGCGCTATCCCGGCGGCGGCTTGTCGGGCAAGCCGGAGTTCTCCGATCCCTTCAGCGTGCAGGACGTGTTGCGCTCGCGTCTGTGGACCACGCTGGCCGCCGGCAACAACTACGAAATGCAGACCACCATGTTCCAGCCGGTGGGCGGCATGGACCAGATCGGCAAGGCGTTCGCGGCGCGGCTCGGCGATGCCATCACCTACAACGCCAAGGTCACCAGGATCGATCAGGACGGCAACGGCGTGCGTGTGTCCTGGCAGGATGCCGCGCACGGCGGCCAAGAACGCATCGCCAGCGCCGATTGGTGCATCTGCACGATTCCGTTGTCGGTGCTCAGCCGCATTCCGGTCACCGCCAGCGACGCGATGACCACCGCGATCGGCCAGGTGCCGTATGCGGCATCGGTGAAGGTGGGCCTGCAATTCAAGCGCCGCTTCTGGGAGGAGGACGAGGCCATCTACGGCGGCATCAGCTACACCGATCTGCCGATCACCTTGATCAGCTATCCCAGCACCAACTACCACAGCCCCGGCAAGGGCGTGCTGCTGGGTGCCTACGTGTGGGGACTGGACGCCTACCAGTTCACCTCGATGCCCCCGGAGCAGCGCGTGCGCAAGGCGGTCGAATACGGCACGCAGCTGCATCCGCAGTATCCACGCGAGTTCGAGAACGGCATTTCGGTCGGCTGGCACCGCGTGCCGTTCACGCATGGCTGTTTCGGCATGTGGAGCGAGCAGGCGCGTGCCGAGCACTACACGCCGCTGTGCCAGATCGACGGGCGCCTGGCGCTGGCCGGCGAGCACGTCTCCTATATCCCGGCCTGGCAGGAAGGCGCGATCCTGTCCGCGCACGATGTCGTCGGCCGTCTGCATCGCAAGGTACTGGCCGGAGGAGGACGCGCATGAGTCTGTTACCACGATTGGCTGCGGCCGGCTTGGTCGTTGCGATGGCCGCCTTGCTGGTGCCGCCGGGCGCCTACGATGCGCTGGCGCAGAGTTCCGATGCGACCCAGCTGTTTCCGCAACAGGGTTTTGCCAAGGCATCCGGCCAGGATGTCTACCAGGCGATCTGCCAGGGCTGCCACATGCCGGCCGGGCGTGGCGCGCAAGGTGCCGGCGACTACCCCGCGCTTGCCGGCAATCCCAAGCTCGCCGCCGGTCCCTACGTCACCATGATGGTGCTCGACGGCCACGCCGGCATGCCCGGCTTCGGCGAGATGCTCAACGACCGCCAGGTGGCCGAAGTGGTGAGTTATGTGCGCACGCACTTCGGCAACGACCACGCCGAGCGCGTCACCGTCGACGACGTCAAATCGCTGCGCCACTGATTTCCCCTTTCCCTCTCATCCAAGGAGTTGCCATGTCCCGTCCAGTGACAGCCGTTCTCACCGCTGCCCTGTTGTGGTCTGCGGGTTTCACCGCTGCGCATGCCGCCGAGGTGATCCGCCACAAGATTCCCAACAGCGATTTCCCCATCGCTGCCGCTGTGGAAATTCCTGCCGGCAAGGCCACCGTGTACGTCAGCGGCAAGGTGCCGGCGGTGGTGGATACCAGCGCGCCGAAAGACTCGGCCGCCGCCTATGGCGACACCAAGGCGCAGACGGTCAGCGTGTTGAGCCAGATCAAGCAGCAGCTCGCAACGCTCGGCCTGGGGATGGGCGATGTGGTGAAGATGCAGGTGTTTCTGGTCGGCGATCCGGCGATGGGCGGCAAGATGGACTTCAACGGCTTCATGGAGGGTTACCGCCAGTTCTTCGGCACCAAGGAGCAGCCCAACCTGCCGGCACGCTCGGCCTTCCAGATCGCCGCGCTCGGCAATCCGCTGTATCGGGTGGAAATCGAAGTGGTCGCCGTTCGTCCCTGAATCCGTCGTGCCGTCCTGCTGGAGGTTGTCATGAAAACTGCTCTTTCGCGCCGCATGTTTCTCCGCGATTCCGCGCTGTTTGCCGGCGTCGCCGGTGCGAGTGCGCTGCCGCTGCTGGCCAGCGCCGCCGAACGCTCCGCCGAACGTTCCGCCGCCATCGCGCCGACACCGGCCAGTGCGCTGTCGCCGGTGATGATCGGCTCCAACGAATTTCCCGATGGCCCGTCGGCGGCCGCGATCAAGGCCATCGCGCAGATCGCACCGCAAGGCGGACGCTACCTGCGCGATGTGCAGATGGAACTGATGAATACTCTGGCCGCCGAGCTCAAGCTGCCGGTCGATCACCTGATGGCCTACGCCGGCTCCACCGAGCCGCTGGACTACACGATGCTGGCGTTCACCTCGCCCAGCGCCGCGTTGGTCACCGCCGATCCCACCTACGAATCCGGCTGGCGCGCCGCCACCCGCAATGGCGCAAACCTGATCAAGGTGCCGTTGCGCAAGGACTTCTCGCACGATGTGCAGGCGATGTGCGCCGCCGACGCCAGCCCTGGCGTGATCTACATCTGCAATCCCAACAATCCCACCGGCTCGGTCACTGCGCGCAAGGATCTGGACTACGCGCTGGCGCACAAGCCCAAGGGCAGCGTGCTGGTGGTGGACGAGGCCTATATCCACTTTGCGCAGAGCACCCGCAGCGTGGTCGACATGGTCGCCGCGGGCGAGGACGTGGTGGTATTGCGCACCTTCTCCAAACTCTACGGCATGGCCGGCATTCGCCTGGGCTATGCGGCCGCGCGCCCGGACCTGCTGGCCAAACTGATGTTCTACAGCGTCAACAGCCTGCCGGTGACCGCGGCCGCCGCCGGCCTGGCCAGCCTGCGCGATCCCGCACTGGTGCCGCAGCGGCGCGCACGCACTGCGGCCACACGCAAGGACGTGATGGAGTTTCTCGCCAAACAGGGCTACGCCTGCACCGCCTCGGAGAGCAATTGCTTCATGGTCGATGTGAAGCGTCCGGCCGCCGGCTTCAAGGACGACATGGCCACCCATGGCGTGTTCATCGGACGCAGCTGGCCGGTATGGCCGACCTGGTCGCGCATCACCGTCGGCACCGACGCGGAGATGGCACGCTTCAAGCAGGCCTTCGTGCAGGTGATCGCCGGCAAGCGCGGCCCGTTGCCGCTGCCGGACGCCACGGCCGCTGTGCATGATCCGATGGATGCTTTTTTCCGTTACGCCTGAGGCGTTACTCTGGCACCACCGGCGCATGCGAATGCGCTGGTGCGGCCAGGCGCGCTGGGCGTCGCGCATCCCTTAACGCAGGAGTGTTCCCTTGAACGTGTTTTCGACAGTTGCCGTGCTTGGTCTGGTGCTGCTGGCGCCTTCGGCATGGGCGCGTACCTGCGCCGTCACCATCACCGGCAACGATCAGATGAAGTTCGACCAGAGCGCGATCAAGCTGGCGCCCGACTGCACGCAGGTGGACCTCACGCTCAAGCACTCCGGCAAGATGGCCGCCACGGTGATGGGGCACAACTGGGTGCTGACCAAGTCCGCCGACTTCCAGGCAGTGGCCAATGCCGGCGTACGCTCCACCATTGCCGACAGCTATCTGCCCAGGGCCGACGCGCGCGTGATCGCGCACACCAAGGTGATCGGCGGCGGCGACAGCACCACGGTCAGCTTCCCCACCAGCAAGTTGAGCAAGGGCGGCGACTACACCTTCTTCTGCTCGTTCCCCGGCCACTGGGCGATGATGAAGGGCACGCTGAGTTTCGGATGAGGTCTCAGCTGTCGCAGGCGCGTGGCCGCGGCAGGAGCGATAGGCGAGGGAGCTGGTACGCGGTCACGCCGCGTGCTCCAGGCAATCGTGAGCGGAGCGGACGGTAGCGCCAGCGACCGTCGTAGCCGGCGCGCCGAGAACTGCGCATAAAGGAAGGTGCGCTGTTGTGCCAGGTTCCATGTGTTCTCGTGACCGGGCCGCTGCTGGATGCCGAGATAGACCGCCTCGCCGCCGTACGCAGGTTTCACTACCGCCCCAGGCCGCCCGGCGTGTCGCATTGCCGCGTCAGCGCCGTCGCTGGCGCCCGCTGCTGGCGATCAGCCCGGCACCGTTTCCGAACTGCCTGGTGAAACGGCCGCGCGCAACAACCCGCGTTGCGAGGCCTGCGCCAACGCGCTTTCGCGGCTGCGTGCATCGAGCTTGCGATAGAGGTTCTTCAAGTGGAACTTGACCGTGTTTTCCGACAGGTGCAGACAGCGTGCGATCTGCTTGTTGGAATACCCGCGTGCCAATTGCGCCAGCACTTCCAGCTCGCGCTCGCTGAAGATGTCGCCGGCCGGGTCTTCGTCGCCGCTGAGGCGTTCGAGCAGGGCCTGGATGGTGAGTGCGCGGGTGGTGCCGCCGACGGTCTGCGGGTCGTGTTGACGCAGCGAGCGCAGCATCGCCTTGGCCGGCAGGCCGAGTTCGACGATCGCCTGCCAGCTTTGCGTCAGTGCCACGTGATCGAGCGCGCTGTACAGATGCGGCAGCGCTGCGACCAGTTCGCCACGTTGCTGCAGCACCAGTGCGATGCGTGCGCGGGTGCGTGCGAGGTGGCACAGATTGTCGTTGGCCAGGCAGGCCTGTTCGATCTGGCCCAGGATGCTCAGCGCCGCGCTGCTGCGTCCGGCCAGCCGATGCCAGCGTGCCAGCGCAAAGCCCATCGCCGCGCGATCGCGCCAGCGGTGGGGCGAGCGCAGCGTGTGCGCCAAGCCGGATTCGCCACCGGTACGGGCGATCACCAGATCGATGGCGGCATTGCCCGGATGTTCCAGCAACAGCATCAAGCGCCACGCTGCAGCCAGCTCGGACAGGCGCGCCAGCTTGCGCCCGTGGGCGATCTGCTCGACGTGTTCGAGCAGCACCAACGCACTGCGCCCGCTGTGGTCGCGCACACGCTCCAGTCCCAGCGCGGTGTCGTAGGCGGCGGCCAGCACGTCCATGCCGCCATCGTGCTGTTCCAGCAGTTCCAGCGCCGGATGCAGCAGGTCGGCCGCATCGTCGTGGTGGCCGCGCTCGTAATGCAGTTGCGCGAGCAGGCACTGGCCGGCGGCCTCCAGCACGCGATCCAGCTGCGGGGTGCGCGCGCACCAGTTCAGGGCCTGCCGGTAACAGGCCTCGGCGTCGCCGAGTTGCCCGCGGTAGAAAAAGCTCTGGCCCAACGCCAGCAATGCCTGGCTTGCACCCGGTTCGCTGCCGCCACGCTGCATCGCATCGCGTGCGTTCAGGGCGTAGCGTTCGGCCAGTGCAAAGGCGCCCTGCGCAATGGCGGTGGTGGCGCAGATGCACAGCAGCATGCCGCGGCCCAGATGATCGTCCTCGTCCAGTGCGGACGCTTGCGCGGCGATCTGGGTCAGGCCATGCGGGTTGCCGCAGATCTCGTCGAGGCGATCGCGCAACAGCGCCACTACCACCGTGTAGTCGCGCTGCAGGGACTCCCGCAGCGCGGCCGGAAAGTCGCGGAAGCGTTCCAGCAGCAGGCGCGCATGGCTGAACTCGCCGAGCCTTGCATGCAGATGCGCCTGGGTGAGATTCAGCGCCGGGGTGTCGCGGATGGTGCGGTGTTCGAAATGCCGGAGCAGTGCGCGCACCTCATGCGTGCCGTGGGTCAGCAGCAGTTGCCAGGTGCCGGCGCGCGCGATGTAGCTGGCGGCCAGGTCGCCGCATCCGGCACGCGACGCGTGCCGCACCGCTTCGGCCAGATGCTGATGATCGCCAAACCAGCGTGCGGCCCGTTGATGCAGGTGCGTGGCCTGGCCGGGATGTTCGCGATCGAGCAGTTGCTGCAGGAAGTCGGCAAACAAGGGGTGATAGCGGAACCATTCGCGCTCGCCATCCATGGGCACCAGCAGGCCGTGGAAGTGTTCCAGCCGCGCCAGCAGCCGGCCGCTGTCGTCGCGCTGGCGCACCGCATCGGCCAGCGCTGCGTTGACGCGCTCCAAGGGGCTGGTCCGCAACAGCAGATCGCGCGTGTCGGCATCCAGATCGTTGACCACCTGTTCGGCCAGATAGGCGGCAATCTGCGCACTGCGCCCGGAGAAACGCGCGGCCACCTCCTGTTGACGCTGCGCGCCTCCTTCCAGCCACAAGCGCGCCAGATGCAGCGCCACTGGCCAGCCTTCGGTGTAGCGCAGCAATTCGTCCACTACCGGCGCCGGCACCTGGGGCCCGAGCAGTGCCTGTGCCTCGTGCTCATCCAGCGCCAGTTGCGCACTGCCGAGACGGCTCAGCTGTGCCTGCAGGTCCAGCCGCGCCAGCGGCAGTGCCGGCACGCGCCGGGTGGCCAGCAGCAGGTGCAGGCGTCCGCCGCCGTGTTCGACCAGCCGCAGCACCAACTCGTCGACGATGCCGCTGCCGAGCCGGTCGTAATCGTCGAGAATCACGCTGATGCGCCGCGGCGCCGTGCGCAGCGCGCGGATCAGCACCGTCACCGCTTCGCGCGGATCCTGGTCGCGGTTGTGCAGCACTGCGGCGCACAGCGCCGGATCGGCACCTGCGTGCTGGATCGCCAACGCCAGATGGCCAAGGAAGCGCGCGGCATCGGCGTCCTCTTCGTCCAGCGACAGCCAGGCCACGGCAGCGTGCTCGCGCGCGCGCAGCTGCGCATGCCACTGCGCCAGCAGCGTGGTCTTGCCGAATCCGGGCGGTGCCAGCAGCAGGGTGAGCGGCCGGGCCTGGGCCTGCTCCAGCGCCGCCAGCAAGGCGCCACGCAGCACCGCACCGGTGCGCGGCAGCGGCGGCTCCAGCTTGCTGGCAAGCAGCCAATCGGGAAGAGCGGAATCGCGCGACGGTGAGGGGCGCGGTGTGAGCAACGCAACAGGCTTGAGCATGAGGCGAGGGCGGCCCGGGCAAGCGTCGGCAGCGCGCCGGCTCGACACGCTGCAGATCGTGATGAAACAGCGGCGACGCAGATCGCGTCACCGTGACTGGCGACAACGTCATATCGGCTGCTTCGAGGGTCCCCACCCATGCCCATCCGTGGACACCTTTCAGAAAGGTATGACAGCCACAAGACAAAAGCAAAGCTTGTCGTTGCGCCGCCGCCTGAATGGCGCAAGCGATGGCGCAGGGTATGCGCCAGCGCCAGGCAACAGCCGGGTCTATCCGGACGCCATGGAACCGGACGCAATGCCGGCGCCGCGCCTGTTCAGCGTCGTCACGGGCCTCGCGATGTACACCAGGCATCGCCGGTAGTGCGTACCTGGCGGCCAGCGCCATCGGCGATCGCCGCTAGACCGCCTCGCTTTGGACGTAACGCCAGGTCAGCGCGCCCGAACCAGCTGGCGGGCAACCCGACGTCCGAAGACGCCTCAGTGCGCCACGTCCGCAAACGCTTCGCGCGCGGCGGCCAGCGTGGCCTCGATCACTGCCGCGTCGTGCGCGCTGGACATGAAGCCGGCCTCGTACGCCGAAGGCGCCAGATACACGCCCCGCTGCAGCATCGCGTGGAAGAAACGGTTGAAGGTGGTGATGTCGCAGGCAGTGGCCTGCGCGTAGCTCTCCACGATCTCGTCGGTGAAGAACAGCCCGAACATGCCGCCGACCTGATTGGTGGTGACGGCAATGCCGGCCGCGCGCGCGGCATCTTCCAGTCCCTCGCAGAGCACGCTGGTGGCCTCGCTCAGGCGGGCGTGGAAGCCCGGCTCCTGCACCAGCTCCAGCATCGCCAGACCGGCCGCCATCGCCACCGGGTTACCCGACAAGGTGCCGGCCTGGTAGATCGGGCCGGCCGGAGCGATCTGCTCCATCAAGTCGCGCCGGCCGCCGTACGCGCCCACCGGCATGCCGCCGCCGATGATCTTGCCGAAGGTGCTCAGATCCGGCGTGACCCCGTAATGCGCCTGCGCGCCACCGAGCGCGACCCGGAAACCGGTCATCACCTCGTCGAAGATCAGCAGCGCGCCATGCCGGGTGCACAGCGTGCGCAGGTGCTGCAGGTAGCCGGCCTGCGGCGGAATGCAGTTGGCGTTGCCGACCACCGGCTCGATGATCACCGCCGCCACCTCGGCGCCGATTTCGTCGAACAGGGCGGTGGCGCCTTCGAAGTCGTTGAAGCTGAGGGTGGCGGTCAACTCGCTCAGGCCGGACGGCACGCCCGGCGAGGTCGGCACGCCCAGGGTCAGCATGCCGCTGCCGGCCTTGACCAGGAACGAGTCGCCATGGCCGTGATAGCAGCCTTCGAACTTGACGATGCGGTTGCGCCCGGTCGCCCCGCGCGCCAGGCGCACCGCCGACAGTGTGGCTTCGGTGCCCGAGTTGACCATGCGCACCATCTCGCAGGACGGCACCAGCCGGTGGATCGTCTCGGCCATGCTGACTTCGGCCGCACACGGCGCACCGAACGACAGGCCGTCGCGGATCGCGCGCTGCACTGCTTCACGCACCGCCGGGTGATTGTGGCCGGCGATCATCGGCCCCCACGAGCCCACGTAGTCGATGTAGCGGTTGTCGTCCACGTCGTACAGATACGGGCCATCGGCGCGCGCCACGAAGAACGGCTCGCCGCCGACCGACTTGAATGCACGCACCGGTGAGTTGACGCCACCGGGCAGCAGCGTCTGCGCCTGGGCGAACAGGGCGTGGGAGCGGGTGTGGTTCATGCGCGCAGATCCTTGAGTGGTACCGAGTGGGGGCGGCGCGGCCCGACTGCGAGCCGCGCACTCGCCATTGTCAGGCTTGCGGCCCCCGTCCGCCTACCCACCAGGTGCCTGCCTACCCGTCGGAGCAGGCGGGTAGGGCAACCCCGCTGCCTATGATCAAACGGGACAGTATCGACGGTTTGGCATGAGCAGATGACCCGCAGTCATTGGCCTGCCGCGGCGGATGTTCAGAGAGTGTGATTCCGGTGGCCATTGGCGCCATTCATTTTTTGTCGCGTTGCCGACAGTTCCAGACTTGGGGGAGACAGCATGAACCGTAGTATCCAGAAGCGTGCCTTGGCGTTGGCGCTGGTCGTGGCCATGGGAAGCGTCCAGGCGCAGTCCACCAGCGGCAGCATCGTCGGCAGCGTGGGGCAGAGCAGCGGCACCAGCGTACTGGTGGAAAACAACAGCGGGTTCAGCCGCGAAGTACCGGTGGATGCGCGCGGCCGTTACACCGCCGGCAACCTGCCGCTGGGCACCTACAAGGTCACCGTCAAGCGCGACGGCGCGGTGGTGGAGACCCGCGAGAACGTCGCGATCACCGTCGGCGCCAACACCGACGTCTCGTTCGCCGCCGCGCCGGCGAGCGGTGTGCAGACCCTGGATAGCGTCACCGTCAGCGCAGCGAGCCTGACCACCATCGACGTCAGCAGTGTGGACACGCGCACCGTGATCACTGCCGAACAGCTGCAGCAACTGCCGCTGGGCCGCACTGCCGAGGCGATTGCGCTGCTGGCACCGGGCGTGGTGGTCAACAGCGGCGGTTTCGACAATGGCCCGCTTGGCGGTTCGCTGCCCAGCTTCGGCGGCTCGGCCGCCAGCGAGAACGCCTATTACCTCAACGGCTTCAACACCACCACCATCAGCAACAACCTGGGCGGCCTGACCCTGCCGTACGGCGCCATCGACCAGCAGGAAATCTTCACCGGCGGCTACGGCGCGCAGTACGGCCGCGCCAATGGCGGCGTGATCAACCAGATCGGCAAGCGCGGCACCAACGAGTGGAAGTTCGGCGCCGCGGTGATCTGGGAGCCGAATGGCTTGAAGGCCAACCAGCGCGACATCTATTGGCGCCCGGACAGCCAGGGCACCACCATCGGCAACGCTGCGTACCAAGCTGCACGTGCGGCCAATGGCTTGTACCAGCCGGCAAGCGAGGCCGAAGCCAACCAGACCACCTACAGCGCCTATGTCGGCGGGCCGATCATTCAGGACAAGCTGTTCTTCTTCCTGGCAGCCGAACAAGTGGATTCGGACGGCGTGCGTGTGGCCACCAATCGCGATTCAAACAACGGCCGCACCGGCGGCCTCACCGATTACGACTACAAGCAGAAGCGCTGGTACGCCAAGGTGGACTGGAACATCACCGACAACCACCTGATCGAGGTGACCGGTGCCAGCGACGAGGCAGAGACCAACGGGTCGATCTACCGCTACGACTATGTCAATCGCCAGCGCGGCAGCTATTTCACCGACGAGTCCACCTGGAAGACCGGCCCGACCTTGTTCACCGGCAAGTACACCGGCTACCTCAGCGACAACCTCACCGTGACTGCGCTGTACGGCAAGATGAAAACGCCCGATGAGTTGACGCCCTTCAACTACAACGCGGCCGGCGGGCCAGTCATCAACAGCGCCGCGCTGCAAAATCCGGCCTACACCGGCGGCACGCCGCGCATCGGCAGTCAGCTGGTCACCTCGGTCAGTTCACCGGATCGCGAATACAAGAAAGACAATCAACGCCTGAATCTGGAATGGCGCATCGGCCACCACACGCTCAACTTCGGTATCGACAACCAGAAGTCCGAGGGTATCGATGTGGGCTCGGTGCTGTCCGGTCCAGGCTTTGCGTGGACCTATGGCCAGACCAACGATCCCAACGGCCTGCGGACGGGCGGACTGGTCAGCCAGTCGGCCAACGAAGCCGGCGGTATCGGCGCGCCAAGCCCGGGCCTGGTCGACCCGGTCAATGGGTCCAGCGGCTATTACGTGGTGCGCAACATCAATACCAGCCTGTATTCCTACGAGGCCAAGCAGCGCGCCTACTACATCGAGGACAAGTGGCAGGTCACCGACAACCTGCTGCTGAGCATCGGCCTGCGCAAGGACGAGTTCACCAACTACACCCCGTTCGGCGACCCCTACATCGAAGTGGACAACGCCTGGGCACCGCGCCTGGGCTTCAGCTGGGACGTCAACGGCGATTCCAGCCTGAAGGTGTTCGGCAACGTCGGCCGTTATTATCTCGGCCTGCCGCTGTCGGCAGTGAGCCTGTTCACCCCGGCCACCACCACCGATACCTACTTCACCTACAGCGGCGTCAACGCCGATGGCACGCCGGTCCTGGCGCAGCAGCTGGGCTCGGCGGTGTCGGCCAACTCGCGCTTCGGTCGCATCGCCGATGTGCGCACTGCAGTGGTCAAGGACATCGAAGGCGAGAACCAGGACGAGGTCATCCTCGGCTTCACCAAGCAGCTGGACACCGGCTGGGTGCTGGGCGTGCGCGGCACGCATCGCCGGCTCAATGCGGGTATCGACGATCAGAACTACGACGTCTCCAATACCGCGTTGATCGCCGCTGCGGCCGCGCAGGGCGTGACCATCGACTTCTCGCAGGTTGCCGGTGCATCGCTGATCAATCCGGGCCAGACCAACACCTGGGGCGTGATCGGCACCGATGGCCAGTTCCATGAAGTGTCGGTGAGCCGCGAGGCGGCGGGCTTCCCGAAGTTCAAGCGCAATTACTCGGCGGTGGAATTCAATCTGGAGCGTCCGTTCGACGGCAAGTGGTACGCCAAGGTCAACTACGTCTGGTCGCATAGCTACGGCACCACCGAAGGTCAGGTGCGTTCGGACCTGTGGCGCACCGGCGGCGCACTGGGCAGCTATCAGGGCCAGGCCTCGGTCTCCACCACGCAGAGCTGGGACCACGCGGCGCTGATGGAACACTTCAACGGCGATCAATCCAACGATCACCGCCATCAGCTCAAGTTGTTCGGTTTCTACCAGTTCACTCCGCAATGGGGCGCGTCGGCCAACTTCAGCCTGATCTCGGGCGCGCCGCACAATTGCCTGGGTAACTACTACGGCGACAACTACACCGGCACCGACCCGGCCGGCTACGGTGGCAGCGCGATCACCGGCGGTCCTTATCACTACTGCTACAACCCGGAGACCGGCACCGGCGTGGCGTCGCCTCCCGGCTCGCAGGGGCGGCTGGGCTGGATCGCGCAGCTCGACATGGGCGTGACCTACAAGCCGGCATTTGCCGCCGGCAAGCTGGCACTGCGCTTTGACGTGTTCAACATCACCAACGAGCAGACCGCAACCAACATCTACCCGTTCTCGCAGTTGCCAGACAACACCACCAACCCGCTCTGGGATCAGGTCGTGGCCTACCAGGCACCGCGCTCGGGCCGGGTGACGTTGAGCTACGACTTCTAAACGCGCCAGGCGATAAAGGCAAACCAGCAGCGACGCGTGATGGCACGCGTCGCTGTTTTGCATTCTCGGCCAGGAGTCATGATCTGCCGGCACGCTGCAGAATCCTCCAGCCGATGAGCGTTTGGCCTGGGTATTCGACCGCTCTTAAACGAGCTGATCGAAGTCCAGTTGCTGGCGTGTCTTTTGTCTCGAGAGAATTATCTAGTGCGGGTAGATCAGTTGTAGAGCGGCTGATCTGCGGCTTGGCTGCAGGGTCCTTGCCCGCCCACCATCGCGGGACACGCTGCAAGTACGTCCTTGTAGCTCTTACGCGGCATCCATGCCGCGTAAGGTCCCGCGACGGTGAGCGGGCAAGGACCAGTCGAGAGGGTTGGTATGCATGTTTGCAAGCAGTGTATAACGTGCGTTGTTTGGATAACGGTGTGTCCGATCAGCTTCTAAACGCAAGGCGATCAACCTGCAGGCTCTAAAAAGCCACCGACTCACTTTCTGGTGCGGTGTCCTCGCCGCTTGCGGGACCGTGTGGCGGCATGGATGCCGCCACCGAGCCCCCAGGGACGGATTCTCGGCGTGTCCCGTGAGCGGCGAGGGCACCGCGCAGTCGACCGACTCAGCGTTTGACTGCCTCCAACATCGCTAAGACTCGACATCTTGATGGTCTTGCGTATCGGGTTTTGGACAGCGCGTGTCGCCGCTAACGCTATCGTCCGCCAGCCACGCTACTGCGCAGACCGGCCAGATAGGCCTGCACTGCCGCAACCGGGTCCGGCGCGGCGTACACGCCGCTGACCACCGCAATCAACTCGGCGCCTGCAGCCACCAATTCGGGCACCTGCGCAGCCGCGATGCCACCGATCGCCACGCGCGGCACGCCCAGCACTGCGGCTTGCTGCAGCAACGCTGGCGTGGCGCGGCGTGTCGTCACCTTGGTGGTGGTCGGGAAGAACGCGCCGAAGGCCACGTAGCTGGCACCGGCCGCGACCGCTGCGCGCGCGCGCGCGATCTCGTCGTAGCACGACACCCCGATGATGGCCTGTTCGCCCAACAGTGCACGCGCTGCGGCTGCTTCGCCATCGTCTTCGCCCAGGTGCACGCCCTGTGCGCCCACCTGTCGTGCCAGCTGTGCATCGTCGTTGATGATCAACGGCACGGCGTGCGCGGCGCAGGCCTGGCGCAGTGCGCTGGCCTGTTCCAGGCGCAGCGCCGCGCTGGCCTGCTTGTTGCGGTACTGCAGCCAGGTGACAGCGGGCAGCAGCGGCAAGGTGCGCGCGATCAGGCGCGCGGTGTCGGGTTCGTCGGGCGTGATGAGGTAGACGCCGCGGGCGTCTTGCAGCTGGAGCATGGCAGCGCTTCCGGAAGCGGTGGGTGGGATGGGACAATGCAGCCCCACCGTTGCGTGACCGCGATTATCCGATGAGCGAGACATCCACGACCACCTACCGCACCTGGATGTGCGTCGTCTGCGGGTTTCTCTACCACGAGGCCGACGGCATCCCCGAAGAAGGCATCGCCCCGGGCACCGCCTGGCAGGACGTTCCCGACACCTGGACCTGCCCGGATTGCGGCGTGACCAAGGACGACTTCGAGATGGTCGAGATCGACTGAGGTCCTGGTTGGGTTGCTGCGTTTCTCGCGCCACAACATCGCCGGCGCACGTATGGCGCCGGCGAGGACCTCGCAGGCTGTGTTTTCAGTGCGCGCGCGCGCGCTGGCTGTTCAATTCCACCAGGTGCTCATGCAGGTTTGCCGCATCCTGCGCACTGGGGTTGAGCTGCAGATAGCGCGACAGGTCGTGGCGTGCGCCGTTGCGGTGGCCCAGATGCAGATAGGCCATGCCGCGGTCGCGTAGCGCCTCGGGCTGGTCCGGCACCAGCTTCAGGATGCGGTCGGCACTGCGCGCGGCGCGGTCCCAGTGCTCGGCATCGGCGTAGACGCCGTGCAGGTTGCGCAGGATGCGGGTCAGGATCGCGCGGTGCGGCGCGGGGTCGAGGATCTGCGCCAGGGCGCGGTCGTCGGGAATCTCGCCGCCCAGGTGCGGACGCGCACGCTCGCGCAGCTCGTCCACGCCCAGCGGGCGACCACCGTTGAACGGGTCCATGACCAGTACGCCGTCGTCCACCGGCAAACGCACCAGGAAATGCCCGGGAAACGACACGCCCGCCAGCGGAATGCCCAGCCGGCGCGCAACTTCGATCTGCACCATCGCCAGCGAGATCGGGTTGCCCAGCCGGCGCTCTAAGACTTGGTTGAGGTAGCTGTTGCGCGGGTCGTAGTACTCGTCGTGATTGCCCGAATAGCCCAGCTCGTCGAACAGGTAGCGATTGACCGCGGCCATCTTCAGCGGCCACAGGTCGATCGCCTCCACCTCGCGGCGCAGGTGCTCGACGTGGCTCTGCACCAACGTGTCGTACAGCTCGGCGTCCAGCTGCGGATACTCGTCGCGCGCGATCAGCAGCGCGGTGGACATCAACGGCACTGCGTCGTCGTCCAGGCTGGCGAGCGCGGTCCAATGGGGAAGTGGGAGCATGTCGACCATGCTGCCAAGAGTGTCGGCAAGCGGCGCGTGGTTCAAGTCCGGTACTTCCTGACAGGAAGGGTTTGTCGCGTGAGATTCACTTGAGCTTTGGGATGTCCGGGCTCAGGGTCAGGCTGGCGCCGTCCTGCAGGTTGAGCCTGGCGGCCTGGCCGGCATTGAGTTCCAGCACGTAACGGGCCGGGCGCTTGCTGGGGTAGGGCGGGCAGGCGTCGCCGGCCGAACACGGCGGCACGTCGCGCTGTTGCGAAACCAGCCGGCGCTCATTGTCGAAATACAGGATATCCAGCGCGATCTTGGTGTTCTTCATCCAGTACGCCAGCGGTTCCTGGCGGTCGTGGACGAACAGCATGCCGTGATCGTCCGCCATGGCATCGCGAAACATCAGGCCTTTGGCGCGGTCCGCATCGTTCTGCGCCAGCTCCACCTGGTAGCGCGCGCCAGCCAGTTCCACCCAGCTGCCGCCGCTGCTGGCGCAGCCGCTGAGCAGGATCGACAACGCAAGAGCGAGGAAGCAAAGACGGCGCATGCGGCATACCAGTGGGCGGGGATGCCGCACCATCTGCCAAGCGGCCGCGTGCGTCAAGCTGCTGTGGTGGATCGTCCCGTCATTGCATGTGACACAAGTCTGGCCCGCGGTCGCTTCGCAACGCGGGCCGCAACTGCGTATGCGCGTGCTTGCACGCGATCGCTCAGATCACCTGCGGCGGCTCGCCACCGACGATCACCACATCGGCCGGGCGACGCGCGAACAGACCCACGCAGACCACGCCGGGAATCTGGTTCAGGCTGCGCTCCAGCGCCACCGGGTCGGTGATCTGCAGGTTGTGCACGTCCAGCACCACGTTGCCGTTGTCGGTGACCACGCCATCGCGCCATACCGGCTGACCGCCGGTGAGCGCCAGGATCTGGCGGGCCACCAGGCTGCGCGCCATCGGAATCACTTCCACCGGCAGCGGGAACTTGCCCAGCACCGGCACCTGCTTGCTCGGGTCGACGATGCAGATGAAGCGCTCGCTGGCCTCGGCGATGATCTTCTCGCGCGTCAACGCCGCGCCGCCGCCCTTGATCAGGCAACGGTTCGGGTCACACTCGTCGGCGCCATCCACATACAGCGACAGATTGCCGGTGTGGTTGAGATCCAGCACCTCGATGCCATGGCGCCTGAGCTGCGCGCTGCTCTGCTCGGAGCTGGACACCGCCCCCTTGATGCGGTGGCTGATGCGGCCCAAGGCATCGATGAAGTAGGCCACCGTCGAACCGGTACCGACCCCGACGATCATGCCGTCTTCCACGTAATCGATCGCTTTCTCGGCGGCCAGGCGTTTTGCTTCGGACATTTGGGGGCTCGGGATTAGGGAATCGGGATTGGGGAATCGCAAGAGCGGCTGGGCTGAGCGGGATTTGCAAATCGCAAATCCCGAATCTCTACTCCCGGCTACTCCATCGCCAGCAACAATTTCCATTGCGCGGCGGTCACCGGCAGGATCGACAGGCGGTTGCCGCGGGCGATTAGCGGGAAGCCTTCGCCCAGTGCGTCGGCCTGCTGCTTGATTTCGTCCAGTGCGATCGTACGCGTGAGTTTGCGCTCGAAGGCCACGTCCACCAGCATCCAGCGCGGATCTTCGCGGGTGGCCTTGGGGTCGTGGTAGTCGGAGTTGGGATCGAACTGGGTGTCGTCCGGATATGCGGCGCTGGCGACCTTGGCGATGCCGACAATGCCCGGCACCTTGCAGTTGGAGTGGTAGAACAACACCCCATCGCCGACATGCATGCAGTCGCGCATGAAGTTGCGTGCCTGGTAGTTGCGCACGCCGTTCCACGGTTCGGTGCCGACGCGCTCCAGATCATCTATGGAAAACGTGTCCGGCTCGGACTTCATCAACCAGTAGCGCTTGCGGGCAGTCATACGGAAACGGCGTCGTCTTTCAGGAAGGTGGCGTGTTCGGTGCAGATCGCATCCACCGCCACGTCCCAGGATTCGGTGGGCAGGGCGGGTCGCTGCTGCGCGGCGAAGCCGACGCCGACCAGCCAGGGCGGCGGCGTCTGGCGGTGCCGGAACGCGAAGCTGCGATCATACCAGCCGCCCCCCATGCCCAGCCGCCGGCACTGCGCGTCGAAGCCGGTCAACGGCGTCACCACCAGCGCCATCTCCTCGGGTGCAAGCAGCTCGCTGCGTGCCACGTCCGGCTCGGGGATGCCGTAGCGGTTGCTGACCAGCGCCTGGCCCGGCCGCCACGGCGCAAAGCGCAAGGCGCGCCCATCCAGCACCGGCAGGCAATAGCGCGCGCCGGCGGGCAGGCTCAGTTGCCAACGGTGCAGTGCGATTTCGCCATCCATCGCCCAGTAACCGGCCACCGCACCGGTCTGCGGCGCGAACGGCAGCGCCAGCAGGCGCTCGGCCAGCGCATCGGCGGCCGCCAGGCGCTGCGCTGCGGGCAGGCTGCGGCGCAGCGCGCGCAACTGCTGGCGCAAGGCGTCTCGGTCGTCGGTCATGGTGTCTCGCAGCGATAGGCGGAGGGATATTGTCGATGGCATGGACGCGCCTGCCTAGCTGCGTGTGTCCCACCGATCACCGGTGCCTTCAAGTCTCCCGTCTGTCGCTGAGCGCATGCGCGTGCAGCACTTGCGACGTTGCGGCGCACGCACGCCTGTCTTGGCGCAGCCATTGCACAGCGGCGCAGCCGAACTGCGCGTGCCGTGCGTTTCAGACAGGCAAAAAGAAACGGCGCCCGAAGGCGCCGTTTCAGATTTGCATTCTCCGCCGTGAACGATGCGGGCGAAACGACCTTGAACCCGGGGTTCAAGTGGGGACGTTGTGAGGCCATCGGGCTTCCCGCTACAAGGCGGACTTGCACTCCCGGCTCCGTCGCGCCCCCGTGGTCGTAATTAAGGGACAAGGCGAATGTTTTGCACGCTGTCGTTTACAGCAGAGAACGCAGGTAAAGTATAGACCTCTGCTGCGCGATGGCTAGCCCATTCGTCGGCCGGCGCAATTGAAAGTTCAGATTTGCGACGACAGTGCGAACTGCACCTCAACGCGGTGTATCGGACACGCTGTCCAGGCGGCGATTCAAGCTGTCCAGTGTGTTGGCCAATTCCCGATCGTACAGCGCTTGCTGATCGCGCAGCTGCTGCAATTCGTGCGCCAGATTGAGTGCGGCCAGCACCGCAACCCGGTCCACCGCCGCCATGCGATTGCTGCCGCGAATCTCGCGCATGCGCAGATCCAGCAGGCGCGCCGCAGCGGTGAGGCTCTCGCGTTCCTCGGCGGTGACGCCAACCGTGTATTCACGATCCAGAATACGCACGCTGACCGGCTCGTTGTTGCTCACGTGTGCTGCTCCAGGGATTTCAACCGCACGATCATCGCTTCCACGCGCGAGCGCGCCTGTTCGTTCTTGGTCAGCAATTGCGCACGCTCGCCGATCAACTGTTCCTGCTGGTGACGCAGGCTGCGGTTCTCGTCGCTCAACCGCTGGCTGCGCTCGACCAGGGCCTCCACACGGGCGGCAAGTGCGCGGATCTGGGCGAGGGCAGCGGCGTTGTCCATGCGCTCACGATAGGGGCGCGTGCGCGCGGCGGTCAAGCGCCCGATCGCAGCCCGCTTCCCCGCCGTCAGGCCAATCCCGACAAGGGCTTGCGCCGCGCCCGGCCCGGCCGCGGTCACGCGCGTGCAACCCGCATGGGACACGCCGCTGGCAGCCGACATGGGGCGCCTTGATACACTGGGAAGTCGAATCGCCGGCCATGCGCCGGCACCTCCTGTTCCCAGCCTGGATGACCCGATGGACCTGCCCGATGTAACCGCTGTGCAAAACGAAAGTCGCCAGCTGGAGTTGGCTTCCTCCGCAGCGGAGTTGCATGGCGGGCTGTGCGGGTGGCTCTCCGGTGGCGGTGCCGACAGCGGCGACTGGCTGGCGCGCATCCTGGCCGACACCGCGCAGGTGGCGCCCAGGCAGGGCGGGGCGCTGGACCAGATGCGTCAGGCCACGGTGACGCAGCTGGAAGACCGCGATTTCGCCTTCGAACTGCTGCTGATCGATGACGGTGCACCGCTGGCGGCGCGCACCGATGCCTTGTTCGACTGGTGTCGCGCCTTTCTGGGTGGCTTCGGCCTGGCGGCGCAGCAGCGCCCGGCACTGACCGAGGAAGGCGAAGAGGCGCTGCAGGACCTGGCGCGGCTGGCGCAGGCGTCCAGCGACGATTTCGATGCGGCCGACGAAGACGACACCGCCCTGGCGGAAATCGAGGAGTTCGTGCGCGTGGCGGTGCTGTTGCTGCATGGCGACTGCGTGATGGGGCCGCGCTTCCGCCAACGCCTGAACTGACCGCACGATCGTCATGAAAAAGCTCACCGGGATCGGCGCGGCCGAGTATGCGCGTCGGCGCAAGCAGCTGATGCAGATGGCCGGCGATCAGGCCATCCTGATCCTGCCGGCCGCGCCCGAGCGGGTGCGCAGCCACGACACCCACTACCCGTACCGGCAGGATTCGGATTTCTGGTATCTGAGCGGTTTCCCGGAGCCGGAAGCGGTGCTGGTGCTGGTGCCGGGCCGCAAGCATGGCGAGGCGATCCTGTTCTGCCGCGAGCGCGATGCCGAGCGCGAGGCCTGGGATGGCCCGCGCGAGGGCCAGGAAGGCGCAGTGGAGCGCTACGGCATGGACGATGCGTATCCCATCGACGATGTCGACGAGATCCTGCCGGGCCTGCTGGAAGGGCGCAGCCGCGTCTATTACCACTTCGGGCGCGATGTCGACTTCGACCTCAAGCTGATCGGCTGGCTCAAGCGCGTGCGCGAGCAGGTGCGTCATGGCGCGCAGCCCCCGCACGAATTCCTCGAGCTGGGACATCTGCTGCACGAGCAGCGGCTGTTCAAGTCGCGCGACGAAATCGCCTTGATGCAGCACGCCGCCGACATCAGCGTGCGCGCGCATCGTGCCGCCATGCGGCTGGCGCGGCCGGGTGTGCACGAGTACGAACTGCAGGCCGAGGTGGAGTGCGCGTTCCGCGCCGCCGATGCGTGGCCGGCGTACGGGAGCATCGTCGGCACCGGCAGCAATGCCTGCGTGCTGCACTACCGCGCCAACACTGCGCGCAGCCGCGATGGCGAACTGGTGCTGATCGATGCCGGCGCCGAGTACCGCGGCTACGCGGCCGATATCACCCGCACCTTCCCGGTCAACGGCCGTTTCACCCCGGCGCAGCGCGCGCTGCACGATCTGGTCGGCGCTGCGCAGGCCGCGGCGCTGGCGCAGGCGCGCCCCGGCGTGCCCTACGAAGCCGGCCATCTGGCCGCGGTGCAGACCCTGACCGAGGGGCTGCTGCAGTTGGGCCTGCTCAAGGGTAAGCTGGAGCGCAACATCGCCGACGGCCATTACAAACGCTTCTATCGGCACAAGACCGGCCACTGGCTGGGGCTGGATGTGCACGATGTAGGCGACTACCGGTTGGCTGGCGACTCGCGTCTGCTCGAGCCCGGCATGGTGTTCACCATCGAGCCGGGGCTCTACATCTCCGCCGACGACACCACGGTGGAGGCCAGATGGCGCGGCATCGGCATCCGCACCGAAGACAATGTGCTGATCACTGCCGAAGGCCACCGCGTGCTCACCGATGCGTTGGCGCGTAGCGCCGACGAGATCGAAGCGGAGATGGCGGATCGCGACGCGTTGCGCGCATAGCGTGGTCATGCCGCCATGCGCCGTCGTGACATGGATCGGTGCATTGCCCTGCACGCGACCCGCGCGCTGCCGGTTTGGTTGGGATTGCGCGGCGTATTCGGCTGAGGGCGGCGGCGTCGCTCGACGCGCGCTGCGCCGGGCGCCTTGCAAACATGAGGCGCCCGGCCGTTGTGCTGCGCGCCGTTCTACTGGCCCAGCTGAGGCGTCTGCGTGCGTTCGGGCTGCTGGACCTCTTCGCCCGGCGTAGCCAGTTGCTGCGCGCGTGCGAACGACTGCGCTTCCGGCGTGCTCAATGCCTGCTCGGTCTTCATGTGCGCGCGCAGATGCGCCGGGTTGGCCGGGTCGCCCTGCACCACGAACACGTTTTCGCCACCGTGTACGCCGCGATTGTTGGCCTCGCTCATCAGCACATGATCCACGCGCGACAGGCCGCCTTGCTTGGCCAGCGGCAACAGGGCGGCGCTGAGCCGGTCGCTGGTCTGGTCGGGTGTGCGTCCATGTGCCGCATCGATTGCATGCACGCCGCGCTGGATCTGTTGATACATCGGATGGTCGGGGTGCGAGGACTGGCGTGGATCGTTCATGGCAATGCTCCGTGCGGTGCGGAAGGATTCAAGGGGCGGCAAACACCGGGCGGGTCAGGTTTTCGGGCGCGCCATCGGTGCACACCACCTCGTCTTCGATACGGATGCCGCCGTAGGGTTTGAACTGCGCAACGCGCGCCCAGTCGACGCTGCCGGCGTGGCCGTTCTTCTTCACTTCGTCCAGCAGCATGTCGATGAAATACACGCCCGGTTCGATGGTGACCACCATGCCCGCTTCCAGCACGCGGGTCAGGCGCAGATACGGGTGGCCGGCGGGGCGCTCGATGCGGCCGCCGCGGTCGCTGGCTGCAAAGCCTGCCACGTCGTGCACCTGCAGGCCGATCAGATGGCCCAGCCCGTGCGGGAAGAATGCGGCGCTGACGCCGGTGGCCAATGCAGCCTCGGGCGAGACGGTGAGGATGCCGAACTCCTTGAGGATGCCCATCAGGGCCAGATGCGCATCCACGTGCAACTGCTTGTAATCCACGCCGCTGCGCACGCCCTGGCCCATGCGCACCTGTGCGGCATCCATTGCATCGATCAGGGCCTGGAATTCGCTGCCGGGGTCGGCGGCATAGGTGCGGGTGATGTCGCTGGCGTAGCCGTAGGCCGAAGCACCGGCATCGATCAGGAAGCTGCGCAGCGGCTGCGGCGGCTGCTGGCCGAGTTCGGTGTAGTGCAGCACCGCGCCGTGTTCGTTGAGCGCGATGATGTTGCCGTAGGGCAGTTCGTTGGCGTCCTGACCGACGGCGGCGCAGTAGGCCATATGGATGCCGAACTCGCTCTGGCCGGCGCGGAAGGCCGCTTCGGCGGCGCGATGGCCGCGCACTGCCAGCTGCTGGGCGATGCGCAGCAACGCCAGTTCGTACGGCGTCTTGAAGGCGCGCTGGTACTCCAGGTAATCGAGCACCGGCTGCGGGTTGTTGGGCACATACGCACCGAGCGCGCTCTGTGCCTCGCCCAGGATCGCGCAACGCTCGATCTGCCTGGGCAGCAGCGCCAGGGCCTGGTCCGGGGTACGGATGATGTGGATGTCGCAGTGCTCCACCCACCAGCCGCTGGGCGCGTCGGGCACCACATGCCAATAGTCCAACGGCTGGCAGAAGATCAGCGTCGGGCGCTTGCCCGGGGTGTAGACCAGCCAGCTGTCGGGCACCCGCGTCAGCGGCACCCAGGCCTTGAACTGCGGATTGACCGCGTAGGGATAGTCGCGGTCGTCGAACACCTGGTAATGCAGGCTGCCGCTGGGCACCACCAGATGATCGAAGCCGCCGCGCTGCAGCGCGGCGTCGGCGCGCGCGGTGAGCGTGCGCAGGTGGTCGGAGTACAGGCTGCTCAAGGAGGGCTGGGTCATGCGGGGCTCGATAGGCAATGCAAAGACTAGTGCGCAATTTTGCCGCAATCCTTGCAACGGCGCTGCGCCTGGAGGGGGGGGGCTGCAACCAGTCAACCGCGCCAGCAGCACCCGTGCGTGGGCCAGCCGTACCCGAGCCTCGGCAACTTTGGGTAGCCGATCGTGGTGCATGACCAGTGGGCGTGCACGGTCGTTCCAGGCATGCGTGCGCTCGACCACCCGATGCTTGGCCAGCATCACAATCCGCGGAACTCCCGGTGGGCGGACCATTCAGATGGGCTGGTCGTGAGGAGGTACAGTTATTGTGGTTTATATGAACACCCTCTGAGAGCGCGTCGCGCCATGCACTCTTCGCAGCTGGAAGAGCTTCTTCGGCTGTGTGTCGGGATGCAGCGTGTATGTCCACTAGCGTGGTCGCACTGATGCGGTCAGGCATGACGGAGACGAATGATTCAAACCAATGCGATCTGTGTGGAATTTTCCGTTTGTCGCCATTGCGCCAACACACTCGACTAAAGGCTAGCAGCTCATGTCACGGCTTCCCACTTCTTCGTCGTCCAGTGCGCCTTCAACGAGCCGGGTGCCGGTCGATGATCCGGCGTATCAGCAGCATGATGCGGAACCCGCCTCGTCGCCGCAATCCGAGACCCCCGCTCACGTCGGCGCCGGTCCGCTGGCTGGCCTTTCTTCCCGGCCTCGGTCTCCGTCGCGTTACCGTGCTCACTCATCTTCACCTGTCCACGGTCACGCGGCTGGCACTGCCAGTGCGGCGGCTCCGTCCTCTGCGGAGGTAGTTGATATCGTGGCCTGGGCCGATTCAATGCGCGCATTGCAGATCCACGAGGATTTGCAAATGGTGGGGGCATACGAATCGTCGCCGCGCGCTCTCGGGGAGCGAATCGATCATTGGCTGACAGATGCCTGCCAGCCGTGCCTGGAAAATCCGCATGCGTTCGATACTGAGTTTAACGCGGGCCAATTTTCCGAGCTTCTCAATAAGCGCTATGAAGCAACAGCGAACCAGTCGGAAATTGAGAAGGGTGAGGTGCTGCAGCTGGGAGCGGAAGTCATCAACGCCGTCGCAGCAGATCCTGAATTGCGCGCGCTGGTCTTTGCGATGGCTGAGAGTGCGCTTGGGACATGCGATGACAACGTTTCAACCGGATTTTCGGCCATTGTCAATACTGTTCGTAATCACCAGTTGTCGCTAGCCGTGAAGCAAGGAAGGCTCGATGCTGCCGGGTTGCAGGCTTGGGCGGGGCAGCAGTTCCGTCTGGATACGCTTGAGTCGGAAGTGCATCGTTTCATCCACCAGTCCATTGAAGCCTGTAAGACAGAGCTTGAAGGGTATGCATCGGATCCGGATGAAGTTCAACGACAGGCCTGCTTGACGGCTATCCAACGCGGCACATCAACCCTGTTGCAGAGTTTGCCGCAACTGGCTCCATTTGATTCGAGGATCGGCGAGCTGATGGCCAGGATTGATCAATCAGGGCCTTCAGACGCGATGTTTGCGCAGGAAGTTGCCGATGTGTGTTCCGACATTGTTGCGAGGTACGAGTCAGGGCAAATTGAACCCATACCGAGTGACCCCGTGTCGCAAAATCTTGTTCAGTGGATGCAATATATCGCTCAATATCGGCAAAATTATCGTCGGCTACCACCAGTAAGTGATGAGCAAGCACTCAGGACGGCGGAGCTTATGAATAGGTTGAATATGCTTACAGATGAACCGGTAGAAACGATGATGCATGCCAAGGTAATGTTGCGAGAGGAGCTTGATCTGCCGAACGTGCCTTCATCAATGATATTCAATACCGTCAGTGTGTTGACCAATGACGATTTTGCAACGCTGGCAAGCGCTGTTCGCGCGCGTGAACGGGATAAGGATACATTCGGCGACTATCTGTTGGCTAACGAGACGTGGAGAACAGGGGTCAAGCAGCTGTATGCCGATGAATACGAGGCATTGATGAAGCCGTTCGAAAATGATCCATTTTGGGACGCGGAACCAGGGCCCGGCGATGATGCGCATGTGGCTCAGATGTTAAGGTATAACGAACTTGCTGCAGATTATCAGAATCGCAAGAATGCGGCCGAAAACGCCTGGCTTCGGGAAAAAGTCCGTTCAGATGTACCTGGTTAGCCAAAGCCACAGGTGTCAATCCCGATGAATGGCGGACGTGTCGTGGACACTTGAGTATGCCTTGCGGGGGGCCGGTGAACCGGACAGGTGTCTACATACTCAGAACCGCCGTGTGTACGAGTGGTACACGCCGATTCCCAGCACTGGCCTGCCGGTGGGCGCAGTCGTTTTGATAGTCACTCTCAGCCGGCCATGTGCTCTTCGGCGATCCAGGCGCGCAGGCGCAGGCGATGCGGCTCGGACATGCTCAGGAACCGAAAGCCGGCCCAGGCCTGGCCGGGCGCGTGCGCCGCATCCGACCACAGCAGGTGCACGCCGACATCGATCTCGGTGGCGCGGCCGATGCGCTCGGGCAGGCTGAAGCGCAATTGATACAGGGCGTCGTCATGCAGCGGAACCGAGGCCAGCAGCAGCATGCCGGTTTCGGACACGTTGCCGACGCGGCCGATCTGCGCCTCGCTGAGCATGTCGATGACCGGCACCAGGTCGCTGGGCTGGCGGCGCGGCGCGCGGCGGGTGTCCTGGATCATGGGCAAGCCTCTGCAGGGGAATGGCCGGCCAGACTGCGCAGGGTCCGCACGGTGGCGTGCCAGGCGCGATCGATCAGCCGCGATTTTTCTTCCACCAGCAGCCGCGCCTGGCCACTGGCCATCAGCCTTGCTAGGCCGTCGAGCGAGTGGTCGCCCACCTTTTGCCCGCGTTGATTGACGAACAGCGCGTTGCCGGTCATCGGGCTGTACCAGGACAGCCGTTGCCGGCGCAGGTCGCCCTGCTGGTTGATCACGAACTCGAACCAGCTGCCGAACGGCAGGCTGCGCAGCTGCATGTAGCAGGCTTCTTCGGCCGGCGAACGCGGGCCGGCGACGTCCTTGCGCGGTGCGCTGTCGCCCTGGTCGCCCAGCCGCGAGCGCGCCTTGAGCCTGGCGGCGAGCTCGGTGCGCGAGGTCATCTCGTCCTCGCCGCCCGGCGTGGACAGGCGCCGCGCAATCGCCGCCGCTTCATCGTGGTGATAGCCGACCTGCAGCAGTGCGGTTTCGATCTCGCTGCCGAGCGCGATGTCGGCAGGTTGCCCCTTGCCACGGCAGGTGACTTCGGCGATGCGCGCGGTCAGGGCCTGGCGCTCGTCCCATTCGGGCGATTGCTCGCCCTGGCGCAGCAGCGTCAGCGTCAGCACGTCCGACCATGCCTGACGCAGCAGCGCCTGCACGAAGCGTGGCGGGACGCTCTGCTCGCACAGCTGCTCGATGCGCGCCCCGGCCTGCTGCTTGGCCGACTCCAGCCGCTCCTTGCCGCGCGCCGCATCCACATGGCGGCGCTCGGCGAGGTCGGCCCTGCGCGCCAATGTGCGCAGATGCGCCTGGATATCGTCGTTGGCCGCGGCGAACACGGCCTCGTCGCCCTGGTAGTCGTTGACGACCTTGTCCACCGCGCTGCCCAGCTTGTGCAGCAGCTGCGGGTCGACATCGTCGTCGCCCAGCCAGACCGCGCCGGACTCGGCCACGGTGTTGAGCAATTCGCGCACCGGGTGCTGGTCGCGCACGAAGAAATGCGTATCGGCCAAGGCCGCGCGCACCACCGGCACCTGCAACTTGGCGAGCATGGCCTGCGCCGGGGTATGCTCGCGCACGTCGCGTTGCATCTGCGCGTAGAGCAGGCCGAGCAGATCGAAGGTGTCGGTGTCCTGCGGCGACAGCGCGGCGTCGGGGCCGTGTTGCGCCCGCAGCAACGCCAGCAGCTGGCGCTGCACCGCATCGATGCCGGTGGGCTGCGCCGCCGCCGCTGCCTGTGTCGCCAGCGGTGCCTGCAGGCTGGCCAGTGCGTCGCTGACGGCGGCGTTGGGCACGGCCGTGGAGGCGAGCCGGGGAGATGCTTTTTCGGGTATTGCCTGCGCGCTGGTCGCAGGCGCTGCGCCGTGATTTGCAGAGCTTTGATTCGCAGCTAGACCTACGTTGCCGGTCGCCTGCGACCGGCGCGCCGACGACATCAGGCTGCCCAGCGCCTGCACTGCATCGCTCAGGGCAGGTGTCGCCTGCCCACCGTAGGTCGCCGCTGCCAGTGTCATCGGCATGGCGGGCGGATCCAGCAGGGCGCTCTGCCACGGTGTCGGTGCCGCTTGCCCGCTCCAGCCGGTTGCAGGCCGCCCGTTGCGCGGCGGCAGCGCGCGTGTGCTGGCGGCCGCAGCATCCTTCGCTGCGGTGGCGGCTGCAGGCGCCGCGCGCCGCGTCTGCACCTGGGTGGGCTTGACCAGGTACGGGTGATAGATCAGACCCGGCAGGATGCCTTCCTGCGCGAGCGTGCCGTTGGCGCGCTCGTACAGATCGTTCAAACGCTCGATGACCTGACGCTCGAACACGCGGTACAGCGTCAGCTGCCCATCCAGGCTCAGTCCCAGCGTCTCGCCGCACTGGCGCAGCACGCGGCACAAGGCGTACGGGCCCAGCGGCACTGCTTCCAGTTCGAACTCGGCCACCGCGCCGATCACCGCCACCCGCTGCGCCAGCAATTGCAGCGCATCGGCGCGGCGGGAGGTTTCGCGGCGCGCGATCTCGCTGAGCACGATATCGCGATCGATATCGGTGTCCTCCACCAGGGTGAGCATCTGCGGATGCGCTGAGGCATCGGCTGCTGGCATCAGCGACGGGCGATCGCGCAGCGTGGCCAGGTCCTGCGCCAGCTGCTGCAGGAACGCCTGCGGAAACCGATCGATGTGGTCGCGCAGGTCACGTGTCTGCGCATAGGTTTCGGCCTGGATCTGGCTGTTGCGGGCATGCTCGGCCTGATGCAGCAGCTCGCGTTCCAGCTCGACGATGGTCAGCCGCAGCGGCCCGCTGAGCGCCTGCACGCAATGCGCGTGCAGCGCGGCGAGCAGGCGCCGCCCGCGCGCGGAAACCGGCGCATCGGCGATCGGGCCGCTGAGCGTGTGCTGCAGGGAGGAGGCGGGAGTGGACATCCGGGGGAGGCGGGCTCGGTGCGAGGCGTGAGCTATGTAGCATGTTTTCCCGCCGGGCAGCGACCGCGCGGGCGCAAGACGCGCCTTGCCAGCTACGGTCGCCACCCTGACGCGGACGGCGCGCGTGGCGCGGCTCGCTGGATCTGCGCGCCAATGCCGTCGCGTGCGCTATCGATCACAGCGTGGCGTGCTGGCTGCTGTGCCGCCACGCGATCGCCGCGCTCAGCCCAGAAACAGCTCGACCACGTCATTGGTGAAGCGGCGGCCCAGCTCGGTCGGCACCACGCGTCCGTCCTGCGCGGTCATCCAGCCTTGCGCGATCGCACGCGCCACGGGCAACTCGATGACCGACGCGGCCAGGCCGGTGGAGACTTCGAAGTCGCGCAGGGCGAAGCCCTCGTGCAGGCGCAGCAGGTTGAGCATGTATTCGAACGGCAGCCGCTCGCGCGGCACGATCTCGTCGCCGCCGATCGATGCCGCACTGCCGGCGCTGGCCAGGTAACTCTGCGGGTGCTTGTGCTTCCAGCGTCGCAGCACATGCTGTTCGGCGCCGGAACTGATCTTGCCATGCGCCCCGGCGCCGATGCCCAGGTAATCGCCAAAGCGCCAGTAATTGAGATTGTGCGCGCATTGCCGCCCGGGCCTGGCGTAGGCGCTCACTTCGTACTGCGCGTAGCCGGCCTCGGCCAGCAGGCGCTGGCAATGCTCCTGCATGTCCCAGGCCGCATCGTCGTCGGGAATGCCCTTGGGCGGCCGCGCGAAGAACACCGTGTTCGGCTCCAGCGTGAGCTGGTAATGCGACAGGTGGGTGGGCTGCAGCGCGAAGGCGCGTTCGAGATCGCGCTCGGCCTGTGCCAGGGTCTGCTCGGGCAGCGCGTACATCAGGTCGATATTGAAATTGTCGTAGCCGGCGTCCTGCGCCAGCTTGATCGCACGCTCGGCCTCGGCACTGTCGTGGATGCGACCCAGCCGCTGCAGCGCCACATCGTCGAAGGTCTGCACGCCGAAGCTCAGGCGGTTCACGCCGGCGGCGCGATAGCCGTCGAAGCGGCCATGTTCGGCGGTGCCTGGATTGGTTTCCAGGGTGATCTCCAGATTCGGTGCAAAGCGCAGCCGCGCGGCCGCCGCCTGCAGAAACCGCTCGATGGCCTGGGGCGGAAACAGGCTCGGCGTGCCGCCGCCGAAGAACACCGAATGCACCACGCGCCCCCACACCAGCGGCAGGTCCGCATCCAGGTCGCGGATCAACGCATCCACGTAGTCCTCGAACGGCAGCACGCCCTTGGCCGCATGCGAGTTGAAATCGCAGTACGGGCATTTGCGCACGCACCAGGGCAGGTGCACGTAAAGCGACAGCGGCGATGGAATCAGGTCGGGCACTGCATCAGGCCATGGTTCACAGCGACAGGGCGTGCAGCTTGTGCTGCAGCGTGGCCAGCGCCACCGCACGGTGGCTCAGCCGGTTCTTCAGCGCGGTATCCATCTCCGCAGCGGTCAGGCCATGCACCGGATCCAGGAACACCGGGTTGTAGCCAAAGCCGCCCGTGCCGCGTGGTTCGGTGGTGATCACCCCTTCCCAGCTGCCTTCGGCGATCAGCGGCTGCGGATCTTGCGGATGACGCAGCAGCACGATCACCGCGTAAAACCGCGCGCTGCGGCGCTCGGCCGGCACGGCGCGCATGGCGTCGAGCAGCTTGGCGTTGTTGGCCTGGGCATCGGTCGGGCTGCCGGCATAGCGCGCGCTGTACAGGCCGGGTGCGCCGCCGAGCGCATCGACGATCAGGCCGGAGTCGTCGGCCAGTGCCGGCAGGCCGGTGACCGCGCTGGCATGGCGTGCCTTGATCAAGGCGTTCTCGACGAAGGTCAGGCCGGTTTCCGGCACATCGTCCACGCCGAGTTCGCCTTGCGCCACGATGCGCAGCGGCAGGTCGGCGAGCATGGCGCGCAGTTCTTCCAGCTTGCCGGCGTTGCCGCTGGCCAGGACCAGTTGTTTCATTGCTTGGGCTCCAGCAGGTCCCACTTGGTGCCGTACAGATCGCGAAACACCACGACCGTGCCGTACGGTTCCTCGCGCGGGGTTTCCAGGAATTCCACCCCGAACGCCTGCATCGCCGCATGGTCGCGCCAGAAGTCGTCGGTGTAGAGGAAATGATCCACCCGCCCACCGGTCTGGTCGCCGATGCGCGCGCGTTGCGCGGCGTCGGCCGGCTGCGCGAGCAGCAAGCCGGCGTCCTGCGCACCGCCCGGGCCGATCACTAGCCAGCGCTTGCCGTCATCGAGCGGGCGATCCTGCAGCACCTGGAAACCCAGCGCGCCGGTGTACCAGGCAATCGCCGCGTCATAGTCGGCAACCAGCAAGGTGGTCAGGGCGATACGACGGCTCATCCGGCCAGCGCAGCGCGTTGCAGGGCGAACAGCTCGCCCATGCCCCTTTCGGCGAGTGCGAGCAGCGCATTGAGTTCGTCGCGACGGAAGGCGTGGCCTTCGGCGGTGCCCTGCAGCTCGATGAAGCCGCCACCGTCATTCATCACCACATTCATGTCGGTGTCGCAGTCGCTGTCTTCCGGGTAGTCCAGATCCAGCACCGGCTCGCCGCGATAGATGCCCACCGACACCGCCGCCACCGCGCCGATCAGCGGATGCTTCTTGATGTCGCCACGCTTGAGCAGCAGGTTCACCGCATCGGCCAGCGCCACGTAGGCGCCGGTGATCGCGGCGGTGCGGGTGCCGCCATCGGCCTGCAGCACGTCGCAGTCCAGGGTGATGGTGCGCTCGCCCAGCGCATTGCGATCCACGCAGGCGCGCAGTGCGCGGCCGATCAGGCGCTGGATTTCCAGCGTGCGTCCGCCCTGCTTGCCACGTGCGGCTTCGCGGTCGGAGCGGGTGTGGGTGGAGCGCGGCAACATGCCGTATTCGGCGGTCACCCAGCCTTCGCCCTTGCCGCGCAGGAACCCCGGCACGCGGTTTTCCACGCTGGCGGTGCACAGCACGCGGGTATCGCCGAAGCTGACCAGCACCGAGCCTTCGGCGTGACGGGTGAAGGCGCGTTCGATGCGCACCGGGCGCAGCTGGTCGGCCGTGCGGCCGCTGGGACGGGAAAAGGTCATGCGATGAGTCCGGAAGTCGGGAGGTGGTCTGGGTCGGCGCGTGGCGGGGCGGTCAGCCAGCGCGGGCCGCTAGGGTACCATTCGCGCTTTGAAGGCACGGGACTGACGATGATTCGAAGCATGACCGCGTTTGCGGGTGGCGAACGCATCACGCCCTGGGGCACGCTCGGCTGCGAGCTGCGCTCGGTCAACCATCGGTTTCTGGAAGTGGGCGTGCGCCTGCCCGAAGAATTGCGTGCGCTGGAGCCGCTGCTGCGCGAGCGCGTGGCGGCGAAAAACAGCCGCGGCAAGCTGGATCTGGCGCTGCGCCTGCGCGCGCCGGACAACGCGCAGACCCTGGCCGTGAACGAATCGCTGCTGCAGGAACTGGGCGCACTGGCCACGCGCCTTGATGGACTGTTCCCCAAGCTGCAGGTCGGCTTCACCGAGTTGTTGCAGCTGCCCGGCGTGCTGCAGGTGCAGGACGTGGACGCACCGGCGTTGCAGGCGCAGGCCCTGGCACTGCTGGACGAGGTGGTGGACAGTTTCGTCGCCGCGCGCGAGCGCGAAGGCGGCAAGCTGGCCGATGCGATCAGCGAGCGGGTCGATGCGATCGAACGCATCGCCGCCGAGGTGCGCACGCTGATTCCGGTCATCCGCGAAGGGCAGCGCGCCAAGCTGGCCGCCCGCCTGGCCGATCTGCCGCATCCGGTGGACCCGGGGCGCGCCGAGCAGGAACTGGTGCTGTGGCTGCAGAAGCTGGACGTGGACGAAGAACTCGACCGCCTGTCCAGCCACATCGCCGAGATCCGCCGCGTGCTCCGGCAGCGCGAGCCGGTCGGCCGCCGCCTGGACTTCCTGCTGCAGGAATTCAACCGCGAGGCCAATACGCTGGGCTCCAAGTCGGTGGACAGCCGCACCTCCAACGCCGCGGTGGATCTGAAGGTGCTGATCGACCAGATCCGCGAGCAGGTGCAGAACATCGAGTAGCCGGGAATAGGCAATCGGGAATGGGGAATCGTCAAAGCGGGTACGATTCACCCTCGGCCTGCTTGCTTGGCGCGGTGCCCCATTCCCCATTCCCGACTCTCTATTCCCCAAAATGCGCGGCACCCTCTATATCGTTGCGGCCCCTTCCGGCGCCGGCAAGAGCAGCATCGTCAACGCCACCCTGGCGCGCGACCCCAAGATCGCCCTGTCGATCTCGTTCACCTCGCGCGCGCCGCGGCCGGGCGAGCGGCATGCCGAGCACTACCATTTCGTCTCCGCCGACGAGTTCCAGGGCATGATCGAAGCCGGCGACTTCTTCGAGTACGCGCTGGTGCATGGCGACTGGAAGGGCACCGCGCGGCAGTCGGTGGAGCCGCAGCTGGCCGCAGGTCACGACGTGCTGCTGGAGATCGACTGGCAGGGTGCGCGCCAGGTGCGCCAGAAGGTGCCCGACGCGGTCAGCGTGTTCATCCTGCCGCCGTCGCGCCAGGCGCTGGACGAGCGCATGCGCAAGCGCGGCCAGGACAGCGAGAACGTGATGGCGCAGCGTCTGGCCGCTGCCCGCGAAGAGATGTCGCATTTCGAGGAGTTCGATTACGTCATCGTCAACGAGACCTTCGACACCGCTGTCTCGGAGATGTGCGCGATCTTCACCGCCAGCCGGCTGCGCCGGCAGGCGCAACAGCAACGGCATGCGGAGTTGATCCGGGCCTTGCTGGACTGAACGGCTCAAATCCCTGATTCCAAAGGAAACTGAATACGCCCAGGTTGCCGTGACGGCGGCGCGGGCGTACACTCCGCCCCCTTTCCCTCATTCGATGCGCGGCCGCTACCGGTCGCCGGGAGCCCGCATGGCCCGCATTACCGTAGAAGATTGCCTGGAAGTCGTGAACAACCGTTTCGAGCTGGTCATGATGGCGTCCAAGCGCGCCCGTCAGCTCGCCAACGGCGTGCAGCCGTTGATCGAAAATGCCGACGCCAGCGACAAGCCCACCGTGATGGCATTGCGCGAGATCGCCGCACGCCGGATCGACAACGCGCTGATCGACGAAGTCGAGAAGGCCGAGCGCGAGCGTGCCGAACGCGAGGCGCTGGAATGGGCGGCCGCCGAAGTGGTCGCCGACGAAGACATGTCCAAGAACGACGATTGATCGTTCGCATCGCTGCGATCGATCTGAACAGCCCGCCACGCGCGGGCTGTTTTCGTTTCAGGCCCGCGTTGTCGCCCGCGGTGTGCAAACGTTTGCCGTGACTGCGCTGCTGGCATAGTCTTCCGGCATGAACCCAGGCCCCACTGCCCAGGCGACCGTCGTGACGTCTCCGTCTCCCGACCAGGCCATTCCCGACTACGTCCTGCACCTCGAGCGCGCGGCCAGCTACCTTCCCAAGGAGCAGCTGCCGATCCTGCGGCGTGCCTGGGAAGTCGGTGCGACGGCGCATGCCGGCCAGACCCGCAAGTCCGGCGAGCCCTATATCACCCATCCGGTGGCCGTTGCCGGCGTACTCGCCGAGCTCGGCCTGGACATGGAATCGCTGATCGCCGCGATCCTGCACGACACCATCGAAGACACCCCGCTGACGCGCGAAGAGCTGGCGTCGGAATTCGGCGAAGCGGTGGCCGAGCTGGTCGATGGCGTCACCAAGCTGGACAAGCTCAAGTTCCGCGACCGCCAGGAAGCGGCGGCGGAGAGCTTCCGCAAGATGCTGCTGGCGATGTCGCGCGACCTGCGCGTGATCATGATCAAGCTGGCCGACCGGCTGCACAACATGCGCACGCTCGGCGCGCAGAGCAGCGAGGCGCGCAGCCGCATCGCGCGCGAAACGCTGGAAATCTACGCGCCGATCGCCCAGCGCCTGGGCATGAGCCTGATCAAGTCCGAACTGCAGAACCTGGGCTTCCGCGCGCTGTACCCGTGGCGTCACGCCATCCTCGAAAAACATATCCGCAGCCAGCCGGTGGTGCGGCGCGAATCGATGGCGCAGGTGGAAGTGCAGCTGTCGCAGCGGCTGGCCAAGGAAGGGCTGGAGCATCGCCTGGTCAGCCGCATCAAGACGCCCTGGAGCATCTATTCCAAGATGCACGAAGAGAACAAATCCTTCGACCAGGTAATGGATGTGTTCGGCTTCCGCCTGGTGGTGCGCTCGGTGGCCGATTGCTATCACGCACTCGGCGCGGTGCATGCCACCTTCAAGCCGCTGGACGGGCGCTTCCGCGACTTTATCGCCATCCCCAAGGCCAATGGCTATCAGTCGCTGCACACCGTGTTGTTCGGGCCGTACGGCTCGCCGATCGAGGTGCAGATCCGCACCGAGGAGATGGACCTGATCGCCGAACGCGGCGTGGCCGCGCACTGGACCTACAAGGTGGGCTCGGCCTCGCCCAACAGCGCGCAGAGCCGTGCGCACGACTGGATCGTGGAACTGATCGACTCGCAGCGCGCGGCAGGCTCGTCGCTGGAGTTCCTGGACAACGTCAAGGTCGACCTGTTCCCGGACGAGGTCTATCTGTTCACGCCCAAGGGCAAGATCCTGGCGCTGCCGCGCAACTCCACCGCGCTGGACTTCGCCTACGCGGTGCATACCGACGTGGGCAACCGCGCCGTGGCTTCGCGGGTGGACAAGAAGCTGGTGCCGCTGCGCACCAAGCTGGCCAGCGGCCAGGCGGTGGAAATCATCACCGCGCGTTCGGCCACGCCCAAGCCGCAGTGGCTGGAGTTCGTGGTCAGCAGCAAGGCGCGTACCGCGATCCGCCACCAGCTCAAGCAGCTCGAGCACGAAGACGCCGTGCAGCTCGGCCACCGCATGCTCGATCGCGCGCTGGAAGCGATGGACAGCTCGCTGGAGCGGCTGCCCAAGGGCCGCCTGGACGCCTTCCTCACCGAGCATCGCTATCCACGCCTGGAAGCCTTGCTGGCCGATGTGGCGCTGGGCAACTGGATGCCGACCCAGGCCGCGCAGGCGCTGATGGCCTACGCCGAATTGCGCGGCGGCGGCCACTCCAAGCACTCGCACGAAAAGATCCTGATCGACGGCAGCGAACGCGGCGTGATCAGCTTCGCCAACTGTTGCCAGCCGATTCCCGGCGACGAAATCATGGGGTACCACACCGCCGGCAAGGGCATCGTGGTGCACCGCCTGGACTGCCCGAACCTGGCCGAGCTGCGCAAATCGCCCGAACGCTGGGTACCGATCGATTGGGATTCCAGCGTGACCGGCGACTACGACACCGCGCTGGTGGTCGAAGTGGAAAACCGCACCGGCGTGCTCGCCCAGCTGGCCGCAGCGATCGCGCAGAGCCAGTCCAATATCGAGCGCGTGGATTACCTGGACCGCGATTTCAACGCGGCGGTGCTGCGCTTCAACATCCAGGTCCGCGACCGCCGCCATCTGGCCGAAGTGATGCGCCGGCTGCGGCGGCTGCATGTGGTGCAGAGCGTGGGGCGGCAGTAAGCGCGACTGCTGCCTGCGCGTTGGCAGCAGCAGGCGGCCTCGCCACAGCTCGACACCTTGATCGTATACGCAGCAACCGCTGCGCGCACGTGGCACATGCTGCAGCAAGCAGCGCCCGCGCCAGCCTGTCGATGCGTGCAGTCGTTTCGTCAGCCGCTCAGGGTTGCTGGCAATGAACCGACGCTTCGATCGACGCTCAGGCAATCAACCGTTGTAGCGCGGGGTTGTCGTTGTCCTGCTTCCATACCAGATGCAGCTCCACCGGCGTGGCCGGTGGCTCATCGCGCAGCGGCAGGTACACGATGCCGGCGTAGCGCAGGCCGCTGGCGCCTTCGGGCACCAAGGCCATGCCCATGCCGCCGCGCACCAGCGCCAGCACCGAATGGATCTGGCTGACGTATTGCACCGAGCGCGGTGCGATGCCACGGCTGCCGAACAATTGCGCCAGCAGGTCATAGAAATAGCGCGCTTCGTCGGGTGCGTAATTGACCAGCGGCTGCCCGTCGAAATCCTGCAGGCGCAGGCTGTCGCGCTGCGCCAGTGGCGAGTCTTCGGGCAGTGCGGCGATCAGCGGTTCGCGTGCCACGCAGCGGCTGTGCAGGCCCTGGCGCTGGATCGGCGGACGCAACAGGCCGATGTCCAGCCGCCCTGCATCCAGCGCATCCAGCTGCGCCAGGCTGACCATTTCCTTGAGCTGCAGGTCCACATCCGGCGCCTCGTTGCGCCAACGCGCAATGGCCTCGGGCAGGAAGCGATAACTGGCCCCTGCGGTAAAACCCACCGACACGCTGCCGGCATCGCCGGTGCCGATGCGGCGCGCGCGCAGGCCGGCATTCTCGGCCATGCGCAGGATCGCGCGCGCTTCGGCCAGCAGGCTGCGCCCGGCCTGGGTCAGCCGCACGTGACGGCTATTGCGCTCCAGCAATGCGGTGCCGACGCTGTGCTCCAACAGTTGAATCTGCCGGCTGAGTGGCGGCTGGGTCATGTTCAAACGCTCGGCCGCGCGCCGGAAGTGCAGTTCGTCGGCGACGGCCACGAAGCAACGAAGTTGCTGCAGATCGAACATGGTGAAGGTCTCGCAGGGCAAAAACCGCAGAAGTGATGCTGCACCCGCAACATCCGTAGCCGGCGCGCGCTGGTGAGTAGGCGCATGCCGAGTTGCCGAGCGACTGACGGGCGCAACCGTTGATAATTACAGAGCGTCGAAAAAAGCGTTGCAAAGCAGTCATTTGCGGTGCATTGACGCGACGTGTGACGCGGTTGATCCAACTGATGTATCAAACGATACGTCCTTTGGTTTGGACCAGCAACGATCTGCCGCCCCAGGATCACTCGCATCCCCCGCCCAGGAGCGTTTGCCCAATGAGCAGCAGATACACACCGACCGAACTGGCCCAGGCGCTTGGCTCCGGTCTGTTGTCGTTTCCGGTTACCCATTTCGATGCCGATCTGGCCTTCGATGAGCCCGCATACCGCAGCAATCTGGACTGGCTGTCCTCGCATCCGGCGGCCGGCCTGTTTGCCGCCGGCGGCACCGGTGAACTGTTTTCGCTGACGCTGGACGAAGTGAACCGCGCGGTGCGTGCGGCAGTGACCCAGACTGCCGGGCGCATGCCGGTGATCGCGCCGGCCGGCTACGGCACTGCCATTGCGATCGAGATGGCGCAGGCCGCCGAGCGCAACGATGCCGACGGCATCCTGCTGTTTCCGCCCTACCTGACCGAGTGCGATGCCGACGGCGTGGCCGACCATGTCGAGCGCGTCTGCAAGGCGACCGCGCTGGGCGTGATCGTCTACGGCCGCGCCAACGCAAAACTGGACGATGTGACGCTGGCGCGCGTGGCCGAACGCTGCGCGAATCTGGTGGGCTACAAGGACGGCATCGGCGATGTGGATCGCATGACCCGCATCTATGCGCGGCTGGGCGACCGGCTGCTGTACGTGGGCGGCCTGCCCACCGCCGAAACCTTCGCGCTGCCGTATCTGGAAATGGGCGTTACCACGTATTCGTCGGCCATCTTCAATTTCCTCCCGGAATGGGCGCTGGCGTTTTACGCCGCCGTGCGCGCACGCGACCACGCCACCATCTACCGCGAGCTCAACGACTTCGTGTTGCCGTATACGGTGTTGCGCAATCGCCGCGCCGGCTACGCGGTGTCCATCGTCAAGGCCGGCATGCGTGCGGTCGGCCGCCCGGCCGGGCCGGTGCGCACGCCGCTGGCCGATCTGACCGAGGCCGAATCCGCACACCTCAAGCAACTGATCGGAGGACGCCGCTGATGCATGCCATCCAGGGTGAATCGTTGATCGGGCAGCGCTGCGTGCAAGGCGCCGGTGCGCACTTTCATGCGGTGGATGCGGCCAGTGGCGAGTCGCTGCAGCCGGCATTCGGTTCTGTCACCGCGCAGGATCTGGAGCAGGCCTGTGCGCTGGCGCAGTCGGCATTCGATCGCTACCGCGACACCTCGCTGGAGGTGCGCGCCGGCTTTCTGGAGACCATTGCCGAGCAGATCCTGGCGCTGGGCGATGCCTTGATCGAACGCGCCATGCGCGAAAGCGGCCTGCCGCGCGCGCGTCTGGAAGGCGAGCGCGGTCGCACCGTGGGCCAACTGCGGCTGTTCGCCAACGTGGTGCGCGAAGGCAGCTGGCTGCGGCCGCGCATCGATCCCGCGCTGCCGCAGCGCACCCCGCTGCCGCGTGCGGATCTGCGCCAGCGGCATATCGCGTTGGGGCCGGTGGCGGTATTCGGCGCGAGCAACTTCCCGCTGGCGTTTTCGGTGGCCGGCGGCGACACGGTGTCGGCATTGGCAGCCGGTTGTCCGGTGGTGGTGAAGGCGCATGGCGCACATCCCGGCACCTCGGAACTGGTGGGCCGCGCGATCCAGGCGGCGGTGGCGCAGTGCGGCTTGCCCGAGGGCGTGTTCTCGCTGCTGTTCGACGCCGGGATCGGAATCGGCGCGCAGCTGGTGGGCGATGCACGCATCAAGGCGGTGGGCTTCACCGGTTCGCGTGGCGGCGGCATGGCATTGGTCAGGATTGCGGCCGCACGCCGCGAGCCGATTCCGGTGTATGCGGAAATGAGTGCGATCAATCCGGTGTACCTGTTGCCGCATGCGCTGCAGGCGCGCGCGCCCGCACTGGGCAAGGCCTTCGTTGGTTCGCTGACCCTGGGCGCGGGGCAGTTCTGCACCAACCCCGGCCTGCTGCTGGCCATCGATTCGCCTGCGCTGGATGCGTTTATCGCCTCCGTCACGCACACGCTGCAGGAGGTGTCTCCGGCCGCCATGCTGACGGCAGGCATCGGCCAGGCCTATGCGCAAGGCGTGCAACGTCTGGCCGCACATCCGCAGGTCGCCACGCTGGCGCGCGGCGCAGCCTCGGCAGCGGAGCGCTGCCCGGCTGCGCTGTTCGGCACCGACGCCGATGCCTTCCTGGCCGATGAAGCGCTGCAGGCCGAAGTCTTCGGTGCGTCGTCGTTGCTGGTCCGTTGCAGGGATATCGCCCAGTTGCGCGCGCTGAGCGAGCACCTGGAAGGCCAGCTCACCGCCACCTTGCACATGGACGATGGCGATACCGAACTGGCGGCCGCGTTGCTGCCGGTACTGGAGCGCAAGGCCGGGCGCATCCTGGTCAACGACTGGCCCACCGGCGTGGAGGTCTGCCACGCGATGGTGCATGGCGGCCCGTTCCCGGCCACCTCCGACAGCCGCAGTACCTCGGTCGGCACCTTGGCGATCGATCGCTTCCTGCGCCCGGTCTGCTACCAGGATCTGCCGGCAGCGCTGCTGCCTGCGGCGGTGGCCAACGGCAATCCACTCGGACTATGGCGACGCGTCGACGGCGCGCTGGGGCACGACTGACGACCGCAGCGGCAACCATGCCTGGGGCGTGCCGGAGGAGGGTCCGGTACGCCATCTGCAGGCGCCATTTGGAGTACCGAAGCGCACTGCGCTTCCATCGTCATAGGTGAGGAACGATGATGGCTATCGATTCAAAAACGGTCGGTTCAACGACAGTCGCCGCACCGACAGTTCCGCGCCGGCGTTACCTGATCCTGCTGATGTTGTTCGTGGTGACCACGATCAACTATGCCGATCGCGCCACCTTGTCCATTGCCGGTTCCGCGGTCCAGGATGCGCTGGGCATCGACGCGCTGCAGATGGGCTTCATTTTCTCCGCGTTCGGCTGGGCGTATGTCGCCGGGCAGATCCCCGGTGGCTGGTTGCTCGATCGCTTCGGCTCGCGGCGTGTGTACGGATTGTCGTTGCTGGTCTGGTCGTTGTTCACCGCCTTGCAGGGATTCATCGGCTGGGTGCCGGTGACCTGGGCAGTGACCACCTTGTTCGTGCTGCGCTTTCTGGTGGGTATCGCCGAAGCGCCGTCGTTCCCGGGCAACAGCCGCATCGTGGCGGCCTGGTTCCCCACCGCCGAGCGCGGACTGGCCGCCTCCATCTTCAATTCCGCAC
The DNA here is from genome assembly GCF_002940205.1 of Xanthomonas arboricola pv. guizotiae. GTDB lineage: Bacteria > Pseudomonadota > Gammaproteobacteria > Xanthomonadales > Xanthomonadaceae > Xanthomonas > Xanthomonas arboricola_C. The sequence goes on from NZ_MDSK01000003.1 coordinate 167,774, forward strand.
AGTACTTCGCCACCGTGGCGTTTGCGCCGCTGATGGGCTGGTTGGTGCATGCCTGGGGCTGGGAACATGTGTTCCTGGTGATGGGCGGCGTGGGCGTGCTGCTGGCGCTGCTGTGGCGCAAGACCATCTATGCCCCGCGCGAGCATCCGCGCCTGTCTGCGCAGGAACTGGACTACATCCAGCGCAATGGCGCGTTGGTGGACATGGAGCAGGGCAACAAACCCGGCAGTCAGCCCAAGGGCACGCAGTGGCATTACGCCAAGCAGTTGCTGTGCAACCGCATGTTGCTGGGCGTGTACATCGGCCAGTACTGCATCACCACGCTGACGTATTTCTTCCTGACCTGGTTCCCGGTTTACCTGGTCAAGGAGCGCGGCATGTCGATCCTGGAAGCGGGCTTCGTGGCCTCGTTGCCGGCGGTGTGCGGCTTCGTCGGCGGCGTGCTGGGCGGCTATGTGTCCGACCGCATGGTGCGGCGCGGCTATTCGCTCACCGTCTCGCGCAAGACGCCGATCGTGGTCGGCATGCTGATGTCGGTGACGATGATCGGCTGCAACTACGTGCAGGCCGAATGGATGGTGGTGGGGCTGATGGCGTTGGCGTTCTTCGGCAAGGGCATCGGCGCGCTGGGCTGGGCGGTGGTGGCCGATACCTCGCCCAAGGAAATCGCCGGCCTGTCCGGTGGCCTGTTCAACACCTTCGGCAACATTGCCGGCATCACCACGCCGATCGTCATCGGCTACATCGTTTCCACCACCGGCACCTTCGAATGGGCGCTGGTCTTCGTCGGGTTCAACGCCCTGCTGGCGGTGGTGTCCTATCTGTTCGTGGTCGGGCAGATCAAGCGCGTGGAGCTGAAGGCCCCCCCGGGCGGCCCGGCCGCGGCTGTGCCCGCATCACATTGACCGTCCTAGGAGATTCCTGATGAACATCCATACGTCTGCTGCACGCATCGGCGCCATGCCGCGCATTACCGACGTGCGCGTGGTGCCGGTGGCCGGCCAGGACAGCATGCTGCTCAACCTCAGCGGCGCACACGCGCCGTACTTCACTCGCAATGTGGTGGTGCTGCGCGATTCGTCCGGGCGCACCGGCGTGGGCGAGGTGCCCGGCGGCGAGGCCATCGCTGGCCTGTTGAACGAGGCGGCCGCGCTGATCCGCGACCGTTCGATCGCCGACTACCAGCGCATCCTCAATCAGGTGCGCACCGCCTTCGCCGACCGCGACAGCGCCGGACGCGGCCTGCAGACCTTCGATCTGCGCATTACCATCCATGCGGTGACCGCCATCGAAGCGGCGTTGCTGGATCTGCTGGGGCAATTTCTCGATCAACCGGTCGCCGCGCTGCTCGGCGAAGGCCAGCAGCGCGATGCGGTGGACGTGCTGGGCTATCTGTTCTTCATCGGTGACCGCCGCAAGACCGGGCTCGATTACCGCGATGGCAGCGCTGCAGGCGATGCCTGGGAAGCGGTGCGCGACCAGGAAGCCTTGACCCCGGCGGCGGTGGTGCGACTGGCCGAAGCGGCGTACGAAAAATACGGCTTTCGCGATTTCAAGCTCAAGGGCGGCGTGCTGCGCGGCGAAGACGAGATCGAGGCGATCCACGCGCTGCATGCACGCTTTCCGCAGGCGCGCATCACCCTCGACCCCAATGGTGCGTGGTCGCTGCAGGAGGCCATTGCGCTGTGCCGCGACATGCATGGCGTGATGGCCTACGCCGAGGACCCGTGCGGGGCCGAGCAGGGCTATTCCGGCCGCGAGGTCATGGCCGAATTTCGTCGCGCCACCGGCCTGCCCACTGCCACCAACATGATCGCCACCGACTGGCGCCAGATGGGCCATGCCATCCAGTTGCAGTCGGTGGACATCCCGCTGGCCGACCCGCATTTCTGGACGCTGCAGGGCTCGGTGCGGGTGGCGCAACTGTGCCGCGACTGGGGCCTGACCTGGGGCTCGCATTCCAACAACCACTTCGACATTTCGCTGGCGATGTTCACCCATGTGGCCGCCGCAGCGCCGGGACAGGTGACGGCGATCGATACGCACTGGATCTGGCAGGACGGCCAACGTCTGACCCGCAACCCGTTGCAGATCGCCGGCGGCCAGATAACGGTGCCGGCCAAGCCCGGCCTGGGCGTGGAGCTGGACATGGACGCGCTGGAAGCGGCGCATCGCACCTATCAAGGTCTGAGCCTGGGCGCACGCGACGATGCCGCCGCGATGCAGGCCTTGATCCCCAACTGGACCTTCGACAACAAGCGGCCGTGCCTGGTGCGTTGAAGCGTCCCGATACCTGCTGCCGGAGCCCCGGCGGCAGGGCATGACCGCGCGTTCGCCACAGGTGGAGAACCGAGCAATGAAAAGCATGATGGCAATCAGCGGCGCCGCGCTGCTGGCGGTCGGCGCGGCCGGGCGTGCGCGTGCGCAACAACCCGATGAGGGGTTCTGGAATGGCGCTACGGCCGAGATCACTGCACTGAACTTCTATTACAACCGCGACTTCCGCAGTGGCGAAGGGCAGGGCAAGCGGGCCGAATGGGCGCAGGGCTTCGTGGTGGATGCCAAGAGCGGCTACACCGCCGGGCCGGTGGGTGCCGGACTGGATCTGCTCGGCATCGGCGACTTCAAACTCGATGGCGTGCGCGCCGAAGGCGGCACCGGCCTGCTTCCCAACAACGACGACGGCAGCGCGCGGCATGCATTGGTGCGGGTGGCGCCCACGCTCAAGCTGCGCGCCTGGCAAACCGAACTGAAATGGGGCAGCTTCATTCCCAACGAACCGCTGGTGCGCGCCAGCATCACCCGCATCATGCCGGAGACGTTTCAGGGCGTGACCCTGGAATCCAAGGATGTGCCCAAGCTCGACCTGCTGCTCGCACGCTTCACCAGCGCCTGGTACCGCGACGGCGATTCGCGCGTGCCGATCACCCTGACCAACAAGAACCGTCGCTTCTTAGGCACGCCGGATTCGGATGCGTTCAATCTGGTGTCGGCGACCTACACGCTGGACCCGAGCACCCAGCTGCGCTACCAGGGTGCCGTGATGGAAGACATCTACCGCCAGCAGCTCTACAACCTGATCCAGACCCACATGTTCGGCAAGGATCGCCTGCGCGTGGACCTGCGTTATTTCCGCACCGACGACGTCGGCCAGTCGCGCGCCGGCCCGATCGACAACCGCATGTTCAGCAGCATGGTGTCCTGGCGCACGGGCGGGCACGAATTCGGCGCCGGCTATCAACGCCTGTCCGGCCCCAGCGCCATGCCCTGGCCGGGCGGTACCGACGGCAACGTCTTCAACTGGACCTTCATCAACGACTTTCTCGAACGCGGCGAACGCAGCTGGCAGCTGCGTTACGGCATCGATGGCGAGAGCATCGGCATTCCCGGCCTCAGCGTCATGGCGCGCTACATCAGCGGCGACAAGGCGCGCCCGGCCACCTCTGCCGGCGGAGGTCGCGAGTGGGCCCGCGATGTCTTGACCACCTACCAATTCCAGAGCGAGCGCTTCAAGCATCTGAGCCTGATCTGGTTCAACGGCACCTTCCGCTCCAATTACCAGCGCAATGTCGATGAAAACCGCTTGATCCTGCAGTACCGGCGTCAGTTCGACAGCCCCGGCCGGTAATGCATTCCATCCCCATGTTCTGCAAGGTGACCCCCTGATGTCCGCAACCCCGCACGCCATGCCCTGGCTCAGCATCCGCGCCCATGCGCGCGACAACGTCGCCATTGTCGTCAACGATGGCGGTGCGCCCGCCGGTGCCGGTTTCCCGGATGGGGTGACTGCCATCGAGCATATTCCGCAGGGGCACAAGATGGCGCTGGTGGAGTTGCCCGCCGGCGCGCCGGTGATCCGCCTGGGCGCGGTGATCGGCACCGCCAACGCCGGCATCGCACGCGGCGCCTGGGTCAGCGAACAACTGCTGGCGATGCCCGAAGCGCCCGAACTGGCCACACTGGATCTGTCGCTGCAGCCGGCGCCCGCACCCGAGCCCTTGGATGGCTACACCTTCCAGGGCTACCGCAACCGTGATGGCAGTGTCGGCACGCGCAACATCCTGGGCATCATGACCAGCGTGCAGTGCGTGGTCGGCGTGCTCGGCCACGCGGTGGAGCGCATCCGCACCGAGCTGCTGCCCAGGTATCCCAATGTCGACGATGTGGTGGCGATCAATCACGTCTACGGTTGCGGCGTGGCGATCACCGCGCCGGAGGCCATCATCCCCATCCGCACGCTGCGCAATATCGCGCGCAGCCCCAACTTCGGCGGGCAGGCGCTGATCGTGGGCCTGGGCTGCGAGAAACTCGCGCCCGAGCGCCTGCTGCCGGACGATGCCAGCGCCGACGACAGCGGCGTCTACCGCCTGCAGGAAGCCAGCCTGGGCTTTGCCGACATGGTCGGTTCGATCATGGCCATGGCCGAAGACCGCCTGCGCCATCTGGACCTGCGCCGCCGCGAAACCGTGCCAGCCAGCGAGCTGGTGGTCGGCATGCAATGCGGCGGCAGCGATGCATTCTCTGGCGTCACCGCCAACCCGGGCCTGGGCGTGGCCGCCGACCTGCTGGTGCGTGCCGGCGCCACGGTGATGTTCTCGGAAAATACCGAAGTACGCGATGGCATCCATCTGCTGGTGCCGCGCGCGGCCAATGCCGATGTCGCCAGGGCGCTGGTACGCGAAATGGCCTGGTACGACGCCTATCTGGCGCGCGGCCAGGCCGACCGCAGCGCCAACACCACCCCGGGCAACAAGAAGGGCGGGCTGGCCAACATCGTGGAGAAGGCGATGGGCTCGATCGCCAAGTCCGGCTCCTCGGCGATCAACGGCGTGGTGCCGCCCGGCGAGCGGGTCAAGGGGCGCGGGCTGCAGTACTGCGCCACCCCGGCCAGCGATTTCGTCTGCGGCACGCTGCAGGTGGCTGCCGGCATGAACCTGCATGTGTTCACCACCGGGCGCGGTACCCCGTACGGCCTGGGCATGGTGCCGGTGATCAAGATCGCCACCCGCAGCGAGCTGGCGCAGCGCTGGTCCGACCTGATGGACATCGACGCCGGCGGCGTGGCCACCGGCGCCAAGACGCTGGAAGAACTGGGTTGGGAATTGTTCCAGCGCTACCTGGACGTGGCCAGCGGCCAACGCACCTGGACCGAGCAGCATCGCCTGCACAACGACCTGGCGTTGTTCAATCCGGCGCCGATCACCTAGTCCTCCGGTTTTTTCCGCAGTTGCGGGCCGCTAGCTGGCGCAGTGCTCAGGACGACTGTTGCGCCGCCACGCAGGGGGCGATGTTTCCGAGTCGGTAGGAACGATGCGGCGCTGCACGTCTCTCGGTGTCGTGACCGCCCCCGTGCGTCGTGACGACCCCGCGCCACAGGTCGCACCCCCGGAGCATCGCGCGCCGCAGCGCTGCCGCACCACAGCGCAACGCACTTGGCGTGGCTTCGCCCGGACCCTCACCCCAAGCCTCTTCCGCAGGAGAGGGGCCAGCGTTTCCAGCAGAAGAGGCAAGCTTCCAGCAGAAGAGGGGCGCGCCGTTTCCTTCTCCCCTCGGGAGAAGGTGCCCCGTAGGGGCGGATGAGGGGACGTGCGCAGCCTCGTGCTCCGTCGCGCGGCCTCCAGCGGCGCACGCGCACAGCCTCACCAATGCCATCGCGCGCGCGCAGGCAGACACCAACCCATTGCAAGATGCCCAGCCCACCGGGCAACACGCCGCTACGCCGGCGGCCAACGCCTGCGCGCCGTCACCGCCCACGCCCCATTCGCCCGTCAACGGCAGGCGCCGATACAATGCGCGTTCGTTTTCAGTGTTGATGGAGTCGCCATGTCCCAGATCATCCATACCGACCAGGCGCCTGCCGCCATTGGCCCGTATTCGCAGGCCGTGCGTGCCGGCAACACGGTGTATTTCTCCGGGCAGATCCCGCTGGATCCGGCCACCGGCGAGATCGTGCCGGGCGATGTCGGCGTGCAGGCACGCCGCGCGTTCGACAACCTCAAGGCGGTGGCCGAAGCCGCCGGCGGCTCGCTCGACAAGATCGTGCGGCTGGGCCTGTACCTCACCGATCTGGGCCAGTTCGCCGCCGTCAACGCGGTGATGCAGGAGTATTTCCAGGCCCCGTTCCCGGCGCGTTCGACCATCGAAGTCTCCGGCCTGCCCAAGGGCGCCGGCTTCGAGGTCGATGCGGTGATGGTGCTCGACTGATCCAGCTCGGCTGATCCGAGCGCCCTGCCGTGCCGCGCGCAGCGACCCTCACCCCACGCCTGGCCGTCGCAGGCCAGGCTTCGCTTGCCAGCCTGCCCGGCGTCGGCCCCAAGGTTGCCGAGAAGTTCGCTGCGCGCGGCATCTTGACGCTGCAGGATCTGTGGCTGCATCTGCCGTTGCGCTACGAAGACCGCACCCGGCTGACCACGATCGCGCAGTTGCAGAGCGGCGTGCCGGCGCAGATCGAAGGGCGTGTGGATGCGGTGGAGCGCGGCTTCCGTTACCGGCCGGTGTTGCGGGTGGCGGTCTCGGACGCGTCGCATGGTAGCGTGGTGCTGCGCTTCTTCCATTTCCGCGCCGCCCAGGTCGCGCAGTTCGCACCGGGCACGCGGCTGCGGGTGTTCGGCACGCCCAAGCCGGGACAGAACGGCTGGGAAATCGTGCACCCCAGTTACCGCGTGCTGGCACCGGGCGAGGAGGCCGGGCTGGGCGACAGCCTGGATCCGGTCTATCCGGTGCTGGAAGGCGTTGGCCCGGCCACGTTGCGCAAACTCATCGGCCAGGCGCTGGAGCGCTTGCCGGCCGAGGCCGCGCTGGAATTGCTGCCGCCGCATTGGCTGCAGGACGAACAACTACCGTCGCTGCGCAGCGCGCTGCTGACCATGCATCGCCCGCCGGTGAACACCGACCCGCAGCAACTGCTCGCAGGCGGGCATCCGGCCCAGCAGCGTTTGGCGATCGAAGAACTGCTGGCGCATCAGCTCAGCCTGCGTCGCCAGCGCATCGCCTTGCAGCGCTTCCGCGCACCGCTGCTGCCTGGCAACGGCACCCTGGTGCGGCAACTGCGCGCGGCATTGCCGTTCCAGCTTACCGGTGCGCAGCAGCGCGTGTTCGCGCAGATTGCCCGCGACCTGGCAAAACCGTCGCCGATGCTTAGGCTGGTGCAGGGCGATGTCGGCAGCGGCAAGACCGTGGTCGCCGCATTGGCGGCGATGCTGGCGGTGGAGCAGGGCAAGCAGGTCGCACTGGCCGCGCCGACCGAACTGCTGGCCGAGCAGCACCTGACCAATCTGCGTGGCTGGCTGGAACCGCTGGGCGTGCGCATCGTCTGGCTGGCCGGCAAGGTCACCGGCAAGGCGCGCGCCGCGGCGATGGCCGAGGTGGCCTCCGGCCAGGCGCAGGTGGTGGTCGGCACGCACGCCTTGATGCAGGAAGCGGTGGTCTTCCACGATCTGGCGCTGGCCATCATCGACGAGCAGCACCGCTTCGGCGTGCACCAGCGCCTGGCCTTGCGCGACAAGGGCGCGGCCGCCGGCAGCGTGCCGCATCAGCTGGTGATGACCGCCACGCCGATCCCGCGCACCCTGGCGATGTCCGCCTATGCGGATCTGGATGTCTCGGCCATCGACGAACTGCCGCCCGGGCGCACGCCGGTGCAGACCATCGTGCTCAGTGCCGAGCGTCGGCCGGACCTGGTCGAGCGCATCCGCGCCGCCTGCGCCGAAGGGCGCCAGGCATACTGGGTCTGCACCTTGATCGAAGAAAGCGAAGAGCCCGGCAAGGGCGCGCCCGGTGGCCCGCCAAGGATCGAGGCCCAGGCGGCGGAGGCCACCTTCGACGCGCTGTCCGCGCAATTGCCCGGCGTGCGCGTGGCGCTGGTGCACGGGCGCATGAAAGCGGCGGAAAAACAGAAGGCGATGCTGGATTTCAAGCAGGGCCATACCGATCTGCTGGTCGCCACCACGGTGATCGAGGTCGGCGTGGACGTGCCCAATGCCTCGCTGATGATCATCGAGAATGCCGAGCGGCTGGGTCTGGCGCAGTTGCATCAGTTGCGCGGCCGGGTCGGTCGCGGCGCGGCCGCGTCCAGCTGCGTGCTGCTGTATCAGGCCCCGTTGTCGATGATGGCGCGGCAACGCCTGGAAACCATGCGCCAGACCAACGACGGCTTCGTGATCGCAGAAAAGGATCTGGAGCTGCGCGGTCCTGGCGAATTGCTGGGCACGCGGCAGACCGGCCTGGCCAGTTTCCGTATCGCCGGTCTCACCCGCGACGCCGGGCTGCTGCCGCGCGTGCAGGTGCTCGCCGAGCGGCTGCTGGCCGAAGCGCCGGACATTGCCGACCGCGTGGTCGCGCGCTGGATCGGCAGCGCGGTGCGGTATGCCGCTGCTTGAGCGGCGGGGATTGGGGATTCGGGATTGGGGATTCGTCAAAGCCAGGTCGCTGCGATCTGCATGGGTAACCGATTCGCGTGCCTCGCCGATCCTTGCGAAGATGCGGCAACGAATCCCGAATCCCGAATCACATGACAAAAAAGATACCGCTGCTGATCGACACCGACCCGGGCGTGGACGACGCGCTGGCCTTGCTGATGGCCTTCAACGACACCCGGCATGAGGTCGTTGGGCTGACCATCGCCGCCGGCAACGTGGGCCTGGAGCACACCGTGCGCAACGCCTTGAAAGTCTGCGAGATTGCCGGGCGCGACGATGTGCCGGTCTATGCGGGCTGTCCGCAGCCGCTGCTGCATCCCTCGGTGGACGCGGCACATGTGCATGGCATCGACGGCTTTGGCGATGTCGGCCTGGCGCCGGCCAAGCGCACTGCCGAGACCGAGCACGCCGCGCTGGCCATCCTGCGCCTGTCGCACGAATACGCCGGCGAACTGCTGCTGGTCGCGCTCGGTCCGCTGACCAATCTGGCCCTGGCCCTGACGCTGGATCCGACCCTGCCGCAGCGCGTGGCGCGGCTGGTGGTGATGGGCGGGGCGCTGACCGGGCACGGCAACATCACCGCCGCGGCCGAATTCAACATCGGCTTCGACCCGGAAGCGGCACATCTGGTGTTCCGCGGTTTTCCGCAGTTCGACCTGGCCGACTGGGAAGCCACCATCGCGCACGGCCTGCTGCATCGCGATGTCCAGCAATGGCTGGCGGCCGACTCCGCGCAGGCGCGGTTCTACGAGGAAATCTCGCGCAAGACCCGGCTGTGGTCCGAAGACAGCCGTGGCGAGCACTGGTACGCCGCCGACGCGCTGGCGATGGCGTTCGCGCTGCATCCGGAGGGCGCGCAGCGGCTGGAACAGCGGCCGGTGCAGATCGAGCTGACCGGTACCCACACCCGCGGCATGACCCTGGTGGACTGGGAGCGCCGGGATGGCAACCCCGACAACGCCAAGCTGCTGCTCGACTACGATCGCCAACGATTCTTCGGCCTGGTCGCGGCGGCGTTGGCGGCAGGCTAGGGCAATCTTGCGCCGGGCGTCTGGAGGCCGCTATAATGCTCGGCTTATCCAGGCAGCCCGGCGCCAAGTCCATGAAAGATAACGTTCATCCCAGCTACAACGACGTCGTCTTCCACGACGTGACGTCCGATTTCAAGATTCTGACCCGTTCCACCATGAGCTCGAAAGAGACCGTGAAGTGGGAAGACGGCCAGGAATACCCGCTGATCAAGGTGGATATCTCCTCGGCCTCGCACCCGTTCTATACCGGCAAGCACAAGGTGATCGACACCGGCGGCCGGATCGACAAGTTCCAGAAGCGCTACGCGCGCTGAGCTTGCAGGACGGGCTGTACCAGCAACGGCCGCGCATTGCGCGGCCGTTGTTTTTTGGGGCGGCGGCGAGGTCGTTTCCACGCCTTAGGTCGCGGCGTCTACGACTTCTGTCCAAGCGACGGCCAAAATGGTGCTGTGCGATAATGACGTGATCCGGGGCGATGCCCTGGACTTCCATCACGTGCCTGCCCATTTGGTGACAGGCGCCTTCCACTGAAGGAGCGTACACAGTGTCCGATCTTGATCAGGTCACGCTCAACGCCGGCGACAAGTCGGTCGTTCTGCCGGTTCTCAAGCCCACGCTTGGCAATGATTGCGTCGATATTTCAAAGCTGACCAAAGAAACCGGTCTGTTCACCTACGACTCGGGCTTTACCGCCACCGCCAGCTGCAAGTCGGCCATCACCTACATCGATGGCGACAACGGCGTGTTGCTGTATCGCGGCTACCCGATCGAACAGTTGGCCGAGAAGTCCAGCTTCCTCGAAGTCTCGTACCTGCTGATGAACGGCGAGCTGCCGACCGCGGACGAATTCAAGAAGTTCGACCACGAAGTCACGCATCACACGATGATGCACGAGTCGCTGAAGAACTTCCTCGGTGGCTTCCGGCATGACGCCCACCCGATGGCCATGCTGGCCGGTTCGGTCGCCTCGCTGTCGGCGTTCTATCACGACACCCTGGACCTCAACGATCCGGAGCAGCGCCGCCAGGCCGCCATCCGTCTGATCGCCAAGGTGCCGACCCTGGCGGCTGCCGCGTACCGCTATTCGATCGGCTGGCCGATCCGCTACCCGCGCAACAACCTCAACTACGTCGACCGTTTCCTGCACATGATGTTCGAAGTGCCGAGCGAGCCGCTGGAGATCAATCCGGTGGTGGCCAAGGCGCTGGATCTGCTGTTCATCCTGCACGCCGATCACGAGCAGAACGCCTCGACCTCGACCGTGCGCCTGGTCGGTTCGACCGGTGCCAACCCGTACGCCTCGGTCGCAGCGGGCATCACCGCGCTGTGGGGCCCGGCACACGGTGGCGCCAACGAAGCCGTGCTGAAGATGCTGGAAGAGATCGGCACCGCCGACAACGTCGAGTCCGCCGTGGCCAAGGCCAAGGACAAGAACTCCTCGTTCCGCCTGATGGGTTTCGGTCACCGCGTCTACAAGAACTTCGACCCGCGCGCCAAGATCATCCGCGAGATGACCCACAAGGTGCTGGGCGAACTGGGCGTCAACGATCCGCTGCTGGAAGTGGCGCTGAAGCTGGAAGAAGCCGCGCTGAAGGACGACTACTTCGTGCAGCGCAAGCTGTACCCGAACGTCGACTTCTACTCGGGCCTGATCTACAAGGCGCTGAACATCCCGGTGGAAATGTTCACCGTGATGTTCGCCATCGCACGCACCGCCGGCTGGGTGTCGCATTGGCTGGAGCAGCAGGTCGACCCGGAAATGAAGATCGGCCGTCCGCGCCAGATCTACACCGGCTACGACAAGCGCGACTACACCGACGCCGGCCAGCGCTAAGCGCCTGCGGTTGTCTGCTTGAACGAACGCCCCGCATTGCGGGGCGTTTGCTTTTGCCGGTTGGCGGTGTAGTCGGTGGTCGCGCGTCATGGCGCGCTGCGCTCAGCGCGTGCGCGGCAGGGCGTGGCCACCATCCTCTTCTGCCAACAGTTGACGCAGCTGGGCGGCCGAGGCGCGCTGCATCGGTTTTTCGTCCAGCTGCGATAACGGCGCCTGGCGTAAGGCATCGTACGGCAGCACGGTCAGGTCGAAGCTCAGTTCCTCGGCACTGAACAACCACACCGGGAACTCGGCCGTGCGCTCGCGGTCCAGGCGCAGCCGGCGCGTGCGCGATTCGGCCGGAATGCGGTGTTCTTCCAGGAAGCGCTGCACGGCGTCGGCATCGTCGCTGTGCAGCTGCAGCTGCACCGGCGCATTGGCGTCGGCCGTGCCATCGAGCACCGGGCCGGCCAGGCGCGGCTGGAACGGGCTAAGAAACTCCAGCGCGCGCAATGCGGCCTCGCGACGTTGGCGCAGCCGCAGCCCGTGCGCAGGCCCGGCGAACAGGCGCTGGTGCTCGCGCAACGCATCTTCGATCTCGCGGTTACGCGGCAGCGATGCGTCGTCGTGGATGCCCAGCCGGCTGGCCGCCTTGAGCTTGGCCTGATGAAAATCGCGGATGCCGTCCTCGGCCATCAGCCGGGCCGCTTCGTGCGCCAGGCGATGGCGACGCTCTCGGGTTCGCGTATCGGCGTGTTCGCGCGCGTGATGCATGACCGGGCTCCCCTAATGAACCTGGTTCGACTCTACAACAGCGGCATGAAGAGGTGGCGAATGCCCCCGTGTCTCCCTGCAAGGGCAATCACGCGATGGTGATTGCCCGGTCCCTTCTACTGAACTGGAGACAGTCGATTCCGCGAACCTGATCGGGGAATCGGGCGGACGAAGCCGTTCCGATTCCCCAATCCCGGCCCTCAAAAGATATCGAAGGCCTTCTCGTCCTGCTGTTCCTGCAGGCCGTAGTCGTAGTCCTGCAGGCGATCCAGGTCCTCGTTCTTCACCCATTCCACCGCCCCATTGATGGTGGCCTGGGTCATGCCGTCGGGCGGGTCGTTGGCGGCGATCGGCTTGTCCTTCAGCGCCACGCGCATGTAGTCGATCCAGATCGGCAGTGCCGCCTTGCCGCCGTACTCGCGATAGCCAAGCGAACGGAAGTCGTCGCGCCCCACCCACACCGTGGTGGCGTAGGGGCCGCCGAAGCCGGAGAACCAGGCGTCGCGGTGATCGTTGGTCGAGCCGGTCTTGCCGCCGACGTCCTCGCGCCCCAGCACCTTGGCCGCAGTGCCGGTGCCGCGCTGGACCACGTCGCGCATCATCGAGACCAGCTGGTAGGCGGTACGCTCGTCGATGGCGCGCGGCGCGATCTTGGTTTCGGCAGTGGCTGCCGGGGCGGTTTCCGCAGGCGTGGCCGGGGTCGCCGGGGTCGGCTCGATCGACTTGGGCAGCGCGGGGGCGCCGAAGTTGAAGCCGTCCACCACCTGGCTCACCGGCGCGACATTGCCGCCCTGCAAGGCGCAGGTACGGCAGGCCACCGCCGGCACCTCCTTGAAGACGACATTGCCGTCGCGGTCCTTGATCTCGTCGACGATCCAGGTCTCCACCCGCGAGCCGCCGTTGGCGAACACCGCATAGCCACGCGCCACCGACAACGGCGTCAGCGAGGCGGTGCCTAGCGACATCGACAGGTTGGGCGGCAGTTCGGCTTCCTGGAAGCCGAACTGGCTGATGTACTTGCGCGCAAAATCGACGCTGATCGCGTCCAGCAAGCGGACCGACACCAGATTGCGCGATTGCACCAGTGCCTCGCGCAAGCGCATCGGGCCGCGGAAGCCACCGCCGTCGTTCTGCGGCGACCAGGTCTTGCCGCGGCGGTCGCGGAACACCACCGGCGCATCGAGCACGATCGAGGCCGGGTTGAAGCCCTTCTCGAACGCGGCCGCATACACGAACGGCTTGAAGCTGGAGCCGGGCTGGCGGCGCGCCTGGGTGGCACGGTTGAACTTGTTGCCGGCGAAGCTGAAACCGCCGACCAGCGCGCGCAGGGCGCCGCTGTTGGCATCCAGCGACACCAGCGCGGCCTGGCCGCGCGGCAACTGGTCGATGATCCACTCGCCGTCCTTCTCGCCGGCGCGGATGCGGGTCAGGTCGCCGCGCGTCAGCAGCTTGGCCGGCGTCTTGTTGGTCCAGCGACTGGCGCTGGCCGGCAGGGTCAGCTCGGTCTTGTCGCTCTGCACGACGGTCACGCCGCCGTCGGCATTGCTGCGTGCCACGATCACCGCGCGCAGACCGCCCTGGGTGAACACGCCCGACAGGTGCTTGGCCAGCGCCGCTGCATCCGCATCGGCGGCGACATCGAAATGCTGCTCCACCCCATGCCAGCCATGCCGGTGGTCGTACAGGCGCAGGCCTTCGGCAACCGCCGCATCGGCGCCGGTCTGCAGCGTGGCATCGATGGTGGTGGTGACATGGTAACCCTTGTTGAGCACATCGCCGCCGTACTTGGCGATCATTTCCTGGCGCACCAGCTCGGCCACGTACGGGGCGTAGACCTCGACCGGCGGTTCGTGCGGCTTGGCGTGCATCGGCACCGCCTTGGCGGCGTCGGCTTCGGCCTGGCTGACGAAGCCCAGGTCGGCCATGCGCTGCAGCACGTAGTAATCGCGGCGCTCCTGCGCGCGTTCCGGATTGCTGATCGGGTTGCCGCTGGACGGGAACTTGGGGATGCCGGCCAGCGAGGCCATCTCGTCCAGGCTCAACTCGCTCATCTTCTTGCCGTAGTAGTACTCGGCCGCAGCACCGACGCCGTAGGCGCGGTTGCCGAAGAAGCTCTTGTTGAGATACAGCTCGAAGATCTCGTCCTTGCTCAGCTCACTCTCGATCTTGCGCGCCAGCAGGATCTCGGCGAGCTTGCGGGTGTAGCTGTATTCGGAACTGAGGAAGAACTGCCGCGCCACCTGCTGGGTGATGGTCGAACCGCCCGGCACACGTTTGGCGTCGGTGCTGGCCAGCAGCCACACCGCACGGGCGATGCCCTTGTAGTCCACGCCACCATGTTCGTAGAAGCGCGCATCCTCGGTCGCCAGAAAGGCCTGCTTCAGGCGCAGCGGCACGTCCTTCATCTGGATGGGGTAGCGCCGGGTCTCGCCATAGACGGCCATCAGGCGGCCGTCGCTGGAATAGACGTACATCGGCTCCTGCAGCTCGACCTGCTTGAGCGACTGCACGTCCGGCAACTTGGAGGAAATGGCGTAATACAGGCCGCCGGCAGCAATAGCGCCAAGCAGGGCGAGCACCACGAACGCGGCCAGGATCCAGCCCAGCCAACGGCGAATACGGGGCATGTAAGAGAGATTCCGATTGCAGATTTCTTGGTCACAGAGTATAGATGACGCCGGGTTTGGCTGGGGCCGAACTCTGGGGATCGCAGGAAACAGCACTGGGGTCACGTCGCGGGGCCATTGCCTTGCGCGTGAAGGGCTTGTCACCTGTTAAAATTTAATTATTAATACGAGGGCGCAGACAAGCGTCCAAGTGCCCATCGGCAGGGGAGTTTCCGTGGGGCTTCTACCCAAGAGTCAATCGCCACTGATTGGTGTCGATATCAGTTCCACTGCCGTGAAGCTCTTGCAGCTGTCGCGCAGCGGGAACCGTTTCCGCGTGGAGCATTACGCGGTGGAACCGTTGCCGCCGAATGCGGTCGTGGAAAAGAACATCGTCGAAGTCGAGGCGGTCGGCGAAGCGATCCGGCGCGCCATCAACCGTTCCGGCAGCAAGGCCAAGAACGCCGCAGCCGCGGTGGCCGGGTCGGCGGTGATCACCAAGCTGATTCCGATGCCGGCCGATCTGGACGACAGCGATCTGGAAGCCCAGGTCGAACTGGAAGCCACCAATTACATCCCGTACCCGATCGAGGAAGTCAATCTCGACTTCGAGGTGCTCGGCCCGATGCCCAACAGCCCGGACATGGTCCAGGTGCTGCTGGCGGCCTCGCGCTCGGAGAATGTGGAACTGCGCCAGTCCGCGCTGGAACTCGGTGGCCTGACCGCCAAGGTGATGGACGTGGAGGCCTTCGCGGTCGAAAACGCCTTCGCCCTGGTCGCCAGCGAATTGCCGGTGGCCGCCGATGCGGTGGTTGCGCTGGTGGACATCGGCGCGACCATGACCACGCTGAGCGTGCTGCGCTCCGGTCGCAGCCTGTATAGCCGCGAGCAGGTCTTCGGCGGCAAGCAGCTCACCGACGAGGTGATGCGCCGGTACGGGCTGACCTACGAAGAAGCTGGCCTGGCCAAACGTCAGGGCGGTTTGCCGGAGAGTTACGAGGTCGAAGTGCTGGAGCCGTTCAAGGAAGCGACGGTGCAGCAGATCAGCCGCTTGCTGCAGTTCTTCTACGCGGGCAGCGAATTCAATCGCGTCGACTGCATCGTGCTGGCCGGCGGCTGCGCTGCGCTGTCGCGGCTGCCGGAAATGGTGGAGGAGCAGCTCGGCGTGACCACCGTGGTCGCCAACCCGCTCGCGCAGATGACGCTGGGCCCGAAGGTCCAGGCGCATGCGCTGGCGCTGGATGCACCTGCATTGATGATCGCCACCGGCCTGGCCCTGAGGAGCTTTGACTGATGGCAAGAATCAATCTTTTGCCCTGGCGCGCCGAGCGCCGGAAGGCGCGCGAGCGTGAGTTCTATTCGATGTTGGGCTTTGCCGCGTTGGGCGGCGTGCTGTTGTCGGTCCTGATCTGGTTCTACTACGACGCGCAGATCAGCGGCCAGACCGAGCGCAACGCGTTCCTGACCGCCGAGATCGACAAGGTCAAGGCGCAGAACGAAGAGATCAAGGAGCTCGACAAGAAGAAGGACCGCCTGCTCGCCCGCAAGAAGGTGATCGAGGAACTGCAGGCCAATCGCTCGCAGATGGTGCATCTGTTCGATTCGCTGGTGCGCACCATCCCCGATGGCGTGGCCTTGACCAACATCAAGCAGGACGGCGACATCCTGACCCTGGAAGGGCGTTCGCAGTCTAACGCGCGCGTCAGTACCTATATGCGCAACCTGGAAGGCTCGGGCTGGATGACCAATCCGGACCTGTCGATCATCGAGGCCAAGAGCCAGGACAAGGCCGGGCAGCCCGCGGGACCGTCGATGGACACCAAGACGCTGCCGTACGTGTTCACGCTCAAGGTCAAGCTGGCCAACCCGAACGAGGCCGACAAGAACGGCACCGCACCGGTCGATGCGCAAGCGCCGGGTGCGACGCCGGCCGGTACGGCACCGGCGGGCACGCCAGCGGCGGCACCTGCAGCACCTGCGCCTGCCACGTCGCCGGCCGCTGCTGCTGCACCCGTGCAGCCAGCGCCGGCGTCCGCCAATCGGCCGCAGGAGGGGGCGGCGTCATGAGTAAGAAAGCATTCAAGCTCAGCGATCTGGATTTCAACAACATCGGCGGCTGGCCGCAGCAGGCGCGCATCGTGTTCTGCGTGGTGGTCGGCCTGTTCATCATGGTGCTGGCCTGGTTCCTGTTGATCAGCGGCAAGCGCGATGAACTCGAAGGCCTGGAAGGCACCGAAACGCAGCTGCGCACCGAGTTCGAGACCCAGCAGGGCCGCGCGGTGAATCTGGAGCCGCTCAAGCAGCAGCTCGCGCAGATGGAACAGGTGCTGCAGCAGATGCTGCGGCAGCTGCCCAGCAAGACCGAGATGCCGGATCTGATCATCGACATCTCGCAGACCGCGCTGTCCAGCGGCCTGTCCAACGAGTTGTTCCAGCCGGGCCCGGAATCGCCGAAGGAGTTCTACGCCGAAAAGCCGATTGCCTTGCGCATGGTGGGTAGTTATCACCAGTTCGGTGCCTTCGTCAGCGGTGTGGCGTCGTTGCCGCGCGTGGTGATCCTGACCATGCACGACATCAACCTCAAGCCGAGGGACCCTAAGGCCGGCATCACCCCGCGCGGGGCGCTGGAACTGTCCGGCACGGTCAAGACCTATCGTTATCTTGACGATGAGGAAATGGCAGAGCAGGAGAAGGCCGCGGCCGACGCTGCGAAGAAGGGCGGCCAATGACCATGAAACTGCTCAAGATCCTGTCCTGCGTGGCGTTAATTGCTGTATTGCCGGCATGTACGCGCGGGGTGACCAGCACACCGGGCGATGCGCCGAACCTGGAAGCCTGGGTCGCCGAAGTGCGCGCACGGCCGGCGCCGCCGCTGGAGCCATTGCCGGTGATGCAGCAGTTCGAGACGTTCGAATACGCGGCGCAGTCGATGCGCGACCCGTTCAGCGATGCCTGGGTCAGCGCGGAGGGCGGCAACGGCACGCGTCCGGATCCGAACCGGCGCAAGGAGCCGCTGGAAGCCTATCCGCTCGACGCCCTCGACATGGTGGGGACCATTGGCGGTGGCTCGGGCCTGGTTGCGCTGGTCATGGCACCCGACAAGGTGACCTACCGGGTGCGGCCGGGCGTGTATCTGGGACAGAGCGATGGCCGGGTCACCGGGGTCTACGAAGACCGCATCGAGCTGATTGAACTTGTGCCGGACGGTGCGGGCGGATGGCTTGAACGGCCGGCCGCGCTCGCATTGGATGATCAATAAAGTGATAGGGGATAGCACGATGACGTTTTCCAATGCCCGGCGGCTGCGTCCGGTTCGACGCCACGCGGTAGTCCAGGCCTGCGCGATGGGGTTCGCGCTGGCGCTGGCCAGCGGTAGCGCGTTCTCGGCGGCGGCACTCAAGCAGCCTGTGCAGGATCCGGCCAAGACCGCCCCGGCGAGCCTGGCGGTGTCCAAGATCGATTTCAAACGTGGCGAGGATGGCGCTGGCCGTCTGATCCTGCAGTTCGACGGCCAGGGCGCCAGCCCGGATCTGCGCACGCAGGGCGACAACGTGCTGGTCGACATCAGCAACGCACGCCTGCCTGCCGAACTGCAGCGCCCGCTCAACGTCACCGACTTCGCAACGCCGGTGCAGCGCGTCGAGGTCAAGCCGTCGGGCTCGGGGTCGCAGCTGGTGCTGTCGACCAAGGGGGCGTTCGATTCGCTGGCCTACCAGACCGGCAACGAGTACGTAGTTGAAATCACTCCGCGCAAGGGCCAGCCTGCGGTCGGTGGCGTCAGCGCCGCAGCCGTCACCCAGGCCGCCGCGCAGATCGCTGCGCGCGGTTACAGCGGCCGCCCGGTGACGTTCAACTTTCAGGACGTGCCGGTACGCACCGTGCTGCAGCTGATCGCCGAGGAATCCAACCTCAATATCGTCGCCTCCGATACCGTGCAGGGCAATGTCACGCTGCGCCTGATGAACGTGCCATGGGACCAGGCGCTGGACATCGTGCTGCGCGCCAAGGGCCTGGACAAGCGCCGCGACGGCGGCGTGGTGTGGGTTGCCCCGCAGCCGGAGTTGGCCAAGTTCGAGCAGGACAAGGAAGACGCCCGCATCGCGATCGAAAACCGCGAGGATCTGATCACCGATTACGTGCAGATCAACTACCACAACGCGGCCGTGATCTTCAAAGCGCTGACGGAGGCCAAGGGGATTGGTGGCGGTGGTGGTGGTCAGGGCGGCGGTCAAGGTGGACAAGGTGGCCAGCAGGACAATGGATTTTTGTCGCCTCGCGGTCGCCTGGTCGCCGACGAGCGCACCAACACCTTGATGATCAGCGATATTCCGAAGAAGGTCGCGCAAATGCGCGAGCTGATTTCGCATATCGATCGGCCGGTGGATCAGGTGCTGATCGAAAGCCGCATCGTGATCGCGACCGACACGTTCGCGCGTGACCTCGGTGCGCGGTTTGGTGTCTCCGGAGCAACTAGTCGGGGTATATTGAGTGGCTCGCTAGAGAGTAATGTCAATTACAGCAATACATTAAATCAACGTAACAATGAGCTTAATAATACCCGGACGCCCGCTACGCCCAACGGTACGAGTAGCACGCTGCCAACTTTCTTGTTCCCGTCGGGGCTGAACGTCGATCTTGGAGCTGGCGGTTTCACGAACAGCGGCGCAGCAGGTCTCGCCTACACCCTATTGGGTTCCCACTTCAACCTGGATATCGAGCTGTCGGCGATGCAGGAAGAAGGGCGCGGCGAAGTCGTTTCCAATCCGCGTATCGTGACCGCCAACCAGCGTGAGGGTGTGATCAAGCAGGGCCGCGAAATCGGCTACGTGACCATCAGTGGCGCGGGTGCTGCAGGTGGCGGGTCGCAGGCCAATGTGCAGTTCAAGGAAGTTCTGCTCGAACTCAAGGTGACGCCGACGATCACCAACGACAACCGTGTCTTCCTCAACATGAATGTCAAGAAGGACGAGGTGGCCCGATTCATTGATCTGCCGCAGTACGGCACCGTGCCGGAAATCAACCGCCGGGAAATCAATACGGCAGTGTTGGTGGCCGATGGCGAGACGGTGGTGATCGGCGGTGTGTACGAATTCACGGACCGTGAGAGCGTGTCGAAGGTGCCGTTCCTGGGTGACATCCCGTTCCTGGGCAATCTGTTCAAGAAACGTGGGCGCAGCAAGGAAAAGGCTGAGTTGCTGGTTTTCGTCACACCGAAGGTGTTACGGGTGGCAAGCGCAGCGCAATAAGCGCAACCCATGAGAAAAGGGGGCCGCGAAAGCGGCCTTCTTCTTTTGCAGGTCTGCTCGAGGGGCGCTCATGCGCATGCAAACGTCGTATGTGCCAGGTGGCGTGCCCGCCTCATCCATCCAGACGTCTGTCACTCAGGCCTGCCTGCGACGTTCACCGGGGATGCTCGCTCGCGCTACGGGCCGGCCGTGGAGGGCATGAACCCGGTCACTCACTGAACATCTTCCCGCTTCGCAGTGAACCAATCACATTCGAATCGGTCACACTGGGCCTATGAACGCACCGCCGCTGTCGCCCCCAGAAGCCGCTGCCGCGCCCGCCCAGGACCGGTTGCATCGTCAATTCACCCTGCTGCGCGAGTCGCTGGCGCAGCGTATCGTGGGCCAGTCCGCGCTGGTCGAACGGTTGCTGATCGCCCTGCTGGCCGACGGGCATCTGCTGGTCGAGGGTGCGCCCGGGCTGGCCAAGACCACCGCGATCCGCGCGCTGGCCTCGCGGCTGGAGGCGGATTTTGCGCGGGTGCAGTTCACCCCTGACTTGCTGCCCTCCGATCTGACCGGCACCGAGATCTGGCGGCCGCAGGACAGCCGGTTCGAGTTCATGCCCGGGCCGATCTTCCATCCGATCCTGCTGGCCGACGAGATCAATCGCGCGCCGGCCAAGGTGCAGTCGGCACTGCTGGAAGCCATGGGCGAGCGCCAGGTCACGGTCGGGCGGCACACCTATGCGCTGCCGCAGCTGTTCCTGGTGATGGCCACGCAGAACCCGATCGAACAGGAAGGCACGTTCCCGTTGCCCGAGGCGCAGCTGGATCGCTTCCTGATGCATGTGCGCATCGGCTATCCGCAGGCCGATGCCGAGGCGGAGATCCTGCGCCTGGCCCGTGAGGCGGCCCGCGATACGCTGGAAAAGCACGAGACCGTGCCCGACAAGATCCCGTTGGAGGATGTCTTCGCCGCGCGCCGTGTGGTGCTGGATGTGCATCTGGCGCCGCAGCTGGAACGCTATCTGATCGAAATCGTGCTCGCCTCGCGCGATGCGCAGCGTTACGACCCGGCATTGGCGCGGCGGATCGCCTGGGGCGCCAGCCCGCGTGGGTCGATCGCACTGGAGCGCTGCGCACGTGCGCGGGCATGGCTGGCCGGGCGCGACTACGTGACCCCGGACGATATCCGCGCAATCGCGCCGGACGTGCTGCGTCATCGCGTGCTGCCCAGCTACGAGGCCACTGCCGAAGGCTGGGATGGCGAGCGCCTGGTCGCCGCCTTGCTGGAACGGATTCCGCTGCCCTGATCGGGTAGCGTGTCGCCGAGGTATGCCGTCCTCTGACCAGAATCCGATGTCTTCGATGCCGTCTTCTTCCCCTGTCACCGCTCCGGCGTCGATCGCCGGCGATGGACTGCGGCCGACGCTGGCGGAGCTGATCGCGCTGCGCGGCAGCACGACCCATCGCGGGCAGCCAGGGCGTGGCCGCCATGGGCTGGTCGGGCCGGTGCCGGCGGCAACGCGTGGGCGCGGGATGGAATATGCCGAGTCGCGCGAGTACGTGGCCGGCGACGATGCGCGGCATATCGACTGGCGGGTCACTGCGCGTACCGGGCGCGCGCACACCAAATTGTTCCAGGCCGAACGCGAACGCTTGAGCCTGATCGTGGCCGATACCTCGCCGGCGCTGTTCTTCGGTACGCGGGTGCGCTACAAATCGGTGCAGGCCGCACGCGCCGGCGCCGTGGCGGCATGGCTGGCGCAGCGGCAGGGTGACCGGATTGCGGCATTGCGCGGCACCGCCAGCGAGGCGCCGGTTGCACCACGGTCCGGGCAGCGTGGCGTGTTGCCGGTACTGGATGCGTTGGCGCGCTGGTACGCGCAGCCGCCGTCCGGCGATGCGGGCCTGGAGGTGGCACTGGACCATGCCGCACGGCTGCTGCGCCCGGGTGCGCGGTTGACCGTGCTGGCCGATGCCCGCAGCGCCAGCAGGATTTCTGCCACGCGCTGGTCGGGCCTGGCCTTGCATCACGAGGTGGTGGTGATCGTGCTGGTCGACCCGCTGGAGCTGGCGCCACCGGCCCGCGCACTCAGCTTCGATGTGCGCGGCGAACGCATCGTGATCGATCTGTCCACGCAGGCCGGACGTGCACGTTGGCAGGCCGAATTCGTGGCACCGCTGGAACAACTGACCGCGGTCCTGCAGGCGCGCGGCGTGCGCTTGCACCGCCTGTCCACCGACGATGCCAGCGATGCCTGGGTGGGCGGCAGTGCCGCCGTGCGGAGCCGATGACGATGTCGCCGCAATCGCTGCCGTTGCGCGATGTCCATCTGCCGCCGTCGCCGCCGTGGTGGCCGCTGGCGCCGGGCTGGTGGCTGGTGATCGCCGCAGTGGTCGTCGTGCTTGGCAGCGCATGGTGGTGGTGGCGTCGCCGTCGTCAGCAGCAGCGGCGCTGGCTGGCGGCATTCGATGCCGAGCTGCAACGTGCGACGACCCCGGCGCAGCGTCTGGCCGCGTTGTCGGGGTTGCTGCGACGCGCAGCACGCAGCGTGGATGCGCAGGCCGACCGACTGCAGGGCGAGGCATGGCTGCAGTTTCTGGATGGGCGCAAGAGCAAGACGCAGGCCTTTTCGCAGGGGCCGGGGCGCGTGCTGCTGGACGGCGGTTTTCAACGCGCGCCGGCGGTGACCGATCTGGATGCGCTGCAGGCGCTGGCGCGGCAGCGGTTTCTGAGTCTGATGCGAGGCCGGCGATGAACTGGCTGCAGTGGTCGCAATGGCAGGATGCGCTGGCGCATTGCGCATGGCCGTGGGCATGGTGGTTGATGCCGCTGCCGTTGCTGATGTGGTTCTGGCCGCAGCGCCGCGCCGATACCGCGGCGCTGCGCGTGCCTTACGCCGATCAACTGCATGCGGTTGCGCAGGCAAACAGGGCGCCGGCACTGCGGGTGCCGCGCTGGCTCGCCTGGCTGGGCTGGTTCTTCCTGTGCGCGGCGCTCGCGCGCCCGCAACAATTGGGCGATGTGATCCAGCCGCCGCGCGAGGCGCGGCAGATGATGCTGGCGGTGGATCTGTCCGGCAGCATGAGCGAGCCGGACATGGTGCTCGGCGGCAATGTGGTGGATCGCCTGACCGCCGCCAAGGCGGTGTTGTCGGACTTTCTGGATCGTCGCGAAGGCGATCGGGTCGGCTTGCTGGTGTTCGGCCAGCGCGCCTACGCGTTGACGCCGTTGACCGCCGACCTGACCTCCGTGCGCGACCAGTTGGCCGACAGCGTGGTGGGACTGGCCGGGCGCGAGACGGCGATCGGCGATGCGATCGCGTTGTCGGTCAAACGGCTGCGCGAGCAGAAGCAGGGCCAGCGCGTGGTGGTGTTGCTCACCGACGGCGTCAACACCGCAGGCGTGCTCGATCCGCTCAAGGCCGCCGAGCTTGCCAAGGCCGAAGGCGTGCGCGTGCATACGATCGCCTTCGGCGGCAATGGCGGCTATTCGTTGTTCGGCGTGCCGATTCCGGCCACGGGCAACGACGATATCGACGAAGACGGCTTGCGCAAGATTGCCGCGCAAACCGGTGGGCGCTTTTTCCGTGCCCGCGATACCGAAGAACTGGCCGGCATCTATGCCGAGCTGGATCGGCTGGAGCCGGTCAAGGCGCTCGGCCCCTCGGTGCAGCCGCGCGTGGAACGCTACTACTGGCCGTTGGGTGCCGCCATCGTGATTGCGCTGCTGGCCTATGTGTTGCCGCGGAGATGGCGATGAACGCGCTGACCGAACTGGCAGGCTGGCTGCAGTCGCTGCATTTGCTGCGCCCGGGTCTGCTGTGGGCGCTGTTGGCGATCGTGCCGGCGGCAGTGCTGTGGCAGTTGCGTCGACGCGCTGCCGACGTGTGGCGGCAAAGCGTGGATGCGCATCTGTTGCCGACCTTGCTGGTGTCCGGCAGTCGGCGGGGATGGCTGGGATTCGTACTGGCTGCGCTGACCTATGCGCTGGCGGTGCTGGCGATGACCGGGCCGAGCTGGCGGCAGACCGAGCGGCCGGTGTATCACTCCAGCATGCCGCTGGTGGTTGCGCTGGATCTGTCTTCCAGCATCACCGCCAACGACCTGCCACCATCGCGTCTGCTGCAGGCGCGGGCCAAGTTGGCCACGTTGTTGCGCAAGCGGGCCGGTGGCGAAGTCGCATTGCTGGTCTATGCGGGCGAGAGTTTCACCGTTGCGCCGTTGACCGAAGACACCGCCAATGTGGCGTTGTTCCTGGATGCGTTGTCGCCATCGGTGATGCCGGTGGACGGCAAACGCGCCGATGCGGCGATCGACGCGGCCACGCAGTTGCTGCTGCAGGCGGGCTTCAAGCAAGGCGACATCCTGCTGGTCAGCGACAGCGCCGATCGTGCGGCCGGAAGTTCCGCACGGCTGGCGCGCTCGCGTGGATTCAGCGTGTCCGCGCTCGGCGTGGGGAGCACGCGCGGCGCGGCCTATCGCACCACGACCGGTGAGATTGCGCAGACAAAACTGGATGAAGGCAGCCTGCGCGATCTTGCCGGGCAGGGCGGTGGTCGCTATGCGCGCATTACCGCCGACGATGCGGACCTGCGTGCGCTGGGCGTGCTCGACGCGGCGCAACAGCCGCTGGCCGATGAAGCTGCCGAGTCCACCGGCGGCAAGACCTGGCTGGACGAGGGCTACTGGCTGCTGCTGCCGGTGATGCTGTTGGCACTGCTGGCGTTCCGGCGGCGTGCGGTTGTGGCGGTACTTGCATTGGTGTGCGTGTTGCCGCTGGCCCAACCCGCGCATGCTGCCGATGGCACCTTGTGGCAACGCGCCGACCAGGTGCAGCAGCAACGCCTGGATGCCGGAGTGCAGGCGTATCGCAAGGGCGATTTCGCCGCGGCACAAAAAGCCTTCGAAAATGTGCCCACCGATGAGGGTCTGTACAACCTCGGCAACGCGCTGGCCAGGCAGGGCCGGTACGACGAAGCGATTGCGGCTTACGACCGGGCGCTCAAGCAACATCCGGATCAGCCCGACGCCATCGCCAATCGTGCGGCGGTGGAGGCGGCGCGCAAGCGTCAGCAGCAGAACAACAAGGACGGCAAGGGCAAGGACGGCAAGGGCCAGTCCGACGACCAGAAGCAATCCGGTCAGAACGGCTCCGGCCAGAATCAGTCCGGGCAGAACAAGCAGAACGCTCCAAAGCCTGGCCAGGACGGGCAAGGCAAACAGGACTCGCAGGGTAGACAGGACGGCAAGGATCAGCCGTCTGCGCAGACGCCGCAGGATGCAGCCTCGCAGAACCAGCAGTCCAAAAACGGCCAGGGCGAGCAGAGCAGGCAGGACGCAGCGCCGCAATCGGCCGATGCCAAGGCGCAGCAGCAGGCCGATGCCGCGCAGCGGCAAAAGATGCAGCAGGCGATGGCGCAGGCTGGCGACAAGGGCGCCGACGCAAACGGCAAGCAGGCCGCCGCGGCAACGGCGAACGAAACGCCGGAACAACGCGAGCAACGCCAGGCGATGGATGCCTGGCTGCGGCGGGTGCCGGACGACCCGGGCAGTCTGCTGCGCACCAAATTCAGGCTGGAACACGAACGCAGGCAACGGGACGGACGATGATCGGCACACACCATTTGCGCCGCGCGGCGATCGGCATGTTGACCAGCGCGATGCTGCTCACCTGTGCACCGGTGGGTGCCGTCACGCGCGCGTGGCTGGATCGCGACAGCGCCAATGCCGGCGACGTGGTGATGCTGAATATCGAAACCGATCAACGCGGTGTCGATCCGGATTACACGCCGTTGCGCAACGATTTCGCGCTGGGGGCCAAGAGCGCCAACCAGCAGATGCAGGTGACCAATGGGTCGGTGACGGTTCGCGCGCTGTTCGGCGTGGTGCTGACGCCGCGCAGGAGCGGCGAGCTGATCGTGCCGGCGATCCGCGTGGGTAACGAGCGTACCGAACCGTTGCGGTTGCAGGTGGGCGCGTCGGCAAGCGATGCCGGCAGTAGCGCGCCCGGCGCAGCTGCAGCGGCGCAAGGCAACGAGGATGCCTTTGTGCAGACGCAGGTGGACGATCCGCAGCCCTATGTGCAGCAAAGTGTGGGCGTGGTGGTGCGGCTGTATTTCGCCACGCAACTGGCGTCCGGCGAGCTGGATCTGGAAGCGCCCGATGGTGCATCGCTGCAGCGCATTGGCGACGACGTCAGTTCGGTCAAGGTACTCAATAACCGTCAATACAACGTGGTCGAGCGGCGCTATCTGCTGGTGCCCGAACGCAGCGGCCGGCTGGTGTTGCCGTCGGCGCGCTTCAATGGCCGCTCGGTCGGCGGCTTCTTCGACGACTATTTCGGTCGTGGCAATGGCGAGCTGAGCGCGCGTAGTGCCAGCATCCCGCTGCAGGTACGCGCACAACCGGCCAACGCGCCGCAGCCGTGGTTGCCGCTGCGCAGCCTGCAGTTGCGGTATACGAGCACGCCGCAGCGCGCCACCGCCGGTGAAGCGGCCCAGCTCGTGGTGGAGGCCAGCGCACGCGGCGCCACCCAGGCGCAGTTCCCGGAACTGCCGACCCCGAGCGTGCCCGACGCGCAGGTGTTCGCCGAGCCGGCGCAATACGAAGAACGCTTCGTGGATGGTTCGCCGCAGCTGCGGCTGACCCGCCGTTATTCGATCGTGCCCAACCGCGCCGGCCCGCTGGTGGTGCCCGGCCTGCAGGTGGCATGGTGGGATGTGGGCGCGGCGTCAGCCAAGACCGCGGCGTTGCCGGACCTCACACTGGACGTGGCGGCAGGCAGCGGCGCGTTTGCGGCGCCTGCGCCAACGCCTGCAGCCAGTCCATCGCCGGATAACGCTGCGCCCACCGCTGCAGCCGGCACGCTGAGCCTGCAGCAGGCTGCGGCCACGCAACGGCCATGGGGCTGGATCGCTGCGGCGATCGGCTTTGCGCTGCTGTGGATTGCCACCCTGGTGTGGGCCTTGTTACGGCGTCGCGGCGGTTCGCACGGCGCGCCGGTGATCAATGCCAGCGATGCAGTTGCGCCCGGCCGGCGTGTGACGCACGGTGTGGCCGAGCTGCGACGCGCGCTCGATACCGGCGGCATGGACGACGTGGCCGCGGTGCTGTGCGGCATGGCCGGCGTTGCCGACATCGACAGCGTGCTGGCAGCGTTGAGCGACCCGGCGCAGCGGGCGGCGGTGGCGCAGATGCAGCGCGCCCGCTGGGGCGGCGATGGCGACGTGACCAGTGCACGTTCGGCATTGCGCGAGGCGTTTGCCAAGGGCCCGCGTTGGCGGCATGCCACGGCTGCGGAGCCGGAGGTCGTGGCGCCGCTGTATCCGCCAGCACCTTGATCGGTTTCGCTGCATCGGATATTGCTGGCTGGTTCTAGATGGTCACCATCTCCGGTCCCGCTTTGACGCATTGATTCCGGTTGCATTCTGATCCTTCACCTGTGCAGCCTGAAGCAAGGCGTTGGGTCTGTGACCTGGCTGCAGAGCCCTTGCCCGCCCACCATCGCGGGACACGCCGCAAGTACGTCCGTGTAGGCTCTTACGCGGCATCCATGCCGCGTAAGGTCCCGCGACGGTGAGCGGACAAGGACCAGTCGAGATGGTCGGTGCGCATGTTTGCAAGCAGGGCATGATGCGCTTGGACAGTGTGGAGGGATCAGTTGTAGAGCGGCTGCCCAACGGCTTGGCTGCAAGGATCCGTCGGGATGGTCGGTGTGCATGGTCGCAAGCAAGCGCTCATGACCGGATTCCACCGCGTCCCAAAGGCGGTTGGGCATCGCGCCCCGGTACAGGCGGCTCACGCATCCGCTCTGCCTGCCCACGGCGAGCGCGCCAGATGTGTTGAGCTCTCCAACGCCCGTATCGGCTGACGTGGGGAGGTTGCACCTACCCTCGGGCAGGCGTACGGCGGCAGGCCGGGTAGGTGGCCGCGTCGATGGCGTTTGTTAAGCTCCGGGGCTTGTGTCCAGATCAAGGCCCGACCAGATGACTGCATCCCCCGCCGCACGCCGCCCGGGCCTGCCCCTGCATTGGAAGATGGGCATTGGCTTCGCCGTCGGTCTGCTGCTGGGTCTGGCCGTCTACTACCTGGCTGGCAGCGATGCCGACTGGGTGCGCGTGGTCACCAAGTACGTCACCACGCCATTCTCGCAGATCTTCCTCAACCTGATCTTCATGCTGATCGTGCCGCTGCTGTTTTCGGCACTGGTGATGGGCATTTCCGAGATGGGCGACATCCGTGCGCTCGGGCGTGTGGGCTGGCGCACCCTGGGCTACACCGTCGTGCTGTCCGGCGTGGCGGTGTTGCTGGGGCTGGTGCTGGTGAATGTGCTCAAGCCTGGTGCCGGCGTGGACCCGCAGCTGGCCAACCAGTTGATCCAGCAGAACGCCGAGCGCACCCGCGAGATCATCTCCAGCTCCGGCACCCAGCCGCAGGGCATGGACATGCTGTTGTCGATCGTGCCCAGCAACGTCATCGCGGCAGCGTCCAGCAACGGCGCGATCCTGTCGCTGATGTTCTTTGCGGTGATGTTCGGCGTGGGCATGGTGCTGACCGCCGATGAAAAAGTGGCCACGCTCAAGCGCGGCATCGAGGGCATCTTCGAAATCTCGATGACCCTGATCGGGCTGGTGATCCGCCTGGCGCCGTATGCGGTAGCCTGTTTCATGTTCAATCTGGCCGCGCTGTTCGGCTTCGATCTGCTGATCCGCCTGGGCGCTTATGTAGGCGTGGTGGTGCTGGCGCTGGGCCTGCACATGGTGGTCAGTTACGGGCTGGCGGTGCAGTTCGCCGGGCGCTCGCCGATCGGCTTCTTCAGGCAGACCCAGGAGGCCACGATGATGGCGTTCTCTACTGCCTCCAGTAACGCGACCCTGCCGACCGCCCTGCGCGTGGCCGACGAGATGGGCCTGCCGCCGCGGGTATCGCGTTTCGTGCTGACCGTGGGCGCCACCGCCAACCAGAACGGCACCGCCTTGTTCGAAGGGGTGACGGTGATCTTCCTGGCGCAGTTCTTCAACGTGGACCTGAGCATCGGCCAGCAGTTCATGGTGATGCTGGTCTGCATCCTGGGCGGGATCGGCACCGCCGGCGTGCCGTCCGGCTCGCTGCCGGTGGTGGCGCTGATCTGCGCGATGGTCGGGGTCAACCCGGTCGGCATCGGCATGATCCTGGGCGTCAATCATTTCCTGGACATGTGCCGCACGGCGCTGAACGTGACCGGCGATCTGGCGCTGACGACCTTGGTTGCCAAGGGCGAGGAATAGGGAATCGGGAATGGGTAAAAGCGGGCTGTAGCGATCGGTACGGGTGATGTGAGGTCCGCTGTACCGCAGCGGTAGCCTTGGCGAGAGCGGCGTCAGCGACCAACCTGCAGCACGGCACCCGATTCCCGATTCCCGATTCTCCATTCCCGACTCCCCAATCCCAGCCCCCTAACGCGCTCTGTGGGAGAATGAGCGGCTCCGCTTCCAGCGGTGTTCCCCTCCGCTTCCATAGACGCCCATGACCCAGCCCACCCGTCGCCAGCTGGCCAACGCCATCCGTTTTCTCGCCGCCGATGCGGTCGAAGCCGCCAAATCCGGCCATCCCGGCATGCCGATGGGCATGGCCGATATCGCCGAAGTGCTGTGGAACGATTTCTTCCGGCACAACCCCAACAACCCGCAGTGGTTCAACCGCGATCGTTTCGTGCTGTCCAACGGCCACGGTTCGATGCTGCAGTACGCGCTGCTGCACCTGTCCGGCTACGATCTGCCGATCGAGCAGCTCAAGCAGTTCCGGCAGTTGCACAGCAAGACCGCCGGTCACCCCGAGCGCAGCGAAACCCCCGGCGTGGAGACCACCACCGGTCCGCTCGGGCAGGGTTTTGCCAATGCGGTCGGGTTCGCGCTGGCCGAGAAGTTGCTGGCGCAGCGCTACAACCGCCCGGAGCTGGAAATCGTCGATCACCGTACCTGGGTGTTCATGGGCGATGGCTGCATGATGGAAGGCATTTCCCATGAAGCCGCCTCGCTGGCTGGCACCTGGGGCCTGGGCAAGCTGGTCGCGTTCTGGGACAACAACCAGATCTCCATCGACGGCAACACCGCCGGCTGGTTCAGCGACAACACCCCGGAACGCTTCGAGGCCTATGGCTGGCATGTGATCCGCGATGTGGACGGACATGACGCCGAGAAGATCAAGGTCGCCATCGAGACCGCGCTGGAGAACACCGACAAGCCCACGCTGATCTGCTGCCGCACCAAGATCGGCTTCGGCGCACCGAGCAAGGCCGGCAAGGAATCCTCGCACGGCGCACCGCTGGGCAAGGAAGAACTCGAGGGCGCCCGCAAGGCGCTGGAGTGGCCGTACGGCCCGTTCGAAATCCCCGAAGAGATCTACGCCGGCTGGCGCGCAGGTGGCACCGGCACCCTGCGTCAGGCCGAGTGGGAGCAGCTGTTCGACAAGTACGGCAAGCAGTACGCGGCCGAAGCTGCCGAGCTGACCCGCCGCTCGCACGGCGAGCTGCCGGCCGACTTCATCGCCCAGGCCGATGCCTACATCGCCAAGGCGCAGCAGGACGGCCAGACCATCGCCTCGCGCAAGGCCTCGCAGCTGGCGATCGAAGCGTTCGCGCCGCTGTTGCCGGAACTGATCGGCGGTTCGGCCGATCTGGCGCATTCCAACCTGACCTTGTGGAAGGCCAGCAAGTCGGTGGCCACCGATGATCCGGATGCCAACTACGTCTACTACGGCGTGCGCGAGTTCGGCATGACCGCCATCGCCAACGGCCTGGCGCTGCATGGCGGCTTCATTCCGTTCGACGCCACCTTCCTGGTGTTCAGCGATTACGCGCGCAACGGCGTGCGCATGAGCGCGTTGAATCCGGCCCATGCCATCCACGTGTACACGCACGACTCGATCGGCCTGGGCGAAGACGGCCCGACCCATCAGCCGGTGGAACACCTGGCCTCGCTGCGCTATATCCCCAACAACGATGTGTGGCGCCCGGGCGATGCGGTGGAATCGGCAGTGAGCTGGAAAGCCGCCATCACCCGCAAGGACGGCCCGAGCTGCCTGGTGTTCAGCCGCCAGAACCTGCAGCACCAGCCGCGCAGCGCCGAGCAGCTCAAGCTGATCGAACGCGGTGGCTACGTGCTGGCCGATGCCGAAGGCGGTACGCCCGACGTGATCCTGATCGCCACCGGTTCGGAAGTCGGGCTGGCAGTGGAAGCCAAGCAGACGCTGGATGCGGCTGGCCTGAAGACGCGTGTGGTATCGATGCCGTCGACCGATGTGTTCGATCGTCAGGATGCGGCCTATCGCGAGTCGGTGCTGCCGAACGCGGTGCGCAAGCGCGTGGCGGTGGAAGCGGGCGTGACCGGCTTCTGGCGCAAGTACGTGGGCCTGGATGGCGATGTGGTCGGTATCGACACCTTCGGCGCCTCGGCACCGGCCGATCAGCTGTATGCGTACTTCAAGATCACCGCCGAGCATGTGGTTGCGGCGGCCAGGGCGCTGTAACGCCTGACGTGTTGCCTGAAGAAAAAGCCGGCGAACGCCGGCTTTTTTTGTTGCACCTGGCGCGCGATGCGCCACCGTGCAACGGAGGCATCGCGCGTGTCAGTGCGCGTCGTTGGCCAGCGCCGATGCGCGGACCCTGGTCAGCACGTTCAACTGATCTCCACTGCGTTGCATTCCGTTGTCGGTGAGCCGCCTGTCTGCATGGCACCCGCGCCGAGTGTTGCGTGCGGGTGGCTGCGACCGCAATGCCTGTGGTCCAGCGGATCTGCGGAGGCGGGTATTGATGAATCACGCCGGATCCGGGGCGTCGGCGTGCGACGCACGCTGGGGAGCGCCCGGCGTTGCGGCGGATCGGTTAGACCGGGCTGATCCTTTGGATGACCCCCCGGCTAACGGCTCAATCGGCCCCGCTGGCAGTACGCATCGACGTTTCGGTAGCGCTCGCTTGGCTTGAACGGATGCTAGGAATTGGTCAATCCGCTATTTAAAATGTGAATCATTCCCATTAAAATGGAGCGCTGCCGGTGGTAAGGCACACGTTTCCTCCCCTTGTTGCCGGCGCGGCGTCTTCGCAGCGCGTGGTCTGGTCCGTCTGCGTTGGAGTCCCTGATGATCCGTAGTACCGAATTGCGTCTTGCTTCCGTGGGCGCGCGTCGCCATGTCCTGCCGCGCGCGCTGTTCGCTGCGCTGTGCACGATGGCCGCCGGCCAGGTGCTGGCCGAGACGCCCGTGTCCGCCGCCGGTGCCGAGGTCACCACCCTGGACCGGCTCATCGTGCAGGGCGAGCAGGCCAAGGGTTATACGGTGGAGAAGACCACCGCCGGCACGCGCATGGACCTGTCGTTGCGGGAGATTCCGCAGTCGGTCACCGTGATCACCCGCGACCGCATGGACGACCAGAACCTGCAGAGCATCACCGACGTGCTCAATAACGTCACCGGCATCTCGGTGGCGCAGAGCGACAGCGAGCGGCTGGAGTTCTATGCGCGTGGCTTCTATATCGACAACTACCAGTTCGACGGCATCCCGGCCTATATGGAGCAGGCCTGGAGTTACGGCGATTCGGCGCTGGACGTGGCGCTGTACGACCGCGTCGAAGTGGTGCGCGGCGCCACCGGCCTGCTGACCGGCTCGGGCAACCCGTCGGCCTCGATCAACCTGGTGCGCAAGCATGCGCTCAGCCGCGACTTCACCGGCACCGTGTCGGTGGGCGGTGGCGACTTCAACAAGACCCGCAGCGTGGCCGATATCACCGTGCCGCTCAGCCCCGAAGGCAACGTGCGTGCGCGCGTGATCGGCGTGTACCAGGACGGCGAGTCGGACATGGACCGCTATGGCCTGCGCAAGAAGATCGGCTCGGCGATCATCGATGCCGACCTCACCGACAGCACCTTGCTGAGCGTGGGCTACGAGTACCAGAAGAAGGAATCGAACGATGTCACCTGGGGCGGCTTCCCGCTGTTCTACAGCGATGGCACCCGTACCAACTACGATCGTTCGTTCAACCCGGCGGCCGACTGGACGTTCTGGGACACGCGCCTGCAGCGCACCTTCGCCAGCCTGCAGCAGAGCTTCGACAACGGCTGGACCCTCAAGGCCAATCTGAGCCACGAGAAGACCGAAGCGGCCAACCACCTGTTCTATCCGTTCTATACGATCTTCGGGTTCGACCGTGCCACCGGTGGCGGCGTGGTGCCGTATTCGGGCAACTACCTGACCGAGCGCAAGGCCGATGGTGCCGACGTCTATGCGGAAGGCCCGTTCCAGCTGTTCGGCCGCGAGCATCAGCTGGTTGCCGGCGCCAGCTACAACCGCCGCGAGTACGTCAATAACGGCACCTTCGATTTCCCGGCGCCGCTGGACAGCTACCTCGGCTGGACCGGTGCCTACCCGGAACCCAACTGGAGCCCGCGCACGGTGCAGAGCACCGGCACCATCAAGCAGAAGGCGGCCTACGTGGCTGCGCGCTTCTCGCTGGCCGATTCGCTGAAGTTGCTGGTGGGTGCGCGCTACACCGACTGGCAGATCGATGGCGGCAACTTCGATGCCACGCAGGGACTGGCGCCGTTCTCCGACAGCCAGATCGAAGTCACCCCGTACGCCGGTCTGGTCTACGACCTCAACGACGTGTGGTCGACGTACGTCAGCTACACCGAAATCTTCAACCCGCAGACCCTGCGCGATGCCAATGGCGGCTACCTGGATCCGTTGACCGGCAAGGGCTACGAAGCCGGCGTCAAGGCAGCGTGGTTCGACGACAGGCTCAACGCCTCGCTTGCGGTGTTCCGCATCGAGCAGGACAACCTGGGCGTGGCCACCGGCGGCTTCGTCCCCGGGAGCAGCGAGTCGGCGTATGAGGCCGCCAACGGCGTGGTCAGCGAAGGCTTCGATTTCGAGGTGTCCGGGCGGGTGACCGAGAGCTGGAATACCACCTTCGGCGCCTCGCACTACACCGCGCGCGATGACAGCGGTACCTCGATCAACAAGCACCTGCCGCGCACCACCCTCAAGCTGTTCAACAGCTACGCCCCGCAAGGTGCGTGGAGCGCTCTGACCGTCGGTGGCGGTGTCAACTGGCAGAACCGCTCGTACTATGTGGACCCGGTCTACGGCGCCTTTCAGCAGAGTGCTTACGCACTGGTCAGCGCGTTTGCGCGCTACCGCCTGTCGCCGCAGTTCTCGGTGCAGCTCAACATCGACAACCTGCTCGACAAGCGCTACTACGCACAGTTCAACGGTGGCTATGGCGCATGGGGCGCCTCGCGCAACGGCATGCTGACCTTCAACTACACGTTCTGATCGCAGACCGGGCCGGGCGTGATGTCAGCGCCTGGCCCGGTGTTGCAATGCTGCAGGCATCTTGCAGAAGGTACCTGTTTTTTTGTGTCTGCTGTTTCTCTGGGTGATCTTAGATCTGCTGGGCTTGCCGCAATGCTTTAGCGTCGTGCCTGTATCGGCTTGCTTCGGTGGTATCGAAGTGGCGCGCAAGCAACTGATGCTTTCCCGATATCGGCGCACTGCTGGAGAGACGTGCTGCCCACGCACACGTACACGCGGGCCTGTTAACGCTAGTGGTTGGGGAGGTTAAACTATTGGACATGGAGATCACGCCAGCACAATTTGCCCTCATCGAACATTGCTTACCTGTG
>NZ_MDSK01000004.1 GCF_002940205.1 Xanthomonas arboricola pv. guizotiae
CGTCGCATCGATCTCCACTTGGCGTTGCTTTCGCTCGCATCCTCCATCATCTGCTTACGCCTTCTTCCTGGGTTTTGTTAGCCGCTCTAAAACGAGGTGCAGCCGTTAGGCGGGCGCAGCCGGTGCCGGCTGCGGCATGCACCCCTCGGACAGTGCGGTTTTCAGCGCTCGGTTTGCACCTGCCCGACGGCTGCTTGCCACGCTTTTAGCCGTGTTAGGCGCGGCGTCGGCCGGCACGTTCGCGGCGCTGGCTAACGCACCGGCAATGCCATCGCATCGCCTTCCACGCAGGCGACCAGGCGCTCGCCTTCGCTCAGTGTCGGCACGATGCCTGCGGTGAACCGCGAGAACGCAGGCAGGATGGTGACGCGTTCGCGCAACCAGAACGCCGGCCAGCGCCGCGACAGCCCCGGCAGCTTGGCCAGTGGATGCAGGTGCCCGCACAGCACGTGGCCCGTTGGATGCGGCAACGGGTCGTGACGCAGCACGAAGGGGCCGTCTTCGACTTGTTCGCCGGCCGCTTCGATGTGCAGATCCGCGCCTGCGAGTGCGCGGTCGTGATTGCCGCGGATGGCGATCACGCGTAACGCGCAATGCTGCTCGCGCCATGCGCTCCAGCGCCGGTGCCAGGCCGCGCGCGGTGCCGGGCCGTGCAGCAGGTCGCCCAGGATCCAGAGCGCCTGGACATCGCGTCGGGCGAGCAACGCATCCAGCCGCTTCAGATCGTGCGCGGTGCCGCCAGCAGGCAGGCCGATGCCGGCGCGACGGAACACATCGGCCTTGCCCAGGTGCAGATCGGCGATCAACAGCGCACGTTGCGCCGGCCGATACAACGCGCGTTCGCCGAGCAATTCCACCGTTTCGCCGGCCAGCTGCAGCTGCACGCTATCGCCCATGTTTACGCTCCAGTTGTTCGGCAGCGCGCAATACGCGCGCCTTCCAGTCTTCGGTACTCAGTTGCCCGCGCACGCGTTCGGCCCATAACGGAAACGACAACGGGGTGAGGCTGCGCGGTTTGCACAGGCGCAACGCGCGGCGCGCGCAATCTTCCAGCGCATGCGCAAGCCGCGCCAGTTCGAGCTGGCCTTCGAACACTTCGCGCTCGGCTTGCGCAAGCAGCAGGTGATCGGGGTCGAAGCGCTGCAACACGTCGTACAGCAAGCCACTGGAGGCCTGCAGCTGGCGCAGGCTGCGCGGCGCCCGCCCAGGCAACGAGGGCGACAACAGTCCGGCCACACGCGCGATCTCGCGAAATTGCCGGCGCGCCAACTCGCCCAGGTTGAGGCTGTCGCGCAGATCCTCGAACAGGTTCACCGGCGACAACAAGGTCTGCAGCACATCGGCATCGATCTCGACGTCCTGCGCCGGCGACAGCACAAAGCCATAGTCGTTGGCAGCGAAGCTGAAGGTATTGCGTTGGCGTCGGCCCCAACGTGCCGCTAGCAGCGCCGCCAGGCCTTCGTTGACCTGCCGGCCGGCGAACGGATACACGAAGACATGCCGGCCATCGCGCGCCTTGATGCTTTCCACCAGCAGATGGTCCGGCCCCGGCAACGATGAGAGCGACGCCTGCAGCTGCAGCAACGGCGCCAGCGCCTGCATTTCCGGCGCATCGCCAGGGTCGGCGAACACCGCCTCCACCTCGCGGCCCAGGGCCGACGACAACGGCATGCGCCCGCCCATCCATTTCGGCACCACGCCGCTGCCACCCTTGGCCACGCGCACGTAGGCGGTCATGTCTTCCAGGCGCACCAGCTCCAGCAAGCGGCCGGCGAACTGGAAGCGATCTCCGCGGCGCAGGCGGCCGACGAATTGTTCTTCCACCGCGCCCAGCCGCCCGCCGCGCAGGAACTGCACGCGCACGCTGCCGTCGCTGGTGATCGTGCCGATGGACAGCCGATGCCGGAGCGCGACGCGCCGGTCGATCACGCGGTACATGCCGTCGTCGTCGCGAACCACCTTGTGGAAATCCGGGTAATGCGCCAGCGCGCTACCCCCTTGCACGATGAAATCCAGCACCGCGTTCCAGGTGGTTTTTTCCAGCGCAGCGAAGGCATCGGTGCCGCGCACTTCGTCGAACAACGCATCGGCGTGAAAGCCGCCGCCGAGGGCGAGCGTGACGCAGTGCTGCGCCAGCACGTCCAGCGATAGCCGCGGCGGAGGACGCGCTTCGATATGGCCATGCACCAGCGCGCGGCGTGCCGCAGCGTATTCCACCAGTTCCAGCGCATGCGAAGGCACGCACACCACGTGCCCGGATTCGCCGGGGCGGTGGCGCGCGCGCCCGGCGCGTTGCAGCAGCCGCGCGATGCCTTTCGGGCTGCCGACCTGCAACACCTGATCCACGGCCGGGAAATCCACGCCCAGATCCAGGCTGGAGGTGGCCACCACGCAGCGCAGGCTGCCGTCGGCCAGCCCGCGTTCGGCGGCCGCGCGTAACGCTGGATCCAGCGAGCCGTGATGCAGCGCCAGCGTGGCCAGATCCTCCGGCCACACCGCACTCAAGCCTTGATGCCACAACTCGGCCTGCGCACGCGTGTTGGTGAACACCAGGCTGGTGCGCTGCTGCATGATCTTCTGCAGCACGCGCGCCAGTTGCGCCAGGCCAAGATGGCCCGCCCACGGAAACCGCTCGCCACTTTGCGGCAGCAGGGTTTCCAGGGTCATCGTGCGCGGTTTGACGCCGGAGACCAGCGCCGCCTCGGGGCGATGCGGCAACAGCACATCGCGTGCCTGCGACAAATTGCCCAGCGTTGCCGACAGCCCCCAGATGCGCAGTTGCGGCGTCCATCCGCGCAGGCGCGCAAGACACAGCTGCAGCAGCACGCCACGCTTGTTGCCGAGCAACTCGTGCCACTCGTCGACGATCACGCAGCGCAGCGCCGACAGCTGCGGCGCGGTATCCGGATACGACAACAGCAACGCCAGCGATTCGGGCGTGGTGACCAGCACATCGAGCTTGCCGCTGCGTGCCAGGCGCTTGTCACGTGCGCTGGCATCGCCGGTACGCAAGCCCACCTGCCAATCCAGCCCCAGCGCATCCACCGGCTCGCGCAGTGCGCGCGCGGTGTCGGCGGCCAGTGCGCGCAATGGCGTGATCCACAGCACCTGCAGATTGCGTTGTTGCTGGCGGCGCGCAGGCGAAGCGGGCTTGCCCGGCTTGATCGGTGATTTGCGCCCGCGCGCGGCCAATGCGTCCAGCAACGGTCCGCCGAAGGCTGCCAGTGTCTTGCCGCTGCCAGTGGGGGTATGCAGCAAGCCGGACTCGCCCGCGAGATAGCGCTTCCACACATCGCGTTGAAACGGCAATGGCGCCCAGCCGCGCTGCGCGAACCAGGCACGCCATTGTTGCAAGGGCGTGCCGCGTGTCTGCGCCGCAGCACTCACCGTGCCAGCGCCTGCAGGCTGCTCAGGTGATCGGCCTCGCGCATCGGCTTGTCCTGCCGCCAGCGCAGGATGCGCGGGAAGCGCACCGCAATGCCGGACTTGTGCCGCGCGCTGCGGTTCACCGCTTCGAACCCCAGTTCGAACACATGCTGCGCGGTGACTGCACGCACCGGGCCGAAGCGTTCGGTGGTGTTGGCGCGGATCCAGCGATCCAGTTGCATGATCTCCTTGTCGTCCAGCCCCGAGTAGGCCTTGGCGACCGGCACCAGCTGGCCCTCGTGCCACAGCCCGAAGGTGTAGTCGGTGTACAGCGTGCTGCGGCGGCCATGGCCGGCCTGCGCGTACAGCAGCACCGCATCGATGGTGAGCGGGTCGATCTTCCATTTCCACCAGTCGCCGCGGCGGCGGCCGGATTGGTAGCTCGAACTGGCGCGCTTGAGCATCAGCCCTTCCACGCCGCGCTCGCGCGCATCCAGCCGCAGCTGCGCTGCCGTCTGCCAGCCGCCGACCTGCACCAGCGGCGAGGCGACGATGCGCGGATCGGCAAGCGTGCTCAGCACGCCTTCCAGCAGTGCGCGCCGTTTCTGCAACGGGCGCTCGCGCAAGTCTTCGCCCTCCAACTCGAGCAGATCGTAGGCGACCACGCGCGCCGGCGCCGCCGCCAATGTCTTGGGCCCGGGCTTGAGCCGCTGGATGCGCGTCTGCAAGGCGGTGAACGGCATCGGCAGGGGCTGTTCCGGTTGCCAGGCCAGCAATTCGCCATCGATGACCGTGCCGTCGGGCAACTGCAGCGCGGCCTGTTCGATCTCCGGGAAACGGCCATCCAGGCGCTCCTCGCCACGCGACCACAACGCCGCCTCGCCAGCGCGCCGGATCAGCTGCAGGCGAATGCCGTCCCATTTCCATTCCAGCAACCAGTCATCGACCGCGCCCAACGTCGCCACCTCGGCCTCGAGCGGCGATGCGAGAAAGAACGGGTAGGGCTGCTGGCGATCGCCGGGCAGTTCCTCGGCGGTCAGCAGGGTGGCCAGATAGCCCGGATGCGGCCGCCAGCTGCCGAGCATGCGCTGTGCAATGCGCGCGATCTCGATCCCGGACATCTCCGCCAGCGCCTGCTGCACCAGTCGCTGCGACACTCCCACGCGCAGGGCGCCGGTGAGCAGCTTGTTGAACACCAGGCGCTCGTCGAAGGCCAGGCTGCGCCACGCCTGCACGATGCAGGCCTTGCGCACTTCCACGTCCTGGTTGGCGATCGGCAGCAACCGCTGTTCGATCCACTCGGCCAACGGCAGATCGGTCGCTTCGGTGATCGGGTCGTCCAGCAACAAGGCCAGGGTCTCGGCCAGATCGCCGACATGGTCGTAGCTGTCGGCCACCAGCCAGTCGGCGATGCCGGCGGTGTCGGTGATCCATTCGCGCAGTTCGCCGCTGCTGGCGATGCGCATGCGCGTGCTGGCCACCTTGCCGCCGGCCAGCAGGTACAGCGCCCACGCCGCATCGAACGATGGCGCACTGCGGAAGTACGCGACCAAGGCCGCCCGCTTGTCGAGCGTGCCGGTGCTGCGATCCAGGGTGCGGTACAACGCTGCGAAACGCTTCACGGCAGCGCCTGCGGCATCGTGCGCCGGTCGGCTGCACGCAGCTCCAATGCGCATCGGGTAAACGCAGCGAACGCGCGTGTGCGCCGCTGCGGCTGCGGTGGCCCGATGATGGCTGCGGGCGCGTTGCGATGCACGCAAAACGCCAGCGCGTGCCGACGGAACACGAGTGCACCGCTCAAGCGAATGCGCGGACGTGCGCGAAC
This sequence comes from Xanthomonas arboricola pv. guizotiae, assembly GCF_002940205.1. GTDB lineage: Bacteria > Pseudomonadota > Gammaproteobacteria > Xanthomonadales > Xanthomonadaceae > Xanthomonas > Xanthomonas arboricola_C. The sequence continues at coordinate 5,192 of NZ_MDSK01000004.1, forward strand.
ATACCGACGTGCGGGCAGTGGATTCATTCCTCGGCTCCAAAATCGGTGCGGAAGGCTTCCGCTGCGACGCCGCGTTCCCGTAGGTGCTGGATCAATGCATCGGTGTTGCCATGCGTGGCGATCACACGCCGTGCGCCGGTGTCTTCGATGGTGCGCAGCAGGTCCGGCCAGTCGGCATGATCGGACACCACAAAACCGCGGTCGTAGTTGCGCCGGCGACGATTGCCGCGGATGCGCATCCAGCCCGACGCGAAGCCCTGTTGCGCATGCCGGAAGCGACGGATCCAGGCGCTGCCGGCCGCCGATGGCGGCGCCAGGACCAATTGCCCGGCATAGTCGGCGCCGCGCGCATGCTCGCTGACCGGTTGGGTCTCCAGCATCGGGATGCCGGCCTGGCGATACACCTCCACGCCTACCGCAACCGCGCCATGCAGCAGTGCCGGCTGGGTTTCCCAGGCGCGCAATTCGGCAAGCACGCGTTGCGCCTTGCCCAAGGCATAGCAATACAGAATGGCGGCCTCGCCGCGCTCGGCGCATTCGTGGCGCCAGGCGACGATATCGGCCGCGACATCGGCGGTATCCGGCCAGCGATACACCGGCAGGCCGAAGGTCGCCTCGGTGATGAAGGTGTCGCAGGGCACCACTTCGAACGGCTTGCAGGTGGGGTCGGGCTGGCGCTTGTAATCGCCGGAGGCGACCCAGACTTCGCCATCCACCTCGATGCGCACCTGCGCCGAGCCGAGCACATGCCCGGCCGGATGCAGCGACACCCGCGCGCGTCCCAGCTCGAAGGCTTCACCGTCGGCATGCGTGTGATAGACCTGCTCGCCCAGGCGCCACTGCAGGATCGGCAAGCTCTCGTGCGTGCAGTGGTATTCGCCCATGCCGCTGCGTGCGTGGTCGCCATGCCCATGCGTGATCACCGCACGTGGCACCGGTCGCCAGGGATCGATATGGAAGTCGCCCTGCGGGCAATACAGGCCTTCGGGGCCAAGCACCACCAGATCGCCAAGTTGTCCGTTGCCGTTGCGCATGCGGCAACTCTGGCCAAGCCGGTGTGCAGATCCTGAGAATGGGAATGGCACGCATCGACGCACCACTGCGGCAAGGCCTGCAGATCGCAATCGCCAATCGGGCCATGCGCGATCAAGGCAAGGCCGATGAATCGATCAAGCGCCTGGCGTGGCAGCGAGCTGGCCTTCAATGCAGCACGCATGCCACCAGCTCGCGCCATTGCTCACCGGAATAACCAGTCAGAACTCGGAAATCGAACACCCACGCAGGCGCTGGCCCGCATCATCCGCCGCGATTCCCGATTCCCGATTCCCGATTCCCGATTCCCCGCCCCAACCCCTAATGCCGCGCCCGCCGCCCAGGCGAACGCACCGCAGTCGCCTCCACCGCCAGCGTAAAGCCGCGCGCTTCGCCGCCCTGCATCGCGCCGACGTCCACGACCTGGCGCCGGATCTCCTCGCCCTTGCCGTTACGCACCACCACCACCACGGTGTATTCCCATGGATCGCCATCGGCGGGATGGCGAATGGTGCCGTCGACCTTGAGCGGCACGATCGGTGCCGGCTGTGCGTGCTGCAACGCCGCCGAGTCGAAGCGCAGGTGGTGCTTGCACGCAGGGCAGACGCTGGCGCTTTCCAGGATCGTCGCCTTGCAGTGCGGGCAGCTGCGCGTGGCACCGGGCGTGCCCGGGCGGGGCGCACTCATGTGGCGTCGCTGTCTCCGCTGACCACCGGCTTGGCCGCACCGGCCGGTTTGCCGGTGTCCTCGCCCCAGCCGAAATCGGCCTGGCCGCGCATGCGCGCACCCGAGGCCACGGTCAGGCTGCCGGCCTTGACGTCGCCAACCAGCACGCCGGAGGTCTGCAACTCCACCTGCGCGGCCGATTCGATATTGCCCTCCAGCTCCCCGGCGATGATCACCTTGTTGGCGCGTACGCCGCCATTGAGCTTGGCGCCGCGCTCGATGGTGAGATCGCCCTTGACGTTGACATCGCCCTTGAAGCGCCCGGCCAGGCGCACGTGACCGGCGCCCTCGATCTTGCCTTCGATGCTGATGTCGGCGGCGATCAGCGATTCCTTGGCCTCGCTCTGGCGCTGCGGTGTGGCCGCGGCGGGGACCGGCGGTGCCGGGCTGGCCTCGGCAGTGAACAGCCGCCCATCGGCAGCCGGGACCTCAGGGGCGGCGGGAACGCCGTCTTTCTTGTTGGGACCTTGATCGCGCCACATCGACATCGGACTGCCTCGCTCGGGGGTCAACACCGACTATCGCCGCGCCGACCGATCTTTTGTGTGACGAATTACGCAAACCAACATCGATGGCGCGCGTGCTCAGTCCACCGCGGGCGTGGTGGCGCCATGCCGCTCGACCCGGTTGCGGCCACCGTGCTTGGCGATATACAGGGCCGCATCGGCCTTGTGGATCAGGCTCGCTCCCAGCTCGCCATCGACCGGGAAGCTGGCCACGCCGATCGAGGCCGTCACCCGCGGCAACGAGCGCGGGCCGTCGCTCACCGCCAGGGCCGCGATATGGCCGCGGATGCCCTCGGCCACACGCAGCGCCTCGACGCCATCGGTCTCGGGAAGAATGACCGTGAACTCTTCGCCGCCGTAGCGGCAGGCGACGTCTTCGGCACGCAGCCGGGTCAGCAGCAACTCGCCCAGCGCCGCCAGCAACAGATCGCCGCCGGCGTGGCCCTGGCTGTTGTTGAATTGCTTGAAGTGGTCCACGTCCAGCATCAGCACCGACAAAGGCAGGCCGCGGCGTGCGCAGCGCGCCAATTCGTGGCTGAGCGATTCTTCCAGATAGCGGCGGTTGTACAGCCCGGTCAGCGGGTCGCGAATCGACTGCCGGCGCAGCGATTCGCGCAGGCGCAGATTGCTCAGCGCCAGTGACAGCTGTTCGGCGGCCGCCGCGGCGACTTCCAGGCGCGGCATCGGTCCCGGACCCGGCGAAGACAGGAACAGGAAGCCGAGCTGGGTGCCTTGCGCGGACATCGGCAGGCAGGCGGTGGTGACGGCGCTGCCGTGCTCGGGCGCGCCGATGTGCGCGCACGGCGCATCCCGGCCCAGGTCGTCGACGACGTGCGGTTGTCCACGACGCAGCGCCCAGCATTCTTCGGGCAGCAGATGCGGCGCGCTGTGCACCAGCGGCTCGCCCCAGTGGCTGATCGCCTCGGCGCGATCCTGCGAGGCACGCAACAGGTAGACGCTTCCGGCAACGCCCGGCAGCAGGCTGGCCAGGGTACGGCTGCTGACCACCAATGCTTCCTCAGCACTGATGCAGCTCTGCAGCAGGCCGGTATAACGGCCGAGCAGATTGAGATCGGCGGTACTGCGTTGCAGCGCAACGACGCTGTCGCCCAACTCGCGATTGGCCTGCGCTGCGCGTTTCTCGGCCTGCGAGCGATGCCGCAGTTCGCGCATCAGCAAGGCATAGACGGTGCCGACCACCGCCAGCCCGAACGGGATGCCGGCCAGTGCCAGCACAAGCAGCAAGGCCGCACTCTGCCGGCTGCTTTCGGCGCGTTGGGTCAACAGTTCCTGCTCGCGTTGCACCATGGTCAGCACCTGCTCGCGGATCGCGCTGGTGGTACGGAAGGCGGTCTGCCGGATGTCGGCGCGGGCCGGCTCCAGGCCGTCCTGCGCGTACACGTCGAGCACGTGCTGGATCTGCTGCAGACGCGTTTCCACCAGTCGCCGCAAGGTGTCCAGGTGCTGCAGCTGGGCAGGATTGTCGGCAATCAGGCGACGCAGGTTGCCGAGCAGGATCGGCAGGCGCTCGACGCTGGTCTGGTAGTCGAGCAGATAGGCATCGTTACCGGTCAGCAAAAAGCCGCGCTGCGCCGATTCGGCGTCCAGCACGCGCGCCTGGATCTCGTCGACCCGGCCGATCACCTCATGCGTGTGCGAGACCAGCGCCGCATCGGCCAGCGAGCGGCGCGCACCGACAAAGATGCCGATACCGATGGCGATGAAGATCAGCGCGGAGAACGCCAGCGCCAGCTGGTTGCGGTGGCGCGCAGTGAAGGAAGAGGGCATGGACGGATGCTAGCCTGCCAGCCTCGACAACACGAGGCCACCGTTGGCAGGAAACAGACGCGCCGGCGCAATCGGGCCGGCGCGTGGTCTGCAACTGCCGATGCAGTCACACGGTCGATCAGTGCTGTGGATGTTCGGCGTCGTGCCTGTCGGCGTTCTGCTCGGCCTTGTTGGCCATCTCGCGGGTCTTGTCGGCAGTGGCGTCTGCGGCATTGGCGGTCGCGCGGCTCGCATCGGCGGCCAGTTCGCGTGCTGCCACGCGGGCATCGGCGGTGGCCGCCTTGGCCTGCACGGCGGCGCGATCGGCAGCTTGTTCGGTCGCGGCCGCGGCGTGCTTGGCAGCGGAGGCGGCATCGCGTTGCGCCTGCTCGGCGTCTGGGCCCTGGCAAGCGGCGAGGGTGAGAGCGGCGATGGCGCTCAACGACAGCATGCGGATCGTCTTCATGTGTGGTCCTGTTCCTGTTCCGGTGTTGGAACGCGGAGCATATGCACGGGCCGATGCAGCCGGCGTCAATGTGCGGATGGCCATTCAGCCAGTGGGTGGCGTGCACCGCAGACGTCGCGACAGGGCACCGGTTGGATCCGGTGACGGCAATGCTGGCCAGGCGCCGCTAAATCGCAGGCAAAGAAAAAGCCGCTGGAAACCAGCGGCTTTCTCAGAACGCGCTTGGAGCTAAGAAGTGATTACTTCTTGGCTTCTTCGGCGGTGTCCTTGGCAGCTTCGGCGGTGTTTTCAGCCGTCTTGGCAGCGTCGGCAGCCTGCTCGGCAGCAGCATCGGTGGCGGCGCCGGAAGCAGCCTGGGCAGCGTCAGCAGCGGTGTCAGCCGAAGCAGCGGCGGTGTTGGCAGCAGCCTGAGCGGCGTCGGCCGACTGCGAGCCCGAGGCAGCAGCCTGGTCAGCAGCGGTCTGAGCGTCGGCAGCAGCTTCGTTAGCCGAAGCAGCAGCGTCCTGAGCCTGTTCCGGCTTCGAGCAAGCGGTCAGGGCCAGGCCCAGAGCCATTGCGATCAGCAGCTTGTTAATGGTCATTGTTTCAATCCTCGTCGTTAGATTAGGCAACGCGCTATTGCGCGCCCCCGACATGATGACGGTCCAAAGACCAGTGTCAAGCGTGCGCGCATTCAGTTTTGCAAAATCGCCGTTAAAAACAATTAAATCAATTCGATAGCGATGGCAGTCGCCTCGCCGCCGCCGATGCACAGGGTTGAGATTCCGCGCTTGCCACCGCGCGTGCGCAACGCATTCACCAATGTCACCACCAGGCGGGCACCGGAGGCGCCGATTGGATGCCCCAAAGCGCAGGCGCCGCCGTTGACGTTGACCTTGTCGTGCGAAATGCCCAGCTCGGCGATCGGCGTCATCGCCACCACCGCGAAGGCTTCGTTGATTTCGAACAGATCCACCTCGTCCAGTTGCCAGCCGATCTTGCCGATCAACTTCTGGATGGCAGCGACCGGCGCGGTGGTGAACCACTCAGGTTCCTGCGAGTGGGTGACATGCCCCACGATGCGCGCCAACGCTGCGATGCCGCGACGTTGCGCCTCGTCTGCGCGCATCAGCACGGTGATCGCCGCGCCATCGGAGATGCTCGACGAGCTGGCGGCGGTGACGCTGCCGTCCTTCTTGAAGGCCGGCTTCAGGGTCGGGATCCTGGCGATGTCGGATTTGCCCGGTTGCTCGTCGCTGTCGACGACCACCTCGCCCTTGCGCGTGGCCACGGTGACCGGAACGATTTCATCGGCGAACGCACCGCTGCGCTGGGCAGCCTGCGCGCGTTCGACCGAGGCGATCGCAAACGCATCCTGATCGGCGCGGCTGAAACCGAACTTTTCGGCGGTGGCCTCGCCGAACACGCCCATCGCCTGGCCGTCGTAGGGGTTGGTCAGACCATCCCAGGCCATGTGGTCGACCGCCTGGAAATTGCCGTAGCGGTTGCCGGTGCGCGAATTGGGCAGCAGATGCGGTGCATTGCTCATCGACTCCATGCCGCCGGCGACCACGATGCTGGCCGAGCCGGCCTTGATCAGATCGTGTCCGAACATGATCGCCTTCATGCCCGAGCCGCACACCTTGTTGATGGTGGTGGCGCCGGTGGCGGTGGGGATGCCTGCGGCAATCGCCGCCTGACGCGCGGGCGCCTGGCCCAGGTTGGCCGGCAGCACGCAGCCGACGATGACTTCTGAAATGTCGGCCGGCGCGAGGCCGGATTGCGCCAGCGCGCCGCGGATCGCAGTGGCGGCGAGCGTCGGCGCCGGCACACCGTTGAATTGACCAAGGAACGAGCCGATGGCAGTGCGTTTGGCAGCAACGATGACGATGTCGGACATGAAGGAGATACCGTTTAAAGTGAAACGATTATCTGCCTCATGCGCGGTTCGCGCCAGCACGCTCCCGGCGCTGCGACATTCGCTACGCAACCGGCTGCGACAGCCGTGTGAGGATGCAGTATAAAGATGGCGTTCGGGCCCGGGTTTGGGGCCTCTCCATGGAATGGGTTCGGGGAAACATCCAAATGAACAAGACAGACGTCGCCAGGACTGTCCTGGCCTCGGCGTTGGCCGTGGCATTGACCGCGTGTGGCGGCGGTGGTGGGGGCGGTGGTATTCGTCCGAGCACACCGACGGCACCGCCACCGACGTCGCCACCGCCACCACCGCCGCCGACTTCACCGCCGCCGCCTCCGCCGCCGGTGGTCGCACCGCCGACGACGCCGGAACCGGCATTCGACGCACATCTGGCACTGACCAACGCACGCGCTGCGCAGGCATTGGGATTCACCGGTGCGGGCTATCGCATCGGCGTGATCGATACCGGCATCAATCCCACTCATCCGGCCTTGCAGGGACGGGTCAGCGACAGCTTCATCTATGTGGATCCGCGCACCAACAATGTTGCTGTGGGCGACGTGGTGGGCCACGGCACGGTGGTCGCACAGCTGGCAGCCGGGCGCGCAGTGGGCCTGTGGCCGGGCGGCATCGCCAGCAGCGCCGGCCTGGTGTCGGCACGCATCATCAGCGACCAGGCGCCGGACGATGACGGCAGCGGTCAAGGCAACGAGGTCGACGGCCCGCTTGGCCTGGGTCCGGTGCATGCGGATCTGATCAGCGCAGGCGTGCGCATCATGAACAATTCCTGGGGCGGGCTGTATTGGAACGACCCGGCGGTGACCAACCAGATTGCGCAGGAATACCGGCCGTTCGTCATCGGCAACGATGGGCTGGTGGTGTTCGCGTCGGGTAACGAATCCCGATCGCAACCCTCCGATACCGCCGCGCTGCCCAGCCAGCCGGGCCCGAACGTCACGCTGCCGGCCGCCGATCTGGAGCGCGGCTGGCTGGTCGTCGCTGCGCTGGATACCGCCAATCCCACGCAGCTGGCCTCGTACTCCAATGCCTGTGGCGTGGCGATGCGCTATTGCCTGGTGGCGCCGGGCACCTCGATGTTCCTCGACCCCGATGCGACCGCCAGCAATATTCGCTACTTCTACGGCAGCGGCACCTCGTTTGCGGCGCCGTTGGTCTCCGGTGCGGCTGCGCTGGTGTGGCAGGCGTTTCCGTACTTCAGCAACGACCTGGTGCGGCAGACGCTATTGGGAACGGCCACCGATCTGGGCGCGACCGGCGTCGACCCGACCTTCGGCTACGGCCTGCTCAATGTCGGCAAGGCGGTGCTGGGGCCGGCGCGCTTCGATTGGGGCACGGTGAATGTCACCGTCGATGAGTTGCGCTCGACATGGGCAAACGACATCAGCGGTAGTGGCGGTTTGAGCAAGAGCGGTTCCGGGACGCTGATACTGAGCAGCACCAACAACACATTCACCGGCGATACCCAGGTGCTGGACGGCACCTTGCAGACGGCCAGTCTGCAGAGCGCGCGCGTCGACATCTTCAATGGTGCGACGTTGATCGGTGCGGGCAGGATCGGCGGACGCGTCGATAACGCCGGCACCCTGCAGGTCAACAGTGCGACGCTGTCGATCGCGGGCAATTACACGCAGGCCAGCAACGGTCGCCTCGCCTTGAACGTGGGCGACCGGGTGAACGTGACCGGGACCGCGACGATTGCAGGTGATCTGCAAGTGCTCGGCCGCCGCGATTACGTGGTCGACAACGCGACCTACACGCTGTTGCAAGCCAGCAGCGGGTTGCAGGGCACGTTCGACACGCTCAGCCGCGGCGCGGCCGTGACCTTCCTGGATGCCTCGCTGACGTACGACAGCAATACGGCTTACCTTGCCTTGCGCAGCTTGAATGCCACCGCCGTCGCCGCCACGCTGGGTATGACCGGCACGGCAGCGATGGATTCGGCAATCCGCGTCGAGCAGGCGTTCCAGCAGGTGGATGCGCAGCAACTGCAGGGCACTGCCGGCATCAGCAGCGGGTTTATCCGCGCCGCAGCGGCGTTGCAGCAGTCGCCGGATGCCAAGGCTGCCGCCGATTCGCTGCGCAGTCTGTCCGGGCGTGCGCATGCCGCGTCGGCAGCGATGACCTTCGACACCATCGATCTGGGCAGGCGTGCGTTGGCCGCGCATTTCGATGGGGTGTCGCAGCAGCCGCGCATGCTGGGCGTCTGGCAACGCGCGCTCGGTGGGCCGGGTGAGGGTGGCGTGACTACCGCAGGATTCGCCACCTCCGGCTGGATGATGGGCAACGACCTGCGCCTGGCGTCGGGCGCAGTCACCGGCTTTGCCTTCGGCGAAACGCGCTCCAACAGCCTGGGCGATCTGGACGGCGCACGCGGGCGCGATCGGCAGGTGCAGGGGCAGCTGTACTGGGGCACCACACTCGGCTCGGCGTACACGCTGAGCCAGTTGGGTTTCGGCAACGTCAACCGGCAGATCGAGCGCAGCCTGCAGTTGGGCGAAGACCGCAGCAGTGCCTTCAGCGACTACAGCGGCAGTTACCTCAGCGGCAACCTGGAAACCGGGTACCGCCTGGGTGGCTGGCGCGCCAGCCTGACGCCCTACATGGGACTGGATTACGTGCGTCTGCGCAGCGAGGGATTCCGCGAAAGCGGTGGCGACGGCTTCGGCTTCCGTGCCGATGCCAGCACCTCCTCGCGCACCCAGGTGCTGGCCGGCCTGCGTTCGGCCTATCGGTGGCGCGGCGTGCAGCTCGGCGGTTATGCCGAATGGCAGCAGGCATTGAGCAGCGAAGGCCTGACGCTGGATGCCAGCTTCGTCGGCGTGGATGCGTGGGCGCCGTTGCGCGGCATGCAGCCGGCGCGCTCGGGTGGTCTGTTCGGCATCACCGCGGCCGCGCCGTTGGGGCCGCAGAGCCAGTTGCGCTTCGGTTACGACCAGCGGGTGGGCGAGCGCGGCGACGATCGCGCGCTGAGCCTGCGCTACAGCGCCGATTTCTGATCGGCGTTGCAGGTCTGATCGGTCGCGTTTGATCGGTGCGTCGCCTGTCCAGGCAACGTGCCTGGACAGATGGGTCACTCGCCGCGCAGCTTGTGCAAAAAGCGCGGCGCGGTGCGGCCCAGCGGCAGTTTGAGCTTGCTGATGGCCTCGATGCGCGCCTCGGCAATCTGGTCGGCCGCCTGCTGCGGCGCCACGCCCAACCGGGAGGACAGGTCGAACACCTTTTCCAGGTTGTGATAGATGCTGCGGATCAGGCGCATCGCGCGTTCGCGGTTGTAGCCGTCGATCTCCAGCGACACGTTCATCACGCCGCCGGCATTGACCACGTAATCGGGCGCATACAGGATGCCGCGCCTGTGCAGCTCTTCGCCGATGGCGGCACTGGCGAGCTGGTTGTTGGCGGTGCCGCAGATGATCTTGGCCTTCAGCCGCGGCAGCGTGTCTTCGTTGATCGCCCCTTCCAGCGCGCAGGGTGCGAATACATCGGCCGGCACCTGGTAGATCTCCTCGATGCTGACCGCTTCGGCACCGTATTCGGCCACCGCTCGATCCACCAGCGCCGGGTTCAGATCGGCCACATAGAGTTTGGCGCCGCGTTCCTTGAGCAGCTTCACCAGCTCCATGCCGATATGGCCCAGGCCCTGGATCGCGATGCTGGTCTTGCCGACTTCCTCGTGGCCGAGCCTGCGATTGAGCGAGGCCATCAACGCCTGCAAGGCACCATAGGCGGTGAACGGGGCCGGATCGCCGGAGCCGCGATGCACCTGGTGCACGCCGGTGACGTACTCGCTCTCCAGGTAGATCTGTTCCATGTCGTTGACGTCGGTGCCGACGTCTTCGGAGGTGATGTAGCGCCCGCCCAGGGTATCGACAAAACGGCCGAAGGCGCGGAACAGCGCCTCGCTCTTGTCGCTCCTGGGGTCGCCGATGATCACCGCCTTGCCGCCGCCGACATTCAATCCCGCCAGCGCGTTCTTGTAGGTCATGGTGCGGCTGAGCCGCAGTGCATCGTCCAGCGCCGCCTCGCTATTGGAGTAGGGGCGCATGCGCACGCCACCCAGCGCAGGCCCGAGACGGGTGCTGTGCAACGCGATGATCGCCTTCAGGCCGGCGTCGCGGTTGTGACAGAAAATCACCTGCTCGTGGCCGGTGGTGTCGAGGGTTTCGAAAAGCATCGAAGGCTCCGCGGGGCTGCGTGATGTGCCTTCCCTGAGGCCGGGCCGGAACCCGTGCAATGGGAAACAAAAACGCGACGTCTGCAGACCCTGTCCGATCACGTCGCGCTGCAACATTTTAAACCACGTCGGCGGGGGCTAGTGTATGAATCTGTTCACCAATGCCGATAGCGCTGCTGCCGGAACCACAGCGTTCCCAGCCATTTGCTCCCTGCGCTGACCGGCAGGCCGGCGTGCAGCGAGTCGGGGTCGGGGCGGCCATCGGCATGCAGATTGTCGAAGCACACCACCGACCCGGCACGTGGGCGCACGCGTACGCCCACGACCGGGAAGTCGGTGTCGCCACCCGCGTCGACGTCGTTGAGGTAGACACAGGCGGTGCGCAGGCGATTGCCGGCAGTGGGGCGGTCGGCCGCGATCGTGCCGGGCGGCAGGTAGTCGCGATGCGCGCGGTACTGCTCACCCGGCGCGTAGCACAGCACCGATAGCGCTTCGGCATGGGTCAGCGGCAGCTGCGCACAGGCCGCCACGCGCGCCTGCGCCGCACGCGCGGCAAAGTCTTCGAGGATGGGGTCCAGGGTGGCGCCGCGGCTGGTGCGGATCGGCGCGCGGCGCGTGCTCGCATCGTCGGGGTCGACCACCTCGGAGGCGCGCAGGTGCGGCCGCGCCAGCAACATCAACAGGCGGCACTCGTCAGCAGACAGCACGCCGCAGACTTCTTCGATCATGGGCGCGTCGTGGCGGCGCGTTGCGACATGTCGGGCAGCGAAACGGATGCGGGGATCGTCGCCGAGCGGATCCGGCGGCGTGATCCGCACGGCAGGCGCCGCGGCGATACCCAGCGGCTGCAATTGCCGCGGCAGCTGCGCCGCAGCGTCGGGTTGCGGCGGGACGCCTTCGCCACGCAGCAGACGCTCGGCCAATAGCGCGGCAGCCAGTGCGTCACCGGCTGCGGCGGCGCGCTCCAGCAAGGCAACGCAGCTGCGTTGCTGCGCGGGGTGATCGATCCGGCCGTGCTGGATGGCCAGCGCGCGCAGCGCAGGCGGGTAGTTGGCTGCGGCCGCTGCATGCAAGCGGGATTGCGCCTGCGTGTCGAGCATCAACGGGGCGTCGGTGATGGCCACGGTCGCCAACAGGTAGCGCGCTGCCGCAACATCCTGGCGCTCGGCGTGTTGCCAGTGCTCCTGCGCACGGGCCAGGTCCACCTCGCAACCCACACCGTAGGCCAGCATGCGGCCGGCTTCGATTTGCGCGCCGGCATCGCCTGCGGCCGCACTGCGCGTGTACCACGCCAGCGCCTGCTCGGGCTGCCCGGTACGCACCAATGCATGTGCCAGCGCCGTCATTGCCGCGGGTTGGGCGGTCTGTGCGGCCTGGGTGAGCTGCTGGAGGGACGGTGCCTGCATGGAGGCATTCTAGGAGAGGCCGGCAACCCTGTCGTGCCTGATCCCAGGCGGGCGCCGCTGCGGTCCGCGTAGGCCGACGGCAGCCTCGCCGAGATCAATGCAGGTCGTGCGTCCCCGGCGACCACCGGTCGCCCTGGACCGGTGGTCGCAGCGATGGGCTGCCTCGTCTAGCCGGTGCGCGATCAAGCATCGGCGGACAGCGCAAGGTGGGTCAGATACAGGCGCAGGTCGAACTCCAGTTGGTGGTAGTCCGGGCTCATGTGGTTGCACAGCTGGTAGAAGGCCTTGTTGTGATCGGCCTCTTTCAGATGCGCCAGCTCGTGGGCGACGATCATCTGCAGGAACGGTTCGGGCGCATCGCGGAAGATCGAGGCGATGCGGATCTCGCGGCTGGCCTTGAGCCGGCTGCCGTGGACGCGCGAGATCGCCGTATGCGTACCCAGCGCATGCTTCACCACCTGCAGATGGTTGTCGTAGAGCGCCTTGTGCAGGGTGGGCGAGGAGCGCATGTAGCGCTCCTTCATGGCCTTGACGTAGTCGTACAACTGCCGGTCGGTGCGGATGCTGTGGCGATCCGGGTAGCGGCGTGCCAGCACCAGGGCAAGTTTGTCCTGCGCGATCAGCTCGCGCACCTGATCCAGGACGGCGGGCGGGTAACCGGCGAGATAGCGAAGAGTGTCCATGCCAATCGATTGCTGCGAGCTGCGCATGATCGCCGATGCAGGCGCTGCTGGCGAATCTGCACGCGCGAATGTGGCGTCATGTGTCAGGCGTATTCACGAATGCGGCACATCCGGGTGCGTAGCGTGCAGCGCATGTTTTGCGGCACGACCGCGCAAGCACACGGCTGAACACGGCATCGTGCCGGATGAGGAGACAACAAACATGATCAAGTGGGCCATTATTTTCGCCATCATCGGACTGATTGCCGGTGCGCTCGGGTTTGGCGGCATGGCGGGCGCTGCAATGGGGATTGCCAAGTTCCTGTTCTGGGCCGGCATCATCATCGCCATCGTGCTGTTCGTGCTCGGCATGACGATCGCCAAAAAGGTGACCTGACGCCCGAGGCGTACGTCGGTATGCGGTTCGCCTGCCGGCTACAGCGGCCGGAGTGCAAAGGAGCGGCCAGTGGCCGCTCCTTTTTTGTTCCTGCAAGCTGATCAACCGACGCAACGACAAGCAAGGCCGCAAGCGAGGTCTAGCGCAGGGCGACTGACGCGCTCCTGCGCGGCTCAGACGCCGGTGTCTTCGGCAGTGGTGTGCAGGGCGATATTGAGTTGATCGATGGTCACGATCCAGTCGGCATCGTCGAGGCGCTCTTCACGCAGCAGCTGGGCCTGCGCCGGCGTCCAGAATGGCGCTTCCTCCAGGCGCATGTCGCCCGGCAGCGAAGAATGTTCATCGATGAAGCTGCGGATGCTGGCCTCATCCGACGGCAGGCCCAACTGGGCGAATAATTCGGAGAACGGGTGGACGGGTTGTTCCATTGCGACTTCCTCGAAGAGTGCGAATGGGAGCATGCTAAAGCACCTGGTTTGAGCACGCCGTGCACGTGCGGCCTGGATTTGCCAAGCGCATTCCCATATTTCAGTTGCGAGCAGACAAGCCGAGGCGAACATGGCGACCGGATGGGCAGGTGATGGGGCGGTGCAGGACCAGATCGATGCGACTGTCGAGGATGCGATCAAGCGCGCGCGGAGCCAGCTGCATCGGGGCCCGAGCCTGACACGCTGCGAAGAGTGCGATGCGCCCATTCCCGAGGCGCGCCGCAAGGCCGTGCCGGGCGTGCACCTGTGCGTGAACTGTCAGCAGGCGCACGACCAGGAGCAGGCGGCGCAAGGGGGCTACAACCGTCGGGGCAGCAAGGACAGCCAGCTGCGTTGATTGCCACGCGGCTTCAGGCCAACCGGCAAACGACTGCGCTTGCCGCCAGGCGGCTGCGGGCATCGCTCGGGTCTACATGCGACATTCGCACGCCGTGTCCTTGCGACGCCCGACCGAGTCACCCGATAACGGCTCACTACGTTTTCTCAGACGCCCTCAGTTGGCGTTGAAGTGGCTGGTCTCGCGCCAACGGCGCGTGGTGCGCTGGAAGAACAGGCTGTTGGGAACCTGCAGCACGCTGCCGGCGTGGTCGCCGGTTTCTTCCAGGGTCGTGTAAATCACGTTGATGTCGATCACCCGGCCCTTCAGGCCGGGCTTGTCGCCGCCTTCCAGCAGTTCGATGTGGTCGTGCAGACGGAACGGGCGCGTGGTGATGATCAGGAAGGTGCAGAAGATATTGGACAGCACGCTCCACGCCGCGAAGAACGCCACCGCACCGACTGCCGCGAATCCGGTGAACGCGGTCCACAAGGTGCCGCTGGAGACGCCCAGCACGTTCAGCACCGTCAGCACCGCAGTGACAGAGATGACGAAGCTGCCCACGCGACGGATACCGATCATCATTTCCGCCGGCAGGCTGTAGCGCGTACACAGGCGGCGCAGCACTTGCCGCAGCAGTAACCGAACCAGCGCGGCAACGGCGAGGATCAGCACGATCTGGACCGTCAACACTGCCACGGTCAGCCACTGCGGATTCCAGTGCGGCAGCAGGCTACGGATCATGGTGGGCAAAGCGTCGGACGCGGACATCGGATCGTGCAGGTTCACAGTGACGCCCATTGTAACGGGGGCGTCATTGCGCGGCCGGTGCGCGGGGTGAACGCGCGCCCGGCGGCGGCAGCGAGATTGAGTCAAGGGTGCTGCGATGGATTGCGGCATTGCAGCTGTGCGTGGCCGGAGGCGCTCGCCGCTTTTCCACCCACATCGATGGAGGCCGACACAGCGATACGGCAGCGACCCAGTCCTGCGATGACGCTGCAACCGGTCAACGCGTTGAACTGCTGCCATGCGCGGACAACGCGACAACGCGCCGCCACAGCTGCCCGGCGCGGCGGACCGGCAACTTCCCAGCACCGGCGAGGCCCGTCGGGCGGCGGCGCAATAGGTTTGTCGGCCGCTCCTGAAACCCTGCTCGAAAAATACCTGGGTCCGGTTTAAACCTTTGCGCTGCCTGGCGCATCCAAGTGGATATGCTCGACACCTCCATGCCCATCGATGCCTCGGCTTGTGACGGTCCGGCCGGCCGCGACGACGCGGCGCTGGCGCGTGCCGCCGCCGGCGGCGATCGCACCGCCTACGAGGCCATCTACCGCCGGCATGCGCCGCGCCTGTATGCGGTGGTGTGGCGTCTGTGCGGCGGCAATGCGGCGCGTGCCGACGATGTGCTGCAGGAGACCTTCATTGCCGCGTGGAAGGCGTTGCCGCAATTCCGCTTCCAGAGCGCGCTGGGCACCTGGCTGCACCGGCTGGCCGTCAATACGGCCTTGATGGAGCTGCGGGCGCGCCCGGTTGCGGGCGATCAGATGGTGGACGATGCCGATGGCGAGATCCTCGCTGCCGTTCCAGGCGCCGCAGCCTGCCACGCCACCCGGATGGATCTGGAGCGCGCGCTGGAGACGCTGCCGCCGCGCGCACGCGCGGTGCTGGTGCTGCACGATATCGAAGGCTGGAAACACCAGGAAATTGCCGACCAACTGCAGATGGCGGTCGGCAGTTCCAAGGCGCAACTGCATCGCGCGCGCGGCCTGCTGCGCGTGCGGCTGGGAGATATTGCATGAACCACGATCCGCTCGATCCGTCCGCAACCGATGACGCTGCGTTGTCCGCGCGTCTGCGTGCGTTGCCGCAACAACGTCAGCCACCGGCGCAGCTCTGGGAGCGCATCGCGCCCGCACTGACGCCGCACACCAACGTGGTTGCGCTGCAGCCGCGCCGCCGGCGTGCCTGGGCCTGGCCCGCGTTCGGCGTGGCGCTTGCCGCCGCGCTGGTGGTGGTGGCGATCGTGCCAGGGCTCGATCGCTCGACCAAGACGCCAGCGCCAGCGTCGGCGCGCCCTGGCCTGGTGGCGCAGGCACAGGCAATGGCCGGGCAGTACCGGCAGGCCATCGATGCAGTGCCGGTGCAGCAGGTGCCGGCCGATCTGCGCCCGGCGCTGGCCGAGCTGGACCAGAGTACGCAGGCCATCCACGCCGCCATCGCGCAGAGTCCGCGCTCTGCATTCCTGTTGTCGCAGCTGCAACGCACCTATGCCAAGCGCCTGCAACTGACCCGTCTTGCCGCGCAGGGCGAGACGTCCCTTCCAAGCTGAGGAGCATGCCCATGCGTTACGCCCATCTATCCGTGTTGTTGCTGCTTGCGTTTTGCGCACTGCCGGCGGCAGCGCAGACCACCGTGAAGCAGAGCCATCCGCTGACGCGCGGCGGGCGCGTGGAACTGGACAACCTCGCCGGGCAGATCCGCGTGCGCGGCTGGGACCGCAACGACGTGGCGCTGACCGGCACCCTGGGCGAGGGGCAGCGCCTGGAGGTGGATGAGAGCCCGGACCGGCTGCAGTTCGAGGTGATCTACCCGCGTAACAACCGCAACAGCAGGGGTGCCCAACTGGAGCTGCGGGTTCCGCGCGCGGCGCTGCTGGAGGTGGAGGCGGTGAGTGCCTCGGTGGATGTCGATCAGGTCGATCTGGCGCGGTTGCAGCTCAAGTCGGTCAGCGGCAACGTGGTCGCAGCCGGACGCGCCAGGGAAGCGCACCTGGAAACCGTCAGCGGCGCGCTGCGCAGCACGGTGGCCAGCGCACGGCTGAGCCTGGGCACGGTCAGTGGGCAGATCGATGCGCCGGCCGGCGCCAGCGGCGTAGTGTCGGTCGAGTCCGTCTCCGGCCAGATCCGCATCGGCGCGGGACAAGTGTCGCAGCTGCGCGCCGAGAGCGTGTCCGGCGCAACGGCGCTGACGGTGGCCGGTCTGGCGCCGGGCGGCAGCATCGCTGCAGAGAGCGTCAGTGGCACGATCAGCCTGGGCGTGCCGCGCAACGTGTCGGCAGCGCTGCGGGTGGAGGTGTTCAGCGGCGACATCCGTTCGGTGGCCGGGCAGGTGGAGCGGCCGGAGTACGGCCCGGGCAAGCGCCTGAGAACCCGGCTGGGGGCCGGCAATGGCGACATCAAACTGGAATCGCATTCCGGCTCGGTGCGCATCGATTACGGCAACTGAGCGGCTGCGCCAACTGTGGCCGGAAACGAACGTGCCACCTTGCGGTGGCACGTCGGTACAACGCTGCGGCTTGCGGGTGACGCTTAGGCGATCTTGTCGCCGTCGTTACGCGCGGGGCCGAAGTTGGTGGTGAGCACTTCGATCCGGCCGCCGGTCTTGCGGAACGCGGCGATGTCGGCAGCGATGCGCTCACGACTGAGCGGCTGCGACTTGCCTTCGCTGCGAGCGATGCTGGGCTGGGATTTCTGCTTGGTCGCGGGACGTGCCATGTGGCCTCCTGTAGCGGGGAAGTGCGGTGACACCGCGTGCGGCTAGGGTGGCGCGCGCGGAAGCGGTGTCGAGAGGTGCGGTCGCGTTCGGTGCGCAATCGCGGCGGCACGGCAAGCGTGCCTTGCTGACAAGCCGGCTAAGCGGTATGCAGCAACCGCGCATTGTAAGGGATGCGGACGCGCGTTGCCTTAACCGTCCGACGGACGGGCCTGGCGTGCCGCCGCCCAGGCCAGGCCCTGCACCACGCCGAAGGACGGATCGCCCTGCACCAGGCGCGATTGCGGGAACGCGGCTGCCACCGTGTCGCGGATATAGCCGGCACGCGACATGCCGCCGGTCAGGAACAGCGTGGCCGGCGGCGCGTCCAGGTCGGCACGGACCTGCGCAAGCAAGCCTTCCAGTTCGCCCAGGTAGCTGGAAGCGGACGCAACCAGCGCGCTGGCCTGCACCTCCACCTCCAGCCCGCGTTCGATGAAGTCCAGCCCGGCCTGGTGCCGGTCGCGCTCGCTGAGCGCGATCTTGCAGGCTTCCACGCCGCGGTACAGGCGCGCAGTGTTGCCGGTGTCCTGCAGCGCCTGCAGGCGCTTGTCGAACGGGGCGGGGACGTCCTGGTATTTGTGCAGGCGGAATTCGCGCTGGCGGGTCATGTCCTGCACCATCGCCGCTTCCACGTAATGGTGGGAGGGCACGCGGGTGATGCCGCGGCCGAACAGCGGCATGTAGGCGGCCAGGCTTAGCGCCAGATCGATATCGGTACCGCCGCGCGCGATGCCCCAGGCGCGGTGCACCTGCGGCGCGGCGCTGCCGCCGACGCTGGCATGGGCGATGTCGGTGGTGCCGCCGCCGATGTCCACCACCACGGTGTCGTGACGGCTGTCGTGGCTGACGTGGTAATGCATTGCGGCCGCTGCCGGTTCTTCGAGGAAATCCACGCTGTCGAAGCCGGCCGCGATGGCGGCGGTCTGCAGAATCTCCAGCGCCTGGGCGTTGCCGGCCTCGCCGATGGAACTGCGGAACTGCACCGGGCGGCCCAGCGTGGCACTGCGGATATTGATGTCGAACTGGCGCGAGGCGGTGAGCCGGATGTGTTCCAGCACGTGCGTGGCGATGCCGGTGATGGTCTGGCGCGCACGCGGATGCAGGTTGTAGCCCAGCATCGACTTGGGGCTCTGCACCAGGCTGCCTTCGCCTTCCAGGAAATACGCATCCAGCGCGTCGTCGCCGTAGACCGCGTTCTGCAGCAGGGCGGCGGAGCTGCGCGGTTCGCGCACCTGCTCTTCCATCCACTGGCGGCGCACGATGCGGATCGCGTCGCGGCGCAGGCTGTCGGTGCTGGACGTGCGGCCGGCCGCGGCGGCGTCGCGACGGCCGGAGTCGATCAGCCGCTCGACCTCGTATTCCAGCGCCGGGGTCAGGCTGAAATCGTCCGGGTCGCGCATGGTCTCGGGGAAATACACCGTGGTGCGGAACTGCAGGGCCTCGCCGAAGCGCACCGGTACCACCTGGCCATCGACGATCGCCGCAGCGGCGGAGTTGCTGGTACCGAAGTCGATGCCGAGTTTCATGCAGGCGGGCCTGTGAGCGGGCCGCGCACTTTACACCTTCTGCCGCCGGCGACGGCCGTCGCGCTGGGTTCGGACGTCGCAGCGGCCGAACTGCCGCATGCCCGCAGGCACGCGGCACACCCGATCAGGCCGCGACGCTGGCGACCTGGCCTTCGTTCAGTTCTTCGGTGGTGGCTTCGCGCACCTCGATGACTTCGACCGCGAAATGCAGGGTCTGCCCGGCCAGCGGATGGTTGCCGTCGACAGTGACCTGCTCGGGACCGACCTCGGTGACGGTGACCAGCACCGGGCCCTGCTGGGTGCGCGCCTCGAACTGCACACCCGGCACGACCTCGACATCGGTCGGGAACGCCTCGCGCGGCACCTGCTGGATCAACTGCTCGTGGCGCGGGCCATAGCCCTGTTCGGGCACGACATCGGCAGTGAGTGTCTCGCCGACGCGCTTGCCGTCCAGTGCCTGTTCCAGGCCGGGCACGATGTTGCCGGCGCCGTGCAGGTAGCTCAATGGCGTGTCCGGCGTCGAACGGTCCAGGACCTGGCCGCTGTCGTCGGAAAGGGTGTAATGAATGGTCGCAACGCGACCCTGGCTGATTTCCATTGGAAACCTCCATGATGGTGATCGAGTGGGATGCGTCGGCTGACTCACGACGCCAAGAGGTGGTGCCCGCCTACCGTAGGCAATCGACGCGGATGATGCAACCGCAGCCGGGGCTGCGGTTAGGGCGAGGATCAGCTTGGTGGTGACGATGTCACCTTTGCGATGCAACTGCTTCCTGCGCGATGCCGTTGGTCCTCGAAGGTGAGCCGGTCGATGCGCGTTACGTTGCGGCGTCTGGCTGTATCGCGATGCACGCCTTGCACGGCCTGCCGTGCGCTAATCCTTCTCGGCCCCACGTTCGATCTGGGCGCGGCGCATGTGCCAGGTTTCCGGCGTCTGCGGCTTGATGAACAGCGCGGTGAGCTCGGGATGCTGACGCTTGGCGGCCGCTTCGATGCGCCCGACGCAGGCTTCGATCTGTGGTGTGGTACGGCTGTCTTCGAACTCGGCGCTCAGCGCGGCGACCACCTGGTTCGGACCCATCTGCATGGTCAATACACCGTTGGCGGCACGCACATCCGGATCGCTGGTGGCAATGCGCAGCAGCGATTCGGTGACGTGCGCATGCGCGGGTTCGCCGATCAGCAGGCCCTTGGTTTCGCGCGCCAACAGGAATGCGGTGAAGGCCAGCACGCAGGCGATGCCGATCGAGGCGATGCCATCGAGTTCGGGCATGTCCAGCAATTGCGCGCCGGCCAGGCCCAGCAGCGCCATGAACAAGCCAATGAGGGCGGCGCTGTCTTCCAGCAGCACGGTGAACGTGCTGGGGTCCTTGCTCTGCCGGAATGCCTGGAAATAGCCCATGCGGCCCTTCTTGGCGCGGAATTCGCGCAGCGCCACCACCCAGGAAATGCCTTCGAACACGATCGATACGCCGAGCACGATGTAGGCGAGCAGATGGCTCTTGGCCGGCTCGGGATTGCGCAGATGCACGATGCCCTCGTACAGCGACACGCCTGCGCCCATGGCGAACACCAGCAGCGCGACGATGAAACTCCAGAAGTACAGCTCACGCCCGTAGCCGAACGGATGGGTCGGCGAGGGGGCCTGCGCGGCGCGGCGCAGGCCGTACAGCAGCAGCACTTCGTTGACGGTGTCCACCAGCGAGTGCACGCCTTCGCTGAGCATCGCCGAACTGCCCGAAATCGCTGCGGCGATGAATTTTGCGATCGCGATGGCAAGATTGCCGGCCAGCGCGACGTAGACGACCAGATGCGAGCCGGTTTTCTGTGCCGCGCCCGGTTTGCCGGCCGTAGGCGCGGTGGATCCTGGCGCAGCGCCGGGGGCTTGGGGAACCGATGGGTTGGGCACGTGCGACCTGCAGGGCATTCGACAAGCGCTGCACTATCGCGCCGGCGCCGTGCCGGAGACGTGATCGCGCGGCCGGGGCGCTACAATCCACGCCCGTTTTGAAGCTAGGAATCGCATGTCTTCCGTTCCCGCCTGCCCGCAATGTGGCCTGGACAATACCTATGCCGATGGCGCGTTGCTGATTTGCGCAGACTGCGGCTTCGAATGGAGCGCGGGCGAGTCCGCCGCGACTGCGACGGTGGTGCGCGACAGCAACGGCAACCTGTTGCAGGCCGGCGACACGGTGACGGTGATCAAGGACCTGAAGGTCAAGGGCTCGTCGATTCCGCTCAAGCAGGGCACGCTGATCCGCAATATCCGCCTGGTCGAGGACGATGCCGAGCACATCGAAGGCAATTCGGAAAAGATCAAGGGCCTGGTGCTGAAGACCTGTTTCCTGCGCAAGGCCTGAGGCTGTTGCGGAGGCAGCAGCATAGCCTGCAGCGTGTGTAGGAGCGCGCTTGCGCGCGATGTAGCGTTATCGATACCGCCTCATCGCGCGCAAGCGCGCTCCTGCGTTGCAACGCTCAATCGCGCGGATACACCGCCGCCACCGTACAACTCTGGCGCATCCGCGCGGCCAGGCCGCCGCGCGTGGTGCTCAGGTCGCCCTGCTGGCCGGATCCGGCAGCCGCGCCGGCAAGCGCCATTTCGTCGAGCACATCGACCTTGTCGCCGGGATTGCCGCAGATCGCATTCAGGCCCATGCCGGAGACGAAACGGATCGGCGGCGCGCCGCTGAGTTCGCGGCAGCTGTCCATCAGTTCGACGCGGTAGTGGCGATGCGTGCCGGGGTGACGTGGCGAGACTTCCACCACCAGTCCCTGGCCGTCTTCCGACCACGAGCGCAGCATGCTGGGATTGAAGCAGTAGCTGGACGAGCCGGCGAAATTGCGCCGGCGCGCTTCGCGCACGCTGACCCCGTCCAGGGTCGGGATGCCGCTGTCGCGTTGCCGTGCCGCACTGGCGTATTCGCGCGCACTCAGCGTGGCGATCTGGCTGATCGCGCAGTGCTGCTGGCCCGAGCGCACGTAGGCCGGCGCACCGTTGCAGACCCAGCCGTGCGCCGCCAGCAGGCTCGCATCGGCTTGTGCGGCCAGTTGCGGGCAGTCCTGCGCCAGGCTGATGCGGAACAGCCGCCCGCCGTGTTCGGCCACTGCCAGCGTGCGCGGATCGGCTTGATGCAGCTCCGTCACCTTGCGCGCGTCCAGGCACTCGGCGTTCGGTGCGGCAGGGCGCAGCGGCTCGGCCGCTGCGGTGGAGGACGCGTAACCGAATAGCGTGCTGCCGAGCAGAACCGCCGTGAGTAAACGCATCATGCACATCCTTGGCGATGAGGGATGCGCGCATCGTCTGCCAGGCAGGTCGCGCTGACAATCGCAGCAACGCGTGTTACGTCACGCACTCACCCACACCGGGCGGGCCACCAGCGCTCGCCGCCGCCAGCGCATACGAGTGCATGCCGACGCCGGGCTGCAGGCATGTGCGCGCACAACCTCACCGCGCGCCTTTCACCTTGCTGCCGCGATAGCGCGGCGCAGTTCGTGCTCAGGGTGCTTCGGGCGGATCCGAATCCAGCACCTGCAGCTTGCCGCCGGTGGTTTCGGGAAGGATGCGTTGGTCGGTGGCCACCAGCACCACGCCAGGCGTCAGCAGCGGCAGCAGGCCGGCCAGGAATGCCGGCGGCACCTGCAGTCGCGCGATGGTGTCGGCATCCAGCGGCTGCCCTGCCGCCGCGCTGCTGCCGGGGATGCCGATGCGCATCCAGTTGGGCATGCGTTGACCGGGCAAGCCGGGCACTTCGCCAGGCAGGAAGCCCTGGCCGACGATGAAGGCCTGCGTGCCCAGCGGCGCGGCGCCGATCTGCGCGCGCAATGCCACTTGCGCGCGTCCGATCTCCACGCCGTTGCGATACACCACCAACTGCTGATCGCTGCTGCTGAACAGCATCGAGATCGGACCGGTCGGCGCCAGCTCCGGTTGCCATGCGAAGGCCTGGCCGTTGGGCAACGGCAGCAGTGCGCGCTCGGCGCCGGTGATGGGGTCGATCGGGCTGAGCGCGCGCGGGTGCACCACATCGTCTGCATTGACGCCGGCCTGCGCGACCACCACCACCATGCCCATATTGGAATTGTCGAACAGCAGCCGCGCGAATTCCGACGGCAGATGCACGCAGCCATGCGATTCCGGATAGCCGGGCAGGCCGCCTGCGTGCAGGGCCACGCCGTCCCAGGTCAGGCGTTGCTGATACGGCATGGGCGCGGCGTTGTAGAGGCTGGAGCGGTGGTCCTTGTCCTTCTGCAGGATGGTGAATACACCGGTGGGCGTCTCGTGCCCGGGCTTGCCGGAACTGATGGTGGAAACGCCGATCAGGATGCCGTTGCGATACGCATACGCGCGTTGCTCGGTCAGGCTGACGATCACCGCCATCGGCCCCCAGCCCTTGCTGACGCCGCCCCAGATCCATTCGCCCGGCTTGAGGTCGGCCGGCGCCGTTTCGGCAGGGCTGGACTGGCGCGCGCCCCAGAACGGCACCGCAAGCGCTGGCCCGCAGACCAGCAGCGTGCAGAAAACAACAGCAATGAGCAGGGTCCGCATCGGCATTCCAGAGAGCAGTGTCGGCACGATCCTAGCGGGGCCGGGTGCACGCGTCATGTGGTTGCTACCGGAATGGCTACGTTGCGAAGGTGCCGGCATTGCGAGCGGCGTGCTGTGTACGCGTTATGCCGAGCGCAGCCGCTGTGTCGGCCAGACCTGGTGCGGCTGACAAAACGGAGCGGGCAGGCGTCAGCTGGGTGCGGACGGTGCGCAGGAACCGGAATGTACGCGTGGTACATCCCGATTCCGGACATCGGCCGCGCTTGCCTGGCGGTGAGCGCAGGCGTTTTGCAGCCGCGCTCAGTTCGGCAGGGCGGGGTAGTCGGTGTAGCCCTTGGCACCGCCGCCGTACAGGGTGGCCTGGTCGAGCTCGGCCAACGGGGCGTTCTCGCGCAGGCGACGCACCAGATCCGGGTTGGCGATGAACGGCCGGCCGAAGGCGATCGCATCGGCGTAACCGCTGTGGATGGCGTGGTCGGACAGCGCCTTGTCGTAGCTGTTGTTGGCGATCCAGGCGCCATCGAACTTTGCGCGCAGCGCGGCATAGTCGAAGCCGACGTTGTCGCGCGCACCGCCGGTTGCGCCTTCGATCACGTGCACGAAGGCCAGCCCGCCGATCAGGTTCAGGCGCTCCACCGCGCGTTCGAACAGCGGCTGCGGATCGGAGTCGTGCATGCCGTACACCGGTGTGACCGGCGACAGCCGCACGCCGGTGCGCTCGGCGCCGATCTCGTCGGCGATCGCCTGCACCACCTCGGTCAGCAGGCGGGTGCGGTTTTCGATGTCGCCGCCGTACGCGTCGGTGCGCTGGTTGGAGCCATCCCGCAGGAACTGGTCGAGCAGGTAGCCGTTGGCCGCATGCACTTCCACGCCGTCGAAGCCGGCATCGATGGCGTTGCGCGCGGCGATGCGGTAGTCCTCGATCAGGGCGGGGATTTCGTCCAGCGCCAGCGCACGCGGCTCGGAGACATCCTGGAAGCCGTCCTGGGTGTAGGTCTTGCCTTCGGCGCGGATGGCGCTGGGCGCCACCGGCGATTCGCCCGGCGGCAGCACGCTGGTGTGCGAGACGCGGCCCACATGCCACAGCTGCAGCACGATCTTGCCGCCACGGCGATGCACTTCATCGGTGACCGCACGCCAGCCCTGGACCTGCTCGGCGGTGTGGATGCCGGGCGTATCCAGGTAGCCCTGACCCAGCGGGCTGATCTGCGTGCCTTCGGCCACGATCAGGCCGGCGCTGGCGCGTTGGCCGTAGTATTGGGCGGCGAGCGGCGAGGGCACCTGCCCGGCAGCGGCGCGATTGCGCGTCAGCGGCGCCATGATCACGCGGTTGGCAAGATCCAGTGCGCCCAGGCGCACGGGGGAGAACAACGGGGACTCGGTGGATTTGGGCATCAGCAACCAATTGGGTGTGGATCACGCGCCAGGCGCGACACCGCGCCGATCGCGAGTGCCCCCTAGCGATGGTGGCGGAGCAGCGCCGATTCGAGCGATAGCGATAGGACACAGCGTCTCCTGGCACATCCAAAGCCGCCAGACCGTGATATGCCGGGGCCTGGCGCTGAATCGCGGCAGGCGGCGCGCTTTCGTTGATTGCTGCGTTGCACAATAATAAGCCGCCCCGTCATCCTGGAGTCGGGCATGTCCGATACCGATCTTTCGACGCCGCGCGTATCACGGCGCGACTACGTGCTGATCCTGTTTGCGTTGGCGATGGGCGGCTTTGCGATCGGCATCAGCGAATTCTCCACCATGGGCCTGATGACCCAGATCGCGCAGGGCCTGCAGATCAGCGAGCCGCAGGTCGGCCACGTGATCAGCGCCTATGCGCTGGGTGTGGTGGTCGGTGCGCCGTTGCTGGCGATCATTGGCGCGCGCTGGCCGCGGCGCACCTTGTTGCTGCTGCTGATGGTGTTCTACGCGCTGGGCAATCTGGCCAGTGCACTGGCGCCGGGCTATCACACGATGTTGCTGTGCCGTTTCATTGCCGGCTTGCCGCATGGCGCGTACTTCGGCGTTGCTTCACTGGTGGCCGCGTCGATCAGCCCGCCCAACCAACGCGCCACTGCGGTGGGCCGGGTGTTGCTGGGCCTGAGCATCGCCTTGCTGGTCGGTAATCCGTTGGCGACCTGGCTGGGCCAGATCGTGAGCTGGCGTTGGGCCTACGCGGCGGTGTCGGTGCTTGCGCTGTGCACGGTTGGGGCAGTGGCGGCGCGCCTGCCGCCTGCGCCGGACGAGCCGCGGCAACAGCCGTTGCGTGAGCTGCGCGCGTTCAACCAGCCGCAGGTATGGCTGGCCCTGGCGATCGGCGCGGTGGGTTTTTCCGGCATGTTCTGCGTCTTCAGTTATCTGGCGCCCACCCTGACCGCGGTGACAGGCGTGGCGCCGGCGCAGATCCCGCTGGCGATGGCGGCATTCGGGGGCGGCGGCGTGCTCGGCAGCATCCTGGGCGGCTGGCTGTTCGACCGCATGCAGTTCCGCGCGGTGCCGGTGTTGCTGGTGTGGTCGGTGGCGGTGATGCTGACCTTTCCGTTGGCTGCGCAGTCGGGCCTGTGGGTATTCGTGTCCATCGTGGCGGTCGGCACCATGGGCGCACTGGCGCCCGCACTGCAGACGCGTCTGATGGATGTGGCCGCGGAGGCGCAGACCCTGGCAGCGGCGTCCAACCATGCCGCATTCAATACCGCCAATGCGTTGGGCCCGTGGCTGGGCGGTATGGCGATCACCGCCGGGTGGGGCTGGACCTCGACCGGCTACGTGGGCGCGGCCACTGCGCTGGGCGGCCTGCTGGTGTACGCGCTGGCGGTCTGGCAGGAGCGCCGCCAGCGCGCGTCGCTGGCGAGCTGCTGAGGCGCTGCCGGCCTGCACTGCCTGCTGCAGTTGGAGTGATGAGTGGCAGGGCTGGCAGATGGCGTGCTGGTTGCGACATTGGTCCATGCAGGACGCAAGGCCATATCCACGGCCAACTCACGAGCGCACGTCGAGACTGCATGCTCCACTGCAAGCGGACCTTACAGCGCCATGACCGAACACACGCCACCGCCTTGGAAGCGCGGCAAACCCAAGGGAAAATCCGCCTCCACGCCGCTGACCGCAAGCCAAAAGGCCGCTGCCAGGCAGCGCGCCGAGGAGGCCGGTCGTCCCTATCCCAACCTGGTCGACAATATGTGGGCGAGCCGGCAGCCGAAGCAGGTTTGACCTGCTCTTGGCATCGATGAATCGCCATTCATTGCCTGCATGATCGCGTGAGGACAATCACCCCATCACTCACATGTCGATTATGTGTGTCCCGCCAAGCTAAGGCCGTACACAACGCCAAGGCATGCAATCAGCACATCGATTGCCTCATCCCGAAAGCCAGCGCAAACGCATCCACAACTTGCGCAGCGCTGGCCCATTGCAACCAGGAGCGACACATGAGCATTCAGAGCAAGACCGAGCACAGCCTCAACGACCTCATCGCCATTTCCCGCGACGGCAAGGACTTCTACGAAGAAGCGGCGGCCAAGGTAGGTGATGCCGAACTTGCAACGTTGTTCCGCCGCATCGCCGGCGTGAAGTCCGACATCGTCAGCAATCTGAGCAGTGTGGTCGCGTCGGTCGGTGGCAAGCCTGAAACCAGTGGCACCATGGTCGGCAGCATGCAGCAGTTCTACGGCAAGGTGCGCGCCACGTTGGGCGATACCAAGTACGGCTACGTCGCCGAGCTGGAAGAGTCCGAAGACCGTCTGTTGAAGGCGTTCGACGAAACCATCGCCGACCAGGACATCCCGGCCGCCGCACGCGAGGCCGCACTGCGTCTGCTGCCGGAAGTACGCGCATGTCACGACGTGATGCGTAACCGCAAGCATGCGATGAAGAACGCCGCGTAAGCTGCGCGCGTGACCTGGGCGCATCCAGGTGATGCAGCTTGCGGAGTGAACCGATAAAGGCGGAAACGGGCAGCGCAAGCTGCCCGTTTCTCTTTGTGTCGCGCGTGGTCAGTGCTGCGCGATTGTTGTTCCACTCACTGTGCGCGTTCCACGTTTGCGCATCGATGTCGAATGCGTGTCACGCATGCATTTGGTCTGCTAGTATCCGCCGCCCTTCTTCCGGCAGATCCGCGTACGCGGTCGTGGAATCAGCCCATGCAACAGCAGTTCCTGTACCTGTCTTCGGCCGAGGCGCAGCTGTCGCTCGGCCTAGGTGAGGAAAAGACCACCGAGCGCCTGTTCTTTGCGGTCATGGCCGATGCAAGCACCGCCCAACGCGCTGCGGCGATCGCCGACGGGCTGCTGCACAGTGGTCATGTCGACGGCAAGCCGCTGGCGCGCGAGCGCCTGCATG
Source organism: Xanthomonas arboricola pv. guizotiae (assembly GCF_002940205.1). GTDB lineage: Bacteria > Pseudomonadota > Gammaproteobacteria > Xanthomonadales > Xanthomonadaceae > Xanthomonas > Xanthomonas arboricola_C. The sequence goes on from NZ_MDSK01000004.1 coordinate 32,979, forward strand.
TGACCCTGCATCATCTGGGCGATTACGCGGGCGGCTTGCCGCCGTCGCTGGTGAGCCGCGCCAGTCAGGCGGCCGAGCGCGTGGTGCTGGATGCGTTCGAGGTGGAGTTCGATCGGGTCGGCACCTTCGGTGGCCGGCGCTCGCAGCTGCCCTGCGTGCTGCGTGGCGAAGACAAGGTGCGCGGGCTGTACGAATTGCAGGGCGCGCTGGGCCGGCAGCTGGCGCATGCGGGCATTGCCGGCGATGCGCAGTACACGCCGCATATGACGCTGCTGTACTGCAACCAGTCGTTGCCGCAACGGCGCTGCGACGCACTGGCGTGGACGGTGCGCGAGTTCGCGCTGGGGCGCAGCTTCCTGGGCCAGTCGCGTTACCAGATCGAAGGGCAGTGGGCGCTGCGCTGATGTGCAGGCAGCTGCGTACGCGGTAGCCTGCGTACATGGACGCCACCGCCACCGCCACACCACTGCCCCTGCAGCCCGAGCACCTGGCCGCGCTCGAACAGGCCTATGCCACGCCGCCGCGCGCCTATCACCACTTCGGCCATGTGTGTGCGCTGCTGCAGCACTACGCCGAGGTCGCCGCCGGGCCGGGTTGGCAGCAGCCGGTCGAGGTCTGGCTGGCGCTGCTGTTTCACGATGCGGTGTATCAACCCGGACGCAGCGACAACGAGGCGGAATCCGCCAGCTGGGCGCTGGACTGCATCCCGCGCTGGTGGCCGCAGGCATCGGTGGATCTGCAGCGCGTGCAGCGCCTGATTCTGCTCACCGCACGCCATGGACAACTGCAGCCAGCGGACGTGGATGCGGAAGCGGCGTTGTTCCTGGATTGCGACATGGCGATCCTGGCCGCACCGGCAGCGGTGTTCGATGCCTATGACGAGGGCATTGCCGCCGAATACCGTGGGCATGTCCCCGGCTTGCTGTTCCGGCTCAACCGCAGGCGCTTTCTGGCCGGCCTGCTCGAGCGTCCGCGCATCTTCCTGAGCGACTACTTCCATGCGCGCTGCGACGCTGCGGCGCGGGCCAATCTGCGCCGGCGACTGGGGCGCTGACCTGGCACGCTGCGCGCCGTGGTTCATCCAGGCGCAGGCATGGCGCACGCTACAATGCGCGCATGCACGACCGCGCAGCTTCCGATCACGATCCACGCCCGCAACCGCCTGAGCCGCCTGCGCCCAACGCGTGCTGCGAAAGCGGGTGCCCGTTGTGCGTGCACGATCTGTACGCGGACGACCTGGCGCGCTACCGGCAGGCCTTGGCCGCCTGGGAAGCGCGTCAGCGAGCACATGCGCGATAAGCGAAGCGTCGCGCTTCGCGTAGCCGCCTGGAACGATTATCTTTGAACCACTTTTCCCGATGGTGCGACATGCGACGACTTGAGATGTGGAGCGCGCTCTGCGGCGCGGCGGTGTTGACGCTATCGGGCATGGCGGCTGCGCAGACCACGCAGCCAGTCAGCCACGGCCGCTTCGAGCAGGTACCGGTGCTGATGCCCAAGGGCGAGCCGCAGCGCGTGGTGATCTGGCTGACCGGCACCGGCAACGACGTCAAGCGCCAGACCCAGGCGGAAAGCCTGCGCGCCGACGGCGCGATGGTGGCGATGGTGGATACCGCGCATCTGTACGCGGTGCTGCGCAAGGCCGGCGGTACCTGTGCGTTCTCGGTCGGCGATGTGGAAAATTTCTCGCGCTACGTGCAGGCCTTCTACCACATCCCCACCTACCGCCTGCCGCTGCTGGTCGGCGACGGCGAGGGGGCTGCGCTGGCCTATGCGATCGCGGCGCAAGCCAAGCCGCACGTGCTGGCCGGCGTGCTGACCGACGGGCTCTGCCCGGCGACGGTGTCCGACCAGGCGATCTGCCAGCCGGGCGTGCGTCCGGGCAGCAACACGCTGCTGCCGGTGCCGCTGCAGATTCCCTGGGTGCTTGCCGGCAGCCAGGACAAGCGTTGCCCGGCCGCGGCCGAAGACGGCTTCCTCAAGCAGGTGCCGCAGGCGCGCACGTTCACGCGTTCGGCGCAGGGCGACATCCTGCCGGGCCTGCGCGCGGCGGCACGCTCGCTGGGCGAGCAGAAGGGCGTGGCCCTGCCGCCGCCACCGGGCGGGCTGGAAGACCTGCCGGTGGTGGAGCTGCCGGCCAAGCCCGATGGCGACAGCGACGACGACACCTTCGTGATCTTCGTCTCCGGCGACGGTGGCTGGGCGGGTCTGGACGAAGAGGTGGCCGATGCGCTGGCCGCGCAAGGCATTCCGGTGGTCGGCCTGGATTCGCTGCGTTACTTCTGGACCGAGCGCACACCGCAGGGCTTTGCCACCGATCTGGATCGCATCGCGCGGTTCTATGCGCAGCGCTGGCAACGCCAGCGGGTGGTGCTGATCGGCTTCTCGCAGGGCGCGGACGTGTTGCCGGCCGCGATCAACAAGCTGCCGGCGCAGACCAAGCAGAACCTGCGCATGACTGCGCTGTTGTCGGTGGGCAAGCTGGCCGATTACGAATTCCACGTCAGCAACTGGCTGGGCTCGGACGACGAAGGCCTGCCGATCGCGCCGGAAGTGCAGCGGCTGCCGGCCGGCACCACCGTGTGCATCTACGGCCAGGACGACCAGGACGCGCTCTGCCCGAGCCTGCCGGCGCAGGCCGCCAAGCGGGTCGCGCTGCCGGGTGACCACCACTTCAAGGGCGATTACGCGACCCTGGCCAAGGTGATCATGGAGCAGCTGCACGCGCTGTCGAAGCCGTAAGCGAGCGGAGCATGTTTGACCTGCGTCGGCCTGACCCAAGGCCGACGCAGGTCAATAACCCGGTTGTCATCGTTCGGTTCGGCCCCTGGAGCCAAGCAGGCCCCGGCATTTCTTTCCGCAACCGACGGCAACCGGTGGTGCTTGCGCGGGTGCCGGTGTGGGACCTTGAGCGGCATGGATGCCGCGCCCGAGCCTACATGGACGTACTTGCGGCGTGTCCCACGCCGGCACACGTGCAAGCGCACGCAGCAGAGCGAGGCATTCGCTTAAAACCGCAGGTATCGAGCGGCCTTACTCCTGCCGGCCCGGATCCACTGAGATCAATCGGGTGACATCCAGCAGCGCCGCCGGCAGATGCATGCCGCCGGGCGCGACCAGATAGCGCGGGCGCCAGGTCGGGGCGAACTTCGACTTGAAGCGACGCAGCCCGCTGAAGCCATAGAAGCGCTCGCCGTGACGTGAGACCAGGCTGGCGAAGCGATTCCAGCGGCCGGCCAGGCGATGCTCGGCCAGGCCCGACAGTGGCGCCATGCCCAGCGAGAAGCGCGTATAGCCGTTGGCTTGCCCCCACAGGAACAGCTCGATGAACAGGAAATCCATCGTGCCCTTGGGTGCCTGCGCGCTGTGCCGCATCAGGTCCACCGACAGCTCGCCGCCGGCCGGTGCCCGCCACACATTGGCGAAGGCCACGATCTGGCCTTCCGCCTCGGCCACCGCCACCGGTAAGCGGCGCAGGTAGTCCGCCTCGAAGCTGCCCAGCGAGAAGCCTTTTTCCTCGCCGGACTTTTCTTCCAGCCATTGCTCGGACACTTCGGACAGCCGCGGCAGTACCGCATCCACCTGTTCGGGCTGCAGCATGCGGAAGCTCAGGCCGCCGCGCTTGCCGCGGTTCCAGGCCTGGCGCAGATCGGCGCGGTCGCGGCCCTCGAGGGTGAAGCCTTCCAGCGGCACGATCGCCTCTTCGCCCAGTTTGACCAGGGTCAGGCCCATGTCGAGATAGGTCTGCCAGTATTTTTCGCCGACCTGGTAGAACACCGGGCGCAGGCCCATATGGTCGGCCTCTTCGCGGAAGCGCCAGATCAGTGCGCGCGCGACTTCCGGCGGGCCGACCGGGTCGCCCATCGAGATCAGCGAGCCGCCGTAACGCTGCAGCATCACGAACCCGCGGCGCTGCTCGTCTAGCAGGAAGGCCTTGTCGCCGGTCAGCGCCAGGCAGGCCTGGGTGTCGGTGCTGATGGCCAGGATCGGCGCCAGCGTCTGCAGGGTCTGCGCATCGGCGGCCGGCATCGGGCGGCGACCGCCACGCAGCAGGCGCGCCATGCCGAACACGATCACGCCCACGCACAGGATCAATGCCGCGCGCAGCGCACGTGGCGCGTTGGCCGAGGTGGCGAATTCCCACCACAGGTCGTTGCTGTATTCGACGTGGCTGTAGACGAAGAACAGCAGCCAGAACGTGGCCACCAGCACCAGGCCGAGATTGCTCAGCCAGCGCCACGACCAGGCTTCGTCCAGCAGCGCGCCCTGGCGGTAGAACTCGCGGCGTGCCGCCCACAGTGCCACTGCGGCCAGTGCCGCCGACAACGACACCGAGATATGGCTGCCGCGCAACAGCGACAGCGGCGGCAGCAGGATGCACACGCCCAGCGCCAGCACCCAGGCCGCATGGCTGCGGCGTTGCAGGCCCTGGCCGATCAGCAGCAGCACCATGCCGCCCAGGCTGACCAGCAGGTGCGAGGTCTCGATCAGCGGCAGCGGCGCCACTTCCTGGCGCGCGCGCGGCGTGGGCAGGGTGCCGTCGATGACCAGCGCCGCACCCACCGCAAACACCGCCAACGCCAGGATCTGCGGCAACCACGGACGCAAGGTCTTCCATACCGTGCGTGCGGTGCTGGCGCTGACGCGCACCGGTGCACCCAGGCCGGAGGCTGCCGCCATCGCCACCGAGATCAGCAGCGGCACGATGTAGTAGGTGACCCGGTAGGCCAGCGCGGCGGCCAGCACCGCGGCGGGGGTGACATGCGGCAGCAGCTTGAGCAGGCTCCACTCGAACACGCCCAGGCCGGCCGGCACGGTAGAGATCAGCCCGGCGACCACCGCCACCAGCCAGATGCCGATGAAGCCGAAGTAGCCGGTGCCCGGGTCCGGCGGCAGCAGCACGTAGAACGCGGCGGCCGCCAGGCCCAGCTCGACCACGCTCAGCGCGGTCACGCCCAGTACCGTGGTGCGGTCGGGCAGCCAGAAGCGATGACTGCGGATCCCGAATTCGCGGCCCTGTCTGCCGACCAGCCCCAGCATCGCGACGTAGCCGACCAGCAAGCCGATGCCGGCGATGCGGATGCCCTCGGCGGTGATCGGCAATGCGCGCGCCGCCGCCTCCGGTTCCAGCAGCAGTGCCAGGCCAAGCAGCACCCAGGCGCCGAAGACGAAGCCCAGCGTGCTCATCAGCACCACCTGGCCGATCTCGACCAGGGTCAGCCCGACGCTGCCATAGCCGCGCAGGCGGACCGCGCCGCCGGTGAGTGCGGCAAAGCCCAGCGTCTGCCCCACCGCATGCGCCATGAAGGCGGTGATGCCCACGCGCGCCGGATGCAGGCGCTTGCCGGTGCGCTTGAGCCCGACCCAGTCAAAGCCCACCAGGCAGGCGTAGCTGCTCAAGCCCAGCACCAGGGTAAGCGCGATCTGGCCGGCGTGCAGCGCACGGAAGGCCTGGCGAATCTGCCGGTAGCCGTGGTCGGTGAATTGCCCCGACAGCGCGTGCAGCGCCATTGCCAGGATTGCCAGGCTGATGATCACCGGCAAGGCGCGGCGCCACCCGCTGGCCGGCGCCTGGGAAGACACGGAGGTATCCGTCATGAGGGAAACGGGATCTGCTGGAGGAGGAGAAGGGCGCATGCACGGTGCGTGCCGCGCGGGCGGTTGCTCTGCATGGGCCGGTCGATGTCAAGGTACATGCAGGGTGATCGCGTGGATGCCGAATGAGGTGAACGCAGGGTTCGGTCGCGCCGACAGGTGTCGGCTCAGGACGGCTGCGCGCATCATAGGGCATCGCCGCGCCCAGGTGCCGCAGGAGACCGACATGGACACGATAACCGTTGCAACACAGACAGGCTGTTGATGGACGAGCGACATCACCGTGGCACTGCGGTGCCAGCTGGGTCGGCCTGCCCGCCACGCTGGGCCGGGCAGGCCGGCGCCGTCGCCGCCTGCATCGGCCTGGCCTTCATCGTGTTGATCCTGCTGCTGCAATGGCTGCGCGGCGATCTGGACTGGATCGATGCACAGCTGAGCGCGTATCTGCACGGTGCCTACGGCCTGCTGCTGCGCACGGCCTATTGCGTGCTGGCTGCCGCGATGGCGTGGATGGCGCTGGGTCTGCATGCGGCACTTGCACCGCCCGCGCGCAGCCGCACCGTGGTGGGGTTGTTCTGGGCGGCGGCGGTGGGCCTGTGCATGGTGTCGATCGGCGATAGCTGGATGCCGGAGCTGGCGCCCGACGCGGCCATGCCGGTGCACCTGCTCTCGGCCGACATGACCTTTCTGTGCGTGATCGCGGCGGTGTTGCTGCAGTCCTGGTACTTCCGCCGCGACCGCATGTGGCAAGGCCGCTTCGCCACCGCGTTCGGCCTGGGGCTGGGCGCATTTGCGGTGTTGCTGTTTCACGTCACGGTCACCGGCGCGCCGCTGGGCATCAGCCAGAAGAGCGCCATCGTGTTGATCGTGGCCTGGATGGTGCGGGTGGGGGCGTGGTTGGCGCAGCACGCGCGCGCCGGGGCTGCACGTTTGCCGCATTCGCGGGACAATGGCCGGGTCAATCAACCGTAGGAAGTCTGAAATGCTGCAGCGATTCGATGCGGGTCCGCGGATGTCGGAAATGACCGTCCATGGCGGCGTGTGCTACCTGGCCGGCCAGGTTGCCGACGACACCAGCGAAGACATCACCGGGCAGACCCGCCAGGTGCTGGGTGAAATCGACAAGCTGCTCGCGCAGGCGGCCAGCGACAAGACCAAGATCCTGCGTGCAGAAATCTTCCTGGCCGACATCGCCGATTTCGACGGGATGAACAAGGCCTGGGACGAATGGGTGCCGCACGGTTTCACCCCCGCGCGCGCCACGGTCGAAGCCAGACTGGCGCGGCCGGAATGGAAGGTGGAAATCGTGATCACCGCTGCGGCGAGCTGATCGCAGCGCGGCGCGCGGATCGCGGCTCGATCGCGCGCGCCGACGCCGTGTCATCTGCGCGCGAGCGCCTGGACGCGCATCGCGGCGTTGTCTGAAAGACGGTGGCAAAAGCTGATCGCAGGCCGGCTTGGCAGGGTCGCCAGCGCGCTTGTCGGCGCACCCCATGAGTGGAACGCCGACATGTCGCACTCCACTCGTGCGGGCCGCGGCGTCGTTTCGATGCGCGCACGTGCGCGATCAGCGTTTGACGAAGCGGTAATGCGCCACGCCCCATTCGCGGCCCTGGTCGTAACCGAACAGCTCGGCGCAGGCCAGCCAGAACATCCGCCAGCGCTGCCACCAGCGCTGCGCATCGTCGCCATAGGTCTGCCGCAGTAGCGGCATGATCTGCTCGCGGTGGCGGTCCTGGTTTTCCAGCCAGGCGTTGGCGGTTTTTTCGTAATGCTCGCCCGACAGCACCCAGCGCTGTTCGATGACCACGTCCTGCTGGAAATGCAGCAGGGTGTCGGCCGCCGGCATCAGCCCGCCGGTGAAGAAATGCCGTCCCATCCAGTTGTCTTCGCCGGCCACCTCGAACGGGTAGGCCAGGTCGCGGTGACAGAAGATATGCACAAACAGCTTGCCGCCCGGCGCCAGCCAGCTGCCGACGCGGGCCAGCAGCTCGCGGTAGTTGCGCATGTGCTCGAACATCTCCACCGACACCACGCGGTCGAAGTTGCCCGGCGGCAGCGCCAGCGCGTTGACGTCGGCGGTGATGACCTGCACGTTGCTCAATCCGCGCACCCGGCACTGCTCCAGGATGTGCGCGCGCTGCGGACGCGAGTTGGACACCGCGGTGATGGTGGCGCCGGGATAACGCTCGGCCATCCACAAGGTCAGCGAGCCCCAACCGCAGCCCAGCTCCAGAATGCGTTGGCCGTCGGCCAGTTCGGCGCGCTCACCGTACAGCGCCAGCATGCGTTCTTCGGCCGCATCCAGATCCGGCGTGGTGGCGTCCCAGTAGCAGCTGCTGTACTTGAGCCGGCGGCCCAGGCACAGGGTGAAGAACTGCGGCGGCAATTCGTAGTGCTGGCGATTGGCGGCATCGGTTTCGATCGCGATGGCGCTGGCACGCAGACTGTCGATGAAGGCGCGTTGGCGTTCGTCGCTGGCGTCGGCACCGCCGGTGCGCTCATCGCGCAGGCGCTGTGCGCACAGCCGGCGGATGCCGTAACGCAGTGCGGCGTCGGGGAGCACGCCGGATTCGGCCAGCCGGGTGGCAAAGGATTCTTCGGGCAGCGAGGAGGGCGGGACGGTGATGGTGGACATACGACTCTCCAGGCGACTCAGGACGAAGGGGGAAGTGGAAAAAACGCGCTGGTGCTGCGCTGGTATTGCGCGTAGTCCTCACCACGCGAGCGCAGCGCCTGCTGCTCGGTGTAGGGAATGCCGGTAAAGCGATACAGGAACACGAACATCACCACCGGCCCCAGCGCCGCCAGGGCAAGCGGCCACGGCCCGGCACCGACGGCCAGCGCCAGATAGGCGAACCAGTGCACGAACTCGAAGAAGTAGTTGGGATGGCGCGAATACCGCCACAATCCGCTGCGGCAGGTGACGCCGCGATTGGCCGGGTTGGCCTTGTGCGCAGACAGTTGCCGGTCGGCCAGGGCTTCGCCACCGACCGCGATCAACCACACCGCAATCGCCAGCGTGCTCCACACGCTCCAGGCCGGAGTCGGGTTGCTGGCAGCGGCCAGAAACGGCACACAAAACAGCACCACGACCACCGCCTGCGCCAGGAAGAAGCCCAGGAATTTGCGTTGGTCGCCGTTCCAGTGCTCGCGCAGGGCGCGATAACGGCCATCTTCGTGCGGGTCGCCGAACACGCGCACGCCCAGATGCAACGCCAGGCGCGCGCCCCAGACACCGCCGAGCACGCCGACCAGCACGCGCGGCAGCAGCGCGCCATCGGACATCCACGCGCAATACGGCGCCGCCACCGCCAGGCACGCGGCCCACAGCACGTCGACCGGGCCGGCATTGCCGCTGCGGCGTTGCCACAGCCAGCCGATCACCATCACCACGCTCGCAAACACGCCCACATGCAGCAGCGGCCAGGCATTCATTGCAGGTCTCCCCTCAGGTGTTCAGGCGATGGTCGCGCCAGGCGGCGTGCATACAGCGACAACACGCCGCAGGCCACGCCCCAACCGATGCCGACCGCGACCGCCGCATGCAGCTGCGGCGGCTGGAAGTGCACCGCCTGCCAGCTGCGTTGCGCCAACCAGTACGAAAACGGCCCGAAGATCGCGCCCAGCAGCACCGCCAGCCACGGCCGCTGCATCACCGACGCCAGCGAATGATTGAGCGTGAGCGCAAAGCCCAGCCACAACGCCAGGATCCAGGCCGGCGCCAGCAGGGTGCCCGGCCACGGTGCGGCATAACGCACCCAGCCTGCGGCGGCCAGCGTGGTGTCCAGCAGCAAGCCCAGCGACAGCGCGGCGACCAGCAATTGCAGATCGCCCGGCGCACGCCGCGACGGCCACAGCTGATACAGCGCGAACAGCGCCAGCACCAGCAAGGTGGGCCAGATACGCGCCTGCGCGGCCGCGCTGACGGCCACCAGCCACAGCACCTGCAGGCCCAGATAGTTGCCGAGCTGCTTCATGCGTCAACGGCAAGGCCGGGCACGAACTGCGGCGGGCGTGCGCCCGGCTTGCTCAGCCATAGATGCACATCGCCGATCGAGCGTTCCAGGAAACCGGCTTCGCAATAGGCCAGATAGAACTCCCACATGCGGATGAAGCGCTCGTCGTAGCCGAGCGCGCGCACCTGCGGCAGCTGCGCCATGAAGCGCTGCCGCCAGGCGCGCAGCGTCAACGCATAGCTCGGCCCGATGTCTTCCAGGTTGAACAGGCGCAGGTCGCTGGCGCGTGCGATCGCGCCGGTCATCGCCGCCACCGACGGAATGAAGCTGCCGGGGAAGATGTGCCGCTTGATGAAGTCCACCGAGCGCAGGGCCTGCGCGTAGCGATGGTCCTCGATGGTGATGGCCTGGATCAGCGCCTCGCCATCGTCGGCCAGCAGGCTGCCGACCTTGGCGAAATAGGTGTCCAGATACTGATGGCCGATCGCCTCGATCATCTCGATCGACACCACCCGGTCGTAGCGCCCGTCCAGATCGCGATAGTCGCGCAGCAACACGCTGACCCGGTCGCTCAGGCCGGCCGCGGCGATGCGCTGGGTGGCCAGTTCGAACTGCTCGCGCGAGATGGTGGTGGTGGTGACGCGGCAGCCATGTTCGCGTGCGGCGTGCAGCGCAAAGCCGCCCCAGCCGGTGCCGATTTCCACCACGTGGTGTCGCGGGCCGAGCCGCAGCTTCTGGCAGATGCGTTCGAGCTTGCGCGTGGCTGCGCGCTCCAGTGCGGCCTCGCCTTGGGCTTCTTCGCCCTCGACGAAGATCGCCGAGGAATACATCAGGTTCTCGTCGAGGAACAGGCGGAACAACGGGTTGCCCAGATCGTAGTGCGCGGCGATGTTGCGCCGGCTGCCGCTGCGGGTATTGCGCGCGAACGCATGCAGGCTGCGCATTGCCCAGCCGCCCAGCCGCGCGGTGCCGGTCTCCATCGCATCCAGGCGCTCGCGATTGCGCAGCAGCAGGCGCATCAATGCGACCAGATCGTCGCATTGCCATTGCCCGTCCATGTACGACTCGCCGGCACCGACGCTGCCATTGAGCGCGGCCTGGCGATAGAAGCCGGGGTCGATGACGCGCAACTGCATCTGCAGCGCATCCGCACCACTGGCGTTGCCGAGGGTGGTGACGCCATCGGCTTCGTGCAGCTGCAACTGTCCATCGCGCAGCTCGCCGAGCGTGGCCAGCAGGCGCTTGCGCAACAGGCGGTCCGTCCAGGAGGCCGCGCGCGGCGCAGCGGTGTCGGGCAGGGACGTTGCGTTCATCGGGGTTCTCGCACAGGCGGATGAGGGTGATCGTGGACCGGGTTGCCGCGCAGCCACAGGCGCAGGGCCTGCCAGTGGATGGCCAGCACCACCTGCACGGTCATCAGGGGGTAGGCCAGCAGCGTGCGTGCCAGGGTGCATGCGTTGAGCGGATGGCGTTGCAGGACCAGGGTGGCATCGAAGCGGCGCGTGCCGCGCGCGCTGCCTGCGCCATCGGCGTCAGGATGGGCGGCCGGCGTGTCGCCGCCGGGTGCATCCAGCACCTGCATGTGCACGCGCAATTGCGCATCCGGCACACTGAAACGCCAGTCGTACTGATGCTGCATGCCCATGAAGGGCGAGACATGGAAGCGCTTGTCGAAGCGCCAGGCATGCACGTCGCGATGCGTGCGCGCCTGTGCGACCGGCAGCACGTAGGTGTGACGCTGCTGCCAGGGCGTATTGGTGATTTCCGCAACGATCCAGCGCAGGCCACCGTGGCGATCGAAGCAGTAGTAGAAGCTGACCGGATTGAACACATGGCCGAAGTAGCGCAGATGCGTGAGCAGGCGGATCGCGCCATCGGGGCGCTCGCCGGTCTGGGTCTGCACGCAATCGCGCACGGCCTGGTCCAGCGGAAGCTGCGGGTCGCCGAGATAATCGCGGCGCCGGAACTGCGCCAGGTTGGCGCGCCCCACCGACCACAGCCAACGCCGCGCAAACACCGTATCGAGTTCGGACAGATCCAGGTACATCAGGAACAGCCGGTAGCGGAACGCCAGCGCCCTGGGCGCGAACCGACGGTGCCGCACCCAGCCGGTGTAGATCGCGCTGCGCAGTGTGCCGGCCACGCTGCCGGTACCGCTGTCCTCGCCCGGAGGCAGCGGTACCGCATCGGGGCTGGCTTCGCGCAGCAGCTGCATCACCACTCCACTCCCAGGCCACGGGCCACGTCCACGCCGCTGCGCAGGCCGTCCTCATGGAAGCCGAAGCCCCATGCCGCGCCGGCAAACCAGGTGTGCTGCAGGCCCTGGATTTCGGCCTTGCGCGTCTGCGCGGCGAGCGCGGCGGCGTTCTGCACCGGGTGGCGGTAGCGCATGCGCCGCAGCACCTTGTCCGGGGCGATGTCGTGGTCGCGGTTGAGGCTGACGATGAACGGCTGCGGCGCATCGATCGACTGCAGGGCATTCATCCAGTAACTCACCGTGCACGGCGCCTGCGGGTCGGCCGGCACATGCGCATTCCACGCCGCCCAGGCGCGGCGGTCGCGCGGCAGCACGCTGGCGTCGGTGTGCAGGACGGTGTCGTTGTCCTGGTAGGTGATGCCGCCCAGGACCTGCTGCTCGGCCGCTGTGGCGTCGCTGAGCAAGGCCAGCGCATCGTCGGCATGGCAGGCCAGCACCACGTTGTCGAAGTGCTCCTCGCCACGCAGGGAACTGAGCACCACACCGTTGGGCGCGCGCCGGATCGCATGCACCGGCGTGGACAGACGCTCGAGCACCTGCCAGCGCCGACGCAGCGCGCGCACGTAGTTGCTGGACCCGCCGCGCACCACCTGCCATTGCGGACGCCCGCTGAGCTGCAGCATGTGGTGATTGGCCATGAAGCCGATCAGCTGGCCCATCGGGAATTGGAGGATGCGTTGCGAGGGCGATGACCACAACGCCGAGGCCATCGGCACCAGATGCTGGTCGCGAAACGCGGCCGAATAGCCATGCCGCTGCAGATACGCGCCCAGCGTGCTGAAGCGCTCCTCGCTGTGCAGCACCGCCGGTGCCTGCCGGTAGAAACGGCGCAGGTCGGCCAGCATGCCCCAGAAGCGCGGGCTGAGCAGGTTGCTGCGCTGGCAGAACAGCCCACCCAGGCTGCCGGCGTTGTATTCCAGCCCGCTGCGCGCGTCGTGCACCGAGAAGCTCATCGTGGTCGGCTGCGCGGCCACGTCCAGCTCGGCGAACATGCGCGTGAGCAGCGGATAGTGCTGCGGGTTGAACACGATGAAGCCGCTGTCCACCGCATAGCGCTGGCCGTCCAGCTGGATGTCGTGCGTATGCGTATGCCCGCCCAGATAATCGGCGGCCTCGAACAAGGTGACCTCGTAGCGGCGCGACAACAGCCACGCTGCGCCCAGGCCGGCGATTCCACTGCCGACCACGGCAATCCTGCCCCCGCTCATCGGCTCACCCGCTCGGCACGTTGGGTGAGCGATTTCGGCATCGGCTTGAGGTCCCACACCAGGCCCACCCACGACATCGCGGTGAGCCCGTACCAGGTGACGTCGTACTCCCACCAGCGCAGGCCCTGGCGCGCGGAGCCGGGAAAGAAGTGGTGGTTGTTGTGCCAGCCTTCGCCGAAGGTGAGCAGTGCCAGCAGCCAGTTGTTGCGGCTGTCGTCGCGGGTGTCGAAGCGCCGGCTGCCGAAGCGGTGCGCCAGCGAATTGATGGTGAAGGTGGCATGGAACAAGGCCACGGTGGAGATCACAAAGCCCCACACCAGCAGCTGCGCACCGTTGGTCTTCAACGCGGGCGCGGCAACCGCCAGCCAGTCGCCGAGCAGGTACAGCCCGATCGCCAGCAGCACCGGCATCACGATGTCGAAGCGGTCCAGGAAGCGCAGCTCGGCAAAGCGACGCAGGTCGGGGATGACCTCCCAATCGGTACGGAAGTTGCGCGGGGTCAGGAACCAGCCGGTGTGGCTCCACCAGAAGCCGTGCTGCGCCGGCGAATGCGGATCGCGGCCGGTGTCGGTATGGCGGTGATGGTTGCGATGATGCGCGGCCCACCACAGCGGCCCGCGCTGCACGCAGGTGGCGCCGATGGCCGCGAACAGGAACTGCAGCACGCGCGAGGTCTTGAACGCGCGGTGCGAGAAGTAGCGGTGATAGAACCCGGTCAGCGCGAACATGCGTAGCGCGTACAAGGCCACCGCCATGCCGACCGCAAACCAGGATGCCCCGACCCAGAACACCGCCAGGCAGGCCAGGTGCAGCGCGATGAAGGGCAGCGCACGCAGCCAGTCGATGCGGTCTGCGCGTGCGTCGTCCAGCGGCTCGTCGGTTTGCGAATCCACCCAGCGACGCAGGCTGCCGGTGCGTGCCGCGAGCCAGCCGCGACGGCGGGTGTCGGCAGGCGGCGGCGCGGCATGTGGGTCAAAGCCAGTACTCGGCACGCGTGGTTCTCCGTGTGTAGTCGTGACACTTTACGGACGCAGCCGGCAAACAGATGCACCAGCGCGTTCGATCGTCGCATGCGTGCCTGCGCCTGGCGTGCCGGTGCGAACGAATCGCGCAATTGCGCACACATTCAGCGGCGCACGCCAGGGTCGAGGCGGATGAGGCTGTTGCCTGGAAGCCGCCGCCTGCGACGTGGTCGCAGGCGGCGTCAGGCGCGCCGGATCAGGGTGCCATTGCCAGTGTGCTGATGCCGCCCTTGGCCACCACGGTCCCGGTGGCAATGCCGCCCGGTGCACCGCCTGGTGGCTCCAGCGTGACGGCCAGAATGGCCTCGTTGCTGAGCATGGGCATCAGCTGATCGGGAATCTGCGCGCGGCGTGCACGCTGGTCGTCGAAGGTCCCCATCGAATGCGCCTTGCCGTCCGGGGTGATCAGCCACAGCTCGGGCACCTTGTCGGCGGTGGCGGTGCGATCCAGCGGCGTCACCGTGATGGTGTGCTTGTCGGCATCCATCAAGGCGACATAGCCCGGGCGGCCGTCTTCGGTGGCCAGCGTGGAGGTCATCGCGAGACCGGTCGCAGGCGCGGTGGTGGCCGCAGGCGGGGTGACCGGTGTCTGTACCACCGTGTCGGTGCCCGGTGGCGGCTGCACCGCTGCCGGCGGCGTGCGCAGGTTCAACAGCGCCAGCACGCACACAGCGGCAGTGGCCAGGCCTGCGGCGCTTGTCCAGCGCCAGAACCGCACGCTGTTCCACACCGCTGGCTTGGGCGTGCCTGACGGTGGCGTTGCCGATGGCGCGGAGGCCACCGCATGCAACGGCGTGTCGAAGCCCAGCGTCTGGCGGATGCGTGCCCAGACCTGCCCGGGCGGCGTCACCGCGGCGATCTCGTCCAGCAACGGCGCCAGATGGTCCTGCCACTGCGTCACCGCCTGGGCGAACTGGCCGTCGGTGGCGACGCGTTGTTCGGCAGCCAGGCGCTGGTCGGCACTGAGCAGGCCCAGCACGTATTCGCCGGCCAGCACGTCGCGCGGCGGTTCCTGGTCGATGGGAAGGGGCGTGCTCATCGTTCCAGACATGCCTTGAGTTTGGCCAGGCCGCGGCGGATCCAGCTTTTGACCGTGCCGATCGGTGTGTCGGTGCGCGCGGCGAGTTCTTCGTAGGTAATGCCATCGAAGAACGCGGTGCGGATCAATTCGCTGCGCGGCGGCTCCAGCTCGGCCAGGCAATGGTCGATGCGGCGACGCGTGCTGGCGCGCTCGGTGCGCTCCAGCGGCGAGGCATCGCCGGCGCGCAGTTCGCCGGCATCGTCCAGCGCCACGTTGCGGCGTTGCGGCGCATTGGCGCGCAGATGGTCGATGGCCTTGTTGCGCGCGATCATCGCCAGCCAGGTGAGCCCGCGCGCACGGGCGGGATCGAACTGCCCGGCCTTGTGCCAGATCAGCGTGAACACGTCCTGCAGCACCTCTTCGGCTTCGGCGCGTTGCGGGATCATGCGTAGGCAGACTCCGAACAGTTTCGGCGAGGTCTGCCGGTACAGCGCTTCGAAGGCATGCCGGTCGCCGCCCGCGGTTGCGGTCAGCAGTCGTCCGGTTTCATCGTCGTCGTGGCCAGGGATGGCACTCATGCGGTCGGGCGTTTTCTGAGGTGGGGGCGATGCTACCGGACTGTGCTGACGCTGTCCTTCACTTGCGCTGGAACCACAGCAGCACGGCCGCGAGCAGCAGCAGGATCTCGACGCCCGCCAATGCCACCGTGGGTGTGGAGACCGGCCACAGGCGCGCCAGCGAGACGCTGCGGAACAGCACGATCGGCACATAGAACGCGAGTGCCACCAGCAGGCCGGTACGCGGTTGACCGATCCAGGCGAAGTAGCCGAACAGGAACGCCATGCCCAGCTGCAGGCCGCCATAGATGACCAGGTATTCCGATTGCCCGGCCGGCGAGAGCTGGGTGTAACCCACGGCATTGGCGGTCTTGGCCGGCGAGAGCGTGCACCAGACCGCCAGGACGACGTAGAGCACTGCGTTGATCCAGAGATAGGCCTTGGCCATGGCGATGCTCCTGCAGGGGAAAGGGCTGACCGGGCCGTTGTACGCAGCCGCGTGTGGTCGAACGTGAAGATGGCAGGTGTCTGGTTCACGGGGCGCTGCAGCTCTTGGCCAGCGGCTGCTCGCGCGCCTGGCGCAGTTCATCGGCGCCGACCGCACGCGCAGCGGTGTCCGGAAAAACGATGCGTACGTGCGGATAGCGGCCGCGCGCGTCGCGCAGGTTGCCCACGCCACGGAACTGCAGCAGGCGCTTGTCGGCGATCGCATAACGCACTTCGAGCGAGGGCACAGCCGCGCCGTACCAGGCATCCAGGCTGAGGCGAAACCGGCGCTCGCCGCCGGTATCGCCGATGCGCTCGACACGGAACGCCAGCTGGCGCTGCAGGCTGGGCAGCACGAAATCCACGCGTTGCGGTGCGCTGGCGAGTGCCTCCCAGTTGCTGCGCAGGTAGGCATCGAAGCCGGCATCGATCACGCGCGGGCCGTCGTCGGCCGGCAATGGCGTGCGCTGCTCGGCCTTGCCGGGCTGTTGCTGGAACATCTCGCGCACGCCGTCGCGTTGCCGCACGCCCTGGCGATAGCCGTCGCGGCCGTCGATCAGGCTGAAGTTCGGCGAGCTGCCGCCGCCATCGATCGACTTGCGCGCAAACGGGCGCCCGTCCGGGCAGCGATACAGCACCACGCGTCCGCCATTGTCGAGCAGCCAGTGCGACTCGCGATAGCGCAACGCGCCGCTGTCGCCATCGAAGGCATCGCCATCCACGCGGGTGACCGCAGCGGCACCCAGTGGCAGGCTGCCCAGCACCAGCGGCAACAACGGTGAAATCGGCCGGCAGACGCTGGCGAGCGCGGCAAGGGCGGCGGCGAGTGGACGCATCGGCGGATTCCTCGATGGGAGTGCCTACCAATACGAGCGCATCCGCAGCACGGATGCGCCGGACGCGTCAGGACGTTCCTGACGGGACGTCGTAATTGGAGGCCAGCGCCGCTGGTTTGTGGGAGCTGGGCGCTGCCGAGGCCCAGAACGCGGGTGCGTGCGCGGCACCGCCGATGCCGCACCGGTCGCGAGCGAGCAGTCAGGGCGACGGCGCAGCCTGGTGCGCAAGCCCAGCGGCGTACACGAAACCTGCCGGCTCAGGGTGCCGGCCGCAGGCACGCAAGCGTCGTGAGGGCACGCTTGGCGTGCAGACATCGTGGTGCATGTGGCACCGCCAATTCCGGGCGTAGCGTGCCTGGAACTTGCGCCATCGTCGGGCCAGCCATTTAGCTGCCTGCGCGCAGCGCGATGCAGTCCACCGGGCAGGCCGGCAGGCACAGCTCGCAACCGGTGCACAGCGCGGCGATCACCGTATGCATGTGCTTGGCGCCGCCGACGATGGCATCCACCGGGCAGGCCTGGATGCATTTGGTGCAGCCGATGCAGTCGGCCTCCACGATCCAGGCCACCTGCGGCGGCGTGTGGCTGCCACGGCTGCGGTCGTACGGGCGTGCCGGACGCTGCAGCACGTGCGCCAACGCGCGTGCCCCGGCGTCGCCGCCGGGCGGGCAGTGATCGACATCGGCCTGGCCGTTGGCCATGGCTTGCGCATACGGGCGACAGCCGTCATAGCCGCACTGGCCGCACTGGGTCTGCGGCAGCAGGCGGTCGAGGCGTTCGACCAGATCGGGCGATGAGGCGGGCGTTGCGATGTGCATGTCAGTGCAGCAGGTTGCCGCGATACCAGCGCCGCTGCGCCAGCGCCAGCATCGGCTTGTCCTCGCGGCTGTCGCCGTAGGCGTGGACGCATGCGTAGTGCGACAGGTCGTAGCGCAGGCGGATCTGCGCGGCCTTGTGCGGGCCGCAATCGCCGCCTGCGTAGCGCCCGCTCAGCACGCCGGCGTGGTGTTCCAGCTTGTTGCAGATCAACGACAGGCCATGCTGGGCGCACCACGGCTGCAGATACAGGTCCAGCGATGCCGACACCAGCACGACTTCATGCCCCTGTGCCTGGTGCCAGTCGATGCGTCGCATCATCTCGGTGCGCAGCACGCCCGGCAGTGCGCTGCGTGCGTAGTCCGCGCCGTGCGCACTCATCTCCTGCAGCGCGCGGCCGCTAAACACCTTGCGCGTCACGCGCGCACGCAGCGCGGCGGCGGCCACCATGCCCAGCCGATAGCCCAGCACCCACGGACCGATCTGCCACTTCGCCGTCGCCAGCTGCGCGGGCGTGGCCACCTTGCGCAGGAAGCGCGCATAGCTGTCGCAGGTGGTGATGGTGTGGTCGAAGTCGAACAGGGCCAGGTGCATGGGGGCGGGGAGTCGGGAGTGGGGATTGGTTGGAAGCGTGGTGTCTGTTCCTTCTCCCCTCGGGAGAAGGTGCCCCGCAGGGGCGGATGAGGGGTCGGGCCAGGCACGCGTGTCAGGTCTCCCTCAACAATCAGCTCAGGCTTTTACGAATCCCGAATCCCGATTCTCCAATCCCGCCCCAATCCCGCCTCACCGCACCGGCATCCCCGGCTGCGCGCCACCATCGGCATCCAGCAGCGCCAGCGCACCGCCGTCGAAGCCGGCCGACAGGATCATGCCTTCGCTGATGCCGAAGCGCATCTTGCGCGGGGCCAGGTTGGCGATGAACACCACGCTGCGGCCGACCAGCGCTTCCGGTTCGCCGTAGCTGGCGCGGATACCCGAGAAGATCTGCCGCTTGCCCAGCTCGCCGGCATCCAGTTCGAAGCGCAGCAACTTGTCCGAGCCTTCCACGAACTCGCACACCAGCACCTTGCCGATGCGCAGGTCGAGCTTGGCAAAGTCGTCCATGCCGATGAGGGCGGGATTGGAGATTGGGGAGTCGGGATTCGCAGCTGCGGCAGGCCTTGCGTCAGCCTTGGCCGCTGCAGGTTTGGCGGTGGTAGCCGGTGCAGCCGGTGCAGCGAGGGTGTCTTTGGAAGCGTCGGTCATGGCGTCGATCAATTTGGGGTCGATACGGGTGAACAGGGCGGTGTAGGGCTGGATCGTGTGCGAGGTCAGCGGGCGGATCACGTCTTCCCAGCTGGTCATCGGTGCGGAGAGGAAGGCTTCGGCCTCGGCACAGGTGCGCGGCAGGATCGGCTTGAGCGCGGCCACCAGGATCCGGAACAGGTTCAGGCCCTGCGTGCAGACCGCTTGCAGCTGCGCATCGGCGCCGTCCTGCTTGGCGATCACCCATGGCTTGGTGTCGTCGATGTACTTGTTGGCCTCGTCGGCCAGCGCCATGGTCTGGCGGATCGCACTGGCCGCATCGTTGCGTTCGTAGGCCTCGCGGATCGGCGCCAGCGCGGCGACGAAGCGCTCGTACTGTGCCGGGTCGGGCAGCGCGTCGGCCAGCTTGCCATCGAACCGCTTGCCGATGAAGCCGGCGCAGCGGCTGGCCAGGTTGACGAACTTGCCGACCAGATCCGCATTCACCCGCGCGATGAAATCGCCCAGGTTGAGGTCAAGATCGTCCACGCCGCCGGAGGACTTGGCCGCGAAGTAATAGCGCAGCGCCTCCGGCTCCAGGCCCACGTCCAGGAAGGTCCGCGCCATCACGAAGGTGCCGCGCGACTTGGACATCTTGGCGCCGTCCACGGTGAGGTAGCCGTTGACGTGCAGGCGTGTCGGCGCGCGGTGGCCGGTGCCGTGCAGCACCGCCGGCCAGAACAGGCCGTGGAAATTGACGATGTCCTTGCCGATGAAGTGATGCAGTTCGGTCTGCGTGCCGGCAACCAGATGCGCTTGGAAATCCTCGCCCATCTGCGCGCACAGCGTCTTGAAGCTGCACAGGTAGCCGATCGGCGCATCCAGCCACACGTAGAAATACTTGCCCGGCTGGCCGGGAATCTGGAAACCGAAATACGGCGCATCGCGCGAGATGTCCCAGGCGCGCAGGCCGCCCTCGGTGTCCAGCCATTCCTTGAGCTTGGCCTTGACCCCGGGCAGCGCCACATCGCCAGCCAGCCACTCGCGCAGGAAGCCGTCGAAATGGCCCACTTCGAAGAAGAAATGCTCCGAATCGCGCAACTCCGGCGTAGCGCCGGAGATCACCGACTTGGGCTCCTTCAGCTCGGTCGGTGCGTAAGTGGCGCCACAGACTTCGCAGTTGTCGCCGTACTGGTCGGCACTGCCGCAGTTGGGACAGATGCCCTTGATGTAGCGGTCCGGCAGGAACATGCCCTTGGCCGGGTCGTAGAACTGCGCCACCGAACGGCGGCTGATGTGGCCGGCGGCCTCGAGCCTGGTGTAGAAGGCTTCGGTGAGCGCGCGATTGACCGGCGAATTGGTCGAATCGTAATGGTCGAAGGTCACCCCGAACGCGGCAAAATCGCGCTCATGGCTGGCCTGGATGCTGGCGATGAAGGCCTCCGGGGTCACCCCGGCCTTCTCGGCGGCGAGCATGATCGGCGTGCCGTGGGTGTCGTCGGCGCAGACGAACCAGGTCTTGTCGCCGCGCAGCCGGCGCGCGCGCACCCAGATATCGGCCTGGATATAGCCGACCAGATGGCCAAGATGCAGCGGGCCGTTGGCGTAGGGCAGGGCGGTGGTGACGAGTGCGGTGCGGGTCATGGCAGGCGTGATGCGGGGGACACGCGATTATCGCACTAGTCGGGAATGGGGAGTCGGGAATGGGGAATCGGTTGACGCGGCCGGTTGCAGTGCGGCCGGTGCGCTTCGGTGCCTTGCCGGCGTCTGCATGCACGACGTCTGCCAGCGTCACTGCGTCCCTCGCGCACCGGTATCTCTGTCTGACAAACATAAAAAAGGCGCCCCGAAGGACGCCCGCTCTTACGATTCCCGATTCCCGATTACTCACGCACCCAGGTCTGGGTACGGCCCAGCGCTTCGATACCGACATAGCCGCGCATCTGCAGCTTCTTGCCGCCGTCGGTGAGGGTGATCTTGGACTTGTAGGTCTTGCCCTTGGCCGGGTCGAGCACCGAGCCGCCGCTCCATACCGCGGTGCCGTCGGGCTTGAGGCCCCACAGGATGGTCATGCCCTTGATCGGCTTGCCCTTGAGCGCGCCATCGCATTTGTCGCAGACCGGGTTCGGCCCTTTGGCGGACTGCAGGATCTCGACCACCTTGCCGCTCAGCGTGCCGTTGGCCGCCTGCTCGATCTGCACCACCGACTTGGGCTTGCCGGTTTCGTCGTCGATGGTGGTCCAGCGGCCCACCGGCGAGTCGGCGGCCTGGGCCAGCAGCGAGGCGGCGGCCAGCGGCAGGGCCAGCATCAGGGTCTTGAAGGTCTTGCGCATGGTTCCCCTCCCAGGGATTGCCGTGGCCACCGTCGGCGGCCTGATCGCGAATGTATACCGTGGAGTATGGTGCGGGAAAGACGCGCTGCGGAATGCGTTCATGCGCCGCCGTCGGCAGGCCTTGCCATGGCCTTGGCCAGTGACTGGAGCAGACGCGTAGCGCGGCCACGGCGTGCTGGCCGCAGCCGCGCATGCCCGCCGCGACCAACCCATCCTGCCGTGGGCCTCAGTTGCCCAGCAGGCTGATCCGCTTGCGATTGTCGTCCGGCACCCGGTCGATCAGCTTGTTGTCGGGGTCGAAGCCGGCTTCGATGGGCAGGGCGTCGACGGTCAGGGTAACGCTGGGCGTGGCGCTGGTGACGTGCTGCCGCTGCAGCGCCAGCACCGGCGCCGCTGCGTTCTTGCTGGCGGGCGCGCCGTAGATCCCGACCTCGATCCAGTCGTCCATCGGCACCGCATGTTCCTTGCCGCGGCCATCGGCCTGCAACTTGGCTGCCTGCGCCTGCACGGTCACATCGAAGCGTCCATCCGGGCGCTTGCGGGCCTGCGCGCTCACCACGCGGTTGTCGTAGAAGGTAATCTTTTCGAACAGGTCGGTGATCATTCCCTGCTGATCCGGGCGTGCCTCGGCACGGATGGCCTGCAGCAGTTCGGCCGAGGTGGTGTAAGGCGGTTGCTGAAACGCCTTGGCCTGCAGGAAGCGTTGCAACCCGCGATTGAGCGCCTGCTCGCCGATCTCCTCGCGCAGGCGATAGAACACCAGCGACCCCTTGCGGTAGTGGATGTACTGCTGGTTTTCCACCCGATACAGCGGCTGTTCGTCGACGGTTTCACCGCCGCGCCCTTCCAGATAGCGGTCCAGTTCGTACTTGAGGAAGCGGCGCATGTGCGCGCGCCCGTATTCGCGCTCCATCACCATCAGCGCCGAGTACTGCGCCAGCGATTCGGACAGCATCGTGGCGCCCTGCACATTCGCACCGATCACCTGATGCGCCCACCACTGGTGCGCCACTTCGTGCGCGGTGACGTAGAACACGTAGTCGATGTCGTCCTTGTCGCGCAGGTCGGCGATGAAACCGATCGATTCGGAGTAGGGGATGGTATTGGCGAACGACTGCGCAAACCCCGCATAGCCCGGGAACTCGATGATGCGCACCTGATGATGCTGGTACGGAGTGAAATTGGCCTCGTCATAGGCCAGCGATTTCTGCACGCCTTCGATCATGCGTTGCACGTTGTACGGGTGCTTGGGGTCGTAATAGATCTCGATCGGAATTTTGTTGTAGTAGGCCTTGCGCACCTGCCAGCGTGCCGACAGGTACGCATAGAAGTTGAGCATCGGCCGATCCATCACGTAGCGGAAGCAACGCCTGCCAGCCTGCCGGAATTGCTTCTGCAGATAGCCCGGTGCCAGCGCAATCTGGTCCGGTGCGGTGCAGATGGTGCTGGCGAAGCTGAGCCAGTCGGCATCGTCGCTGACGTAGGTATTGGCGCGTGCGGCCTGGTCTTCCAGTTTGGGCATGCGCGTCGGCTCGCCCAGACCACGCTTGCGGCGATCGTTGCGGTCGGTGATCTCGGTTTGGGTGTTGTAGCCGAACCAGGGCAAGACCTGGCTGTTGAAGAAGCTGCCGTTGGCGACCAGATCGGTCTGCGCCTGCCCGGCGGTAATGCCGTGCGGGTGCTGGTCCACGCGGAAGCGGAACACGCGCTCTTGGCCAGGTTGCAGCGGGCGCTGCAGGCGATAGATGCGGTAGCCGGCCGGAATGTCGTGGGTGATCAGCGTCTGCCCGCCCAGATCCACCTTGACCAGACTACGGTCGCCAGTGCGCCCCTGCATGCCGATATGCACCTCGCTGATCGGCGCGCTGTGGGAATTGCGCACGGTCCAGGTGGCATCGATGACGGCCGACTGCGTTTCCGGATGCAGGTCGACATGGTTGTCCACGGCAATGATGCGCGGCTGTGGCAGGTCCTTGTACTTGCGGTAATCGCGCTCGTAGCGTGCCTGCAGGTCCAGCTGCTGCTCCGGCGACAGGAACCTGTTATAGACGTTGGTATTCCAGTACAGCCAGCCGCCAATCGTTGCAAAGCCAAGCAGGCTCACCGCCAATGCCGCGCCGGTGGGGCTGCGCAGGCGCTGCGATGCCAGGCGCAGCCGCTGACGCAGTCCATGGCCGACGCCACGCGGCCACAACGCCGAGGACAGCAGCAACAAGGCCAGCAGGAACACGCCCCAATAGCCCTGGAACCACAACTGCCCGGGCAGGAAGTGGCCGAAGCCATTCATGTCCGAATACGGCGCGTTGGGCCAGCCTCCGAAGTTGTACAGATTCTGCGTGTAGTCGAGCAGCGACAACGCCGATTGCCCGATCAATACCAGCATCAACAATGCATAGCCGACGAACTTGTTGTTGCTCAAGACCTGCAGCACCAGGGCCATGCCACCCATCAGCACATACAGCACCGAGCCAAGCGCCAGGGTCTTGAGATACAGCAGCGGCTCGATCGTGGTGTAGCCACGGCCAAGTTGCAGCGCGATCGAGGTCAACGCGCCGGCGAGCTGGAAGCTGGCGATCACCGCCAGCAAGGCGACGAACTTGCCGAGCAGCGGAACCCAGTCCGGCACCGGCATGGCATCGGTGATGCCGTCGATGCGGTTGCTGCGTTCCTTCCACACCAGTTCGCCGGCATAGAACAGCACCACGATGATCAGCAGAAAGCTGTAGCTGTTCTGCAGCGCTTGCAGCATCAACGAGGTGACCGGCAGCACGGCGGTGCCGTACATGCGCGCATTGAACAATGCGGTGGGGATGAAGTTGGCCAGGCCCAACGTCAGCAGCACCACGAACGGCGCGCTGCGTAGCACACCGAGCGTATCGAAACGGATCTGGCGCAGCAGTTGCCGGAAGGCGGTGCTGGCCGCGAAGGCGGGCGTCACGCTGAGGCGGGTGGTGTTGACGCGCACGCTGGCTGCCTGCGCGCTGGAGGATGCAACAGGCATCGCGCCGCGACGACGACGCGTGCCGCTGCGTTCGGTGCGGAACAGTGCAAAGGTCGCGGCGAACAATACACCGCTCATGCCCAGCCACAGGGCGCGATTGGCGAGCAGGTAGCCCGTCAATGCGGGAAGTTGCAGGTTGCGTTGTTCCGCCGACCAGTAGCGCAGCGTTTGCGACAGTGCGCGGATGCCGAGTGGATCGGACAGGGTTGCAACCCAGACGTTGTCCAGGTCCGATAGCAGCGCCCGGCTCACGCCATACAGCACGAAAAACACGATGACGCCGATGTAGACCCACAGGATGCTACGGGTGGTGACCGCCAGCACCGACAGCAGCGCGGTGGTGAACAGCAGGTTGGGCAGCACCAGCACCAGCAGCGACCATAGGTACGGCAGCAGCGCGACCGGCCCGAGCCGCGCCTGGTCGATCCATGGCATGAACTGCGCCACAAACATGCCCAGCGCGATCACCAGATACATCACCGTGCCGGCGATCAGCGCTGCAGCGATGCGGCCTGCCAGGTAATCGCGGCGGCGCACCGGTGTGGAAAACACCAGCTCCGCGGTGCCCAGCTCGAAATCGCGCAGCAACGCGTTGCTGACGAACAGTGCAGCCACCAGCAGGCCGAGCAGGCTGAAAATCGCCAGCACGCTGGCAATCACGGTTGGCGCGTTGCGCAGTACGTTGCCGATGCCACCACCGATCTGTACGGCATCGCTGGAGAGTGCAGCGAAGGCGAGCAACGCGTAGAGCGCGGCCAGCAGCCACAGGAAGGGCGAGCGCAGTTGTTCGCGCAGCTCAAAGCGCAGGAACGCCAGGATCATCGCCGCGCTCCGTCAGGCAGCCAACGCTTGCTTGCGCAGGCGCTGGAAATAGACATCCTCAAGATCTGGAGCGACCTGTTCGAAACCCGGTTCCGGGCAGTCCGCACTGAACACGTGGATCACCGGATGGCCGGCGATCAGGCGCGTGGACAGCACGGTGAAGCGCGTTTCGTAATCGGGCAAGCTGTTCTTGCTGACCTGTTTGCGCCAGACCTGCTGGTTGAGCATGTCGATCGCATCGGCCGGCCGCCCGGTCAGCAACACCTGCCCCTTGTTCATGATGGCCATCGTCGGGCACAGGTCGGTGACGTCTTCGACGATGTGGGTGGACAGGATCACCACCACGTTCTCGCCGATCTCGGCCAGCAGATTGAGGAAGCGGTTGCGCTCTTCCGGATCCAGCCCGGCGGTCGGCTCGTCGACGATGACCAGCTGCGGGTTGCCCAGCAGCGCCTGCGCGATACCGAAGCGCTGGCGCATGCCGCCGGAATAGGTGCCGAGCTTGCGCTTGCGCGCATCCCACAGATTGACCTGCTGCAGCAGGCGTTCGACCACTTGCTTGCGCTGTGCACGGTTGGTCAGTCCCTTGAGCACGGCGAAATGATCGAGCAGGTCCAGCGCGCTGACTTTCGGGTACACGCCGAAATCCTGCGGCAGATAGCCCAACCGGCGCCGCAGCAGGTCCTTGTCCTTGAGCACGTCGATGCTGCTGCCGTCGGCACCGGTCAGCGTCACGCTGCCCGAGTCCGGCTCCTGCAGTGTGGCGAGCGTGCGCATCAGCGAGGACTTGCCGGCGCCGTTGGGGCCGAGCAACCCGAACATGCCGCGGGGAATGTCGAGCGTGACGTCTTGCAGCGCATGCACGCCATTGGCGTAGGTCTTGGACAGCGCACGGATCTGCAGCATGGACGGTTCCTGTGTCCTGGGGTGGCTCGATCTTCACGGCGTTACCGCAGTGCCGCATCTGCCGAAAGTCACAAAGACGATCAGCCATGCCCCTACGACGAGCCCCAGTGGCAGATGTGACCGACCCTGCCGGGTCTGTCGTGCTCAACCGACCTCGCTCAACCGACCTCGTACAGCTCCAGCGGCAGGTCATCCGGGTCGGCGAAGAAGGTGAAGCGGCGGCCGGTGTACTCGTCGATGCGGATGTCTTCGGTGGCCACGCCGTGTGCAGTGAGATGCGCCACGGCCGCGTCCAGATCCTCGACGCGGAAGGCGAGATGGCGCAGGCCGCGTGCTTCCGGGCGGCTGGGGCGCAGCGGTGCGGCGGGGAACGAAAACAGCTCGATCTGGCCGCCATCGGGCAGTGCCAGGTCCAGCTTCCAGGAGTCGCGCGCCTGCCGGTAATGCTCGTCGAGCACGCGCAGGCCCAGGATGTCGCAGTAGAACCGTTTGGACACCGCGTAGTCGCCGGCGATGATCGCCACATGGTGGATGCCGGCGAGCTTCATGCGGCACCTCGCAAGCGCCGTGGCATCTGGTGCGACGTGTCGAAACTGTCGGCGAGCGCCGATGCATTGCGCGCAGCGGCGGTGCCACGCGGTGCGCGTGCGGGCAACACCGCGCTGGTCGAGCGAGACGTCTTTGCATGCATGGGTGGTTGCAGGACGTGCGGCATGGCGAGCTTCCAGGTGAGCAGTGCGCAAGCATACCCGCGGGCCCTGGCGCGCTGGTGCAGCGTCACAGCTTGCCATCGCATGGCTGTGCTCGCCTGGCTGCGCATGGCAGGATGCGTGGCCACCGATCAGATACGCCGATGCCCGAACCGTCGTCCACCGCCGCACCGCAATTCCAGCGCAGCATGCAGGTGCGCCACCTGGTGATGTTGTCGCTGGGTGGCGTGATCGGCACCGGCCTGTTCTTCAATACCGGCTACATCATCGCCAGCACCGGCGCGCTCGGCACGGTGATCGCCTATCTGCTCGGCGCGCTGGTGGTGTATCTGGTGATGCAGTGCCTGGGCGAGCTGGCGGTGGCGATGCCGCAGACCGGCGCCTTCCATGTGTATGCCGCGCGTTATCTCGGCCCGGCCACCGGCTACGTGGTGGCGTGGCTGTACTGGCTCACCTGGACGGTGGCGCTGGGATCGAGCCTGACTGCAGCGGCGTTCTGCATGCAGTACTGGTTCCCGCACACACCGGCATGGCCGTGGTGTCTGCTGTTCTGCGCGCTGATCTTCGGCCTGAACACGGTGTCGGCGCGCTGGTTTGCCGAAGGCGAATTCTGGTTCTCGCTGATCAAGGTGATCACGATCGTGCTGTTCATCGCGCTTGGCGGCGCGGCGGTGATCGGCGTGCTGCCGTTGGCCGATGGGTCGCCGGCACCCGGATTGCGCCACCTGCGCGCCGACGGCTGGTTTGCGCAAGGCACGCTGCCGATCCTGATGACGATGGTGGCGGTGAACTTCGCCTTTTCCGGCACCGAGTTGATCGGCGTGGCCGCTGGCGAAACCGCGCAGCCGGCGCGTGCGATTCCGCTGGCGATCCGCACCGCGCTGGTGCGGCTGGTGGTGTTGTTCGTCGGCACCGTGCTGGTGCTGGCCGCGCTGCTGCCGGCCGGGCAGGCGGCCGTGGACACCAGCCCGTTCGTGCGCGCGTTCGCGTTGCTGGGCATCCCGTATGCGGCCGATGTGTTGAACGCGGTGATCCTCACCGCGATCCTGTCGGCGGCCAATTCCGGCCTGTATGCCGCTGCGCGCATGCTGTGGTCGCTGGCCAACGAGGGCACGCTGCCGGCGCGGCTGGCAGGCCTGACCCGGCGCGGCATCCCGTTGCCGGCCCTGATACTGAGCATGCTGGGCGGCCTGTTGGCGCTGCTCACCGGCGTCTACGCGGCCGACACCGTGTTCGTGGCGATTTCGGCGGTGTCCGGCTTTGCGGTGGTGGTGGTGTGGCTGAGCATCTGCGCCTCGCACTACCGTTTCCGTCGCCAGTTGCTGCGCGACGGCATCGCGCCGGAGAGCCTGGCCTATCGCGCACCGTGGTATCCGTGGACACCGGTCTTAGGATTTTCGCTGTGTCTGCTGGCCTGCATCGGGCTGGCATTCGATCCGCAGCAGCGCATTGCGCTGTGGTGCGGCATCCCGTTTGTGGCGCTGTGCTACGGCGCCTACGCATTCACCCAATGGCTTGCGAGCAGGAGGCAACCCGCATGACGATTCTTCCGCGCCAGCCGCGCGCCGGTGCGCCGTTCAGCCAGGCGCTGCAGCAGGACGGCTACGTGCTGCTGGATGGCGCGCTCGCCACCGAACTGGAGCAGCGCGGCTGCGATCTCAACGATGCGCTGTGGTCGGCGCGCGTGCTGATGGAGCAGCCGGAGCTGATCTATCAGGTGCACCGCGACTATTTCGCTGCCGGCGCGCAATGCGCCATCACCGCCAGCTACCAGGCCACGCCGCTGGGCTTTGCCGCGCGCGGGCTGGACCTGGCGCAATCGCAGGCGCTGATCGCACGCAGCGTGGCCCTGGCCGCGCAGGCGCGTGCCGATCATCTGCAGGCGCAACCGCAGCACGCGCCGTTATGGGTGGCCGGGTCGGTCGGGCCGTACGGCGCCTACCTGGCCGACGGCTCGGAATACCGCGGCGACTACGCCCTGCCGCTGGTGCAACTGATGGACTTCCATCGCCCGCGCATCGCCGCGTTGGCCGAGGCGGGGGTGGATGTGCTGGCTTGCGAGACGCTGCCGTCGGCCAACGAGATCGTCGCGCTGCGCCTGCTGCTGGAGGAGTTCCCGCAGCTGCATGCGTGGTTCTCGTTCACCCTGCGCGATGCGGCACATTTGAGCGATGGCACCGCGCTGGCGCAGGTCGTGCCCGCGCTGGATGCCTGCGCGCAGGTGATCGCGGTGGGCATCAACTGCATCGCGCTGGAGCAGGTCACCGCCGCGTTGCAGACATTGTCCGCGCTGACGGCGCTGCCGCTGGTGGTGTACCCCAATTCCGGCGAGCACTACGATGCCGGCGCAAAACAGTGGCATGCCGGCAGCACGACCGCCTGCACCCTGGCCGACCGGCATGCGCAGTGGCTGGCGGCCGGTGCGCGGCTGATCGGCGGTTGCTGCCGCACCACACCGCGCGACATCGCCGCGCTGGCGCGTGCGCGGGTGGCGGGCTGAGCTGCCTCAGCCCTTCTGCGTGGCGATCCAGCGCTGGATCTTGTCCTGCAGGATATCCAGCGGCACCGAGCCGTCCTTGAGCACTTCGGTGTGGAAGGCGCGCACATCGAAGCGTGGGCCCAGCTCGCGTTGCGCCTGCTCGCGCAACTGCGCGATCTTCATCTCGCCGACCTTGTACGCCAACGCCTGGCCGGGGATGGCCATGTAGCGGTCCACCTCGGCCTCGGCATCGGTGCGGGTCATGGCCGAGTTGTTGAGCATGTAGTCGATCGCCTGGGTGCGGGTCCAGCCCTTGCTGTGCAGGCCGGTGTCGGTGACCAGGCGAATCGCGCGCCACAACGCATTCTGCAGATAGCCGTAGTAGTTGTACGGGTCCTGGTACAGGCCCAGTTCGCGGCCCAGCGATTCGGCATACAACCCCCAGCCCTCGATATAGGCGGTCTCGCCGCCCAGGCGGCGGAACTTGGGCAGGTCGGTCAGCTGCTGCTGCAGCCCGAGCTGGAAATGGTGGCCGGGGATGGCCTCGTGCAGATACAGGCTCTCGGTCTCCCAGGTCCGGCGCGTGTCCAGGTCGGAGGTATTGACGTAGAACACGCCCGGGGTGCTGCCGTCGCCGCTGGGACGCATGTACGAGCCGCTGGCGGCCGACTGCGCACGCTGCGGTTCCACCACGCGCACTTCCAGCGCCGGCATGCCCTGCACATTGAACAGGCGCGGCACCGCCATCTGCACGCGTCCCTGCAGGCCACGGTAGTAGCCCAGCAGTTCGGTCTCGTTGCGGAACGCGAAGCGCCTGTCGGTCTGCATGAACTTGTAGAACCTGGGCAGGTTGCCGCGGAACCTGACCTGCTTGGCCAGCGCGGCGATCTCTGCCTGCAGGCGCGCGACCTCGTCCAGCCCGATCTGATGGATCTGCTCCGGGGTCAGCTCGGAGGTGGTGCTCTGGCGCACGTCGTAGGCGTACCAGGCCGCGCCATTGGGCAGCGCGGTCAGGCCGTCGGTGTCGCGGCAGGCCGGCAGGTACTCGGTGGCGATGAAGCCGCGCAGGGCGCGGTACGCCGGCATGATCCGCACTTCGATCAGCCGCTTGTACTCGGCGGTGATGCGCTGCTTGTCGGCCTCGGGCATGTCTGCCGGCAGGTTGCGTACCGGGCCCCAGAACAGGCTGTCTTCGGCATTGCGCGCGATGATCGCGTCCAGCTGCGGCAGCACCTTCTGCATCAGCACCTTCGGCTGCACCACACCGGCCTGCATGCCGGCGCGCATGTTGGTGATGGCCTGGTCGAACAGGTCCGGGATGCCGACCGCACGCCGCGACCAGTTGTCGTAGTCCTTGACCGTCTTGAACGGCTGCGCGCCGGTGCCCGAGCCCAGCACCACCGCGATGCTGGCGATGTTGTAGAACTGGTTGATCGGCAGCATCCAGCTGGGGAACTGCTCGGCCGCCAGTGCGCTGCGCGCATCGCGCACGAAGATCTGGTAGCTCAGCAGGTCCTGCCCGCTCAGGCCGTCCGGTCCCAGCGCCTCGGCCTTGCCCAGCCACAGCACGGTGAAGTCGTGCGACTGCTGGCGGAACGCCGGCGACAGGAAGTTCGGTAGCTGGTCGTTGTAGCGGCTCTCGCCCTGGAAGGTGGCCTGCAGCGGGTTGAGCTTGAGCGAGGCATCCCAGTACTGGTCGTAGAGCAGGTTGAGCTGCTGCGCCTTGGTCAGCACCACCGGTGCGGCCACGGCACGCGGCCTGGGCTTGGCGGCTTTGCCACCCTTGGCGGCCTTGGTGGTCTTGGCCGCCGGCTTGGCGGTCTTCTTGCCCTTGCTCGCCTTGGCGCGGGTTTGCGTGGTCTGTGCCTTGCCGGTCTTCTTCTTGGCCGCATCGGCGTGCGCTGCCACCGACAGGCTCAGCACGGCGGCCAGGGCCAGGGACAGCAGGCGGGAAAAGCTGAGGGGCATTACCGGCTCCGGGAACAAGCGAGCGGGGAGCTTGCCCGATCCGCACCGTTCCGGCCACCCATCCGGCACACGTGGGGCGCCTGGAATTCATGAAGCCCGCTGCGCACGCCTGCAGCACGCAGGCATGTTGCAGTGCGATAGGCTTGCGCAGATGTCACGGGACGAATCGACATAGACCCTGTAGAGCAGAGACGCCACCCCGGCCAGATGCAATGCACGGCCGAGCAGCGGCCGGCGCAGCAGCACCTGCTGCAGTCCCATGCCCACCCACAACGGCAGCGCGACGAGCCGACGGTGGCGCCGATCACATGGCCGTGCCCGGCACGCGCGCCGGTGCCCAGCGCGACCAGGTTGACCGGCCCGGGCAAAATCGAGCACACCAGCGCGAAGCTGGCCATTGCGACAAGATGGTCCATGGCGCGGAGTCCGTCGCGGGGCGCAACAGCATGGCCAGCGACCGCGGCGACGGATTGAACAAAATTTCGATGGGCGGTCGCTGCGGGCGTTGCGTGATCGGCAGACACAGCGAGCGGTCGTCAGGCAGGCGACACGCATGACCGATGAGGCCGAGTGCAAGCCACCGCCACGGGCGCCGGCCCTCGCCTGGCAACGCCGCGGCCGGCAGGTTTTCGCGTTGTCAGCCGGCGGCGGCTTCTTCGCGCAGCTGCTCGGCGCGCTCGGCGCCCAGGTATGCGCCGATGCCGCGGCGCGCCAGATACAGTAGCGGGATCAGTGCGATCGCAAAGCCCATCTTGTAGACATAGTTGAGCGTGCTCACTGCCAGGAACTGGTCGATGGACCAATGCTGCGGGCCGAGCACGAAGGCGATGTAGATCACCACGAAGCTGTCCACCAGCTGCGATACCGCCGTGGAGCCGGTGGCGCGCAGCCACACGTGCTTTTCGCCGGTGGCGCGGCGGATGCGATGGAATACCGACACATCGATCAACTGGCCGAACAGGAAGGCCACCAGCGAGCCGCCGATCGTCCACAGCCCCTGGCCGAACACCGCTGCAAAGGCGGCCTGGTAGTCGGGCACGCCCTGGCTCTGCGCCGCGGTGACCCACCAACCCGCCGGCGCCAGTGCGATGGCGGCGAACGCGAACACGAAGCCGTAGCCGATCAGCGCCACCGCCACCCACGAGATGAAACGTACCCCGCGGCTGCCGAAGAACTCGTTGATGGTGTCGGTCATGATGAACACCACCGGCCACAGCAAGGTGCCGGCGGTGAAGCTGAGCGAGCCGGTCTGGCCGAACAGGTTCCAGTTCAACGGCGCGATGCCGAGGGTGTCTTCCAGCGCGAAGATCTTGACCCCGATGAACTCGGCCAATGCCGCGTTGACGCAGAAGAACGCAGCTAGCGCAATGAACAGGCGAACCGCACGATCGTCGAGGGTGCGCAGCTGTGTCATGGCTTCAGCGGTCCGCGGTACGGGTAAAGGGCACCGATTCGGGCGCCACTGCGCCGCCGGAGATGATGAAGCTCATCGCCTGGTCCACGCTCCAGTCGGTGGGCGTGAGCAGCTCCACCGGCACGATCTCCAGATAGCCGGAGGTCGGGTTGGGCGTGGTCGGCACGTACACCGCCGCCAGCTCGCGGCCGGTGCCCTGTTCCTTGATCACCCGCGTGACCAGGCCGACCGACTTCATGTCCCGATGCGGGAAGTCGATCAGCACCACGCGCTGGGTGCTGCCGGGCTGGGTCTGCAGGATGTCGAGCAATTTGCGCGCGCTGTCGTACACCACGCTGGCCAGCGGGATGCGCCGCATGATCGCCTCGAACCAGCGCAGCAGGCGCTGGCCGATCACCCGCCGGCTCAGGATGCCGACGAACAGGATCGCGCCCACGGTGGCGATCAGCGCGATGGTGTTCTGCACCCACAGCGCCTTGATCCAGCCCAGATAGTCGGGAAACGAGGCGGCGATGCGCTCGGACAACGGCACCACCCACGGGCTGCTGATGCCCGACAACAGCGAGAACACGAACTTCACCACCACCCAGGTCAACCAGACCGGCAGCAGGGTGAGCAAACCGGTCAGAAAGACGCGTTGCAGGGAAGGGCGGGCGTGCGGAGTGGGGGATTCGGACATGCGCGCATTGTAGGCATTCGGCCGCGCTCGGTGCAGGCGCGCGGCGCGCCTTGTTCGCCGGGGAGACGGCAAGTGCGCATTGGCGCCATGCCACTCGCGGCTCTGTCCGGGCCGCTCTAAGATGGCGCAACTCATCCACGGACGGTTGCCCCGCATGCTCGCCAAATTCCTCAAGTCGGCCCTGCTGGGGCTATGCATCCTGATCGCCCTGCTGGTGGCCCTGTACGCGATCTCCGCGCGCTGGCCGATTCCCGACGCGCAGCGCCAGGCCTTGGCGCAGCTGCGTCAACCGCAGCCGCCGCTGCGTGGGCCCAATATGTTCGCCGCGCTATGGTCGTTGGCGTATGCGGTACCCGATGCGCAGCGGGATGCGCTGGTTGCGCAGGATGTGCAGCGGTTCGCGCGCTTGCCGGCAGGCATGCAACTGCAGAGTGCGGCCACGCGCTATCCGCGCCACCCGGATTGGCCGGCCACAGCCCCGGCGCCGTGCACGGGCCATGCCGGGTGCCTGGACCGCGTACGTCAGCAGCCGCAAGCCTATGCCGATGCGCTGGCCACCCAGATACCGTTGTTGTTCAAACTGCGCGATCTGGCCGGTTACGCCGATTACCGCAGCCCGTTCCCGCCTTCTGCCACTGCGCCGTTGCCGCCACTGCCGCCGTTCAAGGTGTCGATGACCAGCAACGCGCTGGACTTTGTGCAAGGGCGCACCACACAGGCGCTGGCGGGTGTCTGCACCGATGCGCAGCTTGCACGCGTACTGCTGCGCAGCGGCGACAATCTGCTCATGCCGATGCTCGGCGCGGCGATGCTGCGCACCAACGCGCACCTGCTTGCCGACATGCTGGCCGCGCTGCCGGCGCAGCATCCGTTGCCTGCGCACTGCCTGGCCGCGTTTGCGCCGCTTGCGGTCGATGAGATCTCGCTATGCGACGCATTGCACGGCGAATCAAGGATGGCGCTTTCGATATTTCAGGAAGCCAGCCACAACGGCCAGGCAAGCGATCTGTCCTGGGACGATCGATTGTCGCTGCATCTACTCGACCAGGAACGCACCCATGCGCTGATGGCTCCGACCTATACCTGGGCATGCAGCGCGCCGGTACGGGCCGTGCTGGCGCAGGATCAAGCGGTGCCGCAGGCACTGATTCCAGTGCCGGACACCGTCTCGATGGGCTGCGTTGCCAATGCAGTGGGGTGTCTGTTGGCGGGTCTGGCACGCCCTGACTATGCGAATTACCAGCACAAGCGGCAGGACACTGCCGCTGCACTGCGCGCGTTATCGGCCGTGCTGTGGTTACGCGATCACCCTGGTGATGCGCAGACACTCGAGCAGCGCCTTGCCGGCTTGCCGCCATCGCTGCGCGGGCAAGCGCGACCGCTGCAGCCCGCTGCGGACGGTCTGAGCATGCAGCTGCGTCAATACGCCAGGCCTGAAGACGGTGTCGTGGAAGATCTGTGGCCGCTCGCGGGCAGCCGGATGGCGCATCCGTCCGGGGCGGCAGTGGCCCCGAAGAACCAGGCGCCCTAACCATTGAAGGCCAGCGGACGGGTGGGGCGGATGCACGAATTCCACCTCAGCCCCGCATTGGGCTGCCGCTGCATCCGCTGGCGGCGCATCGTCTTGCGTGCTGCGTAGGAAGGCTAATACGCCACGTTGGCAGTGCCGCCATCTGTGATAGCGAAGGCGTGCAGCGTTGTCATCAATATCAACTTTCTTCCGCGTACTTGCATGGACGCGCAAGAGCGCGCAACGCAACGCGCCGCTCCTACCGCAGGCTTAGAACCGGAAATTCAACCAGCCCATCACGAAGGTCGAATCGCCGTAACCGGCCTTCTCCAATGCCGGACCTGCCATCAGGTGTTCGGCGCGGAAGGTCACCGACCAGTTCGGGTCGATGTTCCAGGTGGCGTTGATGCGCGGCATGGTGCCGATGCGGCGCTCGCCGGTGCTCTGCGTGCGGGCGTAGGCGCGTGCCTGGTTGTTGTAGATCGCATCGCTGGTGGTCTGCCGCCACAGGGTTTCCCATTCCAGGTTCACGGTGATCTTGGAGGTGGGCGAGAAGGTGAACGTGGGTGCGGCGGTGACCAGGTTGACCGGGCCGAAGAACGTCGCCCAGCTGAAGTAGATCGTATTGCCGTACAGGAAGTTGTTGTTGCGCAGCGTGCCGGTGCCGGAAGTGCCACCGCCGCCGGAAGCGATTTCGCTATGGAAGCCCAGGCGCGGTTTCCAGCCCGATTCGCTCAGCGACCAGGCGTTGGAGGTGCTGGCCATGTAGGCGCGCAGATCGCGTCCGCCATAGCTGCCGCGCTGCACGGTCACGAACGAATCGGTACGCAGCTTGCCCACATTGCCCCACAGGCGCAGGCCGTAATAGTTGCGGTTTTCTTCGGCGGTCTGCCGTCCCCAGACCTGGTTGTCGTTGCGGAACTGGTAGAAGAACGGCTCCAGATACATCGGCTTGGCGGTCGGCAGGCGATAGCCGCCGACCACGCCGCGGAAGTGCCGCGAGCGGTCGATGCGATCGTCGCCCAGGCCTTCGGTGCCATCCAGGTTGAAGTTGAAATCGAACAGGTCCACGCGGGTCTTTTCGCCGATCGCCCAGGCGCGCACGCCGTTGAAGGTCACGAAGATATCGGTGTTGTCGCGCAATGCCATCAGCGTGGTCGGGCCATCGACAAACACCTGGCGACCGACGCGCAGGCCGAGGTCGGCATCTTTGATGCGTCCTTTCACATCGAAGAACACCTGTTGCAGGATCGCGTTGTTTTCCTGCGTGCCGGTCTTGGCACCTTCATTGCGTCCGTCCAGGCTGCCGTGCGCCAGTTCCGTATACAGACGGAAATGCTCGCCGACATGGAAATCGGCGCCGAAGAACGCGCGCAACAGGTACTGCTGCTGCGAATGGCTGCCGGGAATCAAGCCGGGATTGGTGATGGTGTTGCTGCGCACGCGCAATTCATTGCTGAGCGAGACATACACATCGCCCGATTCATTGAACGGAATGTACTTGAGCGGATCGAACGGACTCTTGCGCTTGGACGGATCCTTCAGATACGACCAGTCTTCGGCCCAACGCACCTGCCACATGTTGCCGCCCTGCTTGGCGCCCCAACCCTGCGCTTCCAGCGGATAACCCTTCGCGGCAGCGGGCGCTGCCGGAGCGGCGGGTGCAGCCTTCACCGGTTCCGGCTGGGCCTGCTCGGCATTGACCGGCGCGGTCTGCGCCTGCGCAAACCCCAGTCCCGGCAGTGACAACCCGATCGCCAGGCACAGGCGCCGGGTGGCACCAAAGGAAGTGTCGGCCATGGCCGGCTGTGCCAAGCGTGCAAGTCGCATCGTGTCGCCCTATCGAAAAAAGTGAGTCGTCTGAGCGAGTGGTATCGGCCCAGTGGGCACTGACTGTAGTGGAGCGCTGCCGCAAAGGGAGTAACCCAATGGTTCTAAGCACATGAGCGGGGATTGGGGAGTCGTGATTGGGGATTTGCAAAAGCAGGCATGCAAGCGACGCCCTAGTTCTTCTTCAGTCCGCTTGAGTCAACGCAAGGAAATTCTCGGCCGGAATGCTCTGCGAATCCCCAATCCCCAATCCCCAATCCCCGCCTCATGACTACCGGCACATCCACTATACCCAACTTCGCAATAGCATTGCCTTCGACCTAGCGGAGATGGCCGATGAGCGAACCCGATGCCTACCTGCGGAAATTCCAGAAGGAGCTGAGTGCCGGCACGGTGTCGCTGGCCTTGCTGGCGGTGCTGGCGCAGGCCGAGGAGCCGCTGTACGGCTACCTGATCGCCAAGCGGCTGGAGCGTCTGGACGGCGTGCTGAGCGGCAAGCAGAGCGCGTTGTATCCGGTGCTGCGCAATCTGGAGGGGGCAGGGTTGCTGCAAAGCCATGTCGAGCCGTCGGCGTCCGGCCCACCGCGGCGCTATTACCGCATCACCCAAACCGGGCGTGATTGCCTGCGCGACTGGACCGCCGCCTGGCGCGCCACCCGCGATTCCGTTGACTCAGTGCTGGAGGGGACCCACTCATGACGACCATTGCGCAGGCACGCCCGTTGCCGACCACCATTCCCGATTACCTGGCGCAATTGCGCCAGGCCCTGGCCGGCGCGGACCCGGCGATGATCCAGGACGCGCTCTACGACGCCGAAGAGTACTTACGCGCCGAACTGGCAGAGCAGGCCGGCAAGAGCGAAGCGGAGGTGATCGCCGGCGTGGCAGGCAGCTACGGTGCGCCGGATGAAGTGGCCGAGATCTATCGCGAAACCGAAGTGACAGTGACACGTGCACTGCGCTCGCCGCTGCCGCGCAGACGCAGCACATGGTTCGGCAGGTTCTTCGGCGTGGCTGCCGATCCACGCAGCTACGGCGCGCTGTTCTACATGTTGTTGTCGTTGGTCACCGGCGTGTTCTATTTCACCTGGGTGATCACCGGCGCGAGTCTGTCGGCCGGCTTGATGATCCTGATCATCGGCGTGCCGTTGCTGGTGCTGTTCTTCGGATCGGTGCGGGTGCTGTCGCTGGTGGAAGGCCGCGTGGTGGAGACGCTGCTGGGCGTGCGCATGCCGCGTCGTCCCGCCCATCCGGGGGCGCAAGGCGGCTGGCTGCAACGCATCGGCGCG
The DNA here is from genome assembly GCF_002940205.1 of Xanthomonas arboricola pv. guizotiae. Classification (GTDB taxonomy): domain Bacteria; phylum Pseudomonadota; class Gammaproteobacteria; order Xanthomonadales; family Xanthomonadaceae; genus Xanthomonas; species Xanthomonas arboricola_C. The sequence goes on from NZ_MDSK01000004.1 coordinate 70,901, forward strand.
ATGTTCACCGATGCGCGCACCTGGAGCACGATGCTGTACTTCCTGCTGATGCTGCCGCTGGGCATCGTCTACTTCAGCGTGTTCACCACCTTGTTGTCGTTGGCGCTGGGCCTGGCCGCATCTCCGCTGGTGCTGCTGTTCGACAACACGGCGGTGCTGAGCTGGGATGGCGTGGATGTCAGCAGTCCCTGGCTGACGCTGCCGTTGTTCGTCGTGGGCGTGCTGCTGCTGTTCGTCACGCTGCACCTGGCACGCGCCTTCGGCAAGCTGCACGGCATGTTCGCCAAGCACCTGCTGGTCAAGAGCGGTGAAGGCTGAGTGCAGCGTGTGGTTGCGGGTTGTATGGCACGCGGCTGCGATCGCTGCAGTGTCACGTGGTCTGTAGTGAGAGGTCTGAAAGACGCAACGACTTGAAGTCCCGTAGTCGTGTAGGTGGTTGGACAGTGCGGATGGAGCGGTCGCAGGGCGGCTGCTCTGTGGCTTGGCAGCAGGGCCCTTGCCCGCCCACCCTCGCAGGACACGCCGCAAGTACGTCCTTGTAGGCTCTTACGCGGCATCCATGCCGCGTAAGGTCCCGTGACGGTGAGCGGGCAAGGACCAATCGAGATGGTCGTTGTGCATGGTTTTAAACAACGCAATCGACCAGCTCTCTGGTGCGGTGTGCTCGCCGGTTGCGGGACCCTTAGCGGCATGGATGCCGCTGAGGAGCCTCCAGGGACGGATTCACGGCGTGTCCCGCGAGCGGCGAGGGCACCGCGCGCTCGAATCACAAGCTTTTGAGTTAAGCATCCGATTGTGGCTAAACGACGCCACTGTTTTAAGTCTCGATTGTTCTAGACGTTGCGTCATGAGGAGTCTGGATAGCGCGCATGGATCAGTTGTGGAGCGGCGGATCTGCGGCGTGGCTGCAGGGCCCTTGCCCGCCCACCATCGCAGGACACGCCGCAAGTACGTCCGTGTAGGCTCTTACGCGGCATCCGTGCCGCGTAAGGTCCCGCGACAGTGAGCAGGCAAGGACCATCGAAGATGGTCGGTGTGCATGGTTTTAAACAAAGCAACCAACCAACTCTTTGGTGCGGGCGCCACGCACGTTGCCACGCAGTGCGCTGTCTTTACGCGAACCAAAAATCTGCGCGTAAAAAACGCCCCTTGATCGGTCTCGATCACGGGGCGTTTTTGTCGGCCGATCAGGCGCGTTTGCCGCGCTTGCGGATCGGGGTGACGGTGGCGGGGTCGCGGCTGCCGACCGGGTCGGCATCGTAGCGAGCGATGAATTCGCGCACCTGCGGGTACACCACCTCGCGCCAGCGACGGCCGCTGAAGATGCCGTAGTGACCGGCACCTTCCACCACCAGATGACGACGATGCGCCGCGTCGATCCCGGTGCATAGATCGTGCACCGCTTCGGTCTGGCCAAGGCCGGCGATATCGTCCAGTTCGCCTTCGATGCTGAGCAGTGCGGTATTGCGGATCGCCGACGGCTTGACCAGCTGGCCATCCACGTTCCACTTGCCCTGCGGCAGCAGGAAGTCCTGGAACACCACGCGAATGGTGTCCAGGTAATACTCGGCCGGCATGTCGAGCACGGCGTTGTATTCGTCGTAGAACTGCCTGTGCGCCTGCGCGTCCTGCAGGTCGCCCTTGACCAGATCGGTGTAGAAATCCCAGTGCGACATCACGTGCCGGTTGGGGTTCATCGACAGGAAGCCGGCATGCTGCAGGAAGCCCGGATACACCTGGCGGCCGTGGCCCGGATACGGGAACGGCACGGTGTGGATCAGGTTGTTCTGGAACCACTCGATGCCGTTCTCGGTGGCCAGGTTGTTGACCTGGGTCGGGCTGCGGCGCGCATCGATCGGCCCGCCCATCATCACCAGCGAGCGCGGCGTGGGCTCATCGTTGCTGGCCATCAACGACACCGCCGCAAGCACCGGCACAGTGGGTTGACACACGCTCACCACATGCAGGCGCTCGGCGCCGATGTGACGGATGAACTCCTGGATGTAGCTGATGTAGTCCTCGAGCCGGAACGCACCGGCTTCCAGCGGCACCATGCGCGCGTCGACCCAGTCGGTGACATAGACCTTGTGGTTGCGCAGCAGGGTGCGCACGGTGTCGCGCAGCAGGGTGGCGTGGTGGCCGGACAACGGCGCTACCACCAGCACCGCCGGCTGCTGCTTCATCGTGCCGATCAGCTCGACATGGTCGCTGAAACGCTTGAAGCGCAGCAGACGGCAGAACGGCCTGCTCAGCACTTCGCGTTCGATGATCGGCAGCGAATGGCCATCGACCTCGACATCGTCGAGCGCCCAGGCCGGCTTCTCGTACTCCTTGCCCAGGCGATGGAACAGCTCGTTGCTGGCCGCCATGCGCTCGGCGCCCGGGAGCGAGGCCCACAGACTGTCGGGGTCGGAGAACATCTTGGCGTTCGCCTGGGCCTGGTGCACCCAAGGGGCTAGCAGATTGCGGGTCAGCTCGTGCAGTTGATAAAGCATTCCACCCATCCGTGCGGCTCTTTGCTGCCGCGCAGCATACCCCCTTTGGCGCATTTGCACCTTAATGGGGCTGCGGACGGTAGAGGCTGTCATACGCCCCAAGGCAGGCGTTTGCTGGACGAGTGCTTACCTGCGGGAGGGGATGAATGAGGTAGGAGCGCAGCCCCGGTGCACCCAGTCGTCGCTGTACTGAATGTCCAACAGGCTTCGCGCGCACCCTCATCCGCCCCTGCGGGGCACCTTCTCCCGGCGGGAGAAGGGAGTGAAGCCGCTCAGCCTGCGCGAGAGGGGTTGGGTGAGGGGACGCGGCGAAGCCACTCGCCATGCGTGCCTCAACCGGCCAGCGTCCTGCTCAGCCGCGCTCCAGCGCAGACGCCTCATCGGCCAACTGCGGCGACAACCAGCAGTGCGAGCCGAGTGCGGCAAACCCCACGCTGGCGAAGCGGCGCCGATACCAGCGCGCCGGCCGCGCCTGAAAACCATCGTGGTCGCCTTCGAAGGCGTCCTCTTCGGCGAAGGTTTCCAGAAACGCCACGCCCGCGCACATTTCGGCCAACCCCGGCAGGCCCTGGTTGAACTCGCGCGTGGACACGTAATGCAGCACGTCCGAGCAGATCAGCAGATCCACCGGCGCGCAGGGGCGCAGCCAGGCGAAATCGCCGAAGCGGGCAGGGTGGATCTGCCGGCTGCGTCCGTAACGCTGCACCGCATAGGCGCTGCTGTCGAAGCCCAGATAGCTCAGCCTGGGGCGTAACGCCAGCAAGGGCGCGCGCCAGGCCGCCTCGCCGCAACCGATATCCAGCACGCTGCGGATCGGGCGCTCCAGGTAGTACTCGGCCTGGCTCACCGCCAGTGCGACCTTGCGTCGCAGGCGCGCAGGGTCGGCCAGCCCGGCATCCCGGTACCAGCGGCGGAAATAGTGGGCGTCGTACTGCTTGTCGTCGGGTTCGGACATGGACGTCGGGTGCTTTCGCGCGAGCGGATGGGTGAAAATGCGGGCCATCCTACGCCAGCCAGCGAAGCCAGCACATGACCCTGTACCTGTGGATCAAGACCTTCCATCTGTTGTTCGTCACTGCGTGGATGGCGGCGGTGTTCTACCTGCCGCGCATCCTGGTCAATATCGCCGAAGCCGGTGCCGAGCCTGCGGTGCGCACGCGCCTGGTGCTGATGGGGCGCCGCCTCTATAAATTCGGCCACAGCATGCTGGGGCTGGCGCTGCTGCTGGGCGCGGTGCTGTGGCAGGGCTATCGGGTGATTGCGGATTTCCCGACGATGGTGGCCGGTGGCTGGCTGCACGCAAAACTGTTTGCGGTGGCCTTGATCCTGGCGCATTACATCGTGGCCGGGCGCTGGTTGAAGGGCGTGGATCAGGGCCGCAGCCTGCCCAGCGGCCGCGCATTGCGGCTGTTCAATGAAGTGCCGGTGGTGGTGTTGGTCGGGGTGATCTGGCTGGTGCTGGCCAAGCCGTTCTGACACAACACCCGGGCAGTGCATGCGCTCGCCGGATGCATCGGTCGTCGCTGGCGTGTTTGCGCAGCACTGCGGTGATGTGGCGCGGATGGTCGATGGATTCCGCCAAGGCGCCATTGCAAAACGATTGTGCCGACAACTGCAGCAAGTGATCGACCCGGGCCTTCAGGCTTGCCGATATCGCCATCCTTCCTGGGCATGGCTGTGCTCTCGGTCGCCGACCAGGTTTTGTGGGAACACGGTGCGCGCGCCATCCGTGATCGCCGCTTGAGTATCGCTTCAGGCGGCGATCACGCCTGGGTGCCGAGCTCGCTCAGTCCCTTGCGCGCCAAGTCGATCCAGGCGCGTTGCTCGCGCTGGTAATGCCTGGGCGAGGCGGCTGCGTGGCGCAGCACCTGCTCGAAGACGGCCCTGGCCTCTTGCGGGCGCGCGGCGCGCAACAACAGCTGCGCATAACGCACGCGTGCTTCTTCGCCCGGATAGCCTTGCGCAAGCGTTTCGTACTCGTGCAGCGCCGCGTCGATGCTGCCGCTGTCTTCGACTGCGCGCGCGTACAGCAGGTGCCCGTCGTGCGAACGGAATGTCGGATTGGCCGCGATCAACGCGTCCAGCGTCTTGCGTGTGTCTGCGGCCTGGCCCAGCCCGTACTGGGCTTTGGCCAGGCCCAGCATCAGGTCCGGATCGTCCTGGTAGATGCCGCGCAGCGCGCCCTGATACAGCTCGGCGGCACGCGCGTAGTCGCCCTGTTCCAGCAGCGTCTGCGCGAGGCGGCGGCGATTCTCGGGGGTGTCGGCCACATCCAGCTGGCGCGATGCATCGCGCTGTTCGCGTTGCGGGTCGATGCGCTGACGCATCTTGCGCAGTCCACGGCGCGCGGTCGGGTCGTTGCGCAGGTCCGGGATCACCGCCACGCACACGTAGACCAGGACCGCCAGCAACGAAAACGCCAGCAGGATGAAGATCCAGTACAGCGGGCGGCCGCTGCGCACCACATGCACGCAGCAGGCGGCCTGCAACACCAGCGACAGCAGAAGTAGCGGGCTCATATCCGAACAGGTCCTTCCATGGTGGGCAATCGTCTTGCTGGCTGGCGATGCCGCGTGCAGCAGCATCGCCCCGGCAGACCGCCGATCAGTTGCCTTCGTAGGCGCCGTAGCTGCGCAGGCGCTCGTAACGGCGCTGCAGCAGGCCCTCGACCGGCAGCTTTTCCAGCGCTTCCAGCTCGTTGAGCAGCACCGCCTTGAGGCGCTTGCCCATCTGCTCGGGATTGCGATGCGCGCCGCCGGTGGGTTCGCGGATCACCTTGTCGACCAGGCCCAGGCCTTTCAGGCGCTTGGCGGTCAAGCCGAGCTGCTCGGCCGCGTCCTTGGCCTTGGCCGCGTCCTTCCACAGGATCGAGGCGCAGCCTTCGGGCGAAATCACCGAATAGGTGCCGTATTCCAGCATCAAGGTGCGGTCGCCCACGCCGATCGCCAGCGCGCCGCCGGAGCCGCCTTCGCCGATCACGGTGCAGATCACCGGGATCTTCAGCTCGGCCATCTCCAGCAGGTTGCGCGCGATCGCTTCGGACTGGCCGCGCTCTTCGGCGCCGATGCCCGGATAGGCGCCCGGGGTGTCGATGAAGGTCAGCAGCGGCAGGCGGAAACGCTCGGCCAGCTTCATCAGGCGCAGCGCCTTGCGGTAGCCCTCCGGACGCGGCATGCCGAAATTGCGGGCGACCTTGCTCTTGGTGTCGCGGCCCTTCTGGTGGCCGATGATCACCACCGCGCGGCCATCGATGCGGCCCAGGCCACCGACGATCGCCTTGTCGTCGGCATAGGCGCGGTCGCCGGCCAGTTCCTGGAATTCGTCGCAGATGGTGTTGATGTAGTCCAGCGTGTACGGACGCTGCGGATGCCGCGCCAGCTGCGAGACCTGCCAGGCCGACAGGTCGCGGAAGATCTGTGCGGTACGCACGCGCAGCTTGTCGCGCAGCGCGCGCACCTCGGTGTCCACGTTGACTGCAGGACCGGTGCTGGCCTTGCGCAGTTCCTGGATCTTTGCTTCCAGATCGGCGATGGGTTGCTCGAAGTCGAGGTAGTTGGGATTCATGCAGTGGTGTCGTCGACGTAAGGCGGGGAGTGTAGCCGAATGCGTCCGATGAACCCGTACGGTGGGGTTAGGAGAATCGGGAATCGGGAATGGGGAATCAAAGCAGGGCGGATGGCGGCCTCGCTTTTGCGATTCCCCATTCCCGACTCCCCATTCTCAAGCCCACGGAGGGCTGTACTTGATCTTCAAGGTCCGCACCGCGGGGTCGGCGCGCAGGTTGTCCATCAGCTGCTGGTCGATCCGCACCGAGTGGCTGCCGTTGAGGTCGAGCATGCCGGCCACGCCGCCGGTCGAGGCGCGCAGCAGCAGGTCCAGGCGCAGGGGCGTCTTGCCGGGGCGGTGCTTGGCCAGCAGCGCGTCGATGCGCTTCCAGGCCTGTTTCTCGCGCAGGTCCAGGCGCAGCGACAGGCGTTGTGCGTGGTCGGCGCAGATCTGCTCGTAGTCCCAGCATTGGCGGATGCGCAGGCTGTAGCCGCCGTTGAATTCGTCCTCGCGCAAGCCGCCCTTGACGATCAGGATGCGGTCGCGGGTGAGCAGATGCCCGAACTCGGCCATCGCATCGGAGAACGCGCTGCATTCGACCCGGCCACGGCCGTCTTCGAGCTGCACGAACACCTGGCTGTCGCCCTTGCGCCGCACGCCGATCACCTGGCCGGCCAGGATCGCGCTGACTTCCGGGCGCCAGGCGCGCTTTTCGCCATCGCCACCGCCGCCACCGCCGCGTTGTTGCGAGGCGAGGATCTTCTCCAGCGCGCCCAGGTCGCAGCCGACCAGCTCGCGCACTTCGTCGCGGTGCGGGTCGAACGGGTGACCGCTGAGATAGAAGCCCAGCGTTTCGCGCTCGCCGGTGAGCAACTGGCCCAGCGGCCATTCCTTGCTTTCGGGCAGGTCCAGACGCAGCGCCGGCGCGCTCGGGTCCGGCCCGCCGAACAGCGAGTTCTGGCCCGAGGCGCGTTCGCGCGCCAGCTGCTCGGTGGCCTTGACCACTTCCGGCAGCTGCAGCATCAGCGAGGCGCGGTTCTTGCCCAGCCCGTCCATGGCGCCGGCGTTGATCATCGCTTCCAGCGTGCGCCGGTTGAGCTTGGCGGTGCCCACGCGCGTGCAGAAATCCAGCAAGGTGGTGTAGGGGCCGCCGCGCTGGCGTTCTTCGACGATCGCCTCGCAGGCGCCCTGGCCGACACCCTTGATCGCGCCCAGGCCGTACTGGATGGTGTCCGGGCTGGCCGCCTCGAACATGTAGGCCGACTCGTTGACGCGCGGCGGCTTGACGGTCAGGCCAAGATTGCGTACCTCGTCGAGAAAGCCGACCACCTTGTCGGTGTTGTCCATGTCCGAGGACAGCGTCGCGGCCATGAATTCGGCCGGGTAATGCCGTTTCAGCCATGCGGTCTGGTAGCTGACCAGCGCGTAGGCGGCGGCGTGCGACTTGTTGAAGCCGTAGCCGGCGAACTTCTCCATCAGGTCGAAGATTTCGTCGGCCTTGGCCGCGCTCACTCCGCCCTTGGCCGCGCCTTCGCGGAAGATCTCGCGGTGCTTGGCCATTTCGGCCGGCACCTTCTTGCCCATCGCGCGGCGCAGCAGGTCGGCGCCGCCCAGCGAATAATCGCCGACGATCTGCGCCATCTGCATCACCTGCTCCTGGTACACCATGATGCCGTAGGTGTCCTTGAGGATGACTTCGGTACGCGGATCCGGGTAGATGATCTCCTGCTGGCCGTGCTTGCGCGCGTTGAAATCCGGGATCAGGTCCATCGGGCCGGGGCGGTACAGCGACACCAGCGCGATCAGGTCTTCGAAACGGTCCGGGCGCGCGTCCTTGAGCAGGCGGCGCATGCCCGAGGATTCGAACTGGAACACCGCGCCGGTATTGCCCGAGGCGAACACGCCCTTGTAGGTGGGGGCATCGTCGAGCGGAATGGCGCTGATGTCGACCGGGTCGATGCCGGCGCGTGCGTGGCGCACGTTGATCGCCTTGACCGCCCAATCGATGATGGTCAGCGTGCGCAGGCCGAGGAAGTCGAACTTGACCAGGCCGACCGCTTCGACGTCGTCCTTGTCGAACTGGGTGACCTGGTTCTTGCCGCGTCCGTCCTGGTCGTGTTCGGCGAACAGCGGGCAGAACTCGGAGAGCGGCTCGGGCGCGATCACCACGCCGCCGGCGTGCTTGCCGGCGTTGCGGGTGAGGTCCTCGAGCTGGCGCGCCAGATCCATCAGGTCGCGCACATCGTCCTCGACCTGGTAGCGCTGGATCAGGTCCGGCGAGGCCATCTCCGAATCCTTGCCTTCGCCCATCGCATCCTTGAGCGTGATGCCCAGGATGTTGGGGATCAGCTTGGCGACGCTGTCGACCAGGCCGTAGCTGAAGCCGAGCACGCGCCCGGCGTCGCGCACCACCGCCTTGGCCGCCATGGTGCCGTAGGTGATGATCTGGCTGACCCGGTCGCGGCCGTACTTGCGCGCCACGTAGTCGATCACCTCGTCGCGGCGGTCCATGCAGAAGTCGATGTCGAAGTCGGGCATCGACACGCGTTCCGGGTTGAGGAAGCGCTCGAACAGCAGGTTGTACGGCAGCGGATCCAGATCGGTGATCTGCAGCGCCCACGCCACCAGCGAACCGGCACCGGAGCCGCGGCCCGGGCCGATCGGAATGCCCTGGTTCTTGCCCCACTGGATGAAGTCGGCCACGATCAGGAAGTAGCCGGGGAAGCCCATCTTGATGATGGTGTCCAGCTCGAATTCCAGCCGGTCGACATAGTCCTGGCGGGTCTTGCCGGGCGCGATCGGGTTCTTTTCCAGGCGTGCGGCCAGGCCTGCGCGCGACTGGCTGCGGATCCAGCTGTCCAGCGTCTCGTCTTCCGGCACCGGATAGGCGGGCAGGAAGTAGGTGCCCAGGCGCATCTCGATGTTGCAACGCTGCGCCAGCGCGTGGGTGTTGTCGATCGCGTCTGGGATGTCGGCGAACAGCGCCGCCATCTCCTCGCTGGATTTCAGGTACTGCTGGTCGCTGTACTCGCGCGGACGTTTGGGATCGTCGAGCACGCGGCCGGAGGAAATACACACCCGCGCCTCGTGGGCATTGAAGTCGCTGGCGTACAGGAAGCGCACATCGTTGCTGGCCACCACCGGCAGGCCGCGCACGCCGGCCGCATGCAGCGCGAACTGGTTGAAACGTTCTTCGCCCTCGCGCCCGGTGCGGGTGAGTTCCAGGTGCAGGCCGTCGCCGAACACGCGCTGCCAGTCGGCCAGCTGCTGCTCGGCCAGGTCGGCGCGGCCTTCGCCGAACAGGCGCCCGGCCAGGCTGTCGCGCCCGGCCAGGGCGAACAGGTTGGCGTGGCCGTTCTGCAGCCATTCCGGGTGGATCGCCACGCCGCCTTCGGGGCGGTGGCCTTCCATCCAGGCGCGCGTGAGCAGCCGCGACAGGCTCAGGTAGCCTTCGCGGTCGCGGCACAGCAGGGTCATGCGCCAGGGCGTCATGTCCGGGGTGGCGATCATCACGTCGGCGCCGGCGATCGGCTTGATGCCAACCCCCTCGGCGGCCTTGTAGAACTTGACCAACGCGAACAGGTTGTTGAGGTCGGTGACCGCCAGCGCGGGCATGTCGAGTTCGACCGCGCGGCTCAGCAGGTTGGCCTGCTTGGCCTTTTTCGGGTCAGCCTGATCCGGTTTCTCGGGCACACGGATGGTGGAATCCGCCAGCGAGAACTCGGTGTGGACGTGCAGATGGACGAAGCGGGAAGTGGACATGCGAGACCGGAATAATGCGTGGTCAGGGTAGCGAGCGTGCTCGGGTCGAACAAGGCTTGACAGCACCGGCGCAGGGCCGCGGCCAGCTGCCACGGGGCCGGGCGGTGCGGCCGATTCAGGCTTCGGCTAGCTGCGCGCAGCGCGACGGTGGCGATTGCGCGGATCGGGGGCGTGCGCGGCTGCGCATGCGGGGCCCGACGCCGCAGGCCGCAGCCGCAACGGCCGCATGCGCGCGAACGACGGGAGGGCGGCAGTCTGGGGCCGGGTTCGCCTGCGGGGCGGTCGGTCAATCGGCCAGCAGCAGGTCATCGGCCGGGGCCGCGCAGGGCACGTCCCACGGCGACTGCGACGCCTCGATACCCAATGCACGCCGCACCGGGGCGAAGCTGCGGCGGTGCTGCGGGCACGGTCCGTGGCTGCGTAGCGCGGCCAGATGCACCGGCGTGGCATAGCCCTTGTGCTGGTCGAAGCGGTATTCCGGGTGCTGGGCGTGCAGGGCGTGCATCAGGCGGTCGCGGGTGACCTTGGCCACGATCGAGGCCGCCATGATGGCGCGATCGAGTGCGTCGCCGCCGATCAAGGCCTCGGCCGGGCAGGGCAGGCCCTTGGGCACCCGGTTGCCGTCGATGCGCGCAAACCCGGCCACATGCGCCACGCCTTCCACCGCCCGCCGCATGCCCAGCATGGTCGCCTGGTAGATGTTGATGCGGTCGATCTGCTCGCTGTCGATCAGCACCACCGACCACGCCAGCGCCCGCTCGACGATGCGCGCATACAACTGCTCGCGCCGCTGCGCGCTCAGCTGCTTGGAATCGTCCAGCCCGTTGATGCGCGGCTTGCCGGGATCGAACACCACCGCCGCCACCGCCACCGGCCCGGCAAGCGGGCCGCGGCCCGCTTCGTCGACACCGGCAATCAAACGCGAATCGGGAATCGGGACTGGGGAATCGTGAAAAAGCGCGTCCTGCGCCGTCGGAACGAGAACGGCACCGTGGGAAGTTAAGCGCTTCACGACCCGGCTCCTGCCGATTCCCGATTCCCGATTCCCGATTCCTGCTGCTCCAGCAGCCCAGCCACCGCATCGGCCGCGCGTGCCGACGCGTCGCGGCGCAGTTGCGCGTGCAGGGCGAGATAGCGCGGTTGCAGGGCGGCGACCTTTTCCGGGTGCTTGAACCAGTCCAGCAGGGCCACGCATAGCCGTTCCGGGGTGCAGTCGTCCTGCATCAGCTCGGGGGCGAGATCGTCGTTGGCCAGGATGTTGGGCAGCGCGTAGCGGTTGACCTTGAGCAGGCCCAGCGTCCTGACGATGCGGTAGGTGAGCGGGGCGACCTTGTAGCCGACCACCATCGGGCGCTTGACCAGCATCGCCTCCAGCGTGGCGGTGCCCGACGCCAGCAGCACCACGTCGGCGGCCAGCATCGCGGTGCGCGCCTGGCCATCGAGCAGGTGCGAACGCAGCACCGGCAGCGACGACCGCGACAATTGTTCGGCCAGCAGCTGCCTGCAGCCGGGGTTGGCCGCGGGAACCAGCACGTGCAGGTTGGGCAGGTGCTCGGACACCAGCCAGGCGGCCTGGAAGAAGGTATCGCCGAGCTTGCTGATTTCGCCATGCCGGCTGCCCGGCAACACCGCCAGCACCGTGCTGGATGCGGACAGGCCCAGCTTGGCGCGCGCCGCTGCGCGATCGGCCTGGTAGGCGATATCGTCGGCCATCGGATGGCCGACAAAGCGCGCATCGATGCCGTGCCTGGCATAGATCGGCGGCTCCATCGGGAACAGGCACAGCACCAGGTCGGCGCTGGCGCCGATCTTTTCCGCACGCTTTTCGCGCCAGGCCCAGACCGACGGGCTGACGTAATGCACGGTGCGCACGCCGCGCTGCTTGAGCCAGCGCTCGACCGGCAAGTTGAAATCCGGTGCGTCGATGCCGATGAACACGTCCGGCTTCCACGCCAGCACGCGCTCGCGGAAGGCGCGGCGCAGCTTCAACAGCCGCGGCAGATGCTGCAGCACTTCGGTCAGCCCCATCACCGCCAGTTCGCTGGCATCGAACCAGGTCTGGCAGCCGGCACCACGCATCGCATCGCCACCGATGCCGACGAATTCAGCATCCGGATAGCGGCGCCGCAGCTGGTCGATCAAACCCGCACCCAGGATGTCGCCGGAGGCTTCGCCGGCGATCAGCGCGATGCGCGGGGCGCGCGTTTGCGCGCTGGGAATCGGGAGTGGGGAATGGGGAATCGGAAGTGCTGGCGATGGGCCGGCGGCAGGCGCGTCTGTATGCGCGCCTGCATCGATTCCCGATTCCCGATTCCCGATTCCCGTCATCGCAACAACGGCCTTTCCGCCGCCTCGATGAACTCGAGCAGCCCGCGCACGTCTTCGCTGCTCCTGGCCTGTTCGGCCAGCTGCAGTTTGGCTTCGGCCAGCGGCAGGCCGGCGACATACAGCGTGCGGTAGGCGCGCTTGATCGCAGTGATGCGCTCGGCATCGAAGCCGCGCCGCTTGAGGCCTTCGCTGTTGATGCCGCGCGGGCGGCCCAGCGACTCGCTGCCGACCATGGTGAACGGCGGGACGTCGCCGTAGGTCAGTGCGCCCATGCCCAGGAAGGCGTGCGCGCCGATGCGGCAGAACTGATGCGCGCCGGCAAAGCCGCTGATGATCACGTAGTCGCCCACGGTGACATGCCCGGCCAGCGTGGTGTTGTTGGAGAACACGCAGTGGTTGCCGACATGGCAGTCGTGCGCCACATGGGTGTAGGCCAGCATCCAGTTGTCGTCGCCGACCACGGTGATGCCGCCACCGCCGCCGGTGCCGCGATTGATGGTGACGAATTCGCGGATCACGTTGCCGTCGCCGATCACCAGTTCGGTGCGCTCGCCGGCGTATTTCTTGTCCTGCGGCTCGCCGCCGATCGCGGCGTGGCCGATGAAGCGGTTGTTGCGGCCGATCCGGGTGGGGCCGTGGATCGAGCAGTGTGGCCCCACCTCGGTACCCGCACCGATCTGCACATCGGCGCCGATCAACGAGAACGCGCCCACGCGCACATCGCTGGCCAGCGTCGCCGATGGATCGATGACGGCGGTGGGATGGATCAAAGCGGTTGAATCACGCATCGTGTGTCACTCCGGAAGCGGGTTGTTACCTGGCGCCGGCGCACATCACCTCGGCACTGGCCACCACTTCGCCATCGACCTTGGCCTCGCCGTAGAAGCATCCCACGTTACGGATCAGGCGCTTCATCTGCACCTCCATGATCAGTACATCGCCCGGGATCACCTGCTTGTTGAAGCGGGCCTTGTCGACCTTGACCATGTAGAACAGCTGGGACAATGCGTCGCGTCCCAAGCCCAGTTGGGTCATCACGCCGCCCACCTGCGCCAGCGCCTCGATGATCAGCACGCCCGGCATCACCGGACGGGTCGGGAAGTGGCCCTGAAAGAACGGCTCGTTGATGCTGACGTTCTTCTGCCCGACGATGCGCTTGGCTTCCAGGTCCAGCTCGATGACCCGGTCGATCAACAGGAAGGGGTAGCGGTGCGGGATCAGCGTCTGGATCTGATTGACGTCGATCGGCAGCTCGTAAACGGGATGACTCATTGGTTCTCCTTGCCCACGGCCAGGATGCGCCTTGCCAGCACATCCAGCTGTTTGAAGCGCGCGGCATTCTTGCGCCACGTGCGATTGTCGGTGAGGGGGGTGCCGGACGAATACTCGCCTGGCTCATGAATGGAATTGCGCACCACCGACTTGCCGGTGATGACGACCTTGTCGCAGATCTCCAGGTGCCCGACCACGCCGACATGCCCGCCGAGCAGGCAATAACGGCCGATCTTGGCGCTGCCGGCAATGCCGGTACAGCCGGCGATGGCGCTGTGCGCGCCGATGCGGCAGTTGTGCGCGATCTGCACCAGGTTGTCCACGCGCACGTCTTCTTCCAGCACGGTGTCTTCCAGTGCGCCGCGATCGATGCAGGTGTTGGCGCCGATTTCGCAATCGTCGCCGATCACCACGCCGCCCAGCTGCGGCACCTTGATCCAGTGGCCGGCATCCATCGCCAGGCCGAAGCCGTCGTCGCCGATCACCGCGCCGGGGTGGATGCGCACGCGCTTGCCCAGCCGCACCCGGGTGACCAGGGTGACGCGGGCGAGCAACTCGCTGCCGTCGTCGATCACGCAGTCCTCGCCGATGATGCTGCCGGTGCCGATCACGCAGCCCTCGCTCACGCGGCTACGCGCACCGATGCTGACGAACGGGCCGACGTGCGCGGTGGGCGAAACCTGTGCCGTGGGGTCGATCACCGCAGACGCATGGATGCCCGGCGCGCGCACCGGTGCCACCTCGAACAAGGCCGCGATCTTGGCGAAGGCGGTATAGGGATCCTTGGCGACCAGCGCGGTGCCGCGTGCATCCGCCGCATCGTCGGCGCGCAGGACCACCACGGCTGCCTGGCTCTGACCCAATTGCGGCCGATAACGCGGATTGGACAGGAAGCTCAGCTGCCCCGCGCCGGCATGCGCCAGGGTGGCGACGCCGCTGACTTCGACGGCGCCATCGCCGATGAGGGTCAGACCAAATTGTTCGGCAATCGCACTGGCGGTCAAGCGCATCAGGGTGAACCTCGCATAAACGGTAAGTTACTGATTTTACGGAAAAAACGTCGCCAAAAGTTGGCTAAACAGTCGGGCGTAGTTCTTGCCGGGCCGCGACGATGCGGCGAACCCAGGAAGAAGCATATGAAAACTGTCCTCTCCATTTTCGGTAGCGTGATCCTGCTGGGCGCAGTCACCAGTGCATCGGCCGATGATTTCGCGCAGCAACGCGCCGACGCGCAGAGCTTCTGGGACCAGCAGGTGCAATGCATGGACGCGTCCGACTGGGGCGCCACCGCAACCTGCCTTGGCAACGTCTGGAACAACTATTTTTAAGTCTGTTTCACACCAGGGTGTTCAAACAAACAATGGCGGCCCGAGTATCCGGGCCGCCATTGTTTTGCGTGCCGATCTTAGAACTGGCCGCCGAAGGTGAACTGCAGACGTTCGATCTCGTCGTTGTCTTCCTTCTTCAGCGGGAACGCGTAGCTGATCGAGATGGGGCCGACCGGTGCGCGCCACAACAGCGCCACGCCGGTGGACGCACGCAGCTCGTTGGCCTTGAAGTTGTCCACGCCGTCGTAGACGTTACCGAAGTCGAAGAACGCCGACACGCGTGCCGACGGGCTGTCGAACAGCTTGGGGAAATACATTTCCACCGAACCGACGGTCTTGAACGAGCCACCCAGCGGCTGGCCGCGCGAATAGTTCACCGTCCGTTCCGAACGCGGACCCAGCGTATTGTCTTCGAAGCCGCGTACCGAATTGGTACCGCCGGCGTAGAAGTTCTCGTAGAACGGCAGGCCGGTGGCGGTGATGGTGCGCGACACGCCATTGGCGTCGGTCACCACGCGCGTGCTGTCATTGCCGTAGCTGTCGCCATAGCCCAGCTCGAAGCGGGTGTTCAACACGATCGCCGGGATGATCGGCCAGTAGTTGGAGATCTGGTAGTTGAGCTTGTAGTACTCGACCGTGGAGCCGGGCAGGGTGGTCTCCAGGCCGACGCGCTGGTACATGCCGCGGGTCGGCATGAAGAAGTCGTTGCGGGTGTCGCGTGCCCAGCCCAGCTCGGTGCGCCAGGCATGGAAGGTGCGCGTGCCGACCGCGTCGATGTAGTCGATGATCGCCTGCGGGGTCTGGCCCTGGAACGTGTTGATCTGGTTGCTGTCGATGCCGACCATCGCCGAGACGGTGTCGTTCTCGGTGATCGGCACGCCGAACACCACCTGCGCCGAACCATTCTTGCTGTTGTACTGCGCGGTGTTGAAGTCCGAGTAGTCCAGCGAGCGCCACGACAGGTTGTAGCCCAGCGACACGCCGTCGTCGGTAAAGAACGGGTTGGTGTAGGAGAACGCATAGCGCTGCTGGAAGGTGCTGCGCGACGCTTCCACCGCCACGCGGTTACCGCCGCCCAGGAAGTTGTTCTGCGACAACTGCACCGAGGTGGTCACACCGAAGCTCTGCGAATAACCCAGGCCGAACACGAAGCTGCCGGAGGTGGTTTCCTTGACGTTGTAGACCACGTCGACCTGGTCGTTGCTGCCCGGCACGGCCGGCGTTTCCACGTCCACGCTCTCGAAGTAGCCCAGGCGCTGCAGACGGATCTTGGAACGGTCGATCGCCGCCTGCGAGTACCAGGTGTTTTCGAACTGGCGCATTTCACGCCGCAGGACTTCGTCGGACGTGCGGCTGTTGCCCTTGTAGAGGATGCGGCGCACGGTCACGCGCGGGCCGGGCACCACCTGCAGGTTCACTGCCACGGTGCGGTCTTCGCGGTTCGGGGTCGGGATCGGGTTGACCTTGGCGAACGCGTAGCCGACGTTGCTCAGCGTGTTGGTGATCGCATCGGAGGTGTACTCCAGCAGCGCACGCGAGAAGATGTCGCCGGCCTTGGGGATCACCAGGCGCTCGATGTCGGCCTGCGGCAGCACGGTGTCGCCGGTGACCTTGATCTCGGAAATCTTGTACTGCTCGCCCTCGGTGACGCCGGCGCTGACGAACATGTCGCGCTTGTCCGGGCTGATCGACACTTGGGTGGAGTCGATGCTGAAGTCCACGTAGCCGCGGTCCAGGTACCAGGAGTTGAGCTTCTCCAGATCGCCGGACATCTTTTCCTTGGAGTACTGGTCGTCGCGGCGGTACCACGAGGCCCAGTTGTGCTCCTTGGATTCCCAGTTCTCCAGGATGTCCTCGTTGGCGAACTTCTCGGTGCCGATCAGGTTGACGTGGCGGATCTTGGCCGCCTTGCCTTCCTTGATCGCAATGGCCACATCGACGCGGTTGCGGTCCAGCGGGCTGACCGTCGGGGTGATCTCGACGTTGTACTTGCCGCGGTTGTTGTACTGGCGGGTCAGCTCCTGGGTCACGCGGTCCAGGCTCAGGCGGTCGAAGGTGCCGCCCTCGGTCAGGCCGATGTCGCCCAGGCCCTTGAGCAGCTCCTCGGACTTGATGTCCTTGTTGCCGGTCACGGTGAGCTTGTTGATCGCCGGACGCTCCTTGACCGTAATCACCAGGATGTTGCCCTGGCGATCCAGTTGCACGTCCTCGAAGAAGCCGGTGCGGTACAGCGCACGGATCGAGTCGGCCACCTTGGCATCGTCCACGGTGTCGCCGCGGTTCACCGGCAGATAGGTGAACACGGTGCCGGAGGCGATGCGCTGCAGGCCGTCGACGCGGATGTCGCTGGCAACGAACGGCTCGGCGGCCAGGGCAACGACTGGCAGGCTGAGGCCCGCGGCAAGAGCGAGGGCAAGCAGGCGGCGAGTGGGAAGACGCGTCATGTCACATCCGGTTGGAGTCGATTTCGGGTGTTGCTGGATGCCGACGTATGACGACGACAACAGGCGGAAAGAATGGAGCAGCTTCATCGTGGAACCAGGCCGAGGATGTCGTTGTAGAACGCCAGTCCCATCAGCCCGGCCAGGAGCGCCAGGCCGACATACTGCCCGGCAATCATGGCCCGTTCGCTGATCGGGCTGCCCTTGACCAACTCGATAAGGTAATACAGCAGATGCCCACCGTCCAAGATCGGGATCGGCATCAGGTTGATGATCGCCAGGCTGAGCGACAGCAATCCGAGGAAATACAGGAACCAGTCGAGCCCGCGTTCGGCCGAGGCGTTGGCCGCGCGCGCGATCGTGACCGGCCCGGAGATGTTCTTGACCGAGGCCTGGCCGGTCAGCATGCGCTTCATCATGCCCAGCGAGTCGGCGGCCATCTTGCCGGTTTCACGGATCGCCGCCGGCACCGCGGCGAACACGCCGTACTGCTGGCGGCTGTCGTAGGCCGGTGCCTGCGCCGGCGCAAACCCCACGCCCAGCAGCCACTGGCCCTGCGGCGATCGGCGCGGGGCGATTTCCAGCGCCAGCCGGTCTTCGCCGCGCGCGACCTCGATCATGCCGGTACCGCCTTGCGCGCCCAGTGCCTGCAGCTGGGCGGGAATCTCGTCGGCCGCACGGATCGGCTGGCCGTCGATGGCGACAATGCGGTCGCCCGGCTGCAGCAGCCCCTGCGCCGCGGAGCCGGCGACCACCTGGCCCACCACCGGCGGCTGCAGCATGAACTGCCAGCCGATGCCGGCCAGCGCCGCCACGCGGCGCTCGTCGAAGCCGGCCGGCAGCTGCGACAGCCGCAGCGTGTGCTCGCGGTTGCCGGCCCCGTCGATGGCGGTCAGCACGCGGATATCGCGCTTGTCCATGGCGGCGGTGGTGAGCTGCATGCTGGCATCGCTCCAGCTGCCGACTTCGCGCCCATCGATGCGCACGATGCGCTCGCCCGGGGTCAGGCCGGCTGCGGCGGCCAGGCCATCGGCGCGGCCGACGGTGGCCGAGTAGTCCTGTTTGCCGACCACGAACATCGCCCACAGCATCGCCATGCACAGCAGCAGGTTGGCGATCGGGCCGGCGGCCACGATGGCGATGCGCTGCCACACCGTCTTGCGGTTGAAGGCCTGGTCCTGCTCGGCCGGATGCACGTCGCCCTCGCGCTCGTCGAGCATCCTGACGTAGCCGCCCAGCGGGATGGCCGCCACCACGAACTCGGTGCCGTGCCGGTCGCGGCGCATCCACAACGGTTTGCCGAAGCCCACCGAAAAGCGCAGCACCTTGACCCCGCAGCGACGCGCAACCCAGAAGTGGCCGAATTCGTGGAAGGTCACCAACACGCCCAGGCTGACGATCATCCACCAGACCGAACCGATGAAATCACCCATGGATGCAACTCGTCTGCGTAAATCGATCAGGCATGAAGGCGGTGATGGGCGAGGGCGCGTTCGGTGATCTGCCGCGCTTGCGCATCGGCAGAGAGCAGGGTGTCGAGGGAGTCGGCATTGTGCCGTGGGAGCGTTGTCAGTGTGTGTTCGACCAACGCGGGAACCGCTAGGAAACCCACCTGGCCCTGAAGAAACGCTGAAACAGCCACTTCGTTGGCCGCGTTCAGGATCGCAGGCGCGGTTCCACCGGCCTCCAGCGCCTCCCAGGCCAGCCGCAGGCACGGAAATGCGGCGGTGTCCGGCGCCTCGAAATCCAGCCGCCCCTGGGTCAGCAGGTCCAGCCCGGCGACACCGGACTCGACCCGCTCCGGCCACGCCAGGCCGACCGCCAGCGTGGTGCGCATGTCCGGCAGGCCGAGCTGGGCCAGGGTGGAGCCGTCGACGAATTCCACCAGCGAGTGCACCAGGCTTTGCGGGTGCACCAGCACATCGATCTGCGCGCCGGGCAGGCCGAACAGGTGATGCGCTTCGATCACTTCCAGGCCCTTGTTCATCAGCGTCGCCGAGTCCACCGAGATCTTCGGTCCCATCGACCATTTGGGATGGGCGACCGCCTGCGCGGGCGTGACGGCGCCCAGCGCGGCGCGGTCCCAGCCGCGGAACGGCCCGCCGGACGCGGTCAGGATCACCCGGCGCACGCCGCGACTGGCGTCGCAGGAACGCAGGCACTGGAAGATGGCGCTGTGTTCGCTGTCGATCGGGATGATCTCGGCGCCGGCGGCCGCTGCGGTGCGGGTCAGCAGTTCGCCGGCCAACACCAGCGATTCCTTGTTGGCCAGCAGCAGGCGCTTGCCGGCGCGGGCCGCGGCCAGCGTGGACGGCAGGCCGGCCGCTCCCACGATCGCCGCGACCACGGTGTCGCAGGCCTCGCTGGCGGCCAGTGCGTCCAGGGCGTCGGAGCCGGCGTGCGCCTGGGTGGCCAATCCGGCCGCGCGCAGACCGTCGCGCAGTGCCGGATACAGGGATGGCTCGGCGATCACCGCATGCGCAGGGCGATGGGTGACGCACAGCGCCAGCAGCTCGTCGACCTTGCTGCCGGCCGACAGCACGCTGGCGCGCAGCCGCTGCGGATGCCGGGCGATCACATCCAGCGCCGACGCGCCGATCGAGCCGGTGGCGCCGAACACGGCGACCTGACGGAGAGGGGAGCCAGCCATGCCTAGAATCCGAGAATTTCCTTGCCGAGTGCGAACACCGGCAGGGCGGCGAGCACGCCGTCGATACGATCCAGCACGCCGCCATGGCCCGGAATCACCGCGCCGGAGTCCTTGGCGCCGGCGTGGCGCTTGAGCAGGCTCTCGAACAGGTCGCCCAGCACCGAGGCCAGCACCGCCACCGCCGAGACCAGCACCAGCTGCGGCACATGCGCCAGGGTCAGCCCGGCCAGCCAGCCGAATGCGCAGGCGACCACGATGCCGGCGAGCATGCCGCCGAGCAGGCCTTCGATGGTCTTGTTGGGGCTGACCCGCGGCGCCAGCTTGTGCTTGCCGAACGCGCGGCCGGCGAAATACGCCCCCGAGTCGGCCGCCCACACCGTGGTCAGTGCGGTCAGCAGCCACAGCTTGCCCTTGTCCGGGTTGGCATGCAGCAGCACCAGCGCGGCCCAGGCCGGCAGGACCGCCAGGGTACCGGCGGCGAGCTTGAGCGCGCGCGCCTGGCCATTGCCGTGATCGGCACCGAAGGTGAAAAAGCGCAGCCACAGCAGCGCCAGCAGCCACCAGGCCACCCCCACCAGGGCGGCGATCTGGAACAGCACCATGGAGCCGGCCGAGGCCCACACCATCAGCACCATCAGCAGCAGGTTGAGCATCAGCAGCACGGTGCGCGGCAGGCTGTCGTCGATGCCGGAGAGCTTGAGCCACTCCCACAGGCCGGTCAGGAACAGGATCGCCGCCAGCGCCGCCAGCCATTGCGTGGGCAGCAGCACGATCGCGCAGATGGCGAGCGGCGCCATGATCAGCGCGGCAATCACGCGGGTCTTGGTCATGCGGAGGAGCTCTCCGTCGCCTTGTCGGCGATCTGGGCGCTGGTCAGGCCGAAGCGGCGTTCGCGCCCGGCATAGTCGTCCAGTGCCTGCTGCAGCACGCCGGCATCGAACTCCGGCCACAGGGTTTCGGTGAACCACAGTTCGGTATACGCCAGCTGCCACAGCAGGAAATTGCTGATGCGGGTGTCGCCGCCGGTGCGGATGAACAGGTCCGGCGCCGGCAGATCGGCCAGCGCGACGCGGCTGGCCAGCAGCGCTTCGTCGATCTGCTGCGGCTGCAGGCGGCCGGCCGCCACGTCTTCGGCCAATGCCCGCGCGGCCAGCGCAATGTCCTGGCGGCCGCCATAGCTGGCGGCGATGCTCAGCACCAGCCGCGCATTGGCGGCGGTGACGCGCTCGGCGGCGGCCATGCGTTCGCGCAGCGGCGCCGCGAAACGGCTGCGATCGCCGATGAAGCGCACCTGCACGCCGCGCCGCTGCAGTTCGTCGACCTCACGATCGAGCGCGTGCAGGAACAGCTTCATCAGCGCATCGACTTCCTCCTGCGGACGGCCCCAGTTTTCACTGGAAAACGCGAACAGGGTGAGCGCCGAGACGCCTTTTTCCAGGCAGAAATCGATGGTGCGATTGACCGCACGCGCGCCGGCGCGATGACCGATCATGCGCGGACGCCGCCGACGCTGCGCCCAACGCCCGTTGCCATCCATGATGATGGCAATGTGGCGCGGCACGGCGGCAGCGGAAGGTGCTGGATGCATGGCAGGCGATGCCACGATCAGACCGTCATCAGTTCCTGTTCCTTGGCCTTGACGACCTCATCCACATCCTTGATGGCCTTGTCGGTGAGCTTCTGGATGTCGTCTTCGGCACCGCGCGCCTCGTCTTCGGTGACCGCCTTGTCCTTGAGCAGGTCCTTGACCTGCTGGTTGGCGTCGCGACGGATGTTGCGGATGGCCACCTTGCTGTCTTCGCCCTCGCCATGCACGGCCTTGCTGAGCTCCTTGCGGCGCTCCTCGGTCAGCGGCGGCAGGTTCAGCCGGATCACGGTGCCGACCACGGTCGGGGTCAGACCCAGATCCGAGGCGTAGATCGCCTTTTCCACGTCCTTGATCATGCCCTTGTCGAACAGGCTGATGACCAGCGAGCGGCCTTCGGAGACGCTGATGCTGGCGACCTGGTTGAGGGGGGTGTCGGTGCCGTAGGCCTTGACCTTGATGCCGTCCAGCAGCGCCGGAGAGGCGCGGCCGGTGCGCACGGTGGTCAGGGAATGGCGCAGAGCATCGATGCTCTTGGTCATGCGCGTCTGCGCGTCTTGTTTGATCTGGTTGAGCATCGCCGGAATCCGTGTGGAGCTGAATCCGGAGATTATAGCCGGGACTGGGGTTTCACGACTCGCGGGTCGTCAGGACCCGCGCAGCCGGTTCACTTGCCGGCGCCGCTTGCCGCTGGAGGCGCTCGACGGTCAGGCGTCAACGCAGGCGTCAGCACTGCGCTTTGACGATTCCCGATTCCCCAATCCCGATTCCCGATTCCCGCCCTCAGCCCCGGCCCTGCACCAACGTGCCGATCTGCTCGCCATGCAGGATGCGCAGCAGCACGCCGGGCTCGCTCATGCCGAAGATGCGCAGCGGCAGGTCGCTGTCGCGCGCCAGCGCGAAGGCGGCGGTGTCCATCACTTCCAGGCCCTGCAGGATGACCTGGTCGTAGCTCAGGCTGTCGTAGCGCACTGCGTCAGAATGCTTCTTCGGGTCCTTGTCGTAGACGCCGTCGACCTTGGTCGCCTTCAGCAGCAGGTCGGCGCCGATCTCGATCGCGCGCAGCGCCGCGCCCGAGTCGGTGGTGAAGAACGGATTGCCGGTGCCGGCGGCGAAGATCGCGATGCGGCCCTTTTCCAGATGGCGGATCGCGCGCCGGCGGATGAAGTCCTCGCAGACATCGTTGATCTTGATCGCGCTCATCACGCGCACCTTGGCGCCGAGCTTCTCCAGCGCGTCCTGCATCGCCAGCGCGTTGATCACCGTGGCCAGCATGCCCATGTGGTCGCCGGTGACGCGGTCCATGCCGCTGGCGGCCAGGCCGGCGCCGCGGAAGATGTTGCCGCCGCCGATCACCAGGGCGACCTGCGCGCCGGCCTGCTGGGCTTCGATCACTTCATGGGCGAGGCGGTTGATGACCTTGGGATCGATGCCGTAATCCCCGTCCCCCATCAGCGCCTCCCCGGAAAGTTTGAGAAGAATGCGGCGATAGGCAAGTTCAGACATGGGGAGACCTCGGTGTTGGGGGATCGGCAAACGCCGGCAAGTCTAGCGGAAGCCTGTCACCGGGCGTGGTAAAAATTCGGTAGTTGGCGATGCCGTGATGCGTTGCTCAGTGCGCGCGCGGAGGCTGCGGCGTCGGCACGTCGGTCGCATCGTAGGCGGTGACGCGGTTGCGGCCGCGATGTTTGGAGCGATACAGCGTGCTGTCGGCGGCCTGCAGCAGATGCTCGATGCTCTCGAACTGCCGGTCGCCACCGCCGTGGGTGGCCAGTCCCGCCGAGAAGGTGATATGCAGCGGGCCGCCCTGCAGTTGCGCCATCGGCGTGCGTGCGGTCTCGGCCAGGATGCGCTCGACCACCATCAACGCCGCCTCGGCTGCGGTGTTGGGCAGGATCACCAGGAATTCCTCGCCGCCGTAGCGGGCGACCAGGTCGCTGGTGCGCACCATGCGCTGCAGCGTCTGCGCGAAGTTGCGCAGCACCTCGTCGCCGATCAGATGGCCATGCGCATCGTTGACGCGCTTGAAATCGTCCAGGTCGATGAAGGCGATCGACAGCGGCCAGTTCTGCCGCGATGCCAGTTCGAACTCGTGCGTGAGCGCGGTGCCGAGCTGGTGGCGATTGAACACGCCGGTCAAGGCATCGCGGCTGGCCTGTTCGGCCAGATGGCGCATGCGGTTTTCCGATTCGTCGGCATGCCGGCGCGCTTCGGCCACGTCCTGCAACTCGCGCAGGCTGCGCAGCATCGCCAGCTCGCGGGCCTGCTCGAAGATCATCTGGATGTGCTCGGGCTGCGGCACGCGGATGTCGAACAGGGCTTCCAGTTCGGGCAGCGATTCGGCGATGCGTTCGATCACCTTTTCGAAGCGTTCGGCATCCAGTTCCAGCACGTCCTGCGCCTGGCGCTGCGCGTGTTCGGTGGCCGCCGCCGCACTGGCCGACAGCCAGATGTCCGCCAGGCGTCCGGACAGCGCGACACAGGCCATGAACGGCTCCAGGCTGGCGGGCTCCTGCTCGCTTTGGGCGATGGCGTTCTGCAGGTACGGCGGCAACTGCCACTGATGCGCGAGCCATGCGCCGACTTCGGCATGGGTGGCGCCCAGGTGCGCGCGCTCGGCCTCGATCAGCGCGGCGTCGTCGGGCGCCTGCGCCAGCAGCGGCGCATACAGCTCGGGCGCGCCCTGCAGCAGGGCGAGCTTGCCGATGTCCTGCAACAGGCCGGCCAGCATGAGTTCTTCGGGTTTGCGGATGCCGTAGGCCTGGCCGAGGATGCGACTGGCCAGCGCGCACAGGCCGGCACGGCGCCAGATGCGCTCATGCAGCGGATGCGCGGTGAAGGTGCTGCGCACGCCGTGCACCATCGAAAACCCCAGCGCCAGGCTCAGGGTCGCGTTGAGCCCGAGCATGGTCAGTGCCTGGCCGAGGTTGTCGATGCGGCGGCGGCTGGCGTACAGCGGCGAATTGGCCACCCGCAGCATGCGCGCGCTCAGGGCCATGTCCATGCCGATGACGTTGGCCGTGGTGGTCATGTCCACGTCGGGGTCCTGCGCCAGCTCGATGACGCGCAGCGCAACGCCCGGGGGCGAGGGCAGGTTGCGGCAGTAGTGCAGGGCGGCCTGTAGATCTGGTTGCATGGGTCATCGCCGACGGTGGGCGCAAGCATACCGCTGCGCTCGTTAATGGGGCACGCCATGCTCTGCCGTCGCCGCGCGGCAACGCGTGCGCGATGGGGGCGGAAAAGCCTGGTCGGCATCCAGTTCTAGCGGCAACCGCCACTACATCTGTAGAGTTGAGGCCGGTCGCGGGCCCGGCGGATGCGTTCGCTTCAGCTTCGCGCTTTCATGGGCCTGCGCGACAGTGTCGGGCCCAAAAAAAAGCCGCGGCAGGCCGCGGCTTTCTCTATGCAGTGGCGAGGATCAGGCCAGGCCGGCCTGCTTCATCACTTCGGCGGCGTAGTCTTCCACCACCTTCTCGATGCCCTCGCCAACGGCCAGGCGCTGGAAGCCGACCACCTCGGCACCGGCAGCCTTGACGGCCTGCTCGACGGTCTGGTCGGTGTTCAGCACGTACGGCTGGCCGTACAGCGTCACTTCGTTGACGATCTTGCTGATCTTGCCGCTGATGATCTTTTCCAGGATCTCGGCCGGCTTGGCCTTGTCCTTCTCGGACATCTTGGCCAGTTCGATTTCCTTTTCCTTGGCCACGAACTCGGCCGGGACATCGGAGGCCTTGACGTGCGGCGGGTTCATCGCGGCGATGTGCATGGCGATGCCGCGTGCCAGCTCGATGTCGCCACCCTTCAGCTCGACCAGTACGCCGATGCGGCCGCCGTGCACGTAGGCTGCGACGTTGTTGGCGCTGTCGATGCGGACCAGGCGACGTACCTGCAGGTTCTCGCCGACCTTGGCGATGACCGCGGCGCGACGCTCTTCGATGGTCTCGCCGCTGTCGAGCTTGACGCTCTTGAGCGCTTCGGCATCGGCGGCATCCGAGTTCAGCGCGGCGGTGGCCACGGTCTCGGTGAAGGCCAGGAAGTTCTCGTCCTTGGCGACGAAGTCGGTTTCGGAGTTGACTTCGACCAGCACGGCCTTGCCGCCGGCCTGTGCGGTGGCGATGCGGCCTTCGGCGGCAACGCGGTCAGCCTTCTTGTCGGCCTTGGCCAGCCCCGACTTGCGCAGCCATTCGGCAGCGGCGTCGATGTCGCCTGCGTTTTCGACGAGTGCCTTCTTGCACTCCATCATGCCGGCGCCGGTGCGCTCGCGCAGTTCCTTGACCAGGGAAGCAGTGATTTCCATGGAATTACCTCATATGGACGAATGCGTGCGGCGGAGTGTTCCGCCGGTAGGAGACGGCGCAGCCATGCCGGCCGCCCCCGTAGAAATGTTCAGTGGCCTCAGCGACGGGCCGAGAGGGCGCCGTCGGGGCTGCGGCCGCACAGCATGGTGCGGCCGCATTGCAGGCCGATTACTCGGCAGCCGGAGCGGCCGCGTCGGCCGCCGCGTCAGCCTTCTTGTCGCCCTTCTTGGCCGGAGCGCGACGGCCCTTGCCTTCGTCGGCGGACTCGGCCGAGAACTCTTCTTCGCGGACCGAAGCGGAGTTCGGCGCAGCAGCCTTGCCTTCCAGCACGGCGTCGGCAGCGGCGCGTGCATACAGCTGCACGGCACGGATGGCGTCGTCGTTGCCCGGGATGGCGTAGTCGACCAGGGCCGGGTCGTAGTTGGTGTCGACCACCGCGATCACCGGAATGCCGAGCTTCTTGGCTTCCTTGATGGCGATGTCTTCATGGCCGATGTCGATCACGAAGATCGCGTCGGGCAGACGGTTCATTTCCTTGATGCCGCCCAGCGAGGCGTCCAGCTTCTCGCGCTCGCGACGCAGGCCCAACACTTCGTGCTTGATCAGCTTGTCGAAGGTGCCGTCGGTCTCGGCCGACTCCAGTTCCTTCAAGCGCGCAACCGACTGCTTGACGGTACGGAAGTTGGTCAGCGTGCCGCCCAGCCAGCGCTGGGTCATGAACGGCATGCCGCAACGCTCGGCTTCTTCCTTGATGGACTCGCGCGCGCTGCGCTTGGTGCCCAGGAACAGCACGGTGCCACGCTTCTGCGCGATCGAGGAGAGGAAGTTCATCGCGTCATTGAAGAGCGGAACGGTCTTCTCGAGGTTGATGATGTGGATCTTGCCGCGCGCGCCGAAGATGTACGGCGCCATCTTGGGGTTCCAGTAGCGAGTCTGGTGGCCGAAATGGACGCCGGCTTCCAGCATCTGACGCATGGTGACTTGGGGCATTGAGGTAACTCCTGATAGCGGAATCTACGTGCGCGGATTGGACTTTGAAGAGTCCGCACATGGATGTGCGGGCCCTTGCGAAAGGATGCGCACAAACGATTCCGGGGTTGGGCTTCCCTGTCGCCTCCGTGACGAACCCCTGGTGGGGGCACCCCGGCACGGATGGCGGCGGCAGGTGTGAATTCGTCGATGACGTCCGACGTGAACGACGTAATGCGCGAGCGGCGCAAGACGGCCGGCCGAGTATAGCCGGTGGAGCGGGCGCACGCAATTGGCGAATCGGGAATCGGGAATCGGGAATCGGGCAAGCTTAGCTCCGTGCGCGTCCACAAGCCCACGAAGGATCAGCTACCGCGATGCGCTGTACCAAATCCCCAATCCCGAATTCCCAATCCCCAGAGCTCACGGCTCCAACGCTAACGTCGTCTCGATATCGCTGTTGATGCGCGCCACGAAGCGGCCATTGCCGGCCGGCAGGTTGGCGGGCAGTGGCCATTGGCGGGTCTGGCCAGGCAGTACGTAGCCGGCGAGATCATCGCAGATGCTGCGGCGGGTGCCGCTGTCATCGATGTAGGCCAGGTCGGCCAGCCTGGCATGGCCGAGCCCGGCGTTGTGGACCTTCAGCGCGCGGCCGCTGCCCTGGCCCGACAGGCTGGCCTGCAGCAGCGGGCGCGGGTCGCCGGGCTGGCTGGGCAGGGCGAACACCGGCGTGGAATAGCGCAGCAGTTCGATGTCGCTACCGGTGGCGTGCTGGGTCACCACCAGCCGGTAGCTGTCTTCGCTCTGCACCGGGCTGGGACCCAGGCGGATCACCCGCAGCAGTTGCCGGCCTTGCGGAGCAATTTCGAAATGCGCCGGGCTGACGGTGGCGGCGGTGGCCGGTTCGAGCAGCTCGCGGTCGCCGTCCTGGCGCCAGCGGTAGAGCTTGGCTTCGGCGCGCCACGGCAGTGTCGCCTGGTTGTAGAGCCAGACGGTGGCCTGGTCGCTGTCGGCGGGAATGCGTGCGGTGGTCGGGGCGATGGCGATCTCGGCGCCGACGGCGCTGCCACCGATGGCCAGGCCGGCCAACGCCAGCGCCAGCAGACCGCAACAGGAGCGAGCCGCGGCCATGGTCAGAACGCGATCGTGGTGATGCGCGCGCTGCCGGCGGGCGCTGGCCCGGCAAGCGCGCTGGCATCCTGCCCGGTGCTGGTGGCGGCGGGGGCGTCGGCGCTACTGGCTGGCGGGGCGATCGCCATCGGCGTGCCCCGGGAACAGCTGGCGCGCGGCGGCGCAGTGCGCAGTTCGCAGCCGCTGAGCAGGCGCAGGCCGATGTGCAGGGTGAAGTTTTCCGGGCCGCGAGCGGTGGCCGCGTTGGCTGCGGGAGCGCTCGCGCTGCAGACGAGGGCGACCAGCGTCAGGCGCTTCAACAGAGTGACCAGCGTCATGAAAGCAGTCGTTTGCATTGGAGACGCAACAAATAGCGACGCCCCCGATGCGAACTTTATTAACTGTCAGTAAGTGATGGAGACGGTCACCGTGTCGTTGTAGGCGCCGGCAATGGGCTGCTGCGGTGCCGGCGCGCGGCCGTAGACGGTCACCGTCTGCGCGACGCCGTTGCCGGTGCCGCTGAGCGTATCGACGCCGATACTGGTGCCCCAGCGGTTGCCGCGGCCGGCGTCGCGATACAGCTCGTAGGCGATGTAGTTGGCACTGCTGGCGTGGCGCATGCGCCGGACGCTGCCGGTGGCATTGATGCCATCGCCCAGCCCGATATTCCAGGCAGTGCGGTTGGTGCACGACAGGCTGATGGTGGAGGTGCGGTCGATGGCGGTATCGATGGTGCCGGCAATACTGCCGAAATCCAGGTCGGTGGTGACGTAGGTAGTGCAGCGTGCCGGCACGTTGGCCGAGGCCGTGAACGGGAAGGCGTTGCTGGCGGTCTTGGCGCCGCTGCCGCCGGCCGTGCAGCTGCTCGGCGTCGGCGGGACACCGATGACGCTCTCGTTGTAGGAATAGCGCAGCACGGTGTCGGCACCGCCGAAACTGCTGGTGTGGGTTCCCACCGACAGCATCTGGTTGGCCGGAATGCGCCCGTACAGGGGAATGCTGGCCGTCTGCGAGCCGCCGGTGACCACCGGAACGGCGTAGGACAGTGTGACCAGGCGCGGCGAGGGCGTCGTCGATCCGGTGGCGCCCCAGACCTGGGTCCGCGTGGCCTCGCTGTAGATCTGGAAGTCCAGGCTGTCGCTGGTGGGGTTGAGCATGCGGCGCGGCGCGTACAGCCCGTTGCTGGCGCTGCCCGGCCCGAGGTCCAGGCACAGACTCACCTGGGCATAGCCCAGCACGCTGAGCGCGGCGGTCGCGCAGGAGACGTTGAGTGTTGCCACCGCATCGGTGGTGCCGTTGGCCGCCACGTTGCCGAACGCCAGCGGGGTACCGAGGGTGACGCTGCAGGTGGTGTCCGCGTGCGCGCCCTGGCAGGGGGCAAGCCACAACGTTGCGATCGCCAGCGCAACGACCAGGCGCCACGGTGCGGGCAGGCTCATGGGGTTTGCTGCTCGAGGACGCAGGGCAGCGGGCCGACCCGCGGAATGCCGCCGGGGTTGGCCGGGTAGGTAAAGCGGGCGCTGCAGCGGCCGGTCGGCAGCTCGACCAGGATGCGGTTGTCGCTCTGCAGGTTGTCCAGATAGGTCTCGCCGTCATAGCCGACCACCACGCGTTCGGCATCGCCCTCGCGCTGCACCACGCTGCCGACCGGCAACGGCACGCCCTGGGCGTCGTGCAGCACGATCATGGCCGCGCGCACCCGGGTGATGCCGAAGCGCACCGCCACCCCGGACTGCTGGCGCGGTGTCACCGCGGTATCGACGCGGTCCACGCGCAGGTCCGCCGGCAGGTTCAGGGTGTCGATGGACAGCTGGTTACGCTGCCACGACTGCAGCGGGGTGACCAGCAGCATCCCGCGCGCATCGGTGACGCCGATCGGGCGATTCTCCAGCCGCACCGGAATGCCGGGCTGGCCGTCGGTGGAGACCACCGCAAAGGCATCCTGGATGTCGCGCGCAGCGAAACCGCGGCCGTTCATCCACACCAGGCTGCCGCTGGCGCTGGCATAACCGAAGTTGGCGCCATCCTGGTTGGCGACGCCGAGGTTGTAGCGGCCGATGCGGTTCAACCACCCCAGTTCGGCCAGGCCGCCGTTGGCATCGTCGCCGGCACGCCCCTGCAGGCGCCAGCCGATCCCGCCCAGGTCGCCGTCGCCGGGCAGCGGCTGGCTGAGATCGGCCACCAGCCCGGTACGGTTGCCGTTGCGTTGCATCGAGGCGCTGGCCTGGCGCAGCTCGCCGAAGGTGGTCGACAGCGACAGGTACAGGCTGCGGTCGCTGCGCACATCCAGGTTCTGGTTGCCGGACAGATTGGCCGCCCAGTTACGCCCGAAACTGCGCGACCAGAACAGGCTCGCATACCGCGAAGTGTCGCCTTGCGGGTAGCTCAGCCGCACATAGCTGGTGCCCAGCGAGCCGACCGGATTGACGTTGACGCCGAACACCGCGCGGTCGCTGATGCGCGCCGGCAACGCGCCCTGCAGCGCGCCCAGGTCGCGATAGTCGCCGTGGGTGCGCTGGGTGCCGACAGCGAAGTTGAAGCGACGGTTGTTCCAGGCATATCCCAGCACGGACTGGCCGCCGCGCCGCGCATCCATCCGGCTATGCGCGTAGGCCGCATTGACCACGCCGCCCACGCCGAGCAACCACACGCCACCGGCACCGGCATTGACCACGCCGCCGCCGGCCTCGGCATGCGCTTCGATGGTGAAATCCTCGCGCAGGCCCTTGCGCAGCGTGGCGCTGGCGACCGTGCGCGACTCGTAGGAAAACGAGCGCAGGCCGTAGTCCTGGCGCAGATGGCCGATGCCGGCCGACCACTCGGAAATGCCGCGCGCCAGCAGCTGCGGCGTGCCATAGAAGGCGAAGTCCAACCGGCGCACCTGGCCGAACGCATCGGTCACCACGATCTGCGCCTGCCCGGTGCCGCTGATGCCGGGTTGCGCGGCCAGCTGGAACGGGCCGGCCGGTACCTGGCCGCTGTACTGGCGCAGGCCATCGACGTAGAGCTCCACCGTCGACGGCACCGCCGCCTCGCCCAGGAAGCTTGGCGTGGGGGTCAGCACGCGGTACGGCTGCAAGGCGTAATTGCGGCCGATCTGTATCCCGCCCAGGCGGATCGAGCGGCTCCAGTCGACAAAGCCGCTATAGAAATCGCCGACCGTCAGGCTGGTGGCGCTGTCGGGGAAATCCATCTGCCAGGCGCTGTCCAGGCGCACCGCTTCGCTGCGCCAGCGCTGGTCCTGCGGGCGGTCGTAGGCCAGGAACACCGCGGTGGTATCGACCATGCCGCGGCCGATGCCGAAGCCGCGCAGTTCGGTCGCCAGCGACACGCTGCTGGTCCCGGCATTGCGCGTTGCATAGACGTCGTAATTGAGCAGCATGCCGGGCGAGGCTGTGGCGCTGGGCGGCGCAACCTGTTCGGCCTTGAGTAACGTGGTGGAGAGCGACAGCTGTGCCAGCGGCACCTGCAACGCAAGCCGTTGCAGCGCAGCGTCGTAGCGCACCTCCACGTCGGGCAGGCGATCCAGGTCGACCAGCTCGCTGGCGGCGCGGTCGGCCAGCACGAAGCCCAGCTTGCGCAGCGTGTCCACCGAACCGCGCAGGTGGCCGTCCACCAGTTCGAACGGTGCCAGGCCGCGGTCGGCCTGGTTGAGGGTGACATCCAGATATAGCGTCTGCGGCAGGGTCGCGACGTTTTGTGGCGCCTGATCGGGCAATGGCGCCGTATCGACCAGATCGCCGGAGGCCGCATGTGCCAGACAGGTGGCGGTCGCAAGCAGCGTCATCGCCAGCCGGCCCGCGTCACGGCGCTGCCGGCGCGGCCAACAGGGTGCGTTCGTCCGCCTCACCATTGATCCTTGCGATGATGGTGCCGCGGCCGAACTGGGCAAGCGGCGCTCCCAGCGACCAGCGCATGGTCTGCCCGGGCAGGACATAGCCCACCAGCCCGTTCAATGCGGTCCTGGTCGTGCCATCGACCCGATGCTGCAGGTCGGCGACCTGGGCGTGCCCCTTGCCGGTGTTGCTGATCTGCACCTGCGCATTGCCATCGCTGCCGGCAATCACCTGCGTGCTCAGGCTGGGCGTGGATTCGGTCTTGCCCGGCGGCAGCAGGAAGATCGGCACCGAGTAGCGCAGCACGAACTGCATGCCCTTGCGATCCGCATCGGCGTTGGGCAATTCGTCGACGATGATGCGGTAGCAGGCCTCCTCGCTGGTCGGCGCAGGCCCGGCGCGAATCACCCGAATCAGCTGGCGCTCGCCGGCGGCCAGCGTGCGCATCGGCGGGCTGACCAGCAGTTCCTGGGTCGGGTCGAGCTGGTCCTTGCCGTCACGCTGGGTCCAGCGATAGGCGCGGGTCTGCACCTGCACCGGTGCGCTGCCGCTGTTGCTCAGCCAGAGCCCGTCGGCGGACTGCTGTGCGCTCAGCGTCAGCGAAGTCGGTGCCAGTTGCAGGCTGGCCGCACGGGCCGGCTGCAGCGGCATGCCGCTGCCAAGCGCCAGTGTCAGGCTCAGTCCGGCCGTGACCAGCCAGTCCGGCATCCGGTAGGACAGGCGGTGGGGCAATGGCATGCGCGCGCTCAGTAGACGATCGTGGCGGTGATGGTGTCCTGGTAGGTACCGGTCGCGGGATTGTTGGCCGACGGGTTGGTCACGCGGCCGTAGACCGGGTAGACCTGGTTGATGCCGGTGGCGGTGCGGCTCAGCGTATTGGTGCCGGTGGTGCTGCCCCACACCGTGCTGCGGCCCAGATCCTGGTACAGCTGGTAGGCGATGAAGTTGTTGGTGGTGACCAGCGCATCGGTGTTCTTCATGCGGCGGGTGGTGACGTCGTTGGCGGTGCCGGCATTGCTGCCCGCGCTCAATGCGATGTTGTAAGGGGTCAGCGCGGTGCACTGCGCGGTCACGCTGCCGTTGGCGTCGGCATTGGCCGTGGAGGTGGACAACACCGAGCCGAAGTCGACGTCCGTGGCGGAGGCGGCGGTGATGGTGCAGGCCTTGGTGACGGCGATCTTGACATTGAATGTGGTGGTATCTGCTGCACTGGCAGCGCCAATGGTCGCGAGCAGGCCGAGGGATAGCAGGACAGGGCGGACAGTACGCATGGACATTTCCTTGACCGGTGTGGTCATTGGTGGCGCGACGACTTGTCGCCCTGCCTCCAATGCATCAGCTGTGCCAAAGATTACCCCGAATAATTGGGCTATCCCGCTGTTTATCATGAGAGTTTGTGCAAAATTGCGATGTCTTTCGGATGACTCCGCTGACGGACTTTTTGACGCGAGCGGTAGCGCGTCACACATGAATGCGCGGCGCCGCCAGATTCCTGCCGCCCCGTCCGTCTGGGTGGCTGACTAGCTGGTTGATCGCAGCCGGATCAAAAACAGCATGCGCAGGTCGTTCAGATTCAGCCCGAATCGGCGATAATCGCGGCCATGAGCGTCAATCTGAAAACCAAAGAAGAAATCGAACTGATGCGCGTCGCCGGCCGTCTGGCCGCCGAAGTGCTTGATGTCGTGGCGCCGTACGTGCAGGCGGGCGTGACCACGGCCGAGCTGGACCGCATCTGCCACGACCACATCGTCAACGTGCAGGGCACCATTCCCGCCAACGTCGGCTACCGCGGCTTTCCCAAGAGCGTGTGCACCTCGGTCAACAACGTGATCTGTCACGGCATCCCGAGTGCGTCCAAGGTCCTGAAGGACGGCGACATCGTCAATATCGATGTCACCGTCATCAAGGACGGCTGGCATGGCGACACCAGCCGCATGTATTACGTCGGCACGCCGTCGGTGATGGCCAAACGGCTGGTGGAAACCACCTACGAGGCGATGTGGCGCGGCATCCGTGCGGTCAAGCCGGGCGCAACGCTGGGCGATGTCGGCCACGCGATCCAGAAATTTGCCGAAGCCGAGCGTTTCAGCGTGGTGCGCGACTATTGCGGCCACGGCATCGGCAAGGTCTACCACGACGAGCCGCAGGTGATGCATTACGGCCGTCCCGGCGAAGGCCTGGTGCTCAAGCCCGGCATGACCTTCACCATCGAGCCGATGATCAACGAAGGCACCTACCACCATAAGACCCTGCCGGATGGCTGGACCGTGGTCACCAAGGACCGCAAGTTGTCCGCGCAGTGGGAACACATGGTCGCGGTGACCGAAGACGGCGTGGATGTGCTGACGCTGTCGCCGAACGCTCCCGCTCCGGTATGACGGCCACGCCGGCGGAACGACCCGACCCGGGTGTCGCCGGCGATGCCGAGTGGGCCGCGCAAGCGCGTCCGCTGCTGGTGCATGCCGACATGCGGCTGTGCAAGCGCTTCGACCAGGGCGAGCCGATCGAACGCCTAGTGGCCTTGCGCGCCCGCGCGGTCGATCAATTGATGCGCAATGCGTGGACGCGCTGCATCCCGGCCGATGCCGGGCTGTCGTTGCATGCGGTGGGTGGCTATGGGCGCGGCGAACTGTTCCCGCGCTCGGACGTGGATGTGCTGGTGCTGGGCGAGAGCGGCGTGCAGCAACAGCACGAGCAGGCCCTGGCGCGGCTGTTCGCCCTGCTGTGGGATGTGGGACTGCCGATCAGCCACGCGGTGCGCTCGCCGGCGCAGTGCACCGCTGCGGCCGCCGATCAGACAGTGCTGACCGCCTTGATCGAATCGCGCCCGCTGGTGGCCGACAGCCCGGCGCGTGCCGCGCTGGCGGCAGCGATTTCGCCGCAACAGGTGTGGCCGGCGCGCGAGTTCTTCCAGGCCAAGCGCGAAGAGCTGCTGGCGCGGCACCAGCGCTTCGGCGATACCGCCGACAATCTGGAGCCGGACATCAAGGACGGCCCCGGCGGTCTGCGCGATCTGCAGACCCTGGGCTGGATGGCGCTGCGCGCGTTCGGGGTCAAGGATCTGGAGGCGCTGGTCGGGCTCGGCCATGTCGGCTTCGACGAGGCCGCAGCGCTGCGGCGCGAACGCGAGGAGCTGGCGCGCTTGCGGTTCGGCCTGCATCTGGTCGCCAACCGGCCGGAAGAGCGGCTGGGGTTCGATTACCAGAAGACGCTGGCCGAGCGACTGGGCTTTGCCGACGACCCGGAAAGCCTGGGCGTGGAAAAGATGATGCAGCGCTTCTATCGCAGCGCTGCGTTGATCCGCCGCATCAGCGACCGCTTGCTGCAGCGCTTCGAAGAACAGTTCGACGGCGAGGCGGTGCCGGAGCCGCTCGGCGAGGGCTTCAGTCTGCGCCGCGGCTATCTGGCTGCGGATGCAGAGGAGTGGCCGGCCGGCGATGTGCTGCAGGTCTTTGCGCTGTTTGCGCAGTGGGCGGCGCATCGCGAGGTACGCGGGCTGCATTCGCTGACCGCGCGCGCGCTGGCCGAGGTGCTGCGCGAGTTGCCCGCCTACGACGTCGCCGATGCGACCGCGCGCGAGCGCTTCATGGCGCTGCTGCGCGGCCCGCGTGCGGTGGAATCGCTCAACCGCATGGCGCGCCTGGGTGTGCTGGGCCAATGGATTCCGGCATTCGCCAGCGTGTCCGGGCGCATGCAGTTCGACCTGTTCCATGTCTACACGGTGGACCAGCACACCTTGATGGTGCTGCGGAACATCTCGCTGTTCGCCGCCGGTCGCGCCGATGAGCGTTTTTCGATCACCCACGAAGTCTGGCCGCGCCTGCGCAAGCCGGAATTGCTGTTGCTGGCCGGCCTGTTTCACGACATCGCCAAGGGCCGCGGCGGCGATCATTCCGAGCTGGGCGCGGTGGATGCGCGCGCGTTCTGCCAAGCGCATCGGCTCAGCGAAGGCGATACCGCGCTGGTGGCCTGGCTGGTCGAACAGCATCTGCGCATGTCGGTGACCGCGCAGAAGCAGGACATCTCCGACCCGGAGGTGATCCACCGGTTCGCTACCCTGGTCGGCACGCGCGAGCGCCTGGATTACCTGTATCTGCTGACCTGCGCCGATATTGCCGGCACCAGTCCCAAGTTGTGGAACGCATGGAAGGACCGCCTGCTGGCCGACCTGTATTTTGCTGCGCGGCGCGCATTGCGCGAGGGCCTGGAACATCCGCCGCCGCGCGAAGAGCGCCTGCGCGAAGCGCGCGAGTCCGCCCGTGCGCTGATGCAGGCGCAAGGCCACGAGGATGCCACCATCGACCGCCAGTTCGCCGGCATGCCGGATGAAAACTTCCTGCGCTTCCGTCCCGAGCAACTGGCCTGGCAGGCGGTGTCGCTGATCGAAGTGCAGATCGGCCAGACCATGGTCAAGGCGCGGCGCGCGGTGCCGGACAACGACGCGCTGGAAGTGTTCGTGTATTCGCCCGATCGCGATGGTTTGTTCTCCGCGATCGTCGCCACGCTGGATCGCAAGGGGTATGGCATCCATCGTGCCCGCGTGCTGGATGCGCCGCACGATGCGATCTTCGACGTGTTCGAGGTGCTGCCGCAGGACAGTTCCGCCGATGGCGACCCGCAGCGCCTGGCCGCGGCCCTGCGCCAGGTGCTGGCCGGCGACCTGCACCAGGTGCGGCCCTCGCGGCGTGCGGTGCCGCGCCAGCTGCGCCACTTCCGCTTTGCGCCGCGCGTGGAATTCAGCGAAAGCGCCGGTGGCCGCCGCACCCGCATCAGTCTGGTCGCGCCCGATCGCCCCGGCTTGCTGGCCGATGTGGCCCACGTGCTGCGCCTGCAGCACCTGCGTGTGCACGATGCGCGCATCGCCACCTTCGGCGAGCGTGCCGAAGACCAGTTCCAGATCACCGACGAGCACGACCGCCCATTGCCCGAATCCGCCCGGCAGGCGCTGCGCGATGCGCTGTGCGCCTGCCTCGATCCCACCAAATAGTCCGTCCGGAGACCCCCATGGCCACCAGCAAGAAGACCGCGCGCACGCAGGGCGCGACCCCCACCAGCGCAGCGCCCAAGCGCGCGACGCGCAAGAGCGGCAAGGCGCCCCAGGCGCCGGCCGTCGACAAGCGCAAGGCCACCGCGGCGGCTGCTAAGCCCGTGGCCGCCAGCAAAAGCGTTACCAAGCCGGTGACCAAAAAAAGCGCGACCAAGCCGGCGACCAGTGCGGGCCCGCGCGTGGCCAAGCAGCCGGCCAGCGTGGTGTCCGCACCGGCGGCCAAGAAGGCTGCAACTGCGAAGAAACTGCCGATCGCCGAAAAGGCCGTACGCGGCGCTGCAACGCCGCTGGGCAATGACGAACTCAAGTTCGGCATCGAAAGCGCATTCGAGCGCCGCGCCAGCCTGACAGTCGACGAGATCGACGGCTCCACCCGCGCCATCGTCACCCGCGTCATCGACGGCCTGGAAAGCGGCGAGTTCCGCGTCGCCGAGCCGGACGGGCAGGGCGGCTGGACCGTCAACGAATGGTTGAAGAAGGCGGTACTGCTGTATTTCCGCGTCAACGAGATGGCCGTGATCGACGCGCAGCCGGCACCGTTCTGGGACAAGGTGGAGTCGCGTTTTGCCGGCTTCGGCGAAGCCGAGTTCCGCAAGGCCGGCGTGCGCGTGGTGCCGGGCGCTGTGGCGCGGCGCGGCAGCTATTTCGGCAAGGACGTGGTGCTGATGCCGAGCTTTACCAATATCGGCGCGTACGTGGGCGAAGGCACCATGGTCGATACCTGGGCCACGGTGGGGTCGTGTGCGCAGATCGGCGCGCATTGCCATCTGTCCGGCGGCGCCGGCATCGGCGGCGTGCTCGAACCGCTGCAGGCCAGCCCGACCATCATCGAGGATCATTGCTTCATCGGTGCGCGGTCGGAAGTGGTCGAGGGCGTGGTGATCGGTCACCACAGCGTGATCGGCATGGGCGTGTTCATCGGCCAGAGCACGCGCATCTACAATCGCGCCACCGGCGAGATCTCCTACGGTTACGTGCCGCCTTACAGCGTGGTGGTGTCCGGCCAGCTGCCGTCGAAAGATGGCTCGCACTCGCTGTATTGCGCGGTGATCGTCAAGCAGGTGGATGCCAAGACGCGCAGCAAGACCAGCGTCAACGAATTGCTGCGCGGCCTGGCCGATTGAGTACCGCGCAGCCTGCGCGCGGCACCATGCTGTCGCGGCCGCTCAGTGGCTGGGTCGGTTGGGGCATCCCGGCCCTGTGGTTGGGATGGGTGGCGCTCTACGTGGCCGGCTCGCTGCTGCGCGATGGCGTGCCGCAGCGGCTGGACGCCCTGCGTTGGCTGGCGCCTGCGCTGGTAATGCTGATGACCCTGCGTCTGGCATGGGCGTCCAGCCGCTGGGCGCAGGTCCGCGATGCGGGCGATGCGCTGGAGATCGTGCAACAAGGACGGTCGCAGCGCGTGGACCTGGCCGAGTTGCGTTCGGTCGATGCGGCATGGCTGATTCCGCCACGGCGGATGGCGCTGAAATTCCACGGCACACGCGCCGATGTGCTGTTCCTGCCCGCACCCGGGCAGGAACACGATCAACTGGCAACCACCCTGTTGGCGCGTGCAAGCGCGCGCCGCGGAGTCGAAAAGGCGACGACATGACCACGCTCTATGGATTGAAGAACTGCGACACCTGCAAGAAGGCGACCAAGTGGCTGGACCGCTTCGGCGTGGCCTACAGCTTCGTCGATTACCGCGAGCACACGCCCGCGCCGGAGACGTTGCTGGATTGGGCCGGCAAGGCCGGCGGATTCGAGGCCTTGATCAACAAGTCCTCGACCACCTGGCGCCAGCTGCCCGACAACAAGAAGACGCCCGGTTCGGACGCCGAATGGAAGCTGCTGCTGCGCGAATACCCGCAATTGATCCGCCGCCCGGTGGTGGTGAGCGACGATGGCGCGCTCAGCCAGGGCTTCTCCGACAACGGGTTCAAGGCACGCTTCAACATCGCCTGATGGCGCCACCGCGTCATCGGCTCGCACAGGCCTGTGCGGGGCGGCGCGTGGAAGGCAGGCGACCCGCCGATGCCGGCGGCCCAGGTGCATCTTTACCGGAAGGACGAACATGACCAGCGACGTACTGCAACTGACCTGCGAGCTGATCGCACGCGCCTCGGTGACACCGGACGATGCCGGCTGCCAGGCGCTGCTTGCGCAGCGCCTGGAGGCCGCCGGATTCGCTTGCGAGCACCTGCGCCTGGGCCAGGTCGACAATCTGTGGGCCACCCATGGCAGCGGTGCGCCGGTGCTGGTGCTGCTCGGCCACACCGATGTGGTGCCGCCGGGACCGCGCGAGGCCTGGACCAGCGATCCATTCGATCCGCAGATCCGCGATGGTGTGCTGTACGGACGCGGCACGGCCGACATGAAGGGCAGCGTGGCCGCCTTCGTGATCGCTGCCGAACAGTTCGTCGCCGCCCATCGGCAGCA
Organism: Xanthomonas arboricola pv. guizotiae; assembly: GCF_002940205.1. Classification (GTDB taxonomy): domain Bacteria; phylum Pseudomonadota; class Gammaproteobacteria; order Xanthomonadales; family Xanthomonadaceae; genus Xanthomonas; species Xanthomonas arboricola_C. Next base: position 109,989 of record NZ_MDSK01000004.1, read on the forward strand.
TGCCGGCACGCTGGCGGTGTTGCTGACCTCCGATGAAGAAGGCGATGCCATCGATGGCGTGCGGCGCGTGGCCGAGCTGTTCCGTGCGCGCGGGCAGGCGATCGACTGGTGCATCACCGGCGAGCCGTCGTCCACCGAACGGCTGGGCGACCTGCTGCGCGTGGGCCGCCGCGGCAGCCTGTCCGGCACGCTGACGGTGAAAGGCGTGCAGGGGCATGTGGCGTATCCGCACAAGGCGCGCAATCCGATCCATCTGGCAGCGCCGGCACTGGCCGAGCTGGTGGCGCGGCAGTGGGACGAGGGTTTCGAGAGTTTTCCGCCGACCAGCCTGCAGGTGTCGAACATCCATGCCGGCACCGGCGCCAATAACGTGATTCCGGGCGAGCTGCAGGTGGCCTTCAATCTGCGCTACACCCCGCTGTGGGATGCGCCGCGGCTGGAAGCGGAAATCGCCGCAGTGCTGGATCGCCACGGGCTGGACCATGCGCTGCGCTGGCATCGCAGCGGCGAGCCGTTCTACACCCCGGAAGGGCGCCTGCGCAGCGTCGCACGCGAGGTACTGGGCCAGTTCGCCGGCGCGCCGCCTGAGGAAAGCACCGGCGGCGGCACCTCCGATGCGCGCTTCATCGCGCCGCTGGGTGCGCAATGCATCGAAGTTGGCCCGGTCAACGCCAGCATCCATCAGGTCGACGAGCATGTGCGCGTGGCCGATCTGGAAGCGCTGCCGGCGTTGTATCGCACGCTGATCGAGCGGCTGCTGGTCGATTGACGGAGCAGTTGCCGCCGTCGTTGCCGCTGAAACAGTTGCGCCATCGAAAACGAACGGTTAGCGTCGGTCACATGGTCTTCCAGCTCGCCAACCTCAATAACGCCAACCGCAACACTCTGCGCGCGAACAATCGTGCGCGGCCGATGCGGGTCTGCGACTAGGCGAAGTAAAACCAAACGCCCAGGAATCAGAAAACCCGCATCGGCCGATGCGGGTTTTTTTATGGGTGTCATTCTCGTGCAGCACGCTTGCCACCGGCCGCCAACCCCCGCAGTTTCATCCAGGAGTGTTTCCATGTGTTCCATCTTCGGTATTTTCGGTCTGCAACCCGGTGACGATCTGCAGGCATTGCGCCGGCAGGCGCTGGAATGTTCGCAGCGGCAACGTCACCGTGGCCCGGACTGGAGCGGCGTGTATGTCGACGCCGGTGCGATCCTGGTGCACGAGCGCCTGGCCATCGTCGACCCGGCCGGCGGCTCGCAGCCCTTGTTGTCAGAAGATGGCGCGCTTGCGCTCGCGGTGAATGGCGAGATCTACAACCATCGCGAGCTCAAGCAGGAGCTGGTGCAGGCATACGCCTTCCAGACCGGCTCCGATTGCGAGGTGATCAATGCGCTGTACCGCGAGGATGCGCCGGCCTCCTACCTCAACCGCCTCAACGGCATCTTTGCGTTCGCGTTATGGGACAAGGCCGCTGGGCGGGTGATCATCGCGCGCGACCCGATCGGCGTGGTGCCGCTGTACTGGGGCCACGATCGCGAAGGCCGGCTGCGGGTGGCTTCGGAACTGAAGTCGCTGGTGGACGATTGCGCCGATGCGGCGCAGTTCCCGCCCGGCCACTGGTACGACAGCGCCACCGGTGCACTGAGTCGTTACTACGAGCGCTCCTGGCGCGAATACGCCGAGGTGGAAGGCGTGCAGGTGCAGTTGCAGGAATTGCGCGAGGCGTTCGAGCGTGCGGTGCATCGCCAGTTGATGACCGACGTGCCGTACGGCGTATTGCTGTCTGGCGGTCTGGATTCGTCGCTGGTCGCCGCCGTTGCCGCGCGCTACGCACGCCATCGCATCGAGGAGAACGACACCACCGAAGCCTGGTGGCCGCGCCTGCATTCGTTCGCGATCGGCTTGAAAGGCTCGCCGGACCTGGCCGCGGCCGAAGTCGCCGCCGCCGCGCTGGGCACCGTGCATCACGGCTTCGAGTACAGCTTCGAGGAGGGCCTGGATGCGCTGCCGGAGGTCATCCGCCATATCGAGACCTACGACGTCACCACCATTCGCGCGTCCACGCCGATGTTCCTGCTGGCGCGACGCATCAAGGCGATGGGCGTGAAGATGGTGCTGTCGGGCGAAGGCAGCGACGAAATCTTCGGCGGCTACCTGTATTTCCACAAGGCACCCAACGCACGCGAATTCCACGAGGAACTGGTACGCAAGCTGGATGCGCTCAACAACTACGATTGCCTGCGTGCCAACAAGTCGATGATGGCCTGGGGCGTGGAGCCGCGCGTGCCGTTCCTGGATCGCGAATTCCTGGACGTGGCCATGCGCATGGACGCCAGTTTCAAGATGATCGACAAGACCAGCAGCGGCGCTGCGCGGATGGAAAAGGGCGTGTTGCGCGAAGCGTTTGCCGGCTATCTGCCCGAATCGATCCTGTGGCGGCAGAAAGAGCAGTTCAGCGATGGCGTGGGCTATGGCTGGATCGATGGACTCAAGGCGCACGCCGCCGCGCATGTCAGCGACCGCGAACTGGCTGCCGCCGCCAAGCGCTTTCCGGTCAATCCGCCGCAGACCAAGGAAGCCTATTTCTACCGCACGCTGTTCGAGCAGTTCTTCCCCAGCCAGGCGGCTGCGGAGACGGTGCCGGGTGGCAAGTCGATCGCCTGCTCGTCGCCGACCGCGATCGCCTGGGATGCCAGTTTCGCCGCGATGGCCGACCCGTCCGGGCGTGCGATTGCCGGCGTTCACGAACAGGCGTTGGCGTCGTGACGTTGCTGCATCGGCGTTGAAACTCCAGCGGCCGGCATGCGCTCACGCGCTGCCGGCCGCTGCTGCGATCACTCGTGGCGCACGCAGTATCCGTAGCGTTGCGGCTCGATATCCACGCCGGCCACGTCGGCCTGGTTGTTGCGCCACACATTCGGCTTGAAGTCGGCCGCGGTGCAGTTGGCGGCGCGGTCCACACCGATGGTGTAGGTGAACGGTGTATTGGAGAAGCGGTTGTTCTCGAACACGTTGTCCTGGCTCATGCTGTTGTCCCAGCACAGGATTTCCGGCGTGCGGTAGCGGATCGCGCAGGCCAGGAACACGCCGGCGACCTTGTTGCCGTCGAACTGATTGTTGCTGAAGCGGTTGCGGCGCGCGTCGGACAGATAGATGCCCTGGCTGCCGTTGCGCTCGAAGCGGTTGTTGCGGATCTCGCTGTCTTCCAGATGCTCGGTGGTCAGCCCTGCGGCCACGTTGTCGTGGATGTAGTTGTTGACCATGGTGACCTTGGCGGTGCGATTGAACGACACCCCATCCCAGATCGCGCCGGACACATCGTTGTTTTCGATGGTGATCTCGCGGGTGTCGTACTCGCTCAGCAGGCAGGCGCTGCGGCACTTGTTGACCTGCAGGCCGGCCAGCCGGATGCCCTGGCCGGAACGCACCACCACCGCGCTATTGCTCAGGTATGGACGCTCGGGCATGAATTCCTTGTCGCCGGTGCTGGCGACGATCTGCATGTCTTCGATGCTGACATTGCGGATCACGCCGGTCGGCTGCTGGTTTTCGTAGTCGCCGACCACCAGCGCCGGTTGCTGCACGCCATCGGCCATGCGCAGCACCGTGGTCGGGCCCTTGCCGCGCAAGACGAGATTGCCGCGCTGGATCGAGACCAGGCCGTTGAGCGGAAATTCGCCTTTTTCCAGGCACAACACCGCAGGCGCATCGCCTTGCGGGAGCTTGTCGATGGCTTTCTGCAGATCCTGCCCGGGGCGCACCTTGGCGGTGCAGGCGGCGACCGGCGCCTCCGGTGGGCCGGATTTGGCGGGCGGCGCTGCCGAGCAGGCAGTCGCAACGAGCAGGGGCAACAGGGCGGAAACGGAGCGGGCAAGCTGAGGCATGCGGATTCCGGTCAGTGGGGGAGGAGGGCGATCGTGCGCAAACACGTTGCAGATCGCGACGGCCTCTAGTGTGTCCCACCGGACGTTAACGTCTGGCCGATTGCGGCCCGCCTGATTCGGCGCAGGTTCATTGCACGGCCGTGGTCGAGGCCGCAACCGTGCGTGCAGCGGCCGCTTTGGCCGACCAGCGTCACAGTTGCAGCATCGCCCAAGGCGTGGGCAGGCGCCCGTTCGCCTCGCTCAAAAACTGTAGGCCAGCTGCGCGTAAATGCGGCGCGGTTCACCGGGAAAGTGCCCGGTGCGTTCGGTGAATCCGCTGGCGGCATAGACCTTGTCGAACAGGTTCTTGACGTTGACCTGCAGTTTCCAGGCATCCCACTGCGTCTGCCAGCTGATGTCGAAGATGGCGTACGGCTTGACGCGCTGGCCTTCCAGGCTGACCCGCTCGCCCACGTAGTCGGCACCGAAGGCAATCGCCGAGTTCCAGGCCGGCAGGTCGTAGCGCGTCCACAGGCCGAAGGTGTTGCGCGGTGCATTGGCGAAGCGGTCGCCGGACGCATTGGTGATGCCGTTGGTGCCCGCATCGAGCACGCGTGCATCGTTGTAGGCGTAGGTCAGGTTGAGCACCCAGCGTTCGGTGAGGTCGGCCAGCAGATCCACTTCCAGGCCTTCGCTGCGCACCAGGCCGAGCGCGGAGAGCTGATTGACGCCATCGACGATACTGCCGTTGGCCTGCACGATATTGCTGCGTTCGATGCGATACAGCGCGGTGTTGAGCGTCAGCCCGCCATCGTTGAGCGCGGTCTTCAGGCCCACTTCCCACTGCGTGCTGCGCTCGGGATCGAACGGCCCGCCGACGCTGCTGTCCTGATTGGCCGCATCCTGCGGCAGGAAGCCGCTGGCATAACTCGCGTACGCGTTGATGCCATCGCGCAGCACGACGGTGCTGCCCACACGCCAACTGAGATCGTTGCCGGTGACGCGCGAGCCGTCCAGGCGGTTGTCGTCCTTGAAGCCGTCCCAACGCAGTCCGGCCATCGCAAACCAGCGCGGCGTCAGCGTGAGTTCGTCCTGCAGATACGCGCCGTAGCGCTGGCTGCGTGTACTGGTGGCGCGCCAGGGCAGGCTGTCCAGGCCGTAGTCGTAAAAGCCGCTGCGGCCGTACACCGGGTTGAACAGATCGATGCCCGGGACCGGCCCACGCACGCGGCCGGTGTCTGCGGTGTTGGCGGTCTGCGCGCGGAAATCCGCATCCAGCCGGTAGTAGTCCGCGCCCATCAGCAGCTTGTGCTCGATCCTGCCGATGCGGGTGCGGAACACCGCGTTGACGTTGCTGGAGATCGCATCGTTGTCGCGGAACTGGTTGCGCAGCTGCCGCGTCATCCATTCGGCGGTGCCGTCGCCATCGCGATCGATCAGGCCCATCGGCTCGTGATAGATCTGATGCTCGTCGTTCTTGAACCAGCGCACCGCCATGTCCACATCCCACGCATCCGATGGTGCAAAGCGGTACTGCGCGAACGCCACCTTGGCGCGCATGTCGAGGAAATCGGTGGGCTCGTTGTGATTCCAGCGACGGTCGGTGAGGAAGTTGCCGTCGTCGTCCACCGGCACGCCGCGCAGGCGATTGCCGCCCAGGTTCTGGGTGATGTCGGTGTACTGCAGCGTGAGCTCGCCGGTCTGGCCGATGTCGAACGCCACCGACGCATCGCCGATCTGGCTCTGGCTATCGGTATTGCGGCGAAAGCCATCTTCGCCATCGGCATAGGCGCCGATGCGGTAGCGAATGCGCCCGTCGTCGCGTACCGGCCCGGTGGCCTCGAACGAGGCCGCACCGAAGGATTGATTGCCCACCTGCAGCTCCACCCGACGCGCGGCCTGATGGCCGGGCTTGCGGGTGACGTAATTGATGACGCCACCGGGTTCGCCGCCGCCGTACAACGCACCGGCCGGGCCCTTGAGCACTTCCACGCGTTCGATATTGAACAGCTGCGGCACCGAGAAGCCGGCATACGGGTCGCCACGCAATCCGTCGTACAGCACGTTTTCCTGGCGGAAGCCGCGCAGGGTGACGCCGGCATAGCTGAAGAAACTGATGCCGCTGATGCTGCGATACAGATCGGTGATCTGGCGCGCGGCCTGGTCGTCGATCAGTTCGCGTGGCAGCACCTGCACCGACTGCGGCACCAGCGACAACGGCGTATCGGTGCGTGTGGCCACCGCCGCATCGTCGGATTTGTACAGCGTCTGCGCACGGCCGACGACGTCGACGCCATCGAGGTCGGTGACGGTTGCCGAGGTGCTGGTGTGGTGTTGGGCGAAGGCGCGGGGCGAGGGCAAAGCCAAGGCGGCGGCGAGTGCGGTGACAAGGAGCGTGGGGCGCATTGTTCACTAATGGGAATGGTTATCAAATGCATCTTAGCATGTTGTGCTCGCTTGATTGGGCCGATCGGTGGACGGGCTTCGTTGCTGTGCAGAAGCGCAGAAGTGCGGAAGTGCAGAAGCGCGGAAGTGCAGAAGTGCAGAAGCGCGGAGCATCCCTTCTCCCACCGGGAGAAGGTGCCCTCACCCCAACCCCTCTCCCGGCGGGAGAGGGGTTTGCTCAAGAGCGCTGCCCTTTTCCCACCGGAGAGGGGCTTGCCCGGTATCTGGCGCGCGCTGTTGCCGGCAGAGGCGTGACCAGAACAGCTCAATGACGTTTTTGCGTTTGTCCAGACCCCTGTCGACTGTCGAAACCTGTGTCGACACTCGAGACAGCAATAACCACGCCTATTTCGGCTGCAGTTGCAGCGTATAGCGGGTTGCGGTCGGCAGGAACGGGGTCGGCCGGCCGTGCACCCAGTCGTCGTGCCCTGCGCCCCAGAATGGCGACAGGGGATGTCCGCTCTGGCCGCCCGGCATGTGCACGATGCCATCCTGCTCGTGGCCGGGCGACACCACCATGCGTTCGGAGGCGCCGAATGCCGGGCCTTGCACGCGCGGCATGTCGCGATCGCCGGGCAGTTGGTCGGGCGGCATGCACAGCCAGCGCTTGGCGAACGCAGGCAATGCCCGCGCGATCGGGTGGCAGATGGCGGCGGTGTTGCGTTCGCCCCAGGTGCGTTCGCTCAAGGCGCCGTCCTGCGCAGCGAGATCGGTCTGCGCATTGCGTGCAGCCTCGGCAAGCAGCTGATCCCAGCTCGCATAGGCGGGCGGCAGCAGATGCGCCGGGCGCTGCTGCAGCAACGGCCAGACGATGCCTTCCAGCTGCGCGCGACGCGGCGGCAGGAAGTCCTTGCCAAGCGCGGCTTTTGCCGGCGCTAGCAGGCCGGCTTCCACTGCGTCGATGGTCATGCCGCGAAAGCCGCGCACGATGCGGTAGCTGGTCGAGCGGGTGGATGCGTGCCCGTCCCACTGCCGGGTGGCGGCTTCGATCTGCTGCAAGGCCGGGTCCTTGCTGTGCTCGACCACGCTGCGCAACAACTGCCACCACCGCGTGAGCAGCACGGCGCGATCGTCGAGCTGGATGGCGAGCAGGTCCAGCTCGTTGAAACGCTGCCTGGCGAACAAGTCGTCGCGGATCTGCTGCGCACGCGCACCCAGGTCGTAGCCGGCATTGCCGAGCGTGGTCAACTGCTGCGCATCGACGACGCGGCTGTTGGCGGTCCAGAGCCGGTGCGAGGGAGGATCGATCAGGGCCGGGGCAGCGTCGCTGCGCACCGGCCAGGGCAGGCAGCCGCCCGGCGCTGGCGCCGCCGTTGCCGCAGGCGATGCCGCGTCCGCACCCTGCGCCGAGCTTGCCAGTTCGGCGATGCCGCTCGGGCCACAGACGGCATTGCGTACCGGGCGCGCACCGATCAAGCGCCAGGCGATGCGCCCGCTGCGATCGGCCAGCAACAGGTTCTGTGCCGGAATGCCCGAGCGATCCGCCACTGCAAAGGCGGCCTGCACATCGGCCGCCGTACTCATCTGCGCAAAGTCCAGCCGGATCGCGCCGGGCAGCTGCGCGGCCCAGCGTAGCGCGAGCAGGCTGCCATCGGCGTTGTCGTGCAGGACCGGGCCCCAGGCGCTCTCGCGCACCGCAAAGCGCACCGGCGCGGCGCCGGCCACGCGAATGGTCTCGACATGGGTGGTGAGCGCTTGCGGATGACCCGGCGTGGCCGGCGCAATCCGCGCAAAGTCGGCGGTGTCGATGTAGCTGTTGGTAAAGGCCCAGGCCACATGCCCGTTGCTGCCGACCACCACCGCCGGCAAGCCGGGCAGGGTGAAACCGGTGACGTCCACCTTGCCGTCGGGCGCACTGGTGTCCGGGTAACGCAGGCGTGCGCGGAACCAGATGTTGGGCGCGCGCAGGCCCAGGTGCATGTCGTCGGCGACGATGGCGCGGCCGTCGCTGGTGAGGCTGCCGTCCACGGCGAAGTCGTTGCTGCCCGGCGTCGGCGGCTCGGCGCCGGTGGGGGCGGCTGGATGCGGCAGGCGGCGCAGATCCAGGGCGGCGGCGTCGGGCAGCACGGCATCGCCGTGCGCGGGGCCGAACAGCGGGGCATCCCAGCTGGAGCCTTGATGGTCGAGCAATGCCGCCAGCGCCGCCGGCACCACCGCACGGATGCGGGCGGCTGCCAGTTCGGTCTGGTTGTCGTTGTCCTGCAGGTCGGCATACATCGCCATGCCGGTGAGGATGGAGTCGTCCAGCGTCCACGCGCGCGGTGTCTGCCGCAGCAACAGGTACGGCCAAGGGCGCACGCGCAGTGCAGCCAGCCCGGCATTGACGCCCTCGGTATAGGCCTGCAGCGCCGCGCGCTGGCTGCCGGCGGCGACATCCAGGCTGGCATGCACGCGGGCACGCAGCCGGTGCACGCGATTGCGTTTGTCCAGGTCCAGCGCTGCGGCGCCGAACAGCTCGGACAACTCGCCGGCCGGTGCGCGGCGCATCAGGTCCATCTCGAAGTAGCGCTCCTGCGCGTGCACATAGCCGAGTGCGCGCATGGCATCGACCTGGCTGGTGGCATCGATGGTGACCACGCCACGCCGGTCGCGTTGCACGCTGACCGGTGCCGCCAGGCCCTGCAGTGCGCTGTTGCCATCCAGCTGCGGCAGGCTGCCACGCATCAGCAGATACACGGCCAGCACGGCCGCCACGATCAACACCACGATTGCCAGCAGCAGCCGGCCCAGCCATTTGCGCATTGTCGAGTCCTTGAGTTCGGTCACAGTGTGGCGGCCGCTCATGACCATGGCGGGTCTGGCCGCAAGCGCAACTGAAAGTGATTCCGATTAGATCATTGCGCCGCGGCTTAGGGCACCATGCGCGCATTGCGTCGCTGGAGCACATCATGAAAGGCCATCCCGAAGTCGTCGACTACCTCAAGCAGCTGCTGCGCGGCGAGCTGGCGGCACGCGACCAGTATTTCCTGCACTCGCGCCGTTACGAGGACCAGGGCCTGATGGCGCTGTACGAGCGCATCAACCACGAAATGGAAGAGGAGACCGAGCACGCCGATGCGCTGCTGCGGCGCATCCTGTTCCTGGAAGGCGACCCGGACATGCGGCCGGCCGAGTTTGCGCCAGGCAAGACCGTGGTGGAGATGCTCGAGCGCGATCTGGTGGTGGAATACGAAGTGCGCGCCAATCTCGCCGCTGGCATGAAGCTGTGCGAAGAGCACGGCGATTACGTCAGCCGCGACATCCTGCTCAAGCAGCTGCAGGACACCGAAGAAGACCACGCCTGGTGGCTGGAGCAGCAGCTCGGCCTGATCAAGCGGATCGGCCTGGAGCTGTATCAGACCTCGAAGATCGACAAGGGCCACGTCGCCGGCTGAGCCCGGTGACTGGGCACTGCGCAGCCGCCGAGCAGGCGCAGTGCAGGGTTGCAATCGGCAGGTGCCGCGCGGTGCGTTGCCTTGCTGCGTGGTCTGCGTCAGCTGCCGGCGGTCTGCGGCGCTGTTGCTCGGCGGCTTGCGCTGTTGTGCGAGCCATGGCGTGACGCAACGCCACGCGGTCCTGAGCGGCGCGCGCTGCGCTGCCTGTGCGACGCCTGCGGCGCCCGACTGGGGCGTCGGCAGCGCTCGCCGATCACAAAGTTCGCCCGCGACCGTCAGTTGCGTTGCAGGCGATAGACGCCGGTCAACAGGGCAGTGACGCCGTCGGCACGGAAGCGCGGCTCCAGATCGAGGATGTCGCGGTGTTCCAGTTGCTGTACCTGCCATTGCGTGTCGAACAGTGCGTGCACCGCGGCAGCGTCCACCGAAAACGGCGGCCCGGCCTTTTCGGCCTGCGGATATTCCAGGGTGATCAACAGCCCGCGGCATCCCGCAGGCAGGCGCGCGTAAGTGGTGTACAGATACTGTTGGCGCAAGCTGGCCGGCAGGGCGATCAATGCGGCGCGGTCGTAGATGGCGCTGCAATCGGCCAGCACGCTTGGTTCCAGTGCAAACGCGTCGCCGCAGATGATTTCGATCGGGCCGGCGATAAAGTGCTCGCCCGCGCGGCTGCTGTGGCGCTGCGGTTGCAGGCCGGCATCAGCGAAGAATTGCGTCACCGCCAGCGGCGATATCTCCACGCCCAGCACGCGATGGCCTTGTGCGGCCAACCAGTGCAGGTCCAGCGTCTTGCCGCATAACGGCACCAGCACGCGGGCAGCCTTCGGCAGCTGCAACGCCGGCCAGTGCTTTTGCAGCAACGGCATCACCTGGTCCTGATGGAAGCCGGTCTGACCGTTCTGCCAACGCTGCAGCCAGAAATCTGTGTCCATGATGTTGTCTTGTCGGTTTGCGTTGACGAGTGACGTGATGCAGGCAATGGCAATGGCACTGCAGATCGAAAGGAACCGCTCAGACCACATCGCATCGCCGTGCGACATGCACTGCGCACAACTACTCACACCGACCATCTTGACCGGTCCTTGTCCGCCCACCGTCGCGGGACCTTACGCGGCATGGATGCCGCGTAAGAGCCTACAGGGACGTACTTGCGGCGTGTCCTGCGATGGTGGGCGGGCAAGGGCCCTGCAGCAAGGCCGCAGTCTCTCGCTCTACAGCCGACGCATCCGCACCGTTCGATTACCTCTCAAGGCGATGCAGAGCTTGAGCCTCAGCGTGATCTCGCCGTTGCAAGCCAACCTGGCCGAGGGCACGATGCCCTAACGCCGGCAGCGTCCAGCTGGCGGTAGTTTTGTGGGTCGCTCAAAACCGCACGGCAAACGCGCCATTGCGCGGTGCGTCAGCGAATCACCGTTACTGCACTTCCAGCCCGTCCACCTTTTGCCACCCTCGCGGCAACAATGCCCCGCGACTCGCACGTGCACCCACATACGTATCCAGATCCTTGAACGACAGGCTCATGGTGCGTGCACCGCTGCGCACCAGCAGCGTGTTGCCCGGAGCCACCGCCACCACCGCGACCACGCGCTCGGTGCCGAGCTTGGCCTTGGGGATGTCGATGATCTTGTTGCCTTTGCCCTTGTCCAGCTCGGGCACATCGCTGGCGGTCACCGCCAGCAGATTGCCGGCACTGGTAACGGCGACGATGCGGTCGCTCTGCGGGTTGGTCACCTGCGCAGGCGTCAGCACATGCGCGCCGGTTGTCAGGTTGAGCATCGCCTTGCCGGCCTTGTTGCGGCCGGTGAGGTTTTCGAAGCGGGTGACGAAGCCGTAGCCGTGCGAGGACGCCAGCACGAAGCGGGTGGCGTTGTCGGCGCTGGCCATGACCTGGAACGCCGCGCCCGAGGCCGGCGAGAAACGTCCGGTCAACGGTTCGCCATTGCCACGTGCCGAGGGCAGGGTATGCACGGCGGTCGAATAGGCGCGGCCTTCCGAATCCAGGAACGCCACCTGATGGGTGCTGCGGCTGCGCACCGCCGCCAGCAGGCTGTCGCCTTCGCGGTAGGACATGCCGGCCGGGTCGACCTCGTGGCCCTTGGCCGCGCGTACCCAGCCCTTTTCCGACAGCACCACGGTCATCGGTTCGCTGGCGACCATCTCGGTTTCGTCGATCGCCTGCGCGGCGCCACGCTGCACCAGCGGCGAGCGACGCGCGTCGCCGAACTTCTTGGCGTCGGCGGTCAGCTCGTCCTTGATCAACTTCTTCAGCTTGGTCTTGCTTTCCAGGATGGCCAGGATCTGCGCGCGTTCCTTGGCCAGGGCTTCCTGCTCGCCGCGGATCTTCATTTCTTCCAGGCGCGCCAGCTGACGCAGCTTGGTTTCCAGGATGTATTCGGCCTGTTCCTCGCTGAGCGCGAAGCGCGCGATCAGCACCGGCTTGGGTTCGTCCTCGCTGCGGACGATGCGGATCACTTCGTCCAGGTTGAGGAAGGCGATCAATAACCCTTCCAACAGGTGCAGGCGGCGCTCGACCTTCTGCAGGCGATGGTTGAGGCGGCGGGTGACGGTGTCGCTGCGGAAGCTCAGCCACTCGCTCAGCAAATGCCTGAGGTTCTTGACCTGCGGGCGGCCATCCAGGCCGATCACGTTGAGATTGACGCGGTAGCTGCGCTCAAGGTCGGTAGTGACGAACAGGTGCCCCATCAGCTGCTCGGCATCGACACGGTTGGAGCGCGGCACCAGCACCACCCGCACCGGGCTGGTGTGGTCGGACTCGTCGCGGATGTCTTCCAGCCATGGCAGCTTCTTGGCGCGCATCTGCTGGGCGATCTGTTCGATCACCTTGGACGGCGAGACCTGGTACGGCAACGCATCGATGACGATGTTGGCGTGTTCTTTCTTGTAGGTGGCGCGTGCGCGCGCACTGCCGTGGCCGGTCTCGTAGATTGCGCGCAGATCGGCCACCGGGGTGATGATCTCGGCGGTGGTCGGGTAGTCCGGGCCGAGCACGTGTTCGCACAGCTCGGCGACCGTGGCATCGGGGTTGTCGAGCAGGCGCAGCAGCGCGCTGACGATCTCGTTGAGGTTATGCGGCGGCACGTCGGTGGCCATGCCCACCGCGATGCCGGTGGTGCCGTTGAGCAGCAGGTGCGGCAGGCGCGCCGGCAGCCAGGTCGGCTCTTCCAGGGTGCCGTCGAAGTTGGGCGCCCAATCGGTGGTGCCCTGGCCGATTTCGCCCAGCAGCACCTCGGCGATCGGGGTCAGCTTGGATTCGGTGTAGCGCATCGCCGCGAACGACTTGGGGTCGTCGGTGGAGCCGAAGTTGCCCTGGCCCTCGATCAGCGGGTAGCGATACGAGAACGGCTGCGCCATCAGCACCAGTGCTTCGTAGCAGGCGCTGTCGCCGTGCGGATGGTACTTACCGATCACATCACCCACGGTGCGCGCGGATTTCTTCGGCTTGGCAGCGGCATTCAGGCCCAGCTCGCTCATCGCGAAGATGATGCGCCGCTGCACCGGCTTCAGGCCGTCACCCAGGAACGGCAGGGCGCGGTCGAGCACCACGTACATCGAATAGTCGAGATAAGCGCGTTCGGCGTACTCGCGCAGCGGCAGCTGCTCGAAGCCGTGGAAGGTGGGGCGGGTCAGATCGGTCATGTAAAGCCAGGTCCTACGAAAGAGGAGCCCGCGCCGTGGCGCGCGCTCGAAGAGCGCCGATTATCCGGATGCGGCGGGGGATGCCAAGCCGCGCGCATGCGTGCCGGCCAGATAACGCGTGGGTGGAGCGCCGAAATGGCGGTGGAACACACTGACGAAGGCGCTGGGGCTGCTGTATCCGAGCTGGTCGGCGACCTGGGCGACCGGCCTGCCCTGGCTGAGCCGTCGCAGCGCCTCTGCCAGCCGGGCCTGCTGCCGCCACTGCGCGAAACTCAGCCCGGTCTCGCTGCGGAAATGCCGACTCAGGCTGCGCGCCGACAGCCCGCCCCAGTCGGCCCAGGCGTCCAGCGGGCGCGGGTCGGCCGGGGTATCGAGCAACTGCCGGGCGATGCGCAGCAGCCGCCGGTCGGCCGGCATCGGCAGGTGCAGGTGGTCGATCTGCACCTGGTGCAGTTCGTCCAGCAGCACCGCGGCCAGGCGTTGCCGGGCGGGGTTGAGCGGCTGGCCCAGCGGCCAGTCGGCCGCGCGCATGATCACCTCGCGGGCGAGCCCGGTCAGGCGGATCACCCCGCCTTGCGCGGGCAACGCGGCGCAGGCGTCCGGCCGGACCACCACGCCCCAGCCGCGCAGCGGCCCGGCCAGTTCCACGGTGTGCTGCTGGCCGGGCGGCATCCAGCCGGCGCAGCCCGGCGGTAGCGACAGGCTTCCCTGCTCGGTGTGCACCGTCAGCACGCCGTGCTCCACATACATCAGCTGCCCGCGGACATGCGCATGCCGAACCGTTTCCGGCGCCCATACCGCGCGCAGGTCGGCCAGGAACGCGATCACCTCCGGTCCGTCGGCCCACTCGAAGCTGTCGCGCACGCCGGGTGGCAGGGCATCGACCGTGGTTGGCGGGTTTTCGACAGTCATTGGCGCAATTGTATTACCGGGCCATGGACACAGGCGCGTAAGGTGGCGATCCTTGCTGGCGATGTAATCCCTTTAGAGATATTTGCTTTGACAAATATATTTTTCAGAAGAAAATAGCCCGCCATGAATGACCTCTCCACCGCCTCGCCGTCGTTCGGCCTGCTGTTGCGCCAGGTGCGCGATGCGCTGATGCGTCAGCTCGATGCCGAAATGAAGGGCGAGCTGCCGGACTTCGGCTTCAGCCACTACGTCGGCCTGAAGATCCTGGCAGTGCGCTCGCCCTGCACGGCCAACGAGCTGGCGCTGGCGCTGGACCAGACCCCGAGCGCGGTCACCCGCCTGCTCGACAAGCTCGAAGCGCTCGGTGCGGTGCGACGCGAGCCACATGCGCAGGACCGGCGCGCGCTGCAGATCGTCATGACCGAACAGGGCGTGGCGCTGTGGGAGCGCCTGAAGCTGCGCGGCGAGCGCGCCATCGAGCATGGCTTGCGCGACCTGGCCCCGCCCGAGCGCGAGCAACTCACCTCTCTTCTCATCCGTGTCCGCGATGCACTCAACTCATGAACGCTGCTAGTTCCCCGATCCAGATGCTGCGCCTGCGGTCCACGCAGCTTGCGCGGCCGCTCGCCCTCACTGCGCTGACGCTGGCGCTGGCCGCCTGCGCCAGCAGCCGTGGGCTTGCCCCGCAGGGCACCATGCTGGAGCCGGGCGCGCTGCATGCCGAGCGCACCCTCGCGCAGGCCAACCTGAGCCCGGCCGCCTGGCCGGCCAGCGATTGGTGGCGCGCCCTGGGCGATGCGCAATTGAACGCGCTGATCGGCGAAGGCCTGCAGCACAGTCCCAGCCTGGCGGCGGCCGATGCGCGCCTGCGTCAGGCGCAGGCACGCATCGGTAGCGCGCAGGCCGATCGCGGCCCCAGCCTGTCGGTGTCCGGCGGCTATGCGGGCGTGCAGTTGCCCGAATCGATGGTGGGCGAGGAGCGCGGCGGCAAGTTCGGTGGCAACGGCCAGCTGGTGCTGGACTTCCGCTATGGCGTGGACCTGTGGGGCGGCAAGCGCGCCACCTGGGAAGCGGCGGTGGACCAGGCGCATGCGGCCGAGGTGGACGCACAGGCGGCACGCCTGAACCTGTCGGCGGCGATCGCCGAAGCCTATGCGCAGCTCGACTACGCATGGCGCCTGCACGACGTGGCCAACGATGAGTTGACCCGCGTGCAGAAGACCCTGGAGCTCACCCGGCAACGCCGCAGCGCCGGCATCGACAGCGAGTTGCAGGTGCGCCAGGCGCAGGCCCGCGTACCGTCGGCGCGGCAGCAGCTGCAGTCCGCGCAGCAGCAGATCGACGAGGCTCGCAACGCGCTGGCCGCGTTGGCCGGGCAGGGCCCGGATCGCGGGCTGGAGATCGCGCGCCCGACGCTGGGGGCGGCCATCGCCGCGCAGCTGCCGAGCAACCTGCCCGCCGACCTGCTGGGCCGCCGCCCCGACGTGGTCGCCGCGCGCTGGCGTGTGGAGGCCGCCGATCAGGATATCGCCGCCGCCAAGACCCGCTTCTACCCCAGTTTCAACATCACGGCGCTGGGCGGTGTGGTGAATCGCGATGTCGGCCAGTTCCTGGAAAGCGCCTCGGTGTTCGGCGTGGTTGCGCCGGCGCTGAGCCTGCCGATCTTCGATGGCGGCAAGCTGCGCGCCAATCTGGCCGGCAGCGATGCGCAATACGACCTGGCGGTGGCCGATTACAACCAGAAAGTGATCGACGCCCTGCGCGAGGTAGCCGACCAGGTCAACGCCGTGCGTTCGCTGGAGCAGCGTGCGCGCGCGCAGGACGACGCGGTGCAGACCGTAACCGCCGCCTTCGAACTGGCGCAGCAGCGCTACCGCGCCGGCATCGGCAGCTACCTGGAAGTGCTCAGCGTGCAGGAGCAATTGCTCACCGCACGCCAGCGCATGGCCAGCCTGCAATCGCAACAACTGTTGGCCTCGGTGAGGTTGCAGCGTGCCCTGGGCGGCGGATTCACGCCGGAACCTGCGCGCGATACCGCACACGCCGCGACCACTTCCGCACAACCGAATTCCTGAGACAGCGACGATGAGCCAGACGACTCCAACTTCTTCCCAACCTGCGCCGGCCGCGCCCAGCAAGCGCCGCGCGGCGCTGCGCATCGTGGCCATTGTGGTGATCCTGGCGATCATCGGTCTTGTGCTGTGGTACTTCCTGGTCGGCCGCTGGCACGAGGACACCGACGACGCCTACGTGCAGGGCAACCAGGTGCAGATCACCCCGATGGTCGGCGGCACCGTGGTCAGCATCGGCGCCGAAGACGGCATGCGCGTGGAGCGCGGCCAGTTGCTGGTGCAGCTGGACCCGGCTGACACCGCGGTCGCATTGCAGCAGGCCGAGGCCAATCTGGCCAAGACCGTGCGCCAGGTGCGTGGTCTGTACCGCAGCGTGGAAGGCGCGCAGGCCGAACTGTCCTCGCGCGAGGTGAGCTTGCGCAGCGCACGTGCCGACTTCGCACGTCGCAAGGATCTGGCCGCCAGCGGCGCGATCTCCAACGAAGAACTGGCGCATGCCCGCGAGGAACTGGCCGCGGCCGAAGCGGCGGTGAGCGGTTCGCGCGAGAGCTTCGAACGCAACCGCGCGCTGGTGGACGACAGTGCGGTGGCCAACCAGCCGGACGTGCAGACTGCCGCCGCGCAGCTGCGTCAGGCCTATCTCAACCATGCGCGCACCGGTGTCATCGCGCCGGTGTCCGGCTACGTGGCGCGTCGCTCGGCGCAGCTGGGCCAGCGTGTGCAGCCCGGCAGCGTGCTGATGGCAGTGGTGCCGCTGGAGCAGGTGTGGGTGGAAGCCAACTTCAAGGAAACCCAGCTCAAGCACATGCGCCTGGGCCAGGAAGTGGAACTGCATTCGGATCTGTACGGCGGCGGCGTGGACTACACCGGCCGCATCGAAAGCCTGGGCCTGGGCACCGGCAGCGCGTTCTCGTTGTTGCCTGCGCAAAACGCCAGCGGCAACTGGATCAAGATCGTGCAGCGCGTGCCGGTGCGCATCGCGGTGGATGCCAAGCAACTGGCAGGCAATCCGCTGCGCATCGGTTTGTCGATGAAGGTCGACGTCAACCTGCACGAACAGCAGGGCAGCGTGCTGCCGACCAAGTTCGCCAATGGCGCAGTGTTCTCCACCGACGTGTATGCGCAGCAGTTGCAGGCCGCCGACGCGGACATCCAACGCATCATCCAGGACAACCTGCCTGCGCAGGCTGCGTCCAAGGTGGGCTAAGCCAGCATGTCTTCGCAAGCTCCCACCGCGCCGGGCGGTCCCTCGGCCCCTGCGCCCGCTGCCGGCTTTCGCCCGGCGAGCGTGGCGCTGTGCACCGTGGGCCTGGCCATGGCCTCGTTCATGCAGGTGCTGGACACCACCATCGCCAACGTCTCGTTGCCGACCATCGCCGGCAATCTCGGCGCCAGCTCGCAGCAGGCCACCTGGGTCATCACCTCGTTCGCGGTCAGCACCGCGATCGCCCTGCCGCTGACCGGCTGGCTGAGCCGCCGCTTCGGCGAGACCAAGTTGTTCGTGTGGTCGACGCTGGCCTTCACCGTGGCCTCGTTGCTGTGCGGTCTGGCCCAGAGCATGGGCATGCTGGTGGTGGCGCGTGCGCTGCAGGGGTTTGTCGCCGGGCCGATGTACCCAATCACCCAGAGCCTGCTGGTGTCGATCTACCCGCGCGAAAAACGCGGGCAGGCGCTTGCCTTGCTGGCGATGATCACCGTGGTGGCGCCGATTGCCGGCCCGATCCTGGGTGGCTGGATTACCGACAACTACAGCTGGGAATGGATCTTCCTGATCAACGTGCCGTTGGGCATCATCGCCAGCAGTATTGTGGGTTCGCAGTTGCGCCATCGCCCCGAGCAGCTGGAAACACCGCGCATGGACTACATGGGCCTGATCCTGCTGGTGGTCGGCGTGGGTGCGCTGCAGCTGGTGCTGGACCTGGGCAACGACGAGGACTGGTTCTCTTCCGGCAAGATCGTGGTGCTGGCCTGCGTCGCTGCCGTGGCGCTGGTGGTGTTCGTGATCTGGGAACTCACCGACAAGGATCCCATCGTCGATCTCAAGCTGTTCCGGCATCGCAACTTCCGCGCCGGCACGCTCGCGATGGTGGTGGCCTATGCGGCGTTTTTCAGCGTGAGCCTGCTGATCCCGCAATGGCTGCAACGCGACATGGGCTACACCGCGATCTGGGCCGGCCTTGCCACCGCGCCGATCGGCATCCTGCCGGTTTTGATGACGCCGTTCGTGGGCAAGTACGCGCTGCGTTTCGACCTGCGCATGCTCGCCACCGTCGCCTTCATCTTTTTGTCGTTCACCAGCTTCCTGCGCTCCAACTTCAACCTGCAGGTGGACTTCAGCCATGTGGCCACCGTGCAATTGGTGATGGGCGTAGGTGTGGCCTTGTTCTTCATGCCGATGCTGCAAATCCTGCTCTCGGACCTGGACGGGCGTGAGATCGCCGCAGGTTCCGGCCTGGCCACCTTCCTGCGTACCCTGGGCGGCAGCTTTGCCGCATCGTTGACCACCTATCTGTGGGCACGCCGCACCCAGGTGCACCATGCGCACATCACCGAACACATCTCGGTGTACACCCCTGGCATGCAGGAGCAGGTCACCGCGATGGGGCAGGGCGACCTGCAACGCGGCGCGGCCTCGCTCAACAACATGATCAATCACCAGGCCTCGCAGATGGGCTTCAACGACATCTTCTACCTGCTCGGCTGGACCTTCCTGGCGATCATCTTCTTCCTGTGGCTGGCCAAACCGCCGTTCGGTGCGGGCGCGGGCGGCGCAGCGGCGGCGGGCGGGCATTGAGCACGGATGACAAGGCGTTTGGCCGCTCTAACATCGGCTAAGACAACGACCTCATGCCGGTCTAGTGCAGAGCGGGTGATCTGCGACTTGGCTGCAGGGCCCTTGCCCGCCCACCCTCGCGGGACACGCCGCAAGTACGTCCCTGTAGGCGCTTACACGGCATCCATGCCGCGTAAGGTCCCGCGACGGTGGGCGGGCAAGAGCCAGTCGGGATGGTCGGTGCGCGTAGCGCCTTGCAAAGCAACCAGCAAACCGTTTGGAGCGGTGAGGGCACTGCAGCCTTGACCGACGCAGATGCGGCGATTCGTGTGTTCGCGCTCAATGTGTCGCTGTTTCCGGCGTCCCGCAATGCGCTGGACAGCCTTGCCGAGGCGTATGAGGCAAGCGGAGATCTCGCCCGTTCGAGCACCATCCGGCAGGGCATCAAGGACATGGCCGCCCCGCCCGGGAAACAATGATTCGACCGAGGGCGTGAAGCCTCAGCTGTTTGTTGCTGGTTGCAGCTTGACTGCCCGGTTCGGTGGCGCGTCGCCGTTGTCGGACTTCGGTTCGGCATGTTCGGTGTCATGGCGCGGCGTGTCGTCCTGCAGGGGCGCGAGCAGTTGCAGCGGCTTGCCCTGGTAACGGAACTCGAGCGCGTCCTCTAACTGACGCAGTGCTTGCACCTGGGTGCACAGCGCGTTGGCGCTGGCCTCGATGGTGGACGCCTGGGCATCCAGCATTGCATCCAGGTGGCCCTCCATCTGTTGGGCGCGTTTGTCGATTCCGTCCGAACGCCCGGTGACGATCTGCCAGAGCATGTGGCGCGCGATGCTGCCCTTGAATTGCTCGGCTTCGTGTTCGACGTAATTTGCGAAGTTGCCGTCGAAGGCCTTCTGCTCCCAACGCCCCTTGCCCAGGGTGTCGTCGACATATGCGCGTGCGCGTTTGCGCAGCCGTTCGATCTTGCGGGCGTTGAGCGCACTGCCTGTCATGACCTCGATGACACCGCCGAGTGCGTCGTAACTGAGGTCGATCACCTGATAGGCAATGCCGGCAACCTGCGGCATCAGTGCGCGGGTGCGCTGTTCCATCTTCCCAAGGCGTCGTGCATCGGCCGTGCTGGTCTGCTGCAGCTTGTGGTCGATGCTCAGTTCGCCGCCGTGGAAGAAAATTTCGCGTGGCCAATCGCTGTCGCGGTAAAGCCAGATGCCGCCGCTGTCGGCGAGCACGTTGAACGGCGTGCCGAGACCGCATTGCTGCGAAGACACCTGCGCACGATGGCGCGGGGCATCGTGTTTGTCGGTCTGCTGTGCCCGTGCATGCGGACTGACAACGGCCGGCAGCAGGGCAAGCCAGAGGAGGATGCGCATGGGGCGTGCTGCCGTCGTGGAGGCGTTGCGCATGGTCGCCACAGCGGCAACAGCTGGTCGCGTGTCGAAAGTCACTGGCGCCGCACCCTTGCGACGCTGCCGATCGGCAGACATCACCGATGCCGATACACCATCGTGCAATCGCATGGCCCAGACGCAAAAAACCCCGCCAGAGCGGGGTTTTTTACGATCTATCGTGAGTCGTGGTGCCCAGGAGAGGACTCGAACCTCCACGAAGTTGCCCCCGCTAGCACCTGAAGCTAGTGCGTCTACCAATTCCGCCACCTGGGCGACTCAGGACGCGAATTGTGCAAGTTGCGCGTGACGCTGTCAACGCATCCGGCACAATTTTTCCTGGTGGTCGGTGCCTGCCGGCGACGGGAGGAGACGGCGTGGCGGACATGCGCACTGCATGCCCGCCACGACACCGGATTACGGCAGCTGCGCCGCCTGCAAGCTGACCTCCGCACTCTGCACCGGTTCGCTTGCCGAACGCGCCAGCTGCACGCGATAGGTGCCGGCGGCAATCGTCCAGTGACGCGCCTTGGCATCGAAGTCGGCCAGCGTCTTGGGCTCGGCAATCACTTGCACGCTGCGCTTTTCGCCCGGCTTGAGCGTGAGCTTCTGCCAGCCGATCAACCGCCGCGGGGTGGCGTGGCCGTCGGGCAGGGTGACGTAGAGCTGCGGCACGGCGGCGCCTTCGCGCTGGCCGATATTTTCCACTTCGAAGCTGGCGGTGAGCTGGCTGCCGTTCGCCTCCACGCGCAGCCCACCCATGCGGAACTGCGTGTACGACAGGCCGTGGCCGAACGGATAACGCGGGGTCAGCTTGCGCGCGGCGAACCACTTGTAACCGACGTTGGCGCCTTCGATGGCGTAGTCGATGCTGTCTTCGCCCGGCTTGGCCGGCTTGAACCCCAGGCCCGGAATCGACGGGCGCGGCAGCTGCGATTCGTCCACCGGCCAGGTCACCGGCAGATGGCCGGAGGGATTCACCGCACCGGTCAGCAGGTTGGCGATCGCCTCGCCGCCGCCGATGCCCGGGTACCACGCCTGCAGCACCGCCGGCACGCGCTCGGCCCACGGCATGCGCACCGGGCCGTTGGTTTCCAGCACCACGGTGGTCCTGGGGTTGGCCTTGGCCACCGCCTCGATCAAGGCATCCTGGTTGTCGGGCAGGCGCATGTCCGGCAGGTCCACCGATTCGGCCGCCCATTGGGTGGCGAACACGATCGCCACCTCGGCCGCCCTGGCGGCGCGTGCGGCAGCGGCGCGATCCTTGCCGTCCACATAATCGATCTGCACGTTCGGCAACGCCGCACGCAGTGCCTGCAGCGGCGAGGACGGATGGATGATCACCGGGCCGGGCCAGGTGGTCGGGGTGATGCCGGGCACCGCATTGCCGCCGTTGATGGTGTAGTCCACGCGCGAGGAACCGCCACCGGACATCACGCCCTTGTCGGCATAGCCGCCGATCACGGCAATGCGGCGCACGTCCCTGGACAGCGGCAACGTGGCCTGCTCGTTACGCAGCAATACGCTGCCTTCTTCGGCCACATGCTGCGCAGCCGACAGACCGGCCTTGCCATCAATGGGCTGGCGCTGGGTCGGGTGATCGAAGGCGCCATGCGCGAACAGGCTGCGCAACACGCGCCTGACCATGTCGTCGAAGCGCGCGCGCGGCACCACGCCGGCCGACACCGCCATGCGCAGCGGCGCATCGAAGAACACCGCCGCGTCGAACACTTCGCCGGCCGATTGTTGATCCAGGCCGGCCAGGGCCGCCTTGGAGCCGCTGTGCACGCCGCCCCAGTCGGACATCACGTAGCCGGGGTATTTCCATTCCTGCTTGAGCACCTGGTTGAGCAGGTAATCGTGCTCGCAGCCGTAGATGCCGTTGATCTTGTTGTAGGAGCACATCACCGAGGCGGGGTCGCCGATCTGCAACGCGATCTCGAACGCCAGCAGGTCCGATTCGTGCATCGCCTGCTCGCCGATCTCGGCGCTGTGGAAATTGCGTCGCGTCTCCATGTCGTTGAGCGCGTAGTGCTTCATCGTCGACAGCACGTGCTCGCTCTGCACGCCGCGGATCGACTCGCCCACCATGGTGCCGGCCAGTAGCGGGTCTTCGCCGGCATATTCGAAATTGCGTCCGTTGCGCGGGTCGCGCTGCAGGTTGACGCTGCCGGCCAGCAATACGTTGAAGCCTTGCTGCCAGGATTCGCGGCCCATGGTCTTGCCGCCGGCATACGCCAGTTGCCGGTTCCAGCTCGACGCGGTCGACGGGCCGGACGGCATCGCGGTGGCGTAGTCGCCCTTGCGGATGCCGCCGGGGTTGGTCACGCCTACGCCGGCATCGGCCAGCTGCTGCGCGGGGATGCCCAAGCGCGGAATACCGGGCACATAGCCAGCCGAACCCAGCGCGCCTTCGGGCTTGGGGATCTTGTCGGTGCCCAGGCCAAAGTAGCTGCGCAGCATCTGGAATTTTTCGTCTTCGCTCATCTGCGCCAGCAAGCGGTCGGCGCGCTGGTCCGCAGTCAGTGCGGTGTCCATCCACGGCTGCGAAGACGGCGCGTTTTGCGCGACTGCCAGCGGTGCAGCCAAGGCGATGCCGAGACCCAGGACCACCGCCGGAACCAACGGACGCGGGCGATGCGGGCGGCTTGTAAACGTTTTCATATCGAGCTGTGGCACGGGGTGTCCTTGTAGTGCTGGGTCATGACAAATAGGGGGCACCGAAGTGCCCGATCAGCTGGGCGCGATTGCGCGCCAGGCCGTTCGCCGGGAAGGGCCTGGCGGTTAGAAGTCGGTCTGCGCGGTGCGGAGTACCGGATAGAGCTGGTAGCGCTCATCCCACGATGCGTGGCGCTTGGCGAAGAATTCCAGGCGTGCCTGCGGGTTCTTGGCAAAGTCCGGATCGCTGGCGATGCGCTGTTCGAACTGCGCCTTCAATGCAGCATCGTTGGCCAGCATGTCGCGCGCCACTTCTTCGGCGACATAGGCTTCCATGTATTCCTTGCGCTCGAACGCGGTATTGAAAAAGCCCCATTGCAGCAACGAATCCGGTGCCTGCGGTTCCAGTATCGCCATCACCAGGCGCGCCTTGGCTTGCGCGATCGGCACGAACAACGAGCCGGCTGGAACGTTGCGGGTCTCATCGCGCCATTGTCCGTTGACTTCGACGGTCTGATGGCTTTCGTTGGAGCGTGCCGCGAACTTCGCGGTGTCGGCGCGGAAGGCCTGCACCGTGCGCTCCGCTGCACTGCCGATGGTCTGGAAGTCGATGCCATGCAGGCGTAGTTTCTCGCCTACCAAGGCGGCTTGCGCGGCCGGTACCAGATAGCCGCCGCGCGGCGCATCCACCACCACATCGGGCTTGATCTGGTCGCGCAGCGGCACTTTCCAGAGTTGCGGTTTGCTTTCGTCGTAGCGCGTCATCAGCGCGCCGGAAATCGGCGAGGGCGTGCGCGTGTACGCGTAGCCACGAAACGCGACCGTGCGCGGCTCCGGGCCGGCCGCAAAACTCAACGGCTCGGACGTGCCAGCCAGCTGCGTGGCGCGTTGATCGGCAGCCAATGCATCCGTGCGCCACTGCGCGCCGTTGCGTGCAGCCTGCTGCAGCACCGAGACGATCGCATTGCGGGTGACCCGCACACGCGTGGGGTAATCCTTCCACGAATGCGTTTCCACCAACATGCCGAAGCGGTTACGCAGCAGGAAATAGCCATGCGAAAAACGTGGCGGCGACACGTCGTCGGCAAAACCCGAGGTCGGGTCGTCCTCGTGCACGAACGACGGGTAATACGGCAGCGGCAGCGAGCCGTGTTTTTTCAGGTCGGCAAGCACCGCATCGCGCCAGCGCGTGCCATCGCGTTGCAGGGTCGCATCGCCGGCATGCACCGGCTCCACCTGCACCGACACGTCGTGCTCGAACTTGGCGCCATCGGTGACGTGCAGGTCCACATACATCAGCGGGTCCCATTGCTGCACCAGCCGCAGCATCGCCTGCATTTCCGGCGCATCGGCCTTGACGTAGTCGCGGTTGAGATTGAGGTTCTGCGCGGTGGTGCGCCAGCCCATCTGCTCGGGGCCGCGTTGATTGGGGCGATTCCAGGCGCCGAAGCGCTCATGCCCGTCGACGTTGAACACCGGCACGAACACCCACACCAACGTGTCGAGCACGCCTTTGCCGGCCTTGCCGTCGAGCAATTCGCGCAGGGCCAGAAAGCCCGCGTCCTTGCCGTCGATCTCGCCGGCATGGATGCCGCCCTGGATCAACACCACCGGCAGCTTGCGCTGCGCAGCCGACTGCGCGTCGAGCGCGCCACTGGTGGAGGCGATCAAGGCCTTCATCGGCCGGCCTTCCGGCGTGGTGCCGAACTGGATGCAGCGCACCGCCTGCGGGTAGCGCTGCGCAAACGCATCGCACAGCGCGACGACTTCGTCGTAGCGTCCGGTCTGCACGAAGCCGCTGCGCTCGGCCTGGGTGGTCAGCGGGTCGGCGGCCAGTGCGGCGGGGGCGGTGGTCAGCAGCAACAGGCTCAGGGCCAGGCGGGTGAGGCGGGGCATCCAGCGGTCCAGTGTTCCAGGAAAACGTTTGCAATGTAGCCGAGCCGGCGCACAAGGCCAATCTGCACTGCGTCATGGTCTTACTGCGATCAATACCGCACGCCGGTTTCAAGCGGGCGCTGCAGTGGGTGTGCGTATCGCTGCGCTGCCAGCGGCATGCAAGCCGACGCAGGTAACGTGGACCCACGCAATGTTGGCGCTATCGAGGGTGCGGCCACCCCCCAGGACATCGCTCGCCGCATGAGCGAAGGCCCGAGCCGCGTTTGCTTGGCGCCGCGCGTCGCAGCCCGGGCGGCAATGGCGGCCGGCGGGTGCGCGCCGGTACGATAGGGCCTGTTTTCTGCTCGACCGGACTGCCCTTGACCACTTCCACCTTGCCGGGCCCCGCTGCCGGTGCGCGGCTGCCGCGCCAGATTCCCTTCATCATCGGCAACGAAGCCTGCGAGCGTTTCAGCTTCTACGGAATGCGCAACATCCTGGTGCAGTTCCTGATCACCTCGCTGCTGTTGCAGGAGGTCAGCGGACCCGGCCGCGAGGCCGAGGCCAAGCACATCCTGCACAGCTTCATGATCGGGGTGTTTTTCTTCCCGTTGCTCGGCGGTTGGCTGGCCGATCGCTGCTTCGGCAAATACAACACCATCCTGTGGTTCAGCCTGGTGTATTGCGCCGGGCATGCCTGCCTGGCGCTGTTCGAAGGCAGCCGCAGCGGATTCTTCCTCGGGCTGGGCCTGATCGCGCTGGGTGCGGGCGGCATCAAGCCGCTGGTGGCCTCGTTCATGGGCGACCAGTTCGACCAGTCCAACAAGCACCTGGCCAAGGTGGTGTTCGACGGCTTCTACTGGATCATCAACTTCGGCTCGTTGTTCGCCTCGTTGTTGATCCCGCTGGCGCTGAAGAACCTGGGCCCGGCGTGGGCGTTCGGCATTCCCGGCATCCTGATGTTCGTGGCCACGCTGGTGTTCTGGCTGGGCCGCAGGCGCTATGTGCGGGTGCCGTTGCCGCCGAAGGACCCGCACGGCTTCGGTGCGGTGGTGCGCACCGCGTTGCTGACACGGGCGCCGGGGCAGGGCCGCCCGGGCCTGATGCTGGCAGTGGTCTCGGTGCTGCTGGCGCTGGCCTGCGTCGCGCTGGTCGACCAGCTCGGCATCGTCATCTGCCTGTGCATGGCGCTGGTGCTGTTGCTGGCCGGCATCGGCGGCGGCACCAGGTGGCAGCTGGAGCGCGCGCGCGGCCTCCATCCCGATACCGCGGTCGAAGGCGTGCGCGCGCTGCTGCGGGTGCTGGTGATCTTCGCGCTGGTCACGCCGTTCTTCTCGCTGTTCGACCAGAAGGCCTCGACCTGGGTCCTGCAGGGACGCGAGATGACGATGCCGGCCTGGTTCACCGCCTCGCAGATGCAGGCGCTCAATCCGCTGCTGGTGATGCTGCTGATCCCGTTCAACAATCTGGTGCTGTATCCGCTGCTGCGGCGTGGCGGCTGGGAGCCCACCGCGCTGCGCCGCATGACCTGCGGCATCGCCTTCAGCGGCCTGGCCTGGATCGCGGTCGGCGCCATCCAGATCAGCATGGACGGCGGCGCGCCGATGCATATCGCCTGGCAGATCCTGCCCTATGCGCTGCTGACCTTCGGCGAGGTGCTGGTGTCGGCCACCGGGATCGAGTTCGCCTACAGCCAGGCGCCGCCCTCGATGAAGGGCGTGGTGATGAGCTTCTGGTATCTGACCACCACGGTGGGCAATCTATGGGTGCTGCTGTCGAACGTGGCCGTGCGCAATGCCACGGTGACCTCCCACATCGCCGATACTGGGCTCAGCGAAGCGGCATTTCTGATGTTCTTCTTCGCGGCCTTCGCGTTCCTGGCGGCACTGGCCTTCGGCCTGTACGCGCGCGGGTATCGCATGGTCGACAATTACCGTTCTGCCTGAGGTCCGCATGATTACCCTGATCCTGATCGCCATCACCGGCATCGTCTCGTGGATGGCGTTCAACAACCGCAAGCTGGCCGACCGCCTGATCCTGTGGCCGCCGGCGCTGGACAAGCACAAGCAGTACGACCGCCTGGTCACCTACGGCTTCATCCATGCCGACCTGGGCCACCTGGTCTTCAACATGATCACGCTGTTCTTCTTCGGCCGGGTGATCGAAAACGTGATGACCCAGTTGACCGGCAGCGTGCTGACCTATCCGCTGTTCTATCTGGCGGCACTGGTGGTCTCGATCCTGCCGAGCTATCTGAAGAACCAGCACAACCCGAACTATCTCAGCCTGGGCGCCTCCGGCGCGGTGTCGGCGGTGTTGTTCGCCTTCATCCTGCTGCAGCCGTGGACCATCATCCTGGTGCTGTTCATTCCGGCGCCGGCGATCATCTACGCGGTGTTCTATGTCGGCTACAGCCTGTGGATGGACCGCCGCGGCGGCGACCGCATCAACCACAGCGCGCACCTGGCCGGAGCCGCGTTCGGCGTGATGTTCATGCTGATCATGGAGCCGCGCGTGCTGCAGGTATTCCTGGAGCAGCTGTCCAATCCGCGCTTTGGCTGATCGGTTGGCCAGTCGAGCGCTGGCGGCCGGGTGGGCACGCGCGCTGTGTGGATAGGCTCGAGAGGAGCGGGTCGCCTCGGCGACCGGACCAGGGCATCGCGAGGGCGCGAACGGCCCTGGCCAGTGATGCGACGCCGGCTCAGGCCGCGTCGCGCTTCTGGTCGCTAGCGACGCTACCGACGCTGCCGGCGGGCACCGACCCGTAGGCCTGCTGCAGGCGCTGGTACACCGTGTCGTTGAGCTGCGCGAAGTCCGGGTTGTGGGTGTCGCCCTTGATGGCGAACTGGAACAGGCCTTCCAGCAGCGAGCTATCGCTGTCTGCGCTGTGTCCTGCCGAATCGTTGTGCATGCGGTGACTCCTCGTAGGTAAGGCGAAGGCGTCGGTGGTCGCGCCGGCCCGGTTGCAACGGGCGCCTTCGGCTGAGCTATCGGCGCGGCGCGAGCGAACTTGAGCACCGGTGCGGCAGGTTGCGCGGGCGGTCACGGCATCGATTCATTTTCACGCAGGCGCGGCGCCGCGCTGGTCACACTGCTGACCATCGTCACTGCCTCGTGCAGACCACCATGGAGGCAGCGACAGTGCAGGCAGACCACGATTCCACGCAGCAGCGTTTCAGCGTAGACACCGATGGACAACGTGCCGAACTGGCATACCGTCTGGAAGGTGAGCGCATGACCATCACTCACACGCATGTGCCCGACGCGATCGGCGGACGCGGCATTGCCGCAGTGCTGGTCGAGGCCGCCTTGGCCTACGCACGTCAGCAGGGCTACAAGGTCGTGCCTGCCTGCAGTTATGCCGAGGCGTATGTCCGGCGGCACCAACAGTTTCAGGATCTGCTGGCCTGATCGCCGGCAGCGTGTCTTTGCAGATGGATCGATGGGGAGCAGGTGGGAATGGGGCGGTTGTCAGGAGTGAACGCAGTCCGGGGCTTGCTGATGCTGGCCGTGTTGGCAGGATGTACGCAGCGCGAGCCGACGACGGCCGAATCGGCACAGCCGGCAGCTGACGCAACCGCCGCCGTGGCACCGCCGGCCGAGCCCGTGCTGGTGCAAAGCGGCCCGCTGGAGGATGTGATCGAGCAGGCGCCCACCTACATGGTGGGTATCAGCTATCCGCGTGGGCTGGACGCGTTTCCCGAGCTGAGCGCACTGATCCGCAGTTATGCGCAGGCAGCACGCGCCGAACTCATGGAAGCGGTGTCCGGGCTCGGCAACGACAAGCCGGCCGCACCCTACGAATTGTCGCTGGCGTTCGAGACCGTATTGCAGACCCCGGACCTGATCGTCGTGTCCGCTGACGGCAGCCGCTATACCGGTGGTGCGCATGGCGAGCCGTTGGTGGCGCGCTTCGTCTGGTTGGTCAAGGAGCGCAGGCAATTGACCGCGCAGGCCTTGATTCCGGACCCGGCAGGCTGGGAAAGGATCGGGCGCGAGGTGGCCGTGCAATTGCACAACGCCGCCACCCAGCGCGTGGAAGCCGAGCGCGTGCCGGTCGAAGAACAGGCCGCGCAGGTGGCCTCGGCCGATCGCATGATTGCCGAAGGCACTGCCGCGCAGGTCGACAACTTTGCCCAGTTCGTGCCGGTGCTCGATCCGGCCGGGCAGATCACCGCGCTTCGGTTCGTGTTTCCGCCGTATCAGGTGGGGCCGTATTCGGATGGCACGCAAACGGCCGAGGTCGCTGCCTCGACAGTGCTGGCGTCGGTCGCACCGGAATATGTACATCTCTTCGCACGCTGAGGTGTCACCCCGCAGATGATGTGATTGAATGGCTTGGCCATTCAGTAATGTAATCCAACGGGTGATATGAGTAGTTTCGATCCAACCGCAAGTCGCGTTGAACACACCTGTGTGCGCTATCCGGCGTTTCCGCGTGAACCAGCCGTCCTGGTGCGGCTGATCAAGCATCTCTACAAACGACTGCATACGCAGGGTTGTGTGCGCTTGAAGCCATACGGCATCAGCCCGCCGGAATACGAGATTCTGATGATGCTCTACGGCACCCCGGAGCAGGCGATCACGCCGACCGAGGTGGCCGAAGCCGCCAGCGAGAAGCCGGCCAACATCACCCGGCTGACCGATCAGCTGTGCGAAAAGGACTTGATCGCGCGTGCCAGCAGCCCGGACGACCGGCGCAAGATCATGCTGACATTGCGGCCGGCGGGCCTGGCGCTGATCAACAGCCTGCTGCCCGAGGCCTGCACGCTGCTCAATGCGGAGACTGCGGCGCTGAGTCAGGTCGAACAGCTGCGCCTGGAGAAACTGCTCAGGAAGTTGCTGGAAAGCGTGGACGCCGTCGAGGGATAAGCGCGCCGGACGGGACCCGGCACCGGGCATCCGGTTCGCGGTTGCATCCGGGCCGCTGGCGGGCAGTGCCGTGGCCGAAAGTGGGAGGCCTCAGCGCCACTGCTGCGCACGCGCGACGCGTTCGCCGTCCGCGTCCAGGGCCTCGCCGTCAATGCGGGCATCGATGGCATGCGCTAGCGTTGCGGGCAGCGTGCTGGAGGCCATGCGCAACTCGCCCTCGTCGGCTGGGTGCTGCAGCGGCGACACGAGTTCGACCCGCCAGCGTTGGCCCAGGCGGCAGGCCAGTCCGGCGCTGCCGGATTCCAGCAAAAAACTGCGGCAATAGCGCCCATCGTGCGCACGAAAAGTCAGCCCGATGCGTACCTCGCCCTGTCGCTCGCCGGAGAGCTGGTGGTCCAGCGCCAGCGCGAGCGCGCCGCTGGCGTCGTGTCCTTGTTCGGCCAGCGCCGCCGATGGCGCTGCCTGTGGCGGCTGGCGTTGCCAGAGCCAGACGCCGACCAGCAGCGCGGCGGCGAGCGAGGCCGGCACGGCCCAGCGCCGGCCCGGCTGTCGGCGCCACGCGCTCGGTGCAGGCGCGCTGACGGGCGCAGCCGGATCGGTGCGGAAGGAGGTCTGCGGCGTGGTCGGCGGTCGCCGCCGCGCGGCCTCCAGCAAGCGCGCCGGTATGGGTTCGTCCAGCACAGGCGCGAAGCCGCTACGCAGCTGCGCGTTCACGCGTTGCAGCTTGCGCATGGCGGCGGCCAGTTGCGGATCGGCTGCGAGCGCAGCTTCGACCCGCCCGACCTGGTCGGGCGCCAGCGCACCGTCCGCGTAGGCCTGCAGGGTGAATTGGTCGATGTCGTCCACGTGTGTTCCTCCAATAGCGCCTGCAGTGCTTCCCTGCCGCGCGCCAGTCGGCTGGTCAGCGTGCCGATCGGGATATCCAGCACCGTCGCGGCGTCCCGATACGACAATCCCTCGATCAGCACCAACGCGATCGGCCAACGCTGCTCGTCGGGCAACCGCGCCAGTGCCGCCTGCACCGCCATCCATTCCTGCTGGCGCTCCAGCGGGCTATCGCCGACCTGATCGCCCTCCGCAGCGCCGACGAACAGCTGCCGTCTGCGCTGTTGCGCGCGGACCTCATCCAGCCATGCGTGGCGGATGATGCCGAACAGCCAATACTGCAATGGCGTCTGCGGCCGCCATTGCGCGGCATGGCGCAAGGCGCGCTCGATCGCCACCTGCAGCAGATCGTCGGCATCGGCCGGGTGGCCGGCGATGGCACGCGCGAAGCGCCGCAATTGCGGCAGCAGGACGCAGATGCCATCACCCACGGTTGCCACAGGATCGCGCTCTTTCATCAGCAATACGTTCGGCAAGGGGGTTTTCTTCCATCCGCATGCCGAGGCGTCCAGCGTGCGTCGTCGCGCCACGGGTTGAACATCGAACCGGGATGGGATGGTCGACAGCGCTGCGCAGCGGGTGCGGCGCGGACGGCCGACCGGAGCTGGAGCCACGGCCGCTTCGCCCTCATCCCAAACTGCGAAACATGCTCTAGTGTGGCATGGGACGCGACAGGCAACCACGGCGGTGAAGGGGGCGGCAATGGCGAACACGATGGGGATGCGCTGGCTGTGGCTTGCCGCGTGGGTGGTGGGTCCGCCAGCATCGGCGCAGCTGGCGCTGCCATCTCCCGGCGGCCTGGTGCAGGACGTGACGCAAGCGGCGCCGGGGCTGCCGGCGACCCTGGACCGTTCGCTGCAGCAGGCGCAGGGCGATCTGCGGCGCCTGCGCAGGCAGCGCCTGGACGCGCTGCTGCGCGCCCGTCCGCGCGAGTTGGACCGCGATCCCGACGGCGCCATTGTGATGCGCGGTCAGATCGTGGCACTGGCGCCGAGTCCGGCCGCCTTGCAGGCCGCGCGCACGGCCGGTTTTACGGTCGGGGAGCAGCGCGACGTCGACGCGCTCGGCTTGCGCGTGGTGGTGTTGCGCGCGCCGCCGGGTCTGTCGACGCAACAGGCGATGCGGCGGCTGCGGCAACGCGATCCGCAGGGCGAGTATGTCTACAACCATCTCTACAGCGAGTCCGGGGCAAGCCTGCCGGCCGTTGCCCCGGTGCCTCCGGCTCCGGCTGCGGCCGTGGCTGCCGGGTCAGGGGGATTTCGGGTGGGATTGATCGACAGCGGGGTCGATGCCGGCCACCCGGCGCTGGCCGGTGTGCAGGTGCAACGCTGGGGGTGCGATGGACGTGCGCGGGCTCAGGTACACGGGACCGCGGTCGCATCGCTGCTGGCTGGGCGCGCGGTGGCGCACGGTCCCATCGCGCGCACCTTGTACGCGGCCGATCTCTATTGCGGCAGCGCCGACGATGGCGCGGCGGTCGAGTTGGTTGCAGCGCTGGGCTGGATGGCGCAGCAAGGCGTTGCGGTGATCAATATCAGCCTGATCGGTGCGCCGAACCGACTGCTGGAACGCGCGGTGGCCGCGTTGGTCGCGCGCGGTCATCTATTGGTGGCCGCTGTCGGCAATGACGGGCCGGCGGCGCCGGCGCTGTATCCGGCGGCCTATCCCGGCGTGATCGGTGTGACTGCGGTCGACAGGCGGCTGCGTGTCCTGCCCGAAGCCGGGCGCGGGACGCAGGTGGCCTTCGCGGCGATCGGCGAGGTCGTTGCCGCCGCGACCCAGGGGCAATGGACGCCGCAGCGCGGGACATCGTTCGCGGCGCCGTTGGTGGCACGGATCGCGGCGCAATCCCTGCCCCGTCCCGATCCATCGGGCGCGGCCGCGCTACGGGCCCAATTGCAGCGCCTGGCGCACGACCTCGGCACCGGTGGCCTGGACCCGGTCTACGGCTATGGCGTGCTGGGCGAGGACCTGCCTCTGCAGCGCGCGCCGGGCGGGTGAATGCTCCCTGTCTGCACGCGGCGCCGACGGGATGAACGCCCGCGTTCGGTTCGTATGGTCAGTGAGAGCCACAGACTGGCTGTGGCAGAGCGAGGAGAACGCGATGAACGGCAAGACCTTGATTCCAGCTGCAGTGGTTGCCGCGATGCTGACGCTGAGCCCCGGCCCGGCCGGCGCGCAGGTGCTTGGCGGTGCGGGTGGCCTCGGTGGCACGGTGGGCGGCACGGTCGGAGGAGTGGGCGGTGCCACGCTGGGCGGCAATGCGGCTGGCGTCGGCAATCTGGACGCCGGCTCTGCGCTCAGTGGCGCCAGGAACGGGATCGATGCACAGTCGCGGCGGGTGCGCGGCGCCGCGCAGCGCACGACGATGCACGGTGCGGCCGCCGCCGCGGCGACCCGCGATGCGGCCGGCGATGCGGCGATGGGTGCCCGGAGCGCGGCCGATACGACGGTTGCCAGCGGCATGTCGGCTGCACGCGATAACGCGCGTCTGGCGCGTGACGGCGTCAACGGCGCGTCCGGCAACGTGCAGGGTGCGGCGACTGCGGCCGGCTCGGGCGGCTTGCAGACGGTGCGCGGGACGGGGGGTGCCGACAATACCGGTACGCTGGCCACGCCCGCGCTGAGCGGGGGCGGCAGCGCCGACGGCAGTGCGTCGCACAGTGCCGCTGTCGACCTCAACCCATCGTCGGCGCGGGCGTCTGGCGCTGCTGGCGCGTCGGGAACCGGCGCAGCGCAGACCGGAAATG
Source organism: Xanthomonas arboricola pv. guizotiae (assembly GCF_002940205.1). Classification (GTDB taxonomy): domain Bacteria; phylum Pseudomonadota; class Gammaproteobacteria; order Xanthomonadales; family Xanthomonadaceae; genus Xanthomonas; species Xanthomonas arboricola_C. Next base: position 143,505 of record NZ_MDSK01000004.1, read on the forward strand.
CGCAGGGTGGCGTAAGCGGGTCGGCGGCAGCCGGCGCCAATGTCGGCACGTCTGGCCAGGTCCAGTAATCGACCTGCCCTGAAGCCCAGACGCGCGCGCTGCATCACTGGGACAGGCAGCACGACGGCGCCCGGTCCGACCGGGCGCCGTTGTGCTGGCAGGGGGGCTGCAGGACTGCGCGAACGGTCCCGAGATGGCCGGCCGGGTGCGCAGTCGGCCAACCTCCAGGCGCCACCGCAGGCAGCGGTCAGCATCAGCGCGGCGGCGTTTCCGCCGTTTCGCTCAAACCGCGCTTTTCGAGCAGGGGTTCGATCTGCGGCGCATGGCCGGCGAAGTTCTGGAACAGTTCCATCGCATCGACGCTGCCGCCGCGCGAGAGCAGGGTCTGGCGGAAGCGGTCGCCGTTGGCGCGGCTCAGCCCGCCGTGCTGCTTGAACCATTGCTGGGTATTGGCGTCGAGCACTTCCGACCAGATGTAGGCGTAATAGCCGGCCGCGTAACCGCTCATGATGTGGCTGAAATACGGGGTCTTGTAGCGCGGTGGCACCGGTGCATAGGCAATGCCGTCCTGCTGCAGGGCCTTGGCTTCGAATGCCATCACGCCAGCGGCGTCGGGCACCTGGCTGGCGCTGATCTGGTGCCAGTTCTGATCGAGCATGGCCGCACCCAGATACTCGGTGGTGGCAAAGCCCTGGTTGAACTTGGAGGCGGCAATCACCTTGTCCAGCAGCGCCTGCGGCATCGGCGTGCCGTTCTGGTAATGCTTGGCGTAGTTCTTCAGGATCGACGGCTCGTCGGCCCACATCTCGTTGACCTGCGAGGGGAACTCGACGAAGTCGCGCGGCACGCTGGTGCCGGAGAAATACGGGTATTTGACGTCCGAGAACATGCCGTGCAGCGCATGCCCGAACTCATGGAACATGGTGGTCACTTCATCCCAGGTCAGCAGCGTCGGCTGGCCGGCCGGCGGCTTGGGGATGTTGAGGTGGTTGGCGACCACCGGCTTGAAACCGGTCAGGTCCGACTGCGACACGTACGAGTTCATCCATGCGCCGCCGCGCTTGGATTCGCGCGCATACATGTCGGCGATGAAGATCGCCAGCTGCTTGCCGTCGGCGTCGAACACGTCGTAGACGGTGATGTCGTCGCGGTAGGTCGGCAGGTCGGTGCGCTGCTTGAAGGTCAGGCCGTATTCCTGGTTGGCCGCATAGAACACGCCGTTTTCCAGCACGTTCTTCAACTCGAAGTACGGCTTGAGCTGGGATTCGTCGAAGTCGTACTTGGCCTGGCGCACCTTCTCGCTGTAGTAGGCCCAGTCCCAGGCTTCGAGCTTGAAGGTCGGCTTGCGCGCGGCCTTCTGCTCCTTGTCGATCATCGCCTGCAGATCGGCCGCTTCGCGCTTGGCATTGGCCACTGCGGCCGGCGCCAGCTTGCCCAGCATCGCGTTGACCGCTTCCGGTGTCTTGGCGGTCTGGTTTTCCAGCGAATAGGCAGCGTAGGTCGGGAAGCCGAGCAGCTTGGCCTTGTCGGCGCGCAGCTTCATGATGCGCGCCACCAGTGCGGTGTTGTCGTACTGGCCGCCGTGGCTGCCACGCGACACCGAGGCGTCGTAGATCTGCTTGCGCAGTTCGCGATTCTTCAGCTGGGTCAGCGGCGGCTGGCCGGTGGTGTTGAGCAGCGCGATCACGTACTTGCCGTCGAGCTTGCGCGCCTTGGCCGCTTCGGCGGCAGCGGCGATTTGCTCCTCGGACAGGCCATCGAGCTGCTTGACGTCATCGACGACAACGGCGGCGGCATTCACTTCCGCCAGCACGTTCTGGCTGAAGGTGGTGCCCAGGTTGGCCAGCTCGGCATTCATCGCCTTGAGCGTGGTCTTGTCGGCATCGGAGAGCTTGGCGCCGTCGCGTACGAAATCGCTGTAGTACTTCTCGACCAGGCGCACGCCCTGCGCGTCCAGGCCTAGCTTGCTGCGCTGGTCGTACAGGGTCTGGATACGCGCGAACAGCTTGCCGTTGAGCGAGATCGCATCGCGGTGCGCGGCGAACTTCGCCGAATAGTCGGCCTGCAGTTTCTTGCGCGCGTCGTTGGTGTCGGCATCCACCAGATTGAAGAATACCGTGGTGGCGCGGTCGAGCGTGGCGCCGCTCTTTTCCAGCGCGATGATGGTGTTGTCGAAGCTCGGCTTGGCCTTCTGGTTGGCGATCTTTTCCACTTCCTTCAACTGCTCGGCCATGCCGGCATCGAAGGCGGGTGCGAAATCGCTGTCGGTGATCTTGTCGAACTGCGGGTAGTGCAGCGGCAGCGTGCTGTCGGCAAAGAAGGGGTTGGCTTGGGCGGCGGCCTGCGTGGCGGCGGGTGCGGCGATGCTGTAGGACGGCATGGCAAGTCCCAGGGAAGCGGCCAGGGCAAAGGCGAGACGGGTGGTCAAGAGAGTTGCTCCAAAGTGCGAACCGCCGAGGCTACCCCAGCCAGGCCGGACAGGCGTGTGACAAAAGGCATGGCTGCACGGTCATTGCGATGCCATCAGGCGGGCACGAGCGGTGCTGGTCTTGTGGGCGCATGACCGATGACACCATGCGCGCGCAGCCGCCGGCCCGGCGCTGCCGGTATGCGCTACGGCAGATTCAACTCGGCTGTATGCCGGATGCTCTGCGGGCAGCGAGGTCTCGATCAGTCCGGCTGACGGATGCTGGCCGCTAGCACGCCGTGGCAGCGACCGGCAACGGCCGGGACCAGCGGGAAGGGCAGATGGCTGCGGCGACGGATCCGTTGAAAACCGCCTCTCCCGGCTGACGCGCTCGGCAACCGCGATGCGACACTGCGGGCTGCTGGGTTACGCTGCCTGCCTCGCACACTTCAGCGCAGCCATGAGCGATATCTCCACGTTCGAATTCACCGACCTGGAAGGCCGGCCCCGCTCGATGCGCGATTACGCCGGCAAGGTGGTGCTGGTGGTCAATGTCGCTTCCAAATGCGGCTTTACCCCGCAATACGCAGGCCTGCAGGCGCTGTGGCAGCGCTATCGCGAGCGTGGTCTGGTGGTGATCGGATTTCCCTGCGATCAGTTCGGTCATCAGGAACCGGGCGATGCCGCGCAGATCCGCCAGTTCTGCTCGCTCGATTACGCGGTGGATTTTCCGCTGGCCGAGAAGGTCGAGGTCAATGGCAGCGGTGCGCATCCGCTATGGCAATGGCTCAAGCGCGAACAGCGCGGCGTGCTGGGATCGGAAGCGATCAAGTGGAATTTCACCAAGTTCCTGATCGGCCGCGATGGCACGGTGCTGGAGCGTTACGCCCCGACGACAAAACCCGAAGCGCTGTGTGCGGATATCGAGCGCGCGTTACTTGAATCGCAGGAGCGCACCCGGGCGCGATGAGGCATTACCGGGAACGCTTCATCGCGCCCGGGTGCGCTCCTACGACAGTGCGTGCCGGCGTCGCGGTCTGCGTAAACGCCGCATCGCGCTGACGTCTCACGCGCGCCGCATCACTTCTCGACGAAGGCGCGCTCGAACACGTAATGCCCCGGCGTGCCGATGCGTGGCGAGGTCTGGAAGCCACGCGCATCCAGCAGGCTGCGCAGGTCGGCCAGCATCTGCGGGCTGCCGCAGATCATGAAGCGGTCGTTGGCCGGATCCAGCGGCGGCAAGCCGAGCGTCTGCTGCATGCGGCCATCGGCCATCAGCTCGGTCAGGCGGCCCTGGTTGGCGAACGCCTCGCGCGTCACCGCCGGGTAGTACAGCAATTTCTCGCGCAGGATGTCGCCGAGGAATTCGTGCTGCGGCAACTCGCGCTCGAAGTAGTCGCGATAGGCCAGATCCTGCACGAAGCGCACGCCCTGGGTCAGGATCACCTTGTCGAAACGCTCGTAGGTTTCCGGGTCCTTGATCACCGACAGCCACGGCGCCAGACCGGTACCGGTGCCCAGCAGATACAGGTTGCGGCCCGGGTGCAGGTCGCTGATCAGCAGCGTGCCGGTGGGCTTCTTGCCGACCAGCACCTTGTCGCCCGGCTGGATATGCTGTAGCCGCGAGGTCAGCGGACCGTCCGGCACCTTGATGCTGAAGAACTCCAGGTGTTCTTCCCAATTGGCGCTGGCGATCGAGTACGCACGCAGCAGCGGACGCGTTTCGGTCTCCAGACCGATCATCACGAACTGCCCGTTCTCGAAGCGGAAACCGGCATCGCGGGTGGTGGTGAAGCTGAAGTAGGCATCGGTCCAGTGACGGACCTCAAGCACCGTTTCGGCGCCGAAAGCGGAAGACATACCGGTAAGTGTCGTGGGAAGAGTACCCGGCAATTCTACCTCAAGCCGGCCAAATGAGAGAGGCTCTCATTTGGCCGGGAATAGGGAATGGGGAATAGGGAATCGGTTCAGCTGCATTAAGGATCCCGGATGCCCCCGGGGCAAGACGCTCAGCACCGATCAGACGCCGGGAACGCCGCCTTTAACGATTCCCGAATCCCTATTCCCGAATCCCCGCCTCACCGATACCCCGCCGCCTGCAACTCGAACAGCTCCGCATAGCGCCCGCCCTGCGCCATCAGTTCGGCATGGGTGCCGTTGGCCTCGATGCGGCCTGCGGCCAGCACCAGGATGCGGTCGGCCATGCGCACGCTGGAGAAGCGGTGCGAGATCAGCACCGCGGTGCGGTTGTCGGACAGCTCCTTGAAGCGCTGGAACACCTCGAACTCGCTGCGCGCATCCAGTGCGGCGGTGGGTTCGTCCAGGATCATCAGCTGCGCATCGCGCATGTAGACGCGGGCGATGGCGATCTTCTGCCATTGCCCGCCGGACAGGTCCACGCTGTTCTTGAAGCGGCGCCCGACCAGCTGGTCGTAGCCATCGGGCAGACTGTCGATCAGCTCGCCGGCCATCGCACGCTGCGCAGCGGCGCGGATGCGCGGCGCATCGTCCATCGCATCGACCTGGCCGACGCCGATGTTCTCGCCCACGCTCAGGTGGTAGCGCACGAAGTCCTGAAAGATCACGCCCAGGTTGGCGCGCACATCGTCCGGGTCGTAGTCGCGCAGGTCGTGGCCATCGAGCAGGATGCGGCCCTCGTCCGGGTCGTACAGCCGCGCCAGCAGCTTGACCAGGGTGGTCTTGCCGGCGCCGTTTTCGCCGACCAGCGCCAGCACTTCGCCGGCACGCAATTCGAAATCCAGATGCCGCACCGTCCACTGCTCGGCATCCGGGTAGCGGAAGCCCACGTCCTCGAACACGAAACCCTGGCGGATCGGTCGCGGCACCGGCAGCGCGTTCGGGCGCGAGCGGATCTCCGGCACGATGTTGAAGAACGAATACAGATCGTCCAGATACAAGGCCTGGCCGGCGACCTGCGAGAACCCGATCAACAAACCCTCCAGCAACTGGCGCAGGCGCAGGAAGCTGCCGGCCAGGAAGGTCAGATCGCCGATGCTGAAATCGCCGCGCACGGTGCGCCAGGCGATGTAGCCATAGGCCATGTAGTAGCCCAGGGTGCCCAGCGCGGCCAGCAGCGCGCCCCACAGCGCACGCTTGCGCGCCAGCGCGCGGTTGGCCTGGAAGAACTTGTCGGCCAGCCGGCGATAGCGCGCGATCAGGAAGCGGTGCAGGTTGAGGATCTTGACTTCCTTGGCGGTCTCCACGCTCGCGCCGACCTGGCGAAGGTAGTCGAGCTGGCGCCGCTCCGGCGTCCACTGGAAGTTGAGCGAATAGCCCAGCGCATTGAAATGCGCCTCGCCGATGAAGGCCGGGATCAGCGCGATCGCCAGCAGCAGGATCAACCACGGCGCGTACACCACCAGGCCCACCGCCAGGCTGACCACGGTGATGGCGTCCTGCACCTGGCCGAACAGCTGGCTCATCAGGTTCATGCGGTTCATGGTCTGGCGCCGCGCACGATCCAGCTTGTCCTGCCGGTCGGGGTCCTCGAAGTCCTCCAGATCCAGCTGCGCGGCATGCTCCATCAGGCGCACGCTGGCGGCGTTGTTGAACAGCTCCGACAACAAGGCATCGGCGTAGCCGACCAGCCGGCCGAGCAGGTCCGAGCCGATCGCCAGCGCCAGTTCCAGCGCCAGCAATTCCAGCAGCCGGTTCAGCCGGCCGCTGCCCAGCGCCTGCGCCAGCGAGTCGAAGGCCGGCGTTTGACCGACCAGGTGGATCGCCTCGTCGATGATCAATTTGCCGATATACAGCGACGCCACCGGCATCAGCGCGCGCAGTACGCGCAGGCCGATGCTGCTGGCACTCAACCAGCGGCTGGTCTGCCAGATCTGGCGCAGGAACGGCGGAAGATTACGCAGCGCATCCAGACGCTCGCGCAGGGTAGGGCCGGTACGGGGAGCGGCAGGCGCAGGGGCGCCGGAACGGGAGGCTGACATTGCGCTAGTGTGCCGCGCGCGGCGTGGGTGCGGAGTGTTGGGACGCTCGCCAACGGGCGACCACGGCAATGGTCACCACCGCGCCGGCGAGCTAGGTCATCGCCTTCCGCATGGCAGTGCCGCAGGCAGGTCGGTTGCAGCGCGGTTAGCGGTGTCGGCCCGCAGGACAGCGCCGGGCGCGTCCTGGCAGGCGCGCTCGCTCCATCTATCAATCACTGTGATTGATGCCACATCCGGCCGCGCCCGTGGTTTGCTCTAAAATGTGCGGATTGCCCCCGCCAGCCGTAGAGCCAGCCGTGACCTCGATCAAGCAGGAAGACCTCATCCAGTCCGTCGCCGATGCGCTGCAGTACATCAGCTACTACCATCCGGTCGACTACATCAAGAATCTGTCCGCTGCCTACGAGCGCGAAGAATCGCCGGCCGCCAAGGACGCCATCGCGCAGATCCTGATCAATTCGCGCATGTGCGCCGAAGGCCACCGCCCGATCTGCCAGGACACCGGCATCGTCACCGTGTTCCTGGAAATCGGCATGCAGGTGCGTTGGGACGACGCCACGATGGGCGTGGAAGACATGGTCAACGAAGGCGTGCGCCGCGCCTACAACCACCCCGACAACAAGCTGCGCGCCAGCGTGCTGGCCGACCCGGCGGGCAAGCGCACCAACACCCGCGACAACACCCCGGCGGTGGTCAACACCAAGATCGTGCCTGGCCACCATGTCGAGGTGATCGTCGCGGCCAAGGGCGGCGGATCGGAGGCCAAGAGCAAGTTCGCCATGCTCAACCCGTCCGATTCCATCGTCGACTGGGTGCTCAAGACCGTGCCGACAATGGGCGCCGGCTGGTGCCCGCCGGGCATGCTCGGCATCGGCATCGGCGGCACGGCCGAAAAGGCCATGCTGCTGGCCAAGGAAGCGCTGATGGAGCCGATCGACATCGTCGACCTGCAGGCGCGCGGCGCGTCCAATCGCGCCGAAGAACTGCGGCTGGAACTCTATGAAAAGGTCAACGCGCTCGGCATCGGCGCGCAAGGCCTGGGCGGCCTGACCACGGTACTGGACATCAAGGTCAAGGATTACCCGACCCATGCGGCCAACCTGCCGGTGGCGCTGATTCCCAACTGCGCCGCCACCCGCCACGCGCACTTCACCCTGGACGGCAGCGGCCCGGTGATGCTGGACCCGCCATCGCTGGAAGACTGGCCCAAGCTCACCTACAACCCGACCAATGCGCGCCGGGTCAACCTGGACACCATCACCCGTGAGGAAGTGGCCAGCTTCAAGCCGGGCGAGGTGGTGCTGCTCAATGGCAAGCTGCTGACCGGCCGCGACGCCGCGCACAAGCGCATGATCGACATGCTCAACAAGGGCGAAACCTTGCCGGTCGACTTCACCAACCGCTTCATCTACTACGTCGGCCCGGTCGACCCGGTGCGCGATGAAGTGGTCGGCCCGGCCGGCCCGACCACCGCCACGCGCATGGACAAGTTCACCCGCCAGATGCTGGAGCAGACCGGCCTGCTGGGCATGGTCGGCAAGTCCGAGCGCGGCGATGCGGCGATCGAGGCGATCCGCGACAACAAGGCCGTGTATCTGATGGCGGTCGGCGGCTCGGCGTACCTGGTGTCCAAGGCGATCAAGGCCGCACGCGTGCTGGCATTCGAAGACCTGGGCATGGAAGCGATCTACGAATTCGAGGTCAAGGACATGCCGGTCACCGTGGCGGTGGATTCCACCGGCGAATCGGTGCACAAGACCGGCCCGCGGCAATGGCAATCGCGCATCGGCAAGATTCCGGTGGTAGTGGAATAAGAGCGGTTAGCCAGCGCGCCCGCAGTGGCGGGCCGTTGCATCGCGCAGCGCAACCAGAGGGCCAGGCAATGCCGCGCCGACCGGCCCGGCGAGCGCAGGTCCAGCGCCGCGGTGGCGCCGCGCGGAAAGCGCTGCGACGATGTACGGAATCCGGCACAGCGGGCCAACTGCCTGGCGGGTCTTCGATTGCAGCCATCAGCGCGAGGACAATTGCCGTGAACCACGCACGCTCGCCTGCCTGCGCGCCTGCACCAACCGACTCAGGAATCGGCATGACCGCCACGCTGTACCACGCCCCCAGCACTGCCGCACTGGTCGTGCATTGGCTGTTGATCGAACTCGACGTACCGCACGTACTGCATCCGCTGGATTTCGAACGCGCCGAGCAGAAATCGCCGCAGTATCTGGCGCTCAATCCGGCCGGCGTGGTGCCGACGCTGGTGCTCGACGGACACGTGCTGACCGAGGCGGCCGCGATCGTGCTGCATCTGGCCGACCTGCATCCGCAGGCCGGGCTGGCACCACCGCTCGGCACCCCCGAGCGCGCGGCCTACTACCAGTGGACGTTCTTCTGCGCCAACACCTTGCAGCCGGCGTACCGGGCCTGGTTCTATCCGGACGAGCCGGCCGGCGCCGCGCACGGGGATGCCGCGCAATCCCAGGCACGCGCCAGACTGGAGGCGGCCTGGGCCCGGGTCGATGCGCATCTGCAGGCCAATGGCCCGTACCTGCTGGGTCAGACCCTGTCGGCGGCCGATTTCATGCTGACCATGATGATGCGTTGGTCGCGCAACATGCCCCGGCCCAGCGACAGCTGGCCGGCCTTGCAGGCGCATGCGCAGCGAATGAAAGCCCGCCCGGCATTTCAGGAAACCTATCGTCGCGAGGGTCTGACGGACTGGACCTGAACCGGAGGGCGCGGGCCGCGAAATCGTGTCGACACAAGCTCCAGTCGGGCTGTGGTGCCGCGCCTGCCGCGGTGTACGATCGCCAGACAACCAGAGAGCAGGGGCTTGTCCATGTCGCACTCCGCATCCCGTCGAAAACTGCTGCAATGTGCCTGTTGTGCGCCGATCGCCGCCGCCGCCGCGTCACTGCCGTTCGCCGTCGGTGCGGCGCCGTCGAAGAAGACCGATCTCGATGCCGGGCAGGCCTTGCAGGTGCTGCGTGACGGCAACGCCGCCTTCGTGGAAAACCGCCCCAAGAAGGTCATTTCCGACAGCAAGCGCCGTCTGGAACTGGCGCTGGGGCAGACCCCGTTCGTGATTCTGGTGTCGTGCTCGGATTCGCGCGTGCCGCCGGAGCTGCTGTTCGGGCGCGGCCTGGGCGAGATGTTCATCGTCCGCAATGCCGGCAATACCGTCGACACCACGGCATTGGGCTCGATCGAATACGCGGTCAGCCAGCTTGGCGTGCCGCTGGTGGTGGTGATGGGCCACGAGAGCTGCGGCGCGGTCGCCGCGGCGGTGTCGGTGGTGGAAAAGAACGCATTCTTCCCGGGCGCGATCGGCGCGATGATCGAGCCCATCGTCCCGGCCGTGCTGACCGCCAAGAGCAAGGGCGGCGACGACCTGCTGGCGGCCTCGGTCAAGGCCAACGTCAAGCGCACCGTCGACCGCCTGCGTGGCGCGTCCGAGCCGGCGCTGCTTGAACCGCTGCGCGCGGGCAATGTCCGCGTGGTCGGTGCGTACTACACCTTGAAAGATGGCAAAGTCGACTTCTTCGACGTCTGATCGCTGCTAAAACCGTTTCATGAAGACAGCGCAGGATGATCTCCCGCGCTGTTTTTTTATGTGTGTGGAGTGTGCGGAGCAGCGTAGCTGTCAGCGCTGTGGAACTTGCAGCGGCTAGCAAACTGCTGCGTTCATCGCCAGGCAGGCGTGGGCCGTGTCCGGAGTCGGCATGTGCCACGCATGCGCTGCGACGCCTGTGCGCCCGGCGGACCATTGCCCGCTGCGTTTTTGCGGCTGCAAGCCTGCAGTCCTGTCAGCAAAAAAGCCGGCATGCGCGCATGCCGGCTTTCAATATTCTTCGACGTTACTCAATGCAACGGCGCGATGTGCCTAGAACCATTCCAGCAACGACACGCCCAGGCCGATGTAGGTGGCCTTGTGGTTGTAGTCGATCAGGCTTTCGCCGTAGCCATCGAACACCTGCACGTGGCCGCGCAGCAGGTTGGTGATCGGGAAACCGTAATCCAGCTGCACCGAACCGTGCGAGCGGTCGCCGCCGCGCAGCGAATGCCGTGCGATCAAGGCCACTTCATGCCCATCCTTGTTGTAGACCAGGGTGGCGTCGCCACGGCCCATGTAATCCTCGATATCGGGATTATTGTCGTCGGCGCGGTCTTCCTTGATGCGGAACCACGGGCGCAGCGTCAGTGCCCAGTTCTCGCGGTCCAGCCCGATGTTGAGGATGACCCGGTTCCAGGAGCGCGACAGCGGATCTTCGCGGCCGTTGGACATGTGGTTGATGCTGATGCCGCTCATGCGGCCCTTCCAGCCGAACAGGCTGTAGTTGTTGCGGAACACCAGCATCGCTTCCGGCTCGTAATTGGTTTCGCGGAACGGGCGCGAGGCATCGGTGTTGTAGGCCTGCCAGCGCGAGCTCTGGGTGTAGCCCATCCAGATGTCGCCGTTGTCGCCGAACAGATCCTCGACCACCTTGGTCTTGAAGCTGAGCTGGAACTTCAGTTCGGTGCTGTCCAGTTGCTGCGGGGTGGACACCGAGTTGGCCGGGTTCGGCGACTGCGGGGTACGGTTGGAGTCGCTGGTCCAGAATGCCGGCAGCAGATACACCGGCTTGTAGCCGCGCAACTGGAAGGTGCCCAGCTTGGAGTCCTTGGCCAGCTCCCAGCGGCGGTCCAGCAACGAACCGCGGCCAGCATTGGCGACCGCCTCGGCCTTGGGCTGATCCTGGCCGTCGGCACGGAAGAAGTCGCCGACGCGGCTGATGGCGCGTTCGTCCTGCGGTTTGGACTCTTTCTGCTTGGCGATCTGCGCGGCGGCATCGGCCTCGGCGGTCAGCTGCGGGGTATAGCCCAGCGCCTGGTCGTAGCAGGCCAGCCGCGCTGCGTCCGAGGTGACGGAGGTGCAGGCCTGCGGCGAAGCGGGGGTGGGGGCGATTTCCTGTGCGTGCGCCAGCGGCGCGGCCGCCAGGGCAATCAGCATCAAGGGACGGATGCGGTGCTTGGACATGGGCAATCTGGCCGAATAAAGGCGCCAGGCAGGCGCGTCAGATGCGAAGCTTAACGGTCGCGCCTGCATACGCGGTGTGTACACGGCGGCATAACATCCGGGCGACGCCTGCAATCGGCAGCTGTCTGCGACCGCGTGGGTGGCTGCGTCGTCAGTGTCCGGGAGACCAGTCGACCCAATCACCGTCTGTGAGCGCTGGAAATCGGCTAGAAAAACCAAGCGATGGCGAACACGCCCAGCATGCACAGGCCCAGTGCCAGTTTGGTCGCGGTGCCGAACACGATGCCCAGCCAGGTGCCGAAGCCGACCTTGGTGGCCTGGTCGGATTTGCGGGTCTGCCAATACTCGCCGAGCCACGCGCCGGCGAACGGCCCGACGAACAAGCCGATCGGCATGAAGAAGATGCCGACGACCGAGCCGATCACCGAGCCCCACAGTGCCGCCTTGCTGGCGCCGACCCGCTGGGCGCCATACACGGTGGCGAGGAAGTCGATCGCAAACGACAACGCCGTCATCAGGCCCAGGATCACCAGCGCCACCCAACCGACATGGGCAAAGCCATCGGCCCAGGCGGCCACCAGCAGTCCCGCGAACACCAGTGGCAGGCCTGGCAGCGCCGGCAGGACGACCCCGGCAAGGCCGATCAGGACCAGCACGCCAGCCAGGATGTAGTAGACGACTGTGATGTCCATGATATTTAAAAATGTCCTGTTTCAGGCTTGACAAAATTGCGCAAGGGTTGCTTGAAAATTCGTTTGGTGCGGGTTAAGTTGCCAACGCTGCTGTTTGCAACGGTCACCGTGGATCGTGGCCTGATGCGGTAGATCGTTCGATCCGCTACATCCTTGTACCTCGCTTCCTCCTTGCAATCACAGCCACCACCGTCAGTCCATCACAGTGTCGTAGGGAGTCAGTCGAGATGTCCAATATCGAACGCGAGAATGGTGTCGTGAAGTGGTTCAACGATGCCAAGGGCTTTGGCTTCATCAGTCGCGAAAACGGCGAGGACGTCTTCGTCCATTTCCGCGCGATCCAGATCCAGGGCTTCAAGAGCCTCAAGGAAGGCCAGAAGGTCAGCTTCACCGTCGTGCAGGGACAGAAGGGCCTGCAGGCCGATGCGGTGCAGGTGGTCTGAGCGCGGCGCAACACCGCGGCCATCGCGCAGACAGCGGAAAGGCCCGTCGCCGGGCCTTTCTGTCATTCGCCAACACTGGTGAATCGAACCTAGCGCGCAGTCGCCAGGCGGGCATGGAGCGACTGGAATGCACGCCGGGGGACATGCCGATTCCGGACACCGACCGCGCCGCCCTGACGGTGGGCGCAGTGGTTTTACTGGTGCTCTTGCTGCCTGCGCTGATCAGCGCAGCACGACCTTGCCGTTGACCACGCGCACGTAGGCGTTTTCGCGCACGCCAGCCAGGTCGCGCTGGTTCACCACGATCACGCGGCCGTCGTCCATGCGCACCTGCACATCGAAGCTGTCGCTGGTGACGTTGTTCTGGATCGCATTGCCCGCCAGTGCGCCGGCGGCGGCACCGGCCACGGCCGAGACGTTCTTGTTGCCCTTGCTGCCACCGGTCTCCTTGGAGATCTGGCGACCGGCCACCGCGCCGACGATGCCGCCGAGCACCGCACCGGTGCCGGTGGGAGCGCTGCGGGTCGGGCCGACTTCATCGATGCGGGTCACGATGCCGCAATCCACGCAGCGTGCCTGCGGCTGCGAATAGCCCTGGTCGTAGCCGCGGTCGCCGCGGTAGCTGCCGTACTGGGGCTGGGAGGTGGCGCAGCCAACCAGCGTCGCGGTTGCAGCCAGGCCAATGACGAGCAGTCGGGTCTTCATGAGGTCTCTCCGGGGTGGTTCGAAAAAGCGGTCAGGGCCGCGACGACGTCATCCTGGGTTGGTCAGGGTGAACGGTCTGCCAACTGGATCACTCCAGGCTTAACGAAACCCGAGCGTGCTGTTCACTATCGCCGCCGTGCGCATCGATGCAGCGGCGCGATGGCAGGTCAGCGGAAGTCGCGATGACAGGCCTCGCAGGCCTCATTGATCCGTGACCTGAGCGCGGCAAGCGCGGCGCAATCGGCTGGCGGCGTGCGCTGTGCCTGGTCCAGGACGGCGCGCAGGGCGCTGGCATGCTCGCCGAAGCGGCGGTCTTCGCCGATGTCAGGAAAGGCCGGCTCCAGTTCGTCGGCAAGCAGGCGCAGCGATTGCAGTCGCGCTCGCTGCCGCGCCGGGTTGCAGCCGACGGCGGCGTCGGGTTGCAGGGCGCGCAGTTGGTAAGCCATCACCTGCATCAGGCTGTCCGGCACCGGGTTGCGTCTGGCCTGCAGTACGCGCGCCACCATCACCGTGCACACCAGCCCGATCAGGATGCCCAGCACCAGCAGGAAGGCATAGCGGGACGCGCGCGATTGTTCGGTGGGCGGGGCGGGCATGGACGGAACTCCGGTGGACGCGGACATCAGTATGTCGATGGGCGCGCGCTGAGCGGCGCGCGTAAAATAGGCCGATGAAAGCACAATGGCGTGAACGCTTTGCCGGTATCGACCGGCTGTACGGAGTCGGCACGGTAGAGCGGCTGGCCGCCTGCCGCGTGGCGGTGGTCGGGATGGGCGGCGTGGGCTCGTGGGTGGTCGAGGCGCTGGCGCGTACCGGCGTCGGCCATATCCGCCTGATCGATGCCGACGACCTGTGCGTGTCCAACACCAATCGGCAGCTACCGGCGCTTGCCGGGCAGTACGGACGCAACAAGGCGCGCGCGATGGCCGAACGCTGCGTGGCGATCAACCCGGACATCGAAGCCGATGCGGTGGAGTCGTTTCTTACCGCCGGCAATATCGAACAGCTGCTCGGCGATATGTTCGACCTGGTGATCGATGCCTGCGACAGCTTCCGGGTGAAGGTGGAAACCATCGCCTGGTGCCGCCGGCGCAAGCTGCCGCTGCTCACCGTGGGCGCCGCTGGCGGGCGCACCGATCCCACCCTGGTGCGGGTACGCGATGTCTCGCGCACCGAACACGATGCGATGCTGGCGCTGATCCGCAAGAAGCTGCGCAGCGAGTTCAACTTCCCCAAGAATCCGCAGCGCTATTTCGGCGTGCCGGCGGTGTACTCGCTGGAGAACGTCAAATATCCGCAGGCCGATGGCAGCGTCTGCGGCATCCGCCCGCAGCTGGATGCCGACGCCACGCTCAAGCTGGATTGCGGGGCGGGGCTGGGCGCAGCCACGCATATCACCGGCACCTTCGCGTTCGTGGCGGTGGGCAAGGCGCTGGAGATGTTGCTCAAGCCGAAGGTGGCCGCTGCCAGGCCTGTTGCCGAGGCTGCCTCGGCGGGGTGAGTGCGCGCGTTGCCGCGTCATGCGGCAACGGGCAGTGCAATCAGCCCGGCAACCCGAACAACCGCCGCGCGTTGGCAGTGGTCTGCGCGGCGATGTGCCCGGCCGCCTCGCCGCGTAGCTGTGCGATGCAGTCCAGCACCGTGCGCAGGGAGGCCGGCTCGTTGCGTTGGCCGCGGATGTTGGCGTCGGGCTGATCCGGCGCATCGGTTTCCAGCAGTAGCCACTCCAGCGGCATCGTTGCAGCCAGGCTGCGCAGGCGATTGGCGCGCGGGTAGGTCACCGGGCCGCCCAGGCCGATCATGAAATCCAGTTTCCACAATTGCTGCGCCTGTTCGGGGCTGCCGGCGAAGCTGTGCACCACACCACGCAGGCCGCCCACGGCCTTGATGCGGGCGATGACCTCTTCGGTGGCGCGCCGCGCATGCACGATCAGCGGCAGCTCGAAGCGCTTGGCCAGCTGCAGTTGCCCGTCGAAATAATCGCGCTGCATCTGCGCGTCCAGCCCGTCCAGATAGAAGTCCAGCCCGCACTCGCCGATGGCGCAGGGCCGCTCGCGCTCGATCCACTCGGCCAGCAGCTGCAGGTGTTCGGGGCGGTGCTGATCGAGAAAGATCGGGTGCAGCCCGTAGGCGGGGTGCAGCCCGGGTGCCTGGGTGCAGACGCTGCGCAGCGCCGGCCAACTGGCGGCGGTGATCGCCGGGATCACCTGCTGCACGACACCGGCCGCCTGCGCGCGCGCGATCACCGCGGCGCGGTCGTGGTCGAACTCGCCGGCATCCAGATGGCAGTGGCTATCGACCAGCTGCATCACTCGCGGCGCACCGGCGCGGGCAGCGGCGGCTTGCGCGTCTTCCAGTTGGCGAGCAGCAGCGTGGTCAGGCCGAACAGCAGCTCGTCCAGGAACGGGATCGGGTCAGGGAGCACCAGGTCGACCAGAAACAGCGCCGCCGCCAGCTTGAACAAGGTGGGGTAGCGCAGCTTGCTGGCCCACTCCAGGGCGCGCGAGGTGACGGGATTGCGCATGCGGATGCTCCGGCTGTTAGAAGTGCATGAAATAACCGCTAGCTGAACTTAACTGCAGCGTTCATGAGCGAGGGCGTTTTTGTTCAGGGTTCGCGTGCTGGAATCACGCCGTCAACAACGCGGCGTGTCCGCACGGAGCTGGATCATGAAGAGCAATACGACAACTATACTGGTCGCTGCTGGTGCGTTGCTGGTTGGAGGTGTGGCCACGGCCGCCTTCATGAACAATCGCCCGTCGTCCGGCGATTTCGTCGCCAACGGCGAGCCGGCACCGCGTGGTCTGGAATATGCCGACGTGGTCAAGGTCGCCCCGATCACCGAGCGCGAGCCGCAGTACGCGCAGGTCGTCAACAGCGCGGCCATCCGCGAAACCACCACCAGCTCCTCGCCGCGCGAAGTCTGCCGCGACGTGGTGGTGCAGGAACGTCTGCCCGAGCGCGACGGCAATGTCGGCGGCACCGTCGCCGGTGCGGTGATCGGCGGTCTGCTCGGCAACCAGGTCGGCGGCGGCAACGGTCGCAAGCTGGCCACGGTGGCCGGTGCGGTCGGTGGCGGCATGGTCGGTAACCGGGTCGACCGCAACCATGTCGGCGGCCGCGTGGTGGATCGCACCGAGCGCCAGTGCCATACCGAAAATGCCAATTCGCAGTCCTCGCGCGTGGTCGGCTACGACGTGACCTACCGCAATGCCGACGGCACCACCGGCACCATGCGCATGGACAGCAAGCCGGGCGAGCGCATCTCGCTGGGCGATGCCGACAACGTGGTGGCCTACGACGTGACCTACCGCTACGACGGTTTCGAGAAGACCGTGCGCATGAACGACAAGCCGGCCAGCGATCGCCTGCCGGTGGTCGACGGTCAGCTGGTGACCCAGACCGCTTCGACCGCCGGCGACAGGGGCGTTCGTGTGGATGCGGGCAGCACGCGTCAGTAACCGCTGGCAGCGATCCGCCCAGGATCGCTGGTTGGCAGGAAAAGAGCCGGCATTGCCGGCTCTTTTCGTTTTCAGGCGCCGGCGACGACGTCCGTGCGCTGAACCGGTCGCCGCCATGTTCGGCCGGCAACTGGCTGATAATCGCCGCTTCTCCCGCAGTGGAAGCCGACATGCCGGTGCGCCCCGATGATCTGTTCGATGTACGTGCGCTGCTGACCGACGAAGAGCGGGCAGTGCAGGATGCGGTGGCGCGCTTCACCGATACGCGGGTGCTGCCGGCGATCGGCGATGCCTTCGACGCAGGGCGCTTTCCGCGCGAATGGGTACCGGAACTGGCGGAGCTCGGCCTGCTGGGCGCCAGCCTGCCGGTCCGCGATGGCGGCGCGGGCCTGGGCGCGGTGGCGTACGGATTGATCTGCCAGGAACTGGAGCGCGGCGACAGCGGCCTGCGCAGCTTCGTCAGCGTGCAGTCCTCGCTGTGCATGTACCCGATCCATGCCTACGGCAGCGACGAGCAGCGCCAGCGCTGGTTGCCGGAGATGGCCGCCGGCCGTCTGATCGGCTGTTTCGGGCTGAGCGAAGCGCAGGGCGGCTCGGATCCGGCCGCGATGACCACGCGCGCGGTACGGCAGGGCGACGGCTGGCGCTTGAACGGGGCCAAGATGTGGATCACCAACGGCAGTATTGCCGGCCTGGCGATCATCTGGGCGCATACCGACGACGGCGTGTGCGGCTTTCTGGTGGAGACCGGCAGCGCCGGCTTCAGTGCGCAGGACATCGCGCACAAGATGAGCCTGCGCGCATCGGTGACCTCGGGCTTGTTCCTGGACAACGTCTACGTGCCGGAGCAGATGCGCCTGCCGAACGCGGCCGGTCTGAAGGCGCCGCTGGGGTGCCTCAATCAGGCGCGCTACGGCATCGCCTGGGGCGCGATCGGCGCGGCGGTGGCCTGTCTGCGCGAGGCGCTGGCCTACAGCGGGCAGCGCATGCTGTTCGGCCGGCCGCTGGCGGCCACGCAGAGCGCGCAGATCAAGCTGGCCGACATGGCGCGGCGGATTTCCACCGCGCAGCTGCTGGCGCTGCAGCTCGGGCGCCTGAAGCAGGCCGGCCAGCTGCGGCCGGAACAGATCTCGCTGGCAAAGTGGAATAATTGCCGCATGGCCCTGGACGTGGCGCGCGAGTGCCGCGATCTGCTGGGCGCGGCCGGCATCACCACCGAGCATGTGGCGATCCGGCACGCGCTGAACCTGGAATCGGTAATCACCTACGAGGGCACCGAAACCGTGCATCAGTTGGTGGTCGGGCGTGCGCTGACCGGACTCAATGCGTTTTGACGAGGAGTGGGTGTTGATCGACAGGGATGGGGGGCGACGCCTGCGTGGCGTGTTCTGGATGCGCTGCGTGCTGGCGGTGGTTGCGAGCGTGATCGCACCGGCACGGGCCAGCGAGGCGCCGCGCATGGCGCCGCCACCGGCCTGGGTCATCGCCGATGCGGTGCCCGACCAGGTGCCCGGTGCCAGCGGGCTGCGCTATGAGCTGGTATCCGACCAGGTCGATCTGACCGGCGCGGCGCCGCAGGCGTATCGCCGCCTCAGTTACACCGTGCAGCGTGCGAAAAGTCTGGACGAGGCCGGGCAGATCTCCATCGACTACCAGCCGCAGTACCAGCAGCTGGCGCTCAACAGCCTGGAGGTCTGGCGCGACGGCAAGCGTATCGACATGCGCAAACAGGCGCACTACGCCCGGTTGCGCCGCGAAAGCGGACTGGAAGACGGTTTGATCGATGGCGCGCTGACGCTGTCGATCACCTTGCCGGACCTGCGCGTGGGCGACCGGGTCGATTACGGCGTGACCATCACCGGCAGCAATCCGGTGTTCGGCAAGGGCTATCACGACGTGTTCGATGCGCGCTACGGCGTAGCGCTGGGCGAGCGTCGGGTGCGCGTGCGGCATCCGGCCGGCATGGGATTGCAATGGCGGGTGACTGCACCCGGCTTCAGCCGCAAGGTCAGCCGTGCCGGCGATGTGGCGACACTGGACATCGCCGCACGCGACCTGCCCGCCGTGCAGGAGGAAAAGGACACCCCGGAGGATGTCGATCCGTATGGCCTGATCGAAGTCTCCACTGCCGGCAACTGGGCGGCGGTGGCGGCGTGGGCAGCGCAGTTGTATCCGCACGCGTTCCAGGACGCGCGCGTTGCCGACGGGATGGTGCAGAACCTGCAGCTGCGCCGCGACGACCCGCAGGGCGCACTGCTACGTGCAGTGGCCTTCGTGCAGGGCGAGATCCGCTACGTCGGCCTGGACATGGGCGAGAACTCGCACGCGCCGCATACGCCGGAAGTGACGCTGCGCAATCGCTACGGCGACTGCAAGGACAAGGCGACGCTGTTGATCGCGCTGCTGCAGCTGGCCGGCATCCGCGCCGAGCCGGTGCTGGTCAGCATCGACAAGGGCCACGGGCTGGATCTGCGCTTGCCCAGTCCCTATGCGTTCGACCATGTGGTGGTGCGCGCGCACCTGCCGCAGGGCGAGGTATGGGTGGATGCCACGCGCGACCGCGAAGAGGGCCCACTGGCGCAACGCCTGCCGTTGCCGTTCGTGCGCGGCCTGCCGGTCGTGGCCGGACAGCGCGATCTGGTGGCGGTGCCGTCGCCGATGCCGACGCTGCCGCAGGTCGAGGTGGACGAGGAGATCGTGATCTCGCTGCGCAAACCGCAGCGTGTGGCGACCTTCAGCGTGGATACGACGTACCGCCAGGGACGCGGCGAGCGCGTGGCGACCAGCTTCGAGAACAATGGCGCGCAGGCAGTCGGCGAGCACTACCTGGAATTCATGCAGCAGTACTACACCGCGCTGACGCAGGTCGGCGTGCCGACCATCGACGCCACCGATGTGTTGAACGTGCGCACGCACGAGGCCTACCGCCTGGAGTGGCCGACCGACGAGGGCGACGAGCTGGGCTTCCCGCTGTTCCAGCTCGGCGAATGGATGGACGTCCTGCCCATGGCGGCGCGCAAGAGCCCGCTGGCGCTGGACGGTCCGCGGCTGGCGCGGCAGACCGTGCGGGTGCGGGTCGACCCGGCGGTGCGGGTGCAAGCCGACACGCAGGTGGTCGCCAACCCGTGGTTCCGGTTCTCGCGCACGGTCGCCACGCACGCAGGGCGCATCGTCATCGTTGGCGAGTGGCAGCGGCTGTCCGACCGCATTCCCGCCAGCGGCGTGAAGCGCGCAGCCGCCGACATGGAGCGTGCCCGCGACCTGCTGTACTTCAATCACGACCTCAAGCCGCAGCCGCGCAGACAGCCGTTGCAGATGCACGTCTTCGTCTATCCGCTGGCCGCGCTGCTGGCGCTGATCGTGCTGGTGCTGGCATGCCTGGCCTGGTGGCGCGGCGGTGGCTTGGGCGGGATGCTGTTCGATCCGCACACCGTTGCGCAGCGCCTGCACGCGCAGGCCGGCGCGCGCTGGAGCGCGTGGTGCGTGTTCGGCCTGATCCTGATGCTCTCGAGCTGGATGTGGGTGTCTCCGCAGCCGTTGTGGGTGCATGCCATCGCCGTGGCGATCATGCTGGCCATCGCGCTGGTGGGCTGCGTGTTGCTGCAGTGGATGCTGCGCTGGATGGGCGGCACTGCGGAGTTTGCGGTGTTGCTGCCGGCGCTGCTGGGCAGCGCCTTGCCATGGCTGGTCTGCCTGCTGGCGGCGCTGGCGGCGCTCGCTGGCGATATCGCCCTGTTCGGAACCGGTGTGCACGATCCGGCCGGGCTCGCGCAGGTGGCCATGGCGGTGCTGATGCTGCTGCTGGGCGGGCTGTGGTGGTCGATCGCTGCGGTCCAGGCGGTTGCCGGTACGACCGCCTGCGCACGCGCGCGGGCCTTCGGTGCGCTGGCATTGACGTTGTCGGTGCTGGGCATGCTGGTCGCCGTGCTGGGTGTGCCGGTGTCGCTGGTGGTGATGCGCTGAGCCGCGCTGCCGGCAGCGCACGCAACCGCGGCCACGCCTTGCTGCAGAATCGGTGCAGGGCTTTGCAAAGACCCCCGGGGCTGTGACACTGCCAGCCCCTCGTTGCTGCCGCGGAGCCAGCTTGATGTCGACCGTGCGTCCCCCGTTGACCGTCCATGGCATGTCCAGTTCCGGCAACTGCTACAAGGTGCGCCTGCTGCTGGAGCAATTGGGCAGCCGCTATCACTGGGTCGAGGTCGACAGCGTCGCCGGCGAAACCCGCACGCCCGCGTATCTGGCCAAGAATCCCAACGGCAAGGTGCCGATGGTGGAGCGCGACGACGGCCGCGTGCTGACCGAATCCAACGCAATCCTGTTCTGGCTGGCCGAAGGCACCCCGTATCTGCCCACCGACGCGTGGCAGCGCGCGCAGGCCTTGAGCTGGATGTTCTTCGAGCAATACAGCCATGAGCCGTATGTCGCGGTGGCGCGGTTCATCAGCCTGTGGACGCCGCGCGATGCCGCGCGCCGCGCCGAACTGCCGCAGCTGCGCGCCCGCGGCGAGCAGGCGCTGGCCGTGATGGAACAGCATCTGCAGCAGCACCGCTGGTTTACCGGCGACGATTACGGCATCGCCGATATCGCGCTGTTTGCCTACACCCATTGCGCCGAGGACGGCGGTTTCGATCTGGAGCGCTGGCCGGCGATCGGTGCCTGGCTGCAGCGCGTGCAGGCAGGACCCGGTTTTATCGCAATGCCGGCGCCTGCACCCGGCGCGGTGACGGCATGAGCGGCATGCGCTGCCGGCAGGAGCACTGACGATGTGCGGATTGGCTGGACTGCTGCTGGCCTCGCCACGCATGCATGGCGAACAACTCGATGCCCTGGTGCGGCCGATGGGCGCCGCCTTGCGTCATCGCGGCCCCGACGATGCCGGCAGCTGGTGCGATGCGCAGGCCGGCGTGGCGCTGGCGCATCAGCGCTTGAGCATCCTGGATCTGTCGCCGCTGGGCCATCAGCCGATGCGCTCGGCCGATGGCCGTTATGTGCTGGCCTACAACGGCGAGATCTACAACTTCGCGCAGTTGCGCGCGGCGCTGTCCGCACTCGGGCACCGCTTCCGCGGTCATTCCGATACGGAAGTGCTGTTGGCGGCGGTGGTGGAGTGGGGGCTGGACGACACCCTGACCCGCTGCAACGGCATGTTCGCGCTGGCGTTGTGGGACGAGCGCGACACCTGCCTGTCTCTGGCCCGCGACCGCGTCGGCAAGAAGCCGCTGTACTACGGCTGGGCCGGCGACACCCTGGTGTTCGGGTCCGAACTCAAGGCGCTGTGGCAGCACCCGGACTTCGATAACGGGGTCGATCGCAATGCGCTGACCTTGCTGCTGCGGCTGGGCTACATCCCGGCGCCGGCCTGCATCCACGAGCGCACCTTCAAGTTGATGCCCGGGCGGGTGCTGCGGCTGGATGCGCAGATGGTGGCGGCCGGCGCGGCGGCGCATCGGCCGGACCAGGCGCAGCAGCCGTTCTGGAACGCGCGCGAGGCGATGCAGCGCGCGCTGGCGGCGCCGTTCACCGGCAGCGATGCACAGGCCGAGGAGCAACTCGATGCCGTGCTGCGCGATGCGGTGGCGCTGCGCATGGTGGCCGACGTGCCGGTGGGCGTGTTCCTGTCCGGCGGCACCGACTCGTCGATCGTCACCGCGATGATGCAGGCGCAGAGCGCCCAGCCGGTGCATACCTTCAGCATCGGCTTCGAAGGTTCGCATCACGACGAAGCGCCGCTGGCGCGCGAGGTGGCCACGCATCTGCACACCGACCACACCGAGCTGTATGTCAGCGGCGCCGACGCGCTGGCGGTGGTGCCGACCCTGCCGGACATGTTCGACGAGCCCTTCGCCGATGCCTCGCAGGTGCCGACCGCGCTGGTCGCACGGCTGGCGCGCGGCGGGGTGACGGTGGCGCTGTCCGGCGATGGCGGCGACGAGTTGTTCTTCGGCTATGGCCGTTACCAGCGTGCGCTGCGCAACTGGCGCATGCACGGGCTGGTGCCGGGGCCGCTGCGGCGGTTGATGGCGCTGGCGGCACGCCGCAACGGCGAGTCCTCGCGCACCGGCGGCCTGGCCGCGCTGGTGGCCGAGGCCGGCGCACGCGGCATCGGCGACATCTACCGCAACCGCATCTCGCGCTGGCGCGATCCGGCTGCAGTGGTGCTGGGCGCGACCGAGCCCGACAGTTTCTACAGCCTGGCCGACCCGCTGCACGGCTCCGGCACGCCGGCCGACGCGATGATGCTGGCCGACTTTGCCGCCTATCTGCCGGACGATCTGCTGTGCAAGGTGGACCGCACCACCATGGCGGTGGGACTGGAAGCGCGCGCGCCGCTGCTGGATTGGCGGGTGGCCGAGTTCGCCTGGTCGCTGCCGCTGTCGCTGAAGTACCGCGACGGGGTCAGCAAATACCTGCTCAAGCGCGTGCTGTGCCGCTATCTGCCCGATCCGATGGTCTACCGCGGCAAGCGCGGCTTCGGCGCGCCGGTCAGTGCCTGGTTGCGTGGCGACCTGCACGGCTGGGCCGACGATCTGCTGGCGCACGCCACGCTGGCGCGCGACGGCGTGTTCGCCGCCGACACCGTGGCCGGGCTGTGGAGGGACTTCAACGGCGGCGAGCGCAAATGGCATACGCATCTGTGGACGGTGCTGATGTTCCAGGCCTGGCAGGCGCATTGGCGCGCCCAACGCGCCGCGATCGGCCGCTGAGGCAGCCGCGCTTCACCGGGTCTGAGCGCCAGGCTCACTAGAGTCGGGCGCTGATTCCCCCAATGGAGCGTTCCCCATGAGCAAGATCACCATCGCCGTGCTGGTCGGCAGCCTGCGTGCAGCGTCCTACAACCGCCAACTGGCGCGCGCGCTGGAGCATCTGGCCGGCGACAAGGCCGTGTTCGAGTATGTGGAGATCGGCGACATCCCGCAGTACAACCAGGACCGCGATGGCGACTACCCGGCCGCAGGCACGCGGCTGAAGCAACAGATCCGGTCGGCCGACGCGGTGCTGTTCGTGACCCCGGAGTACAACCGCTCGATTCCCGGCGTGCTCAAGAACGCCCTCGATACCGGCTCGCGCCCGTACGGCGACAGCGCGTTTGCAGGCAAGCCGGCCGCCGTGGTCGGCATCTCGGTCGGGGCGATCGGCACCGCCACCGCGCAGCAGCACCTGCGCAATGTGCTGTCGTATCTGGACATGCGGGTGCTCGGCCAGCCGGAAGTCTTCCTGCAGTACAAGGACGGCCTGTTCGGTGCCGACGATCAGGTCGCCAACGCCGACAGCCGCAAGTTCCTGCAGGGCTTCGTCGACGCCTTCCTGGGCCTGGTCGAACAGTCCAAGCGTTGAGTTGACCACAGCGGTGTTGGGCCTGGAGACAGCCGCCAACTGGCACCGGTGACGCGGTGCAAACCCCGGCGCAGCAAGCGTCTCGGCAGTTGCGACAGCGGTCGCGTAGAACGGTGATGCACCGGCTGTCCACCAGTTATCCACAGAGTTGTGCATGGTCGCCGGCGCCGCCGATGACTATGCTTCCTGCCCTCGTCCCCCCGTGTCAGGTCTGTTTGTCCATGTCCGCTCGTCCTGGTTTCCGTTCCAAGCGCAATCGCGATCGCGACGACGACGATTACGATCGTCCCGAGCCGCGGCTTGACCAGTTGCGGGTGCCGCCGCATTCGGTCGAGGCCGAGCAGGCCGTGCTCGGCGGGTTGATGCTGGCGCCGGATGCGTTCGATCGGGTCAACGACCAGCTGACCGAAAACGACTTCTACCGCCGCGATCACCGGCTGATCTACCGCGCGATTCGCGAACTGAACGAGAAGGACCGCCCCTTCGATGCGGTGACCCTGGGCGAGTGGTTCGAATCGCAGGGCAAGCTGGAGCAGGTCGGCGATGGCGCCTACCTGATCGAGCTGGCCAGCACCACGCCTTCGGCAGCCAATATCGCCGCATACGCGGAGATCGTGCGTGACAAGGCGGTGTTGCGGCAGCTGATCGAAGTGGGCACCACCATCGTCAACGACGGCTTCCAGCCGGAGGGGCGCGACAGCGTGGAGTTGCTGTCGTCGGCGGAAAAGGCGGTGTTCAAGATCGCCGAGGCCGGCGCGCGCGGGCGCACCGACTTCGTGGCGATGCCGGGCGCGCTGAAGGACGCCTTCGAGGAATTGCGCAGCCGTTTCGAAAACGGCGGCAACATCACCGGCCTGCCGACCGGCTACAACGATTTCGATGCGATGACTTCCGGCCTGCAGCCGACCGACCTGATCATCCTGGCCGCGCGTCCGGCAATGGGCAAGACCACGTTCGCGCTGAATATCGCCGAATATGCCGCGATCAAATCCAAGAAGGGCGTGGCGGTATTCTCGATGGAAATGTCGGCATCGCAGCTGGCGATGCGCCTGATCTCGTCCAATGGCCGCATCAATGCGCAACGCCTGCGTACCGGCGCGCTGGAAGACGAGGACTGGGCGCGCGTGACCGGCGCGATCAAGATGCTCAAGGAAACCAAGATCTTCATCGACGACACGCCGGGCGTGTCGCCGGAAGTGCTGCGCTCCAAGTGCCGCCGACTCAAGCGCGAGCACGACCTGGGCCTGATCGTCATCGACTACCTGCAGCTGATGTCGGTACCGGGTAACAGCGAAAACCGCGCGACCGAAATCTCGGAGATCTCGCGTTCGCTCAAGGGCCTGGCCAAGGAGCTCAACGTGCCGGTGATTGCGTTGTCGCAGCTCAACCGCTCACTGGAAACACGCACCGACAAGCGCCCGGTGATGGCCGACCTGCGCGAATCCGGCGCGATCGAGCAGGACGCGGACATGATCGTGTTCATCTATCGCGACGACTATTACAACAAGGAAAATTCGCCGGACAAGGGCCTGGCCGAGATCATCATCGGCAAGCACCGCGGTGGACCGACCGGGTCGTGCAAGCTCAAGTTCTTCGGCGAATACACCCGATTCGACAATCTGGCCCACGATTCGGTGGGCAGTTTCGAATAAACCTCCTGCGTGATGCCGGGCGGCAATGCGTCGCTGCGGCATCGCGCCATCCTTGCATCTGCTGGCTTATGCTGCGCGCCTCATCGCCGCTGCCGAGCTTGTATGTCCTACGCCATCGTCTGGTTCCGTCGCGATCTGCGCCTGCAGGACAACCCGGCCTTGCAGGCTGCGCTGGATGCGGGGCATCAGCCGATTCCGCTGTATATCGATGCGCCGCACGAAGAGGGCGAGTGGACGCCGGGCGCCGCCTCGCGGAGCTGGCGGCATCGCTCGCTCGCGGCGCTGGATGCGGCCCTGCGCGCACTGGGCAGCGGTCTGGTGATGCGCGCCGGTGACAGCGCGCAGGTGCTGGACGAGGTGATCGCGCAGACCGAGGCGGTGGCGGTGTACTGGAACCGCAAGTACGAGCCGGCCACGCAGCCGCGCGATGCGCAGATCAAGCGCAGCCTGCGCGAGCGCGGGATCGACGTGCAGAGCTGCAACGCCGCACTGATGTTCGAACCATGGCAATTGACGACCCAGCAGGGCGGCCCGTACAAGGTGTTCACCCCGTTCTGGCGCAATGCGCTCACCCAGCTGCAATTGCCGGCTGCGGTGCCGGCACCGCGCAGCCTGCCGCCGTTGCCTGCGCAATTGAAGAGCGCTGCGCTGGACACGCTGGGGCTGCGGCCGGCGCTGGACTGGGATGGAGGCTTCTGGGAGCACTGGCAGCCTGGCGAGGCCGGCGCGCACGAGATGCTGGAGATCTTCATCGATGGCGCGCTGTCCGGTTATCGCGAAAACCGCGACCGGCCCGACCGGGTCGGCACCTCGCAGTTGTCGCCGCATCTGCACTTCGGCGAGATCGCGCCGTGGCGGATCGCCAGCACGCTGGAGGCCAATCGCAACGCACGCAACGCTGCGGAAATCGACGGTTACATCCGCCAGCTGGGCTGGCGCGATTTCGCGTATCACCTGCTGCACCATTTTCCCGACACCACCAACCAGAATCTCAACCCGCGCTTCGAAGGTTTCGACTGGGCCAGGCCTGACCCGGTCGCGTTGCAGGCCTGGCAGCGCGGCCGCACCGGCATTCCGATCGTCGATGCCGGCATGCGCCAGCTCTGGCACACCGGCTGGATGCACAACCGCGTGCGCATGATCGTGGCGAGTTTGTTGTGCAAGCATCTGCGCGTGCACTGGATCGAAGGCGCGCGCTGGTTCTGGGACACCCTGGTGGATGCGGACCTGGCCAACAACACCCTGGGCTGGCAATGGGTGGCCGGTACCGGTGCCGATGCGGCGCCGTATTTCCGTGTGTTCAATCCGGTCACGCAGGCGGAGAAGTTCGATCCTCAGGCCGCATACATCACGCGCTGGGTCCCCGAGCTCGGCAAGCTTGCGGTCAAGGAACGCTTCGCGCCGTGGCTGCATCCGTTGTCGCTGGCGCGCCTGGCACCGGCGTATCCGCGCACGCCGATCATCGGCCTGGCCGAAGGCCGCGACGCGGCGCTGGCGGCGTATGCGAGGACGCGCGGCTAAGCGCGCGCGGCAGGGCGAGCGACTTCCTGATTGCGTGGTCAGCTGATGCTCGCTTCTGCGTGTTTTCTTCTGCAAGGCTGAAGCGTTGCAGGCGCGCGCTGCGACGCTTGTTTCGCACATCAGCGAATGCGTGACGCGGATACATGTTGCTGTCCAAGTAGAAAACGTTTTCCTGAATGCAGCACTAGCTGCGTGCGATTGGAGGTCGGTTTCATCATGCGCCAGTCGCGTCGGCCTGTTTATCCTCGCTGACACGATTGAGTGCCGGATGGTCCGGCAACAGGAGAACACCATGTCCCCAGCAGCCACCAAGAGCCTTGCCGTTGCCCTGGCCAGCGCCATTGCGTTGTCCGCCTGCGCCACCGGCGGCTCGTATGTGCAGCGCGACCAGTACGGCGAGCAGACCCAACAGCAGAACCGCACCGGCCGCAATGCGCTGATCGGCACCGCGATCGGCGTGGCCGCCGGTCTGCTGACCGGCGACAGCGCCACCGAGCGTCGTCAGCATGCGATGGTCGGCGCCGGCATTGGCGCGCTCAGCGGCGCGGCGGTTGGCCAGTACCAGGATCGCCAGGAGCGCGCACTGCGTGAGCGCACCGCCAACACCGGGATCGAAGTGCAGCGCCAGGGCGACAACATCACCCTGAACCTGCCCGACGGCATCACCTTCGACTTCGGCAAGTCTGCGTTGAAGCCGCAGTTCTACAGCGCGCTCAATGGCGTGGCGTCCACACTGCGCGAGTACAACCAGACCATGGTGGAAGTGGTCGGTCATACCGACAGCGTCGGCAGCGACGCGGTCAACCAGCGCCTGTCCGAAGAGCGTGCGGGCGCGGTCGCGCAGTATCTGACCGCACAAGGCGTGCAGCGTGAGCGCATGGAAACCATGGGCGCCGGCAAGCGCTACCCGATCGCCGACAACAGCACCGATGCCGGCCGCGCACAGAACCGCCGCGTCGAAATCCGCCTGATCCCGCTGCGCTCGGAGGGTGCCGGGAACAACACGGGCATGCGTTGAGTTTGCCGCACTGAATCGTGGCGAGTCGACTGACGAGCCGCGATGAGTAAGCAAGACAGGCTGCGAAAGCGGCCTGTTTTTTTTGCGCTGCGAATTTTTGATCAGGCGCGCGTCGGGTGCAAAGCTACCGATCTGCGGGTTTTCTGCAGGGCGCTTGCCCGCCCACCATCGCAGGACACGCCGCAAGTACGTCCGTGTAAGACACCGCGCACTCGACCGACTGGTCTTTTGACTTGCAGCTAGACGTTATCGCTAGGCATTGACCAACGCAGCTTCGGATCTCCAGATCACGCTAAAGCTCGCGCGCGGTCGCTTCAAGATTGCATCGGTCGACAGCGGTATGGTGACTTCGCCACGACCAAAAGTGCCGGCGCTGGATGGCCTCGACACTCCGGCAGGAATTCGGGATTCGGGATTCGAGATTTGTAGCAGCCGGGACGTTTTCGCTTGTACGGGCAACGTCTCCCCATCACCCTTCGGGCACCTTCTCCCGAGGGGGACGAGGGTGCCCCGTTAGGCGACTGTCCGAGTGCGGACTACGCCGTGACGTTTTCCAGGATGCGCTTGCCTTCTGCACGCAATTCCGCGTCTGCGCCGACCTCGATCTTTGCATCGTTGTCGGCCTTTTGCGCCGCCAGACGCGCAGGGCACTGCGCCATCATGTAGTCCGCATCGAAGTTCATGCGCGTGACCAGGAAGTCCACGAAGGCGCGCACTTTCGGCGAAACCAGGCGGCCGCCGGCGAACACCGCGTTGAAGTCCACCTCCGGCCCGGTCCATCCCGCGAGCACCCGACGGACCAGACCCGATTGCACGAACGGCTTGGCCATCACATCGCCGGTCAACAACAAGCCTTCGCCGCTTAATACCGCGCCATTGAGCGCGGCCGGGTCGTTGGCCACCATCAACGGATTGACCGGGAAATCGCGCACATCGCTGCCGTCGCTGAGCGACCAGAAGAAACGGTTGTTGTGCACGTTGCGGTTCTTGCGCAGCGCCAGCGTGCGATGGAACTGCAGCTCGTCCGGGTGCAGCGGCTCGCCATAGCGCTCGATGTAGGACGGGCTGGCAAAGACCTGCGTGCGCAGGCTGCCGAGCTTGCGCGCCACCAGGTTGGAATCGGGCAGCGCGCCGACCCGCAGGGCCATGTCGGCTTCGCCGCCGATCAGGTCCAGCTTTTCGTTGCCCAGATGCATGTCCAGCTGGATTTCCGGGTACTGCGCATGGAACTCGCCCAGCAACGGTGCGATCCAGGTGATGCCCAGCGAGTAGGGCACGGTGAAGCGCAGCCAGCCGCGCGGGCCGGATTGCAGTTGCCCGACGGCGCTCTCGGCTTCGTCCAGCTCGCGTGCGATGCGTTGGCAATGTTCGTGATAGACCGAGCCGGCTTCGGTCAGGCCGATGCGGCGCGTGGTCCGGTGCAGCAGGCGGGCGCCCAGGCGGGTTTCCAGTTCCTGCACCTTGCGGCTGACGGTGGTCTTGGGCAGGCCAAGCGCATTGGCGGCGGCGATGAAGCTGCCTTGCTCGACCACCTTGACGAAGATCAGGGTGTCGTTGAGATCGTGAGTCATGGACTGCCTTCCGGGGGGTCAGGAGGGATTAGACCGCTTGCGGGACGATTATTCCCCTAAATCCGGACTAATCAAGTGCTGGTTTGGGGCCTAACTTATGCGGCGTCCCCTCCATACAGGAGCACGGCCATGTGGTTGTGCAATGTTTTCGGCTTGTCGTCCACATCGCGTAGCGCCATCGAAGGTGCCTTCGATCCAGTGGTTTCCACCGCGAGAGGCCCGCATGCCGGCGTTTCGCGCACATTTTCGACGTCGCCCAGGCGTCAGGCCGGCGGCGCGCCAGCGCAGCGGACTGGACTGTCGGCGCGTCTGGCGCAGCGTGGAATTGTCCCGATGTCGGGAGTGAAAGTCCCATGACCGGGATGGTCCAATCCGAGACGGCCGTCATTGGCGGCGCGGGCAATGTCGGCGCCGGTATCGTCGCCGCCTTGCTCGATGCCCGGATGCCGGTGCTGGTGATTGGACGCGATGCCGCCAAGCTCGACGCGCTGCGCGCGCAGCATGGCAATACACCGCTGCTGGAGACCTTGCGGGGTTCGGTCGCCGACGACGCTTCGGCGCAGGCGCTGGCCGGCGAACTGGCCCAGCGCCCGCGTCCGCTGGCGGCGGTGATCGCCAGCGTGGGCAGCCCGCTCAAGGCCGGCCGCCTGCTGGACCGACCGGTCACTGCACTGCGTCGCCGCCTGGAGCGCGACGTGCTGCCGCATCTGGCAGCCGCGCGGCATCTGCTGCCGCTGCTGGCCGAGGCCGAGGGCGGCGGTCGCTACCTGTTGCTGGGTAGCCCCTGTGCGCTGCGTGCCTGGGCCGCGCACGGCGATACCTCGATTGCCGCTGCCGCCACCCGCATGCTCGCCCAGGTGCTGCACGAGGAGGCCAAGCCGCTCGGCGTCCGCGTGCACCTGCTGTCGGTCGAGCAGCCGGTGTGTACGCCGGGCCGTGCCAAGGACGCGTGCCCGGAATGGATCCGCGCCATGGATGTCGGCCGTGCCGCAGTCTCGCTGATCGCCGGGCCTGGCCAGCCCGGGCAAGCCATCGTGACCGTCAGCCGTCGCCTGCACGCCGCTCCATCGGCCGACCGGCTCGCCGGTCTGCATTCTCCCATCCCCACCCGAGAGATCTCCCCATGACCCCGAACGCCACCCCGTTCCGTTTTCCCTTGGGTACTGTATTGACGGGCGCCGTACTCGCGGTTGTGCTGGCCGGTTGCGGCAGCAAGGCTGCCGAGACCGGCGCGCCGCCACCGCCCAGCGTCAGCGTCGCCCCGGTGTTGCTGAAGGAGATCAGCCAGTGGGACGAATTCAGCGGCCGCATCGAGCCGGTGGAAAGCGTCGAGCTGCGTCCGCGCGTATCCGGCTACATCGACAAGGTCAACTACGTCGAAGGCGCCGAAGTGAAGAAGGGCGATGTGCTCTTCAGCATCGACGACCGCAGCTACCGTGCCGAATTCGCGCGCGCCAACGCGGCGCTGGTGCGTGCACGCACGCAGTCCACGCTGGCCCGCAGCGAAGCGGCGCGTGCGCGCAAATTGTCCGACCAGCAGGCCATTTCGACCGAGACCTGGGAGCAGCGCCGCGCTGCCGCCGATCAGGCCGACGCCGATCTGCTGGCCGCGCAGGCCGCGCTGGATACCGCCAGGCTCAACCTGGACTGGACCCGCGTGCGTGCGCCGATCGATGGCCGCGCCGGGCGTGCGTTGGTCACCGCCGGCAATCTGGTCACCGCCAGCGACAGCGCCAGCGTGCTGACCACGCTGGTGTCGCTGGACAAGGTGTTCGTGTACTTCGATGCCGACGAAGGCACCTTCCTGCGCTATTCGCAGATGGCGCGCAACGGCGAGCGTCCGGATGCGCGCGGCGGCGAGTTGCCGGTGCGCATCGGCCTGGTCGGCGAGCAGGGCTTCCCGCACACCGGGCGCGTGGATTTCCTGGATAACCAGGTGACCCGCAGCACCGGCACCATCCGCGTGCGCGCGGTGCTGGACAACGCGCAGCGCCAGTTCACGCCGGGCCTGTATGCACACGTGCAGTTGCTGGGCAGCGGCCAGTTCAAGGCCATGCTGGTCGACGAAAAGGCCGTGCTGACCGATCAGGACCGCAAGTACGTCTACGTGGTCGACAAGGACGGGAAGGCGCAACGGCGCGACATCGAGCTGGGCCGCAATGCCGATGGCCTGCGCATCGTGCGCAAGGGACTGGCCGCCGGCGACCGCGTGGTGGTCGATGGCGTGCAGAAGATCTTCATGCCTGGCATGCCGGTCGATGCCAAGACCGTGGCCATGGCCACGGCGCCGGACCAGCGCACCGCGTCGAACTGATTCATCGCTGCATCGCGCCCCTGACCACCGGCCTTGAATCAAGGCCGGTTCGGGGCCGCTGTGCCGCGCCGCCACCCGGCGGCAACCTCTTTCAGGACCACCCCAATGGACTTTTCCCGTTTTTTCATCGACCGGCCGATCTTCGCCGCGGTGCTGTCGATCATCATCTTCGCTGCCGGCCTGATCGCCATGCCGCTGCTGCCCATCAGCGAGTACCCGGAAGTGGTGCCGCCGAGCGTGCAGGTGCGTGCGGTGTACCCGGGCGCCAATCCCAAGGTCATCGCCGAGACCGTCGCCACGCCGCTTGAGGAAGCCATCAACGGCGTGGAAGACATGATGTACATGAAGTCGGTCGCCGGCTCCGATGGCGTGCTAATGGTCACCGTGACCTTCAAGCCGGGCACCGATCCGGACCAGGCGCAGGTGCAGGTGCAGAACCGCGTCAGTCAGGCGCAGGCGCGCCTGCCCGAGGACGTACGGCGCCAGGGCGTGACCACGCAGAAGCAGTCGCCGACGCTGACCATGGTCGTGCATCTGACCTCGCCCAAGGGCAAGTACGACTCGCTGTACCTGAGCAACTACGCCACCTTGAAGGTCAAGGACGAGCTGTCGCGCCTGCCGGGCGTGGGCCAGATCCGGGTCTTCGGTGCCGGCGATTACGCCATGCGCATCTGGCTGGATCCGGACAAGGTCGCCGCGCGCGGGCTGACCGCCAGCGATGTGGTCGCGGCCATCCGCGAGCAGAACGTGCAGGTTTCCGCCGGCCAGCTCGGTGCCGAGCCGATGCCCAACAAGAGCGACTTCCTGCTGTCGATCAATGCGCAGGGCCGCCTGACCACCGAAGAAGAGTTCGGCAACATCGTGATCCGCAGCGGCAACAGCGGCGAGATCGTGCGCCTGTCGGATGTGGCACGCCTGGAACTGGGCGCGGGCAACTATACCTTGCGCTCGCAGCTGGACAACAAGAATGCGGTCGGCATGGGTGTGTTCCAGTCGCCCGGTGCCAACGCGATCGAATTATCCGACGCGGTGCGCGCCAAGATGGCCGAGCTGGAAAAGCAGTTCCCGCAGGACATGGCGTGGTCGGCTGCATACGACCCGACCGTGTTCGTGCGCGATTCGATCAGCGCGGTGGTGCACACGCTGCTGGAAGCGGTGCTGCTGGTGGTGCTGGTGGTGATCCTGTTCCTGCAGACCTGGCGCGCCTCGATCATTCCGTTGCTGGCGGTGCCGGTGTCGGTGGTCGGTACGTTCGCCGCGTTGTATCTGCTGGGCTTTTCGATCAACACGCTCAGCCTGTTCGGCCTGGTGCTGGCGATCGGCATCGTGGTCGACGACGCAATCGTGGTGGTGGAAAACGTCGAGCGCAACATCGAAGAAGGCCTCGCCCCGCTGGCTGCTGCGCATCAGGCGATGCGCGAGGTGTCCGGGCCGATCATCGCCATCGCGCTGGTGCTGTGCGCGGTGTTCGTGCCGATGGCGTTCCTGTCGGGTGTGACCGGTCAGTTCTACAAGCAGTTCGCGGTGACCATCGCCATCTCCACGGTGATTTCGGCGATCAATTCGCTGACCTTGTCGCCGGCATTGGCCGCCATGCTGCTCAAGCCGCATGACGCACCCAAGGATGGCCCGTCGCGGTTGATCGATCGCTTGTTCGGCTGGTTGTTCCGTCCGTTCAACCGCTTCTTCAACAGCAGTTCGCACAAGTACCAGGGCGCGGTCTCGCGCACCCTGGGCAAGCGTGGCGCGGTGTTCGCGGTATATGTACTGCTGCTGGTGGTCACCGGTTTCATGTTCAAGGTGGTGCCGGGCGGCTTCATTCCGACCCAGGACAAGCTGTACCTGATTGCCGGTACCAAACTGCCGGAAGGCGCCTCGCTGGAGCGCACCAATGAAGTGATCCGCCAGATCAGCCAGATCGCGATGCAGACCGAAGGCGTGGATCACACGATCGCGTTCCCGGGATTGAATCCGCTGCAGTTCACCAACACGCCCAACACCGGCACAGTGTTCATCACGCTCAAGCCGTTCAGTCAGCGCACCCGCAGCGCCGTACAGATCAATGCCGAGCTCAACGCGCGCATCAGCCAGATTCAGCAGGGCTTTGCGTTCGCCTTCATGCCACCGCCGATCCTCGGCCTGGGGCAGGGCTCGGGCTACTCGCTGTACATCCAGGACCGCGCCGGCCTGGGCTATGGCCAGCTGCAGAGTGCGGTGAATGCGATGTCCGGTGCGATCTCGCAGACGCCGGGCATGCAGTTCCCGATCGGCACCTACCAGGCCAATGTGCCGCAGCTCGACGCCAAGGTCGATCGCGACAAGGCCAAGGCGCAGGGCGTGCCGCTGACCAACCTGTTCGACACGCTGCAGACCTATCTGGGCTCGGCCTACATCAACGACTTCAATCGCTTCGGTCGCACCTATCAGGTGATCGCCCAGGCCGATGGACCGTTCCGCGACAGCGTCGAAGACATCGCCAACCTGCGTACCCGCAATGCCAACGGCGACATGGTGCCGATCGGCAGCATGGTCACGCTGGGCCAGACCTACGGCCCGGATCCGGTGATCCGCTACAACGGCTACCCGGCCGCCGATCTGATCGGCGAAGCGGACCCGCACGTGCTGTCGTCCACCGAAGCAATGCAGAAGCTGTCCAGCATGGCGCCACAGGTACTGCCCAACGGCATGAACATCGAGTGGACCGACCTGAGCTATCAGCAGTCCACGCAAGGCAACTCGGCGTTGATCGTGTTCCCGATGGCGGTGCTGCTGGCGTTCCTGGTGCTGGCCGCGCTGTACGAAAGCTGGACGCTGCCGCTGGCGGTAATCCTGATCGTACCGATGACCTTGCTGTCTGCGTTGTTCGGCGTGTGGCTCACCAATGGCGACAACAACGTGTTCGTGCAGGTGGGCCTGGTGGTGTTGATGGGCCTGGCGTGCAAGAACGCGATCCTGATCGTGGAGTTCGCCCGCGAACTGGAAATGCACGGCAAGGGCATCGTCGAGGCCGCACTGGAGGCCTGCCGCCTGCGTCTGCGTCCGATCGTGATGACCTCCATCGCCTTCATCGCCGGCACCGTACCGCTGGTGTTCGGTCATGGCGCCGGCGCCGAAGTGCGCTCGGTCACCGGTATCACCGTGTTCGCCGGCATGCTCGGTGTGACCTTGTTCGGCCTGTTCCTGACCCCGGTGTTCTACGTGGCGCTGCGCAAGTGGGTGACCCGTCGCGAACCCGCTGCACCGGCCGCCGTCGCGCACGATCACGTCAAGGCGTGAGTGCGTCGTCCCCAATCCCCATTCGCAGTAGAAGGACATTGAAATGAGCAACCACAAGATTGCATTGGTCACCGGCGCCACCCGCGGCATCGGCCTGGAAACCGTTCGGCAACTGGCCCAGGCCGGCGTGCATACGCTGCTGGCCGGACGCAAGCGCGACGATGCCGTCGCCGCCGCACTCAAGTTGCAGGCCGAAGGCCTGCCGGTGGAGGCCATCCAGCTCGACGTCAACGACGACATCAGCATCGCTGCCGCGGTGGGCACGGTGGAACAGCGTCATGGCCACCTGGACATCCTGATCAACAACGCCGGCATCATGATCGAGGACATGCAGCGCACGCCGTCGCAGCAGAGCCTGGAGGTGTGGAAGCGCACCTTCGACACCAACCTGTTCGCGGTCGTCAGCGTCACCAAGGCATTCCTGCCGCTGCTGCGTCGCTCGCTGGCCGGGCGCATCGTCAATGTGTCCAGCATGCTCGGCTCGCTGACCCTGCATGCCCAGCCCGGCTCGCCGATCTACGACTTCAAGATTCCCGCCTACGATGCCTCCAAGAGTGCGGTCAACAGCTGGACGGTGCATCTGGCCCATGAGTTGCGCGACACCGCCATCAAGGTCAATACCGTGCATCCGGGTTACGTCAAAACCGACATGAACGGTGGCGGCGGCGAGATCGAGGTGGAGCAGGGCGCGCACAGCAGCGTGCAGATGGCACTGCTCGACGCGCACGGCGCCACCGGCAGCTTTACGCATCTGGGAGAAGTGTTGCCATGGTAAGAAACTTTCTGAGCGTGGCACTGGCCGCGCTGGTACTCGGCGGCTGCGCGGTGGGTCCGGATTACCGGCCCGACCCGCCGGCCGCGGTGACCTTGCAGGGCGCGCAGGATGCGGCTTTCAGCGGCGAATCGCCGGTCGGCAACTGGTGGTCGCAGTTCGACGACCCGGTGCTGGAACAGCTGGTGCGCGATGCCTTGTTCGCCAACCACGATCTGCGCATCGCGGTGTCGCGCGTCAAGCAGGCCCGTGCGGTGTTCGTCGAGCGTCGTCTCGACCAGGCCCCGCACATCACCGCGCAGGGCAGCTTCGATCGACGCGAACAACAGCAGGTGGTCGCCGGCAACCAGCGCTTCCTCACCGAGCAGACCACCCTGGGCCTGGATGCGGCCTGGGAGCTGGACCTGTTCGGGCGTCAGCGGCGCGCCTCGGAAGCGGCGCGTGCGGATCTGGAGGCCGAGCAGGCCGGCCTGCTCGACGTGCAGGTCACCGTCGCTGCCGAAGTGGCGCGCAACTACTTCGAGTTGCGCGGCACGCAAAAGCAGCTGGAGGTGTCCAAGCGCACGCTGAGCAACCTGCACGACACCCAGCGGCTGACGCAGACGCGTTGGGACCTGGGCGCCGGCAGCGAACTGGATGTGCAGAGCAGCCTGGCGCGCCTGAAGGCGATCGAGGCCGACATTCCGTTGCTGGAAACCGCCGAAGCGCAGTACCGCCATCGTCTTGCGGTGCTGCTCGGCCAGGCGCCCAATGCCCTGGACACCACCCTGGTGGCGCGCGCCACGCCGGCGTTCGCACGTGCGTTGCCGCTGGGCAATACCGCCGGATTGCTGCGTCAGCGCCCGGACGTGCGCAGCGCCGAACGTCGCCTGGCAGCGGCCACCGCGCAGGTCGGCGTGGCCACTGCGGATCTGTTTCCGCGCATCAGCGTCAGCGGCTTTGTCGGCTTCCTGTCCGGCGACGCGGCCAGGCTGACCGAGGGCAGCGGCAAGGCCTGGTCGATCACCCCGTCGATCAGCTGGGCGGCATTCGACTTCGGCACCGTGCGTGCACGCCTGCGTGCCAGCAAGGCGCAGGCCGATGGTGCGTTGGCGCAATACCAGCAGACCGTGTTGCTGGCGCTGGAAGACACCGAGAACGCCTTGATCGGCTACGGCCGTCAGCAGGCGCGCCTGGCGATCGTGGTGGAGCAGGCCAGTGCGGCGCGGCGTGCCGAACAACTGGCGCAGATCCGCTACCGCGAGGGGTCGGAAGACTTCCTGACCCTGCTGGATGCGCAACGCACCCAACTGGCCGCCGACGATGCGTTGGCGCAGGCCGAAGCAGCAGTCAATGTCGGCGTGGTCGGTGTGTACAAGGCGCTGGGCGGCTGGAAGCAGGGCGAAGCACCTGCGGCACCGGTGGCAGTGCTCACTCGGTGATGCTGGCCTGCGGGGCGGCCGTCAGGTCGCCCTGCAGGCACCCGGCTACGCCGATCCGTCGTCAGCCGATACGGCGCCTGGATCTCAGGCATCGAGCCGATGTGCCCGAGGGTCGGGCGATCACACGACGAGCTGCGCTCAGTCGGCCACCCGCACGCTGTCGCGGCCACCGTTCTTGGCCAGATACAGCGCCGCGTCGGCACGCGAAAACCAGTCCTGCCAATGCGTTTCGCCGTCATGGCGCGCTGCGCCCAGCGACACCGTGATCCGCCCGCCCGGGCCACGCAGCCCATTGCGGATCACCTTGCGCAGGCGTTCGGTGGCCGCTTCCAGTTCCTGCAGGGAGCCGGCACGCAACAGCACCACGAATTCTTCGCCGCCGAAGCGGAACACCTGGTGCGGCTCGCGTACTTCGAAGCGCAGGATGG
This sequence comes from Xanthomonas arboricola pv. guizotiae, assembly GCF_002940205.1. GTDB lineage: Bacteria > Pseudomonadota > Gammaproteobacteria > Xanthomonadales > Xanthomonadaceae > Xanthomonas > Xanthomonas arboricola_C. The sequence continues at coordinate 181,491 of NZ_MDSK01000004.1, forward strand.
TGGCCAGGTCCGACAGTGCGGCATCGCCTGCGGCATGCCCGTAGAGGTCGTTGACCTCCTTGAAATGGTCCAGATCCAGAATGATCAGGCTGTTGAGCCGTTCATGCGGCTGGCGCCGGTCGATCTGATGGGTGAGCGCACGTTCGAGCGTGCGCCGGTTGGGCAGGCCGGTCAGCGCATCCAGCGAGGCAAGCTCTTCCAGATGCACGCGGTCGTCCTGCATGCGCAGCGAAAACGCGTAGCCGACCGCCAGCGTCACCAGCGTCACCACGATCGTCGACACACCCTGGCCGGGGCTGACGATCAGGCCAGGCAACAGCAACAGCGCCGCCAGCAGCGGCAGGCTCAGCAGCACCGCGCGTTGCGGGCCGCACAGTAAGTAATTGGTGGCCAGCACCGGAAACAACCAGGGCAGGGCGCCATCGCCGCCGGTCCAGCAGGCGACCAGACAGCCGCCGACATTGATGGACGCCAGCCACACGCCCCCGGCGCCGGTGCGTTCGGCATCGTGCATCTTCCAGCCACGCCATATCGCAAGCACACCGAGCGATGCGGTGATCAGGCAGGCAAGCACCTGACCGGTGAGGGCCAGGTATACCGCATAGAGGCAAAGCAACAGCGCGGTGATCGGCCCCAGCATCTTGACGATGCCGAGGCGGAAATCCCGCCGCAGGTGGAGGATCACAGGGAAGGTTCTGTAGGAGTCGGCATCATTATCGGCGGAGCCTTGCGAAAGTTGAGCGTGCACGCGCTGCGGCAGCGGCTAGGAAAATGAAGCGTTGCCGTGCCGGGCTTCGCACGTCCTTGACGGCCGTGCCGCAACCGTAGCGTCTTTGCCGTCGGAGTCTGCCATGCCCACCCGCGAAGAACTCGACATGCGCCTGGATGCGCTGCAGGACGAACTGCCGCAGCTGTCGGCCGATGACGATGCGGATTTCGACTATCTCGATTTTCAGGCGCGAGCCCAGGCCCTGCTGGGCAGTGCCGCAGCCGAGGATGCGGCCCATGTGCGGACCCGCGTCGACGCCATGCTGGCGGGCGCTGGCCTGATTCCAGCCGATGAGGATGGGCGCAGCTGCGCCTGACGCCTGCGATGCGCGTCATTGAAACGCTTGCATTCCACTCGGCTGCGCGCTGCGTGCGGCTATGGCTGTGGCTGCAGGCACAGGTCCGACCCGGGCAGCGGTGGCTTATTCTGCAGCCGGGGTGTCCGCACTCACCACCTGATTGCGTCCGGCCTGCTTGGCGCGGTACAGCGCCTCGTCCGCGCGGCGCAGTAACTGCGCCGTGTTGCCTGCATGTTGGGGGAAGCTGGCCGCACCGAACGAGGCGCTGACCTTCGGCAACGAGACGCCATCGGCCATCACCTGCAGCGTCTCGATGCCGGCGCGCAGCTTTTCGGCCATCCTGCAGGCGGTCGCCAGATCCACTTCGGGCAGGATGATCGTCAACTCCTCGCCGCCATAGCGGCAGCAGATGTCTTCGCCGCGCGTCTGCGCCAGCAGCAAGTCGCCGATCGCCGCCAGCACGCGATCGCCGCCGCTGTGGCCGTGCAGATCGTTGAACTGCTTGAAGTGGTCCACGTCCAGCATCAGCACCGACAAGGGGAGTGCCCGCCGCGTGCAGCGCGCCAGTTCGTGATTGAGTGCCTCTTCGAGATAACGGCGGTTGTACAGACCGGTCAACGGGTCGCGGATGGATTGCTGGCGCAGCGTCTCGCGCAGGCGCAGGTTGTGCAACGCCAGCGACAACTGTTCGGCTGCGGCCTCGGCCACGGTCAACGAGGCCAGATCGCGCGGATCCTCGCTGCGCAGCGCCAGCATCCCCAGCTGCGTGCCCTGAGCCGATAGCGGGATGCAGGCGGTGCTCGCATGCGCCGGAAGATTGGCGCCGACGTGTTGGCAGAGCATGCCCTGGCTGGCGTCTTCCACCACATACGTGCGGTCGCGGCGCAGGGCCCAGCACGTGTCCGGGGCGATGCTGGTCGTGTCGTCGTCGGCCATCGTGCCCCAGGCCACCACCTGTTCGGCGCGATCGCGCGAGGCGCGCAGCAAATAGACCGCGCCGGCCGCGCCCGGAATCAGCGGAGCGATCGTATGTGCGGTGATTTCCAACGCTTCCTCGGCGTTGCGGCAGTTCTGCAGCAGCCCGGAGTAACGCGCCAGCGCCTCCAGCCCTGCCGACGTGCGTTCGAGCGTGGCGACCGATTCGATCAGGCGTTCGCTGGTCGTGCTGGCCGCGTCCTCGGCGAGCACGCGCCGTTCCAGTTCGCGCGACAGCAATCGGTAGGCCAGCACCATCACCAGCAGGCCGCTGAAAATCCCCACCACCGTCACCCACAGCACCCACTGCGCGCTGCGCGTGTTGGTGTCGGTGCGCTTCACCAGTTGCTGGTGCTCCAGTTCCGTCATGGTCTGCACCTGGCGGCGCAGCGACGACGAGGTCTGGAACACGCCACGTGCGATCGAGGCGCGCGCGCCATCCAGGCCCTGCTTGCGATAGCTGTGCAACAGGTCGTTGATCTGTACCAGACGCATGTCCACCAGACGTCCGAGCGCCACGACGTTGCGCCGCTGCACCGGATTGTCCTGCACCAGCGCATCCAGCCGCACGATGCTCTCGGGAAGCCGCCCGATCGCATCGGCGTACACCCCGAGAAACGCTTCGTTGTCGGTCAAGACGTAGCCGCGCACCGACGACTCCGCCGACAGCATCCCGGCCTGGATCTCGTCGATGCTGGCGATCACCTCCTGCGTATGCGTCACCCAGCCGGCATCGGCCAACGAGCGCTGGGTGGTGAAATAGCCGCCCACGCCGATCAGGGCGAAGATCACCCCGCCGAGCAACAAGGCACCGGCGGCATGACGTTTTGCTTTCCTGGTTAACACCGTGTTCCCCAACACCGTTTGTCCGGTAGAGGCTGATGCAAGTCGCGTGCCCATGCTTCACTTCGCTTGCCAGTCAGCCGCGGGACGGGCTTGAGGTCGCCCCGGCGTCGGCACCGCAGTATCCTTCAGGTTCATCATCGAGCCGGGCGACAGATTGGTCATTTTTCTTGGTAGCTATCGATTGACCTGTCGCGCTGCCCACGACGATGCCCCCGGCTGCGGCTGGGTTGCTGACTGGCAGATCGCCCAGATCGGGGCCGGCAGTGCCGGCGACCTGGCAGGCAGCGCCCTGTCTGCCACGTTTCCCGACCATCGCAGCGCCATGGCCGCCGCCCGCGTTGCCGGCATGGTGACGCTGGAAGCCATGCACGCCAAAGCGCAGCGGCAACTCAAGTCCGGGTGAGGCGCAGGCCGGCCTGGTCGCATCGGCCAAGCCGGCATCCGACACGCTGGCATACGGTTTGCTGCCAGCCCTGATAACCGCTGGGGAGCGTCCCGGACGGAGGCGACATGCAAGAGCCCAACAGAAGTGCCCTGGTTCTACTGCAGCAGGAAGCTACCGAGCTGCTCGCGTTATTCGACCGACTACGCGGCGATGCGGTGCCGGCGCAAGACCAAGTCGGCATCGTTGCCGCCGCACCCGAAGACCGCACCGAACAGACCGATCACGTCACTCATTGACCCAGCAGGTAAGCCTGCGGTCGTTTGCGATGCACGGGCTGTCTGTCGGCTAATCGTCGGCGCGGTAGCCCGTCGGGGCCGTCACGCTGCCGCTCGAGCGTCCCCAGCACAGGGTCTCGCCCATGAAAAAGGCCGGGAGCCCTCTGCATCGAGGAGTCCCGGCCTGAGTCGGTCGTCTTAGGACCGTTGCTTGGTGGAGGTGGGCGGAGCCTGAAGACGCCCTTACGCAAGCCATTGACCCTAAAGCACTTCGGGTCTTACAGCTGAGCCTGCTTTGATACCTCAAATGATACCTAAAGTCCTAAACTGAGAAGTGGGGAATGGCGCTATCGATCAAATGCAGCAAGCCAGCCGGTTGCACCGCTTGATCGGTAGCCCCCTCTGAGATGGCTACTCAGAAGTCCAGCTTGCTGCCGCATCTTGGCTTGACGCACTCCGAGACTGATGCCTCAGGGTTTGGCGATAGGCCAAGTCCACGGCTGCTGACAGCGGCTCGCGCAAAGCGAAGCCGCAACCTTGACCACCAGTTGCCTCCGGCGATAGTGCTGCCCCCGCACTCGGTTTGAGAGGTTGATCGGTTCGCGCTGTCGTCGTTTTCGGAGCTCAATCGAAGCTCCAAGAGAGGCAAAGCAGCGCGCAGCCGGTTCGTTGTTGATGCGTATCCCTCAGTATTTGTCGCGTTCGTTGCCCTCCGGTCGATGGTCCTTTCGGCAGCGGGTTCCCACTGATCTACAACCGCTGCTCGGCTTGCGGGCGATCAAGCGCACCTTGCACACGACCGTTTTGGAAGAGGCGCAACTGCGCGCGGCCACCTTGGCATCGCACTACGAGCGGCTGTTCGCGCGGTTGCGGGACGACGGGTTGGATCATCGCAGTCAGGCAGACGCTTCCGCCTTGGTGCCATCCGCCTCTGCTGCGACACCCTTCCGCAACCTGACCTTACATCGGACCAGGACGCCAGACGGAACGGTGCATGAACGCTGGCAAATCGACAGCACCCAAGGCGTGAGGCTGTTTCGAGAACTCCACGAAGGCCTCGGCTCGGAAGGCGAACGACCAGTCCCACTGCCGGCGTCGCCACTGGCCGTGGCAGCGTATGTCTCCAAGCTCGGCTCTACCCTTGAGCCAATGACGCTTGGGAAGGCGCGGCATGCGTGGTTGGCGACCTTGAAGGGCTGATACGCCCAGGGTTCCGTAGACACTCAAGACCCTCGTTGCGCGTAGCGCCGTTCAAACTCTACAGGGGACAGGTCGCCAGTTGAACCATGAC
>NZ_MDSK01000005.1 GCF_002940205.1 Xanthomonas arboricola pv. guizotiae
TGCATGGTCAATTGTTCGCCACTTCTGACATGTACTGGAAAATTCCGCTGGTTGCGCCTCGCGTCGCGGCTGGTATTTCAGCAGCCTGCTAAGGCTCGGCGAGAGGGAGCGCTGTCGTGAGGACGATCTGCTCGCACTCCTGCGATGGCTCGCGCTGCTCAGTCCTGCCAGCACGCCACCTGTGGGGTCGGGGCTGTTGACACGCTGCGAAGTGCTGCCCGCTGGCGGCTGCTCGGCCGGAGAACTTTCGGTATATGTGAATCTTCCCGACTGGACACGATCGACGGAACCGCAAATACCCATGGATGAGAACCTGATTGTTAAAGGCCGCTCCATCATGTGCGGGAACATCCCTTTCGAAAAATGGAAGCGCGAAGCGATCGACTTGCGCGCGAATCGTGGATATCAGCATCGCCTCCAACACGCGATGCGCGAGCAATGGAATATTTCGCTGCTGATCGTTGGGTGTGATCGCGCGCGACTTGGAGGCAGTGATGCGCTGGTCATTGTTCTCGCCAGGCCTTCGCGGCTGCCAGCTGAGCGATACATGGACTCCGTTGGTTCAGATGCCGGGGCCGCGCCTTGCGGTTGGCCCGCGTGTTCCCATCCCGCCAACCACGACCTTTGACACTCCCCCGGCAGGCCGCGTCCTGCCTACAGTCGAGGACTGCCCCCGCACGTTCCGGAGTCGTCGATGCGCCGTTTTGCCGCCTGCCTGCTCGCCACCGCCATTGCCGCCGCCACCGGCGGCGCGCTGGCGCAAACCTCGCCGATGACGCCGGACATCACCGGCAAGCCGTTCGTGGCCAGCGATGCCGCCAACGACTACATCAAGCGCGAGGTCATGATCCCGATGCGCGACGGGGTCAAGCTGCATACGGTGATCGTGCTGCCCAAGGGCGCACGCAACGCACCGATGGTGCTGACGCGCACCCCGTACAACGCCAGTGGGCGCACCGAGCGCATGGCCTCGCCGCACATGAAGGACCTGCTCGCACAGGGTGATGACGTGTTCGTGGAAGGCGGCTATATCCGCGTGATCCAGGACGTGCGCGGCAAGTACGGCTCGGAAGGCGACTACGTGATGACCCGGCCGTTGCGCGGTGCGCTCAATCCCAGCGAGGTCGACCATGCCACCGATGCCTGGGACACCATCGACTGGCTGGTCAAGAACGTCAAGGAATCCAACGGCAAGGTCGGCATGATCGGCTCGTCCTACGAAGGTTTCACCGTGGTGATGGCGTTGACCAACCCGCATCCGGCGCTCAAGGTCGCAGTGCCGGAAAGCCCGATGATCGACGGCTGGATGGGCGACGACTGGTTCAACTATGGTGCGTTCCGCCAGGTCAACTTCGACTATTTCACCGGCCAGCTCACCCAGCGCGGCAAGGGCATCGGCATCGCGCGCCAGGGCCATGACGACTACAGCAACCTGCTGCGTGCCGGCTCGGCGGGGGATTTCGCCAAGGCCGCCGGCCTGGAGCAGCTGCCGTGGTGGCACAAGCTCACCGAACACGCCGCCTACGACACGTTCTGGCAGGAGCAGGCACTGGACAAGGTGATGGCGCGCACGCCGCTCAAGGTGCCGACCATGTGGCTGCAGGGGCTGTGGGACCAGGAGGACATGTGGGGCGCGATTCATAGCTACGCGGCGATGGAGCCGCGCGACAAGGGCAATATGCTCAACTACCTGGTGATGGGCCCGTGGCGGCACAGCCAGGTCAACTACGATGGCAGCGCGCTGGGCGCATTGAATTTCGACGGCGATACCGCGCGCCAGTTCCGTCACGACGTGCTGCGCCCGTTCTTCGACCAATACCTGGTCGATGGCGCGCCCAAGGCGAGCACGCCGCCGGTGTTCATCTACAACACCGGAGAGAATCACTGGGACCGTCTGCAGGCCTGGCCGCGCAGCTGCGCCAAGGGTTGTGCCGCGGCCAGCAAACCGCTGTACCTGCAGGCCGGCGGCAAGCTGTCGTTCCAGCGGCCGGCGGCGGGGCAGCCGGGCTTCGAGGAATACGTGGCCGACCCGGCCAAGCCGGTGCCGTTCGTGCCGCGCCCGGTGGACTTCGGCGATCGCAGCATGTGGACCACCTGGCTGGTGCAGGACCAGCGCTTCGTCGACGGCCGCCCGGATGTGCTGACCTTCGTCACCGAGCCGCTGACCGAACCCCTGCAGATCGCCGGCGCACCGGAAGTGCATCTGCAGGCCTCCACCAGCGGCAGCGACAGCGACTGGGTGGTGAAACTGATCGATGTCTATCCGGACGAGATGGCGTCCAGTCCGAAGATGGGCGGTTACGAATTGCCGGTGTCGCTGGCGATCTTCCGCGGCCGCTATCGCGAGAGTTTCAGCACGCCCAAGCCGCTGGCGTCCAATCAGCCGCTGGCGTTCCAGTTCGGCCTGCCGACCGCCAACCACACCTTCCAGCCGGGCCACCGGGTGATGGTGCAGGTGCAGTCCAGCCTGTTTCCGCTGTACGACCGCAATCCGCAGACCTACGTGGACAACATCTTCTTCGCCAAGCCCGGCGATTATCGAAAGGCCACCCAGCGCGTCTATGTGAGCCCCGAGCAGCCCAGCTACATCAGTCTGCCGGTACGTTGACCCCAAATAAGTGGCTACGGTTGATTCTTGTTAATTCCAAGATCAAAGTCCGTCTGAGTGATGTACCAATTAGGTGTTCAGTCCCGGCATTAGATGGATCGGGTCCACCTTGAACCGCTCGGGTTCGGATGTCCACTGCTTGCAGATGAACTCGTACGGCGTCAGACCCTTCAATGCTTTGAGCCTGCGACCGTAGTTATAGGCGTCGATGAAGTTGGTCAGATGCTGTTGCAGTTGTGCGTGATCGTCGTAGTGAAAGCGTTTGACAGTGGCTTGCTTGATGGTCCGATTCATCCGCTCGACCTGCCCGTTGGTCCAGGGATGCTTGATCTTGGTCAAGCGGTGTTCGATGCCGTGCTCCTCGCAGACTCGACTGAAAATATGGGGGAAGGCATATTGGTCGGAACTGCGGTTGGTGAACTGGATGCCGTTATCCGTCAGAACCGTATGCAGGGTGTAGGGCACTGCCTGGATCACATTGCGCAGGAACTGCGCTGCAACCAGCTTGTTGGCCCAGGCGTGGAGTTCGGTGAACGCAAACTTGGACGTCCTGTCGATGGCCACGAACAGATAGAGCTTGCCCCTCGGCCGTCTGCACCTCTGCAATGTCGATGTGGAAGTAGCCAATCGGATAACTTTTGAAACGCTTCTTGGCGGCTTTGTCGCTTTTGATTTCAGGAAGCCGCGAGATGCCATGGCGTTGCAGGCAGCGGTGCAGCGATGAGCGCGTCAGACGCGGCATGCTCGGCTGTAGTGCGTAGAGACAGTCGTCCAGCGGCAGCAACGTCTGCTTGCGGAAAGCGACGATCGCCGCCTCATCCGTAACGGACAACACGGTGGAACACGGCTGCGTCGGCCCGGTTGGCAAATCGGCAACCGAGCTACGCTTCTTCCACTTCGCCACCGTCTTGTGATTGATCCCGTAGCGCTTGGACAGCGCTCTCAGGCTCTCTTGACTATGTTGTATCGCTCGACGGATCGCCTCTGTCGTAGTGGCGCTCCCGTGTAGAACCTGGCCCNCCGCGCGGGCGCCGCGTGGCGGCGGCGCCCAGACGTCTTCCAGCAACTGCGGGCGGCAGGCCACCCAGGCGGCGGCCAGCTGCACCAGGATGCAGATCACCAGGAAGACGAACGGCGAGGTCCAGCCGCCGTGGTGCGCGTGCAGCCAGCCGAACAGGAACGGCCCCAGGCAGCTCACCGCATAGCCCATGCCCTGCGAGAACCCGGACAGGGCCGCCGAGCCGGCCGCAGTGCGGCTGCGTTGATTGACCAGCACCAATGCCAGCGGGAACGTACTCGGCCCCAGGCCGAGCAGGGTCACCCACAGGATCGGCGCAGCCAGCGGCGCCCACCACAGCCCGGCAAACGCGACCAGGTGGCAGGCCGCGCACAGCAGCACGATCGGAAACGGGTTGCGCATGCGCACCGCCAGCGCCGGCATGGTCAAGGCGCCGACCATGCCCAGTGCCGCGAACAGCGCCACCATGGTGCCGCCGAATGCGGGCGAGGCGCCGGCTTCGCGCAGCAGCGTCGGCAACCAGGTGAACATCGAATAGGTGACCAGCGAGGTCATGCCGAAGGTCACCGCCATGCTCCAGCCCAGGGCGGTGCGTGCCACGCGCCCCTCGGCCTCGGGCGTGGGCGTGACCGGTGCCGGCCCGGTCGCGCGGAGACGGCGGTGGCTGGTATGCACCATGGTCCAGGCCGCCGCTGCCAGCAGTGCCGGCAACACCCACACCACCATCGAGCTGCGCCAGCCCAGCGCATCGGCTAGCGGTACCGCCAGCAACGCCGGCAGCAGGGTGCCGACCTGCAGCACGGTGATGTAGAGCGTACTGACGCCGCCGACGCGATCGCCGAAATAGCGCTTCACCAGCGGCGGCAACACCACGTTGCCCATGCCCATGCCGGCCAGCGCCACCAGCGAGCCGACCAGCAGTCCGGCAGTGCCCGGCAGCAGCGGGCGCAACACCAGGCCGACGGTGGCCAATGCCATCGACAGCAGCGCCGTGCGCAGCAGGCCGAAGCGGCGCAGCAAGGCCGGCGTGGCCACACCGGTCAGTGCGAACGCAGCCGTCGGCAACATGCCGAGCGCACCCATGGTGGGCGCGCCGAATGCGTACTCGTCGGCAATGCGTTCCAGCAGCGGCGTCAACGATGTCACCGCGGTACGCAAGTTGAAGGCGGACAACAAAATGGCAGCCAGCACCAGGCCGCGACCACGCAACCGGGCGGACGGGGAGGCAGCGGCGATGACAACAGACATGACAGACCATCCGCACTGCGCGCATGCATGCGCCAGCGCCTGAAAACACAAAACCGGCACGAGGCCGGTTTTGTGTTTTGAAACTGGTCGGGGAGACAGGATTCGAACCTGCGACCTCTACGTCCCGAACGTAGCGCTCTACCAGACTGAGCTACACCCCGAAGGAGCCGCGTATGTTACATAGGGAATGCGGAATCGGCAAGCATCCAGCGAAAATAATTTTACTGCTGCGGTTGGCCACGCTCCGGCTCGCGTGCTTCGAACCACATGCCGTTGAGCACGGCCGCCAGTGCGGCCAGACCGGTGCCGAGGATCCAGGCGAAGTACCACATTGTCGTTCTCCTTGAGTCGTTGAAGCAGGTGCGAGGGTGAGGCCTGCTGCGAGCGCGATGCGGCTGTGCATCGCAACGCACAGCGGGCATGCTCAGTAGGCGTTCGGATTGGCCGAGAGTTCGTCGGCGGTGACCTTGCCCTTGAGCACGCGATAGACCCAGCTCGTGTAGGCCAGCACGATCGGCATGAGCAGCGTGGTCGCCAGCAGCATGATCCACAGCGTCAGGCGGCTGCTGGAGGCATCCCACAGCGTCAGGCTTGCGCTCGGTGCGGTGGACGAGGGCAGCAGGAACGGGAACAACGCAAAGCCGACGGTGAAGACGATGCCGACGATGGCGCAGCCCGAGGCGATGAACGCCAGGCCGCCGCGACGCACACGCAACAGCAGCGCATTCATCGCCAGCCCGACCAGGCCGATCAGCGGTGCCATCAGGGTGGCCGGCATGCTGCTGTAGTTGTGCAGCCAGCCGCCGGCCGCGGTGAGCGCGGCGGTCTTGCCGAGCGGATTGGTCGGCGCATCGGTGGCCAGGAGCGAGGTCACTGCATAGCCCGGCAGACCCAGCGCCACCCATGCACCGGCGGCGGCAAACAACGCCACCGCGCAGAGCGCGGCGATGCTGCCGAAACGCGCCGCACGCTCGGCCACCGGTCCGTCGGTCTTGAGTACCAGCATCGCCGCGCCGTGCGCCATCAACATCGCCACGCTGAGCAGGCCGGCGAGCAGCGCGAACGGCGTCAGCAGCCCGAACAGGTTGCCGGTGTAGAACGTGCGCATGCTGGCGTCGAAGTGGAACGGCACGCCGAGCAGCACATTGCCGACCGCAACGCCCATGATCAGCGCCGGAATGCAGCCGCCGACGAACAACGCCCAGTCCCAGTTGCTGCGCCAGCGCTGGTCGGCCAGCTTGCCGCGGAACTTGAACCCGACCGGGCGCAGGATCAGTGCGAACAGGATCAGGAACATCGCCAGATAGAACCCGGAAAAACTCACCGCATACAACGGTGGGAATGCGGCGAAGATCGCGCCGCCGCCCAGGATCAGCCAGACCTGGCTGCCTTCCCAGACCGGGCCGATGGTGTTGATCACCAGCCGGCGTTCGGCATCGTTGCGGGCAACCAGCGGCAGCAGCGTGCTGACGCCCAGATCGAAGCCGCCCATCACCGCGTAGCCGGACAGCAATACGCCGATCAACAGCCACCAGATCACGCGCAATGTGGTGTAGTCGAGCAAGATGAAATCCATGGGTGTCTCTCCTGGCTTACGCTGCGCCGCCGGCCAGCGCGCCGGTGCTCAGTGGGGCGTCGGGTGAGGACGCGTGGGGCGAACTGCCGTGTGGCGACGGGGTGCGTTGGCTCGGTGGAAACAGCGCATCCGGACCCTTGCGGATGGTCCTCAGCGACAGCTTGATCGCGATCACCAGCAGCGTGGTGTACAGCGCGGTGAAGCCGACCAGGGTCACCACGATTTCGTACAGGTCAAGTCCCGATGCGGCATAGAAGGTCGGCAGCACACCTTCCACCGCCCATGGCTGGCGGCCGTACTCGGCCACGAACCAACCGCATTCGATCGCGATCCACGGCAGCGGCAGGCTCCACAGCGCCACCGTCAGGAACCAGCGCTTTTCCTGGAAGTTGTGCTTGCAGGCGAACCAGAACGCGATGGCGAAGAAGGCGATCAGGTAGATGCCGATGGCGGCCATGATGCGGAAGGTCCAGAACAGCGGCAGCACCCGCGGCACGGTGTCCATCGCGGCCTGGGCGATCTGCTGCGGCGTGGCGTTGCCGATATCGTCGCGATAGCGCTTGAGCAGCAGGCCATGGCCCAGATCCTGCCAATGCGCATCGAAGACCTTGCGCGCTTCGGCATCGTCCTTGTTGGCGCGGATGCGTTGCAGCGCGCCGTAGGCGATCTGGCCGCCGCGGATGCGATGCTCGGCACGGCCGACCAGTTCCAGGATGCCGGGGATCGGCTGGTCCAGCGAACGTGTGGCGATCAAGCCCATCAGGTACGGGATCTTGACTGCGTAGTCGTTGCGATGGGTCTGCTGGTTGGGAATGCCGAACGCGGTGAAGTCGGCTGGCGCTGCCTCGGTTTCCCACATCGCCTCGATCGCCGCCAGTTTCATCTTCTGGTGCTCGTTGGCGGCATAGCCGCTTTCATCGCCGAGCACCACCACCGACAGCGAGGACAAAAGGCCAAACGCGGCAGCCACCGCGAACGAACGCCGCGCCATCTCCACATGGGTGCCGCGCAGCAGATAGAGCGCGCTGATCGCCATCACGAACACCGCGCCGAGCACGTAGCCGGCGCTGACGGTGTGCACGAACTTGGCCTGCGCCACCGGGTTGAACAGCACCGCCATGAAATCGACCACTTCCATGCGCATGGTGTCCGGGTTGAACACCGCCCCGGTCGGGTTCTGCATCCAGCCATTGGCGATCAGGATCCACAGTGCCGAGAAGTTGCTGCCCAGCGCCACCAGCCAGGTGGTGGCCAGATGCTGCACCTTGCTCAGCCGGTTCCAGCCGAGAAAGAACAGGCCCAGGAAGGTCGCTTCCAGAAAGAACGCCATCAGGCCTTCGATCGCCAGCGGCGCGCCGAAGATGTCGCCGACGTAGTGGCTGTAGTACGACCAGTTCATGCCGAACTCGAATTCCATCACGATGCCGGTGCCCACGCCCATGGCGAAGTTGATGCCGAACAGCACGCCCCAGAACATGGTCATGCGCCGCCAGATGTCCTTGCCGGTCATCACATAGACGCTCTCCATGATGCCGAGCAGGAACGACAGGCCCATGGTCAGCGGCGGAAAGATGAAGTGGTACATCGCGGTGACTGCGAACTGCAGCCGCGATAGTTCAACAACTGTCGAGTCGATCATGGCGGGTGGGCCTGGTTGGGTGTCGATGAAGGAATGCAGCCGATCATCTGCGCTTGCTGCGACACGCGCGTTGATCCAGATCAATGCCGAGGCGGGCGGGTGCGGCACAATGTGCACCCCCGTAGCGGGAAGTGGCGACTTACAATCGCTTGCAACACGGTGTCTTCCTCGAGAGCGATGTGAGCCAGCCCAGCGTGCGAGCCAGCGAAACGCCAGCCCAGCGCCGTCAACGCGGCCAATGGCTGGATGCACTGGCGGCCCCGGCCACGCGTGCGCGGCGCCTGGCCGGCGTGGCGGTGGCGGTGTCGGGCGTGCTGCTGCTGGCGCAGGCGGCGGCGATCGCGTGGTTGCTGCAGGCGGTGCTGGTGCAGCATCTGGCGCTGGCGCAGTTGCGCGACGTGGGAGCGGGGCTGGTCTGTGCGCTGGTAGGGCGCGCGCTGCTCAATGCCTGGGCGCAGTCGCTGAGCGGCGAGGTGGCCGATGTGGCCAGGCGCGAACTGCGTGCCCGCATCGCGCGCCGCCTGGTGCAGCACGGGCCGGTGTGGCTGCGCCGGCAGCGCAGCGGCGAACTGGGCGAATTGAGCCTGACGCATACCGATGCGCTGGAGGGCTACTTCGTCGGCTACCAGCTCGCACGCACCGAGATGCTGCTGGTGCCGCCGCTGATCCTGGTCGCGGTGTTTTCGGTCGACTGGGTGGTGGGCCTGGTGTTGCTGCTGACCGCACCGCTGATTCCGTTCTTCATGATGCTGGTGGGTTGGGGCGCCGAAGCCGCCGGGCGCGACCAGCTGCGCGAACTGGCGCGGATGGGCGGGCACTTTGCAGATCGCCTCAAGGGCCTGGGCCTGCTGCGCGTGTATGGCCGCGGCGAGGCCGAGTTGAGCGGCATTGCCGCGGCGGCCGAAGGCGTGCGCGAGCGTTCGCTCAAGGTGCTGCGCATCGCCTTCCTGTCGTCCACGGTGCTGGAATTCTTCGCCTCGGTGAGCGTGGCCATCGTGGCGCTGTACTTCGGTCTGACCTATCTGGGCATGCTGGATCTGCACGGCTTGCCGACGCTGGGCGCGGGCATGTTCTGCCTGCTGCTGGCGCCGGAATTCTTTGCGCCGTTGCGGCGGCTGGCGGCGCATTACCACGACCGTGCCAATGCGCTGGCGGCGGTGGCCGAAGCCGAGCGCCTGCTGGAAGGATTCGCACCGCCATCGGCAGCGCCAGCGGTGACGGTGCCTGCCTTGCGTGCACTGGAACCGGCCCAGGCACACGCCCCGCTGCTGCAGGCGCGCGATCTTGCGCTACGGCCGCCGGGCGCGCCGTACACGGTGGTCGCGCATTTTTCGCTGACCTTGCAGCCCGGGCAGCGCGTGGCGGTGATCGGTGCCAGCGGCAGCGGCAAGAGCACCTTGCTGGAGGGCCTGGCCGGCTGGCTGGCGCCGGAGGCCGGCAGCGTGGTGCTGCGGCCGGGGACTCGCATCGGCTATGCCACGCAGCGGCCGTATCTGTTTCACGGCAGCATCGCCGACAACCTGCGCCTGGCCGATCCGCAGGCCGGCGCTGCGCGCCTGCACGCGGTGGCCGACGCCGCGCAGGTGCTGCGCTTTGCCGCGCAGCTGCCTGCGGGCCTGGACACGCAGATCGGCGAGCGCGGCTTCGGATTGTCCGGTGGCGAGGCACGGCGCGTGGCCCTGGCGCGGCTGTTGCTGCGCGAGCCGGACTTGTTGCTGCTGGACGAACCCACTGCCTTCCTCGATCCGGACACCGAAGCGGAGTTGCTGCGCACCCTGGGTGTGTTCGCGCGCGGTCGCGCGGTGGTGCTGGCCACGCACAGCGCCGCGGTAATGCGCTGGGCCGATACGGTGATCGACCTGCGCGGCGCCACCGTCGCAGCGGAGCTGCCATGAACGACACACGGCCCGACCGTCTGCGCGATGTGTTTCGCCGGCATGCCTGGCGCCTGCTGCTGTCGGCGCTGTTGGTCCTTGTCACCATGCTGGCCGGCGTGGGCCTGCTCGGCGTGTCCGGCAGTTTCCTGACCGCCGCCGCCTTGGCCGGTGTCGCGGGCATGGGCAGCGGCTTCAATTTCTTTTCGCCCTCCGCCGGCATTCGCGCGCTGACCTTCGCGCGCATCGTTTCGCGTTATGGCGAAAAATTGATCGGCCACGACGCCACGCTGCGCATCGCCCGCGACCTGCGCGTGTGGTTCTTCCGCCGCGCGTTGCCGCTGGCGCCGGGCCGCCTGTCGGCCACGCGCACCGGCGATCTGCTGGCGCGGTTGATGTCCGACATCGGCGAGGTCGATGGCGTGAGCGTGCGCGCGTTGGCGCCGTTGAGCGCATTGCTCGGCATCTGGGTGGCCGGCGTGGTGGCAGCGGCGCTGATCTATCCGCCGGCCGGCGTGTTGCTGGTGGTGCTGGGCGTGGTCATCGGCGGCGTGGTGCCGTGGCAGGTGACGCGCGGCGGTGCGCAGCGCGAGCAGCTGCGCGCCATGCAACGCACCACCTTGCGCACGCAGGCGTTCGAGGGCCTGGAAGGTGCGGCCGATCTCGCTGCGGTGGATGCGCAAGGTGCCTGGCTGCATCAGGTCGATGCAACGGCGGCGGCAGTGGTCGATGGCGATCGCCAGCAACGCCGTCGCCTGATCGGCGGCAATCTGCTGCATGCGGTCTGCGGCGGTATCGGTCTGGCCGGCATGTTGTGGCTTGGGTTGAGCGCGGCAGAACGCGGATTGATTGCTGCGGAGATGGCGGCCGGGCTGGTGTTCCTGACCATGGCACTGCTGGAGGTCTGGGCCGGCGCCGGACTCGCCTTGCAGGCGCTGCAGAGCGCGCGCGTTGCGGCCAGGCGCCTGCAGTCCATCGTCGACCAGGCGCCGTCGGTCGACGATCCGTCGCAGCCAGTGGATGCGCCACGCAGCGGTACGCTGCGCCTGCGACAGGTCAGTTTTGCGTGGCCGGGCAGTGGACGTGCGCTGCTGCAGGCGCTCGATCTGAGCCTGGCGCCTGGCGAGCGCATCGCCATCAGCGGCGACAGCGGCAGCGGCAAGAGCAGCTTGTCCGCAGTGCTGTTGCGGCTGTGGGACCCGCAGGCCGGGCAGGTGACCTACGCCGATATCGACCTGCGCCATTTCGCGCAGGCGCAATGGCATCAACGCATCGCCTGGCTGCCGCAGAATGCCCCGGTGTTTGCCGGCACGGTGCGCGACAACCTGCGCATCGGCGATGCCGGCGCGAGTGATGCAGCGATGTGGAACGCGCTGGACCAGGTGCGTCTGCGCGCCTGGGCCACCGCGCAGAACGGGCTGGACACCTGGGTCGGCGAAAACGGCGCCACGCTCTCGGCCGGCCAGGCGCGCCGGCTGGCGCTGGCGCGCGCCTTGCTGCGCGAGGCGCCGATCCTGCTGCTGGACGAACCCACCGACGGCCTGGATGTGGATACCGCGCACGCCTTGCTGCTGGATCTATCGGCCGCGCTGGGCGAGCGCAGCCTGGTGATGATCACCCACGACAGCGTGCCCGATGGCGTGGTGCAGCGACGTTATCGCCTGCGGGCCGGTGCGCTGGAGCCCTTGGCCTGAGGATGCTGTTGCCGGTTCGCACTGACCGGTTGTGCGCATGCATCGCGCAGGCGCCGCTCACCCCAGCAATGTGTGGAGTGCTGCCATCAGCGCAGCTTGGCGGCATGCCCAATACAAGGCGGCGACGTTCGCTACGACAGTGATCCAGAACCGCAGTTGGAAGGCTGCCTTGCTGGATTTATGCCGGAACAGCGCCTGCGCCAGCAACGCGCCCGGCCAGCCGCCGAGCAGTGCGATGAGGTGCAGGGTGGCTTCCGGTGTGCGTTGCCGGCCGCGTTGGGCTGCGCTCTTGTCGAGCCGGTAGACCACATCGCCAGCAAGCTTGCAGCCGCGTACCACAGCGCCAGCAGCGCCGGCAGGCGGCCTGCAACCACCATGGCGGTCATTCCGATCAGGAACAGCAGGGCGAGCGTCTTGCGCGGCAGGCTCTGCTGCTGGGACGTGCCGCGACGCCGTTGCGCCGGTCTGGAAATCAGCAAGCATCCAGGAAGTTGCGTACCGCTGGCCCGAAGCGCGCAAAATCGACCAGGAAGGCATCGTGGCCTTGTGGCGAATCCAACCCGATGAAGTGTGCCTCGGCACCGCCGGCGCGCAGGCCTTCGGCGATCTGTTCCTGTTGCTGCACCGGGAACAGGATGTCGGTGTTGGCACCGATCGCCAGCGCCCGCGCGATGCGGATCTGCGCCAGTCCGGCAAGCACCGTGGCGTCGGTCGAGATGCCTGTATCCGGCTTGGCGGCGACCGCGGCGTTGTCGACTTGCGTGCCATCGACCCGCGCGTCGATGGCCGGGCTGTTGTCGACATACTCGGCCAGATCGAACCAATCCATCGAGCGGCTCAGATACAGATAGCAGTTGGGATCGAAGAAGCGCACGAAGCGGCGCGCATGGCCTTCCAGATAACTTTCGACCTGGAATTCCAGGCCGAACGGATCGTCGGCGGCCTGTTCGGAATCCAGCCGCACGCGGCCGAAACGGCCATCCCATTCCAGTGCCGAGCGGTAGGTGATCACGCCGAGTTTGCGCGCCATGCGCATGCCCGATTCCGGGTAATGCGTGTCGTCGTAGTGGCCGCCGTTCCAGTGCGGATCCAGTCGGATGGCTTCGCGCTGCAGCGAGCGGATCGCGATCGAGAACGGCAGCGCCTGCGCACTGCCGGAGATATTGATATGGCTGCGCGCGATGCCGGGGTGGCGCAGCAACAACGCTAGTGCGGTCATGCCGCCCATCGAGTTGCCGATCAGGCAGGCCAGTTGTTGGATACCCAACGCGCGCACCACGTCGGCTGCGGCATCGGCCACATCTTCGATCGACAGTTCCGGGAAACCCAGGCGATACAGCGTGCCGGTGGCAGGGTCGATCGACGCCGGGCCGGTCGAGCCCTTGCAGCTGCCCAGTGAATTGACGCAGACCACGAACCAGCGTTCGGTATCGATCGGCTTGCCCGGCCCGAGCATTGCTTCCCACCAGCCCGGCTCGGCATTGGCCGGATTTGCCGCGGCATGCGCATTCGGCGACAGGCCAGTGACGATCAACACCGCATTGCTGCGATCGGCTGCCAGCGTGCCCCAGGTTTCGTAGGCGACACGCGCCTGCAGCAGCAGGCCACCGCGCTTCATCGGAAACGGCGAGGGCAGGGCGTGAAATAGCGTGCCGGGGGGAATGAATTCAGTCATGCAGCAATTCTATCTGCCATGGCAGGGGCCGGGGGCCGGGAGGGGAATGGGGAATGGGGAATGGGGATTCGGTTTGAGCCCTTGAACTGTGTGTGATGCCACTCTCGGGAGCGGCGGATCTGTGGCTCGGTTGCAGGGCAACGGCCGGTGGAGATGGTCGGTGTGCATGGTTTGCAACACCGCAGCCGACTCACTCCGGTGCGGCGTCATCGTTGCTTGCGTTGCGTCGACACGTGGCGGCCACTCAGCGACCGATCACCAGCTCCACCGGAGCGGCAGTGGGCAGTTCCACCATCACCGGCATGCTTTCGACATCGTCGGCCTGGCGCATTGCGTTGCCGCTGCGCGATAGCCTGGCAAGTACCTGCACGGTGTCCAGCGACGATAGCGTGCGCGTCGGCATCGGGCTGTCGCCGTCGTCCATGGTGATGGTCAATGGCAGCTCGCTTAGCGCGTGTTTTTCCACCGCCACCGGCATCGGCGTGTCGGCGGCGCGCGCAATCACGAACACGCTGGTGTCGCCCGGCAATCCGGCGCGTTTGGCGAACTCGGCATCCAGCGTCACGCGCACCTGGATGCGTTTGCTGTTGGCTGCATCGGCGGCAGGCGTAGCCGGTGCCTGGATCGGCGCCAGCCCGGCTTCCTGGCGCGCGGCGTTGATCTGTTCCAGCAGGCCCGGGCGGGTAGAAGCATCGACCACGCGCAGCAACGGCTCCCAGGTCTCGCTGGCCTTGGCCGGTTCACCGGCCTGGCGCTGCACCACGCCCAGGAACCAGCGAGCGCGTTGATGGTCCGGCTGCACCGCCAGCGCATGTTCCAGCAGGCGCATGGCCTGCGGATCCGGGCGCCCGCTGGCGTCGGCGAGCATGCGCGACTGTGCGGCAGCCACCAGCACATCCGGCTCGTCCGGACGCAGCACGACCGCGCGCGCAAACGCATCGCGCGCCTCGGCGAATTTCTGTTGGCTGGACAGCGAGCGCCCCAGCAACACCCAGCCTTCGGCCTGATCGGGATTGCGCGCCAGTGCGGCGCGCAGTTGCACGATGGCTTCATCCAGCGAGCGTGGCGTGGCCGGCCGCTCGGCCGGCGCCTGAATCGCGCTCGGCGTGCCGACCAGCCAGTACAGCGCCACGCTCGCCGCCAGCAGCAACACCGCGATGCTGGCGGTCAGCCCGCGCGCCTCGCGCCACAGCGGCCGCAGCGCCACGCCGAACGCGAGCAGCGCCAGCACCACCATCGCACTGACGAAGCCGACCATCACCACTCCTGCTCATCGGCGGGCAGGGCGGGTGCAGCCACGCTGCGCCGGCGCACCAGCAGCACAACGGCGCCAGCGCCCAGCAACAGCGCCAGCAGCGGGCCGAACCACAGCAGCCAGGTGCGCGATTCCACGCGCGGGCGGTACAGCACGAACTCGCCATAACGCGCGACCAGGAACTGGCGGATCTGCGCATCGCTGCGGCCTGCGTGCATCAGCGCCAGCACTTCGCGGCGCAGGTCCTGGGCGATCTGCGCATTGGAATCGGCCAGCGACTGGTTCTGGCACTGCACGCAGCGCAGCTCGGCGGTGAGCGCATGGAAGCGCGCCTCTTCCTCGGCCGAGGCATAGCGCAGCGGCGCCGGGTCGCCGACCGGCTGGGCCAGCGCCAGCCAGGGCAACAGCAGCAGCGTCAGCAGCCAGGCGCGCATCATGGCGTGGCGTGCAGGTCCGGTGCGGCACTGGGCGAGCGCTCGATCCTGCTCAGCACCGGAATCAGCTGGGTGTCGATGATGGATTGGGTGAGCATGCCGCTGTACTTCCAGCGCACCACGCCGCGGCCGTCGACCAGAAAGGTCTCCGGTGCCGCAGCGATGCCGAAGTCGATCGCGGTACGGCCATCCTTGTCGGCGACCACCAGCAGGTAGGGGTTGCCCAGCTGTTCGAGCCAGCGCAGCGCATCGTTGCGCTCGTCCTTCCAGTTGTAGCCGATCACGCGCACGCGCTTGGTCAGCGCAAAGCGGCTCAGCACCGGGTGCTCCTCGCGGCAGGCCGGGCACCAGCTGCCCCACACGTTGATGATGTACGGCGCGCCGCGCAGTTCGCGCGCATGCACCACGATGCTGGGGTCGTGCAGCAGCGGCAGCGCGAACTCCGGCGCCGGCTTGCCGATCAGCGCAGAGGGCAGGGCATCGCGATCGTCCTGACCGGAGCGCACCACCGCATAGACCAGCAGCGCTGCCAGCGCGAGCAGCAGCACGATGGCACCCACCAGAACCGCAGTAGGCAGGCGGGGTGAACGTGACTCAACCATCTTGGATCTCCGGAGAACGACGAAAACGCCGGTCGGCCGCAGTGACCAGGCCGCCAAGCGCCATCAGCAGCGCTCCCAGCCAGATCCAGCGGACGAACGGTTTGAGGTGGACGCGGACCGCCCAGGCCTGATTGCCCAGGGGTTCGCCAAGCGCGACATACAGGTCGCCGAACGGGCCGGGACGGATCGCCGCCTCGGTCAGGGTCTGCCCGCCGCTGGCGTAGCGGCGTTTTTCCGCACGCAGCAGGCCGACCGGCGCATCGTCCTTGAACACCTGCAGATTGGCACGGTCGGCGACGTAATTGGGCCCGCGCAGTTCTTCGACATTAGCGAAGTGCAGCGCGTAGCGGCCGATCTGCATCTGCTGCCCGGGCGCCAGTGCGAGCTCGCGCTGCAGGCTCAGCGATTCCACCAGCAACGCACCGGCCAGGAACACCGCCACGCCCAGGTGCGCCAGCAGCATGCCCAGCATTTCGGCGGTGAGCTTGCGGCCCTTGGCCGCGCGCCGCGTCCACAGGAAACGCAGCGTGCCCAGCAGCACCCAGGCCGCGCCGGCCACGCCGAGTGCCGCCTTCCACTGGCCCTGCGGCGCGGCGAACCAGGCCAGCACGCCTGCGGCAAGCGCCAGGCCTGCCCACGGCGCGAGCATCGCCAGCGGACGCGAGGCCTGCTCGCGCTGCCAGCGGGTCAGCGGGCCGAACGGCAACAGCGCCACCAGCGGCGCCATCAGCACCACGAACAAGGTGCCGAAGTAGGGCGGCCCCACCGACAGCTTGCCCAGGCCCAAGGCGTCGGCCAGCAGCGGATACAGCGTGCCCAGCAACACCATCGCGCAGGCGCAGGCGAGCAGCAGGTTGTTCAACAGCAGCAAGGTTTCGCGCGAGCTGCCGGCGAACGCGCGGCGCGGGTCATCGACCAGCGACAGGCGCGGCGCACGCAACGCGTACAGCAGCAGCGAACCGCCGACCACCGCCAGCAGGAACACCAGGATGAACAGGCCGCGCGACGGGTCGGCCGCAAACGCATGCACGCTGGTCAGCACGCCCGAGCGCACCAGGAAGGTGCCCAGCAACGACAGCGAAAAGGCGGCGATCGCCAGCAGCAAGGTCCAGCTGGCGAAGCTGCCGCGCTTTTCGGTGACCGCCTGCGAATGCAGCAAGGCGGTGCCCACCAGCCACGGCATGAAACTGGCGTTTTCCACCGGGTCCCAGAACCACCAGCCGCCCCAGCCCAGCTCGTAATACGCCCACCAGCTGCCGAGTGCGATGCCGACGGTGAGCATGGCCCAGGCCACATTGGTCCACGGCCGCGTCCAGCGCAGCCAGCGCGCATCCATGCGACCTTCCAGCAACGCAGCGATGGCGAAGGCGAACGGCACCGCAAAGCCGACATAGCCGCAATACAGCATCGGCGGATGGATGATCAGCCCCGGGTCCTGCAACAGCGGATTCAGATCGGCGCCTTCCAGCGGCACCGGCGACAAGCGCGCGAACGGATTGGAGGTGAACAGCAAAAACGCCAGGAAGCCGATGCTGACCAGCGCCATCACCCCGAGCACGCGCGCCACCACCTGCGCGGGCAGCCGCCGCGACCACAGCGCCACCGCCCCGGTCCACAGCGCCAGCACCAGCGTCCACAGCAGCAATGAGCCCTCGTGCGCACCCCACACCGCCGAGTAGCGATACATCACCGGCAGCAGGCTGTTGGAATTCTCGGCGACATAGCGCACCGAAAAATCCTGCACCAGGAAGGCATGCGTCAGCAGCGCGAAGGCCGCTGCGATCAGGCCCAGCAGCAGCAACGCGGCCGGCCGCGCGACCGCCATCCAGCTGCTGCGCCCACGCTGCGCACCGGCCAGCGGTAGCGCGGCCTGCACCAGGGCCACCAGCAAGGCCAGAATCAGCAGGAAGGTGCCGAGCTCAGGCAGCATCGGGTTGGCGCGTTGGCGGGCAGGCAGTGGTGCGACGCTTGCCGGCGCAATGCAGGGGCGACATCCGGGCAGCGTCTGCATGCGCCTGCCCAGGCATCGCGACATCGTCGGCCACGCAGGCAAGCTGCAAGCGATCACAGCGCAGCAAGGCGAACGTTTTGACCCCTGCCATCAACGCAGCGCTCCGGCCTGGTCTGCGGCCGCCGGCACATCGTGCTTGCGGTGCGCGCTGCCCATCTTGTCGGCGACTTCCTTCGGCATGTAGGTCTCGTCGTGCTTGGCCAGCACATCTTCGGCAACGAAGACGCCGTTCTGCATGCGTCCGGTCGCCACCACCGCCTGTCCCTCGCGAAACAGGTCCGGCAGGATGCGGTCGTAGCGCACCGGCAACTGTGCATCGCCATCGGTGACGCGGAACTGCGCTTCCAGCGAACCGGACGCACGTTGAAACGAGCCTTTCTCCACCATGCCGCCGAGCCGGAAGCGCGCATGCTCGCCGGCGTCGCCGCGCAGCACTTCCGACGGTGTGTACAGATAGGCCACGTTGCGCTGCAGTGCCATCGCCACCAGCGCGGTCGCCAGGCCGCCGGCCAGCACCAGCGCGATCACCAGCCAGATCCGGCGGCGCCGTTGCGGGTTCACCGGATCAGCTCCGCATCGCTGGGCACCGCGCGCTTGCGTTCGCGCAGACGCCGCGCCTGCGCGATCTTCAACGCGCGGCGCAGCTGCCAGCGCCCGGCGATCAGGTCCCACAGCAGCACCAGCACGAATACCGCATAGGCGGCGATGACGTAGGGCAGGTAGCTCATGCCGCGCCCTCCGGCGCATCGCGCACGATCCAGGCCTTGCCGGCCTCGCGGCGCAGGTTGTCGGCGCGCGCCCGCGTGAGCAGCGAACCGGCGAACCAGAACTTGGTGCCGATCACCATCAGCCACAGCGGCAGCAGCATGCTGGCATCGATGCTGGAAGGGCCGAGCAGGCGGATGCTCTGGCCCTGATGCAGCGAGTTCCACCACACCACCGAATAGAGGATCACCGGCAGCAACGCCACGCCGACGATCGCCAGCAAGGCGGCCGCGCGTGCGGCCTGACGGCGATCGTCGATGGCCTGGTACAGACCGATCACGCCCAGATACAGGAACAGCAGGATCAGCTCGGTGGTCAGGCGCGGGTCCCAATCCCACCAGGCGCCCCACATCGGCTTGCCCCAGATGCTGCCGGTCAGCAGGGTGATCACGGTGAACGCCGCGCCGATCGGCGCGCAGGCCATCGCCAGGATTTCGCAGATCTTGATGCGCCAGATCAGCGCGATCGCCGCGTACACCGCCATCAGCCCGAACACGAACAGGCTCATCCACGCGCTCGGCACATGGATATACAGAATGCGAAAGCTATCGCCCTGCTGATAGTCGGCCGGCACCGCAAACAAGGCCTGCCAGATGCCCGCGCCCAGCGACACCGCGGCCAGCGCGTAGCACCACGGCGCCCAGCGCGCAGTGAAACGGTCGAAGATCGGAGGCGAGGCGAGTTGGTGGAACCAGCGGGCGACGACGTTCATGCGATGGCAGCAGCCTTTGGAATGGCATTGGCTCTCGAAACAGCAACAACGCAATGAGTGGAGCGTCTTGTCGACAGCGCATCGACCGCAGGGCTCAACTCAAGGAAATCCGGATCGCGGCAGCCGCAGCCAGCGGTGCCAGCACCACGCCGATCACCAATCCGGCGCCCAGCAACAACAACGCACCCACCGCATCCTGTCCTTGTCCGCTGGCCGCGACACTGCCGGCACCGAACACCAGCACCGGCACGTACAACGGCAACGCCAGCAACGCCACGAGAATACCAGAGCGTTTCATCGTCACCGTCAGCGCCGCGACCACGGCACCAAGCAGACTCAGAAGCGGTGTGCCCAGCGCCAACGATGCCAGCAGCACCGGTAGTTGGTCATGTGGCAGGTGCAGCAATTCGCCCAGCAGCGGCGTCACCGCGATCAACGGCAGCGCGCTGGTGGCCCAATGCAGCAGCACGCGCACCGCGATCAGCCACGCCAACGGCACCGGCGCCAGCAGCCATTGCTCCATCGAGCCGTCTTCCACATCGCTGCGGAACAACGCATCCAGCGACAGCAGGCCGGCCAGCAGCACCGACAGCCACAGCACCGCCGGTGCGGCCTGCGCCAGCAGGTCCGGGCGACCGCCCAGCCCCAGCGCGAACAACACCACGATCAGCAGCGCGAACAGCGCCGGCTGCAAGGCATCGCTGCGACGGCGCCACAGCAGCTGCAGGTCGCGGCTGAGCAGCGCGCGCGCGGCCTGCCACAGCGAGGGTTGTGGCGAATGCAGGCTCATGCCGCCGCCTCCAGCGTGAGCATGCGCGTACGCACCGGCGGCGCCGCATAGGCGCCGTGGGTGGTGACCAGCGCCGCGCCACCGCCGCGCAGGTGCGCGGAGATCATCCGGTTGACCAGGGTGATGCCGTCCAGGTCCAGGTTGGCGTAGGGCTCGTCCAGCAGCCACAGCGGGGCCGGCGACAACCACAGCCGCGCCAGCGCCAGGCGCTTGCGCTGGCCGGCCGACAGCTGCCGCACCAGCGCATCCTCGTAGCCGGCCAGGCCGACGATGGCCAGCGCACTGCCGGGCATCTGTTTGGCGCGGCGGCCATGCAGGCCGCACAGAAAGTGCAGGTTCTCCAGCGTGCTGAGATCGGCCTTCAGCCCCGGCAAATGGCCCAGATAGGCCATGAAGCGGCTGCGGTCGCCGCGCCGCGCGGTCTTGCCGTCGATCTCGATCTGCCCGCGCTCCACATGCAGCAGCCCGGCCAGCACCCGCAGCAGCGTGGTCTTGCCGGCGCCGTTGTCGCCTTGCACCAGCAGCGCCTCGCCGGCATCGACATGGAAATCCAGCGGGCCGAACACCGGCTCCTCGTTGCGGCTGAAGGCCAGCGCGCGCGCCGCCAGCAGCGGTGGCGCAGTGTGCAGCGGTTCGATCATCGGCGCAGCGGGCTCCCGTCGCAGGACGGCATGGGGTGGGCGAGGCAGGGCGCGCATTGTAGCGACGATGGCGCGCTGCCGGGGGCGCGTTCGGTAGGGTGATGTGTCCGGGAACGCTGTTTTGCATCGCCCGGGCGCAACCGCCTGGCGGCTTTGCGTACACTCGCGGTCCCCCCGTTTGTTGCCCGGACAGGCCCGATGCCCCTCACGACCAAGCTGCCCAAGGTGGGCACCACCATCTTCACCGTCATGTCGCAGCTGGCGGCCGAACACGGCGCGGTGAATCTGGGCCAGGGTTTTCCCGATTTCGCGGTGCCGCAGCGGCTGGTCGATCAACTGACCAAGGCCATGGCGGCCGGCCACAACCAGTACCCGCCGATGACCGGCGTTGCGGCCTTGCGCCATGCCATCGCCGGCAAGGTGCAGCGCTGCTACGGCGCGCAGGTCGATGCCGACAGCGAGATCACCGTCACCAGCGGTGCCACCGAGGCGATCTTCAACGCCATCCACGCGGTGGTGCGCGCAGGCGAGGAGGTCATCGTGCTGGACCCGGCCTACGACTGCTACGAGCCGGCGATCGACCTGGCCGGCGCGCGCGCCGTGCACGTGGCGCTGGACCCGCAGACCTTCGCCATCGATTGGCCGGCGCTGCGCGCGGCGATCACGCCGAAGACGCGCCTGCTGATGATCAACTCGCCGCACAATCCGTCCGGCGCGATGCTGTCTGCCGATGACATGCAGCGCCTGACCGAGCTGCTGCGCGGCAGCGACATCTTCCTGCTCTCGGACGAGGTGTACGAACACATCGTGTTCGACGGCCGCCGCCACGAATCGGTGTTGCGCTGGCCGGAACTGCGCGAGCGCGCGTTCGTGATTTCCAGCTTCGGCAAGACCTATCACTGCACCGGCTGGAAGATCGGCTACGCCATCGCGCCGCCGGCACTGAGCGCCGAGTTCCGCAAGGTGCACCAGTACAACACCTTCACCAGCTTCGGCCCGGCCCAGCACGCGTTCGCCGCGATGATCCGCGACGAACCCGAACACGACGAGCAGCTCGGCGCGTTCTACCAGGCCAAGCGCGACCGTTTCCGCGAACAGTTGCTGACCACGCGCCTGCAGCCGTTGCCGGTGCCCGGCGGCTATTTCCAGCTGGTCGACTATTCGGCGATCAGCGACCTGCCCGACACCGAGTTCGTGAAGTGGCTGACGGTGGAAAAGGGCGTGGCCGCGATTCCGCTGTCGCCGTTCTACGAGACCGCGCCGCAAGGGCAACGCCTGGCGCGGCTGTGCTTCGCCAAGAACGATGCGACCCTGGATGCGGCGATCGCGCGGTTGCAGCAGCTCTGAAGAGCTGGGAATCGGGAGTCGGGATTGGGGAATCGTAAGAGCGTTACTGGACTCCTTCTCGATTTCTGCCGGCCCGGGACAGGCAATCGTGAGCGCGTCGCTGATGTTCTTCCTGCCCTCCGACTTTGTCACCCACATAGCGCACAGACACCACCACACCCGCTCTACCCATTCCCCATTCCCCATTCCCGAGCCTTCAATGCACGACCTGCGCATCTCCCTGATCCAAGGCGACACCCGCTGGCATGACCCGGCCGGCAATCGCGACTATTACGGTGCGTTGCTGGAGCCGTTGGCCGGGCAGACCGATCTGGTGATCCTGCCGGAGACCTTCACCAGCGGGTTCTCCAACGACGCCATCGACAAGGCCGAGGACATGGACGGGCCGACCGTGGCCTGGGTGCGTGCGCAGGCGGCGCGGCTGGATGCTGCCGTCACCGGTAGCGTGCAATTGCGCACGCCCGAAGGCGTGTTCAACCGGCTGCTGTGGGCCACGCCGGACGGGGCGCTGCAGTATTACGACAAGCGCCATCTGTTCCGCTTCGGCAACGAGCACCTGCGCTACGCGGCCGGGCGCGATCGCCTGACGGTGGAGTGGAAGGGCTGGCGGATCAATCCGCAGGTCTGCTACGACCTGCGCTTTCCGGTGTTCTGCCGCAATCGCTTCGATGTCGAGCGGCCGGGCCAGCTGGATTTCGATCTGCAACTGTTCGTCGCCAACTGGCCGTCCGCGCGCGCCTATGCATGGAAGACGCTGCTGCGCGCCCGCGCGATCGAAAACCTGTGCTTTGTGGCAGCGGTCAACCGCGTCGGCGTCGACGGCAATCAGCTGCACTACGCCGGCGACAGCGCCGTGATCGATTTCCTCGGCCAGCCGCAGGTGGAGATCCGCGAGCAGCCACAGGTGGTCACCACCACCCTCAGCGCTGCCGCACTGGCCGAACACCGCGCACGCTTCCCGGCGATGCTGGATGCCGATGGCTTTGTGATTCGGGATTAGGGATTGGTGCAAAGCAGGCAAGGCTCAGCTATCCGCTTGCCCGCCGTTGCGAATCCACAATCCCCGCTACTCCCCCAACCTGATCTCGTAGATCTTCGGCCACCGCTTGCCGGTGACGAACAGGCGATCGTGCTCGGCGTCGTAGGCGATCCCGTTGAGCACATCGTTGCCGGGGTCGCTCAGCGTGTCGGCGTCCGGCACCAGCGCCTTCAAGTCGATCCAGGCGATCACCTTGCCGCTGGCCGGGTCGATGCGTGCGATGCGGGTGGTCAACCAGACGTTCGCCAACAGCGCGCCGTTGACCCATTCCAGCTCGTTGAGATTGTCCAGCGCCCTGCCGCCGGCAGTGACCTTGATGCTGCCGACCTGCTGCAGCGTCTGCGGATCCAGCCGTCGAATATTGGCAGTGCCATCGCTCATGTACAGGCTGCTGTCGTCACGGGTCAGCGCCCAGCCCTCGCCGGAATAATGGAACTGCGTGCGCGGCGTCAGCGTGGCCAGGTCGTAGACGAATCCGCGCTGGTTGCGCCAGGTCAGCTGGATCAGGCGGTCCTGCCAGGCCACGATGCCTTCGCCGAAAAACGGCGCCGGTGTCGTGGCCTGCTGCAGGACGCGGCCGGTCGCAAGCTCGACCTTGCGCACGCTGGACCGGCCCAGTTCGCCGGTGCTCTCGTACAGGTACCCGTCCAGATAGAACAGGCCTTCGGTAAAGGCGGCGGTGTCGTGCGGATAGGTGCGCACGACGGTATAGCCCTGGGTCGGGATGGTCTCGCCGCAGTGGGCGGGGGTGGGCAGCAGCAGGGCGGCGAAGAGCAGGCTGTAGGCGGTGCGTGGCATGCCGCAATCATCCCATGCCGCCATCGCAGACTGTGGCTGCGCAGGCCACCGGCTGGCGAAATAATGATTCGCTGAACGGTCGCATGCGCGGTGCCGGCATGTTGTCGCGGCTGCCACATCGGCGCTGCTAGGCTCGGCGCCACGTTCACCAACCGGAATGCCCGCATGATCAAGTCCCTTTCCCTCTTCGCGCTGCTGGGCGCCGCAACGCTTGCACCGCAGGCGCAGGCCGCCGGCAACATCGACTGCCAGCTGTCGTTCAACCTGTCGGGCTGGTCGTTGTTCTACAAGACCGCCAGCGGCACCGGCACCATCAAGTGTGACAACGGCACGGTGATCCCGGTCAAGATCTCCAGCAAGGGCGGCGGCCTGACCGTCGGCAAGTCCAAGATCGTCGGCGGCCGCGGCAGCTTCTCCGGCGCCTACAGCCTCAATGATCTGTTCGGCACCTACGCGGCGGCCGAAGCGCATGCCGGCGTGGTCAAGTCCAGCACGGCACAGGTGGTCACCAAGGGCGACATTTCGCTGGCCCTGGCCGGCACCGGCGAGGGCGTCGATCTGGGCGTAGCGGTGGGCAACTTCGTCATCAAGCCTCGCAAGTAAGACGCTGCGCGGTGCAGCGCAGGCGTCGCGAATGGTCGACGCCTGCCGGCACGCGCAGCGCCAGCACAGTGCGCTCCCGCGCTGACGCGTTGCGACCTCGGTGTCGCTGCTACGGCAAGCAGCTGCAAGGCTGCATAGCCACGGAGGCAACAACAAAAAACGGCCCTTTGCAGGGCCGTTTTTTTATTGCGCGCGTCGCAGCTTAGCGACCGCGATTACCGCCGCCTGGCGGGCGACGATTGCCGCCGCCCGGCGGGCGACCACCCGGTCCACGCGGCGCGCCGCCCGGACCACCGGGGCCGCGATTGCCGCCCGGACCACGGTTGCCGCCGGGGCCGCCCGCGCGTGCGCCGGTCGGGCGACCGGCCGCCGGACGTGCCGCGCCATACGGGCTGAAACCCGGGTTGGCGTGATCGGACGGAAAGCTCGGCGCATTGCCCGGATGACCATACGGGTGCTTGCGCTGACCCTGGCCTTGGCCCTGCGACTGGCCCTGTCCGCCACCGGCGCCGCCACGTCCCGCGCCGCCTGCGCCGGGACGTGCATTGCCCGCGCCGCCACCTGGGCGTGCACCGCCCGGACCCTTCTTCGCGTACGGGCGTGCCTGGCCGGTGCCGGGGCCGCCGGGGCCGGCATTGCGGTGACCGCTCGGCCCGGTGCTCACGCCATCGGGCACATACCAGCTGCGGAACGCGGCGGGGTTGCCGTCCGGCAGGCCGCGGTCGCCCTTGGCGGGGGCGCGTTGCTTGAACGGGCGCTGCTGCGACTGCTTGGCCGCCGCTTCGCCGCTGACGGTGAGGCCACCGCGGAAACCGCCCGGCTTGCCACGGCCACGGCCGCCGCGATCTTCGCGCAGGTTGTCGAAGCGGCGCAGTTCGCGGCCTTCGTCGGCGCCGGAGGTCTGGCCGTTGACGTAGGCATTGCTGCGGCCATCGCGCGAGACGTGCACGGTGGACTTGGCGGCGCGGCGCTGGCCGATCACCGGCTGCAGGGTCAGCGCCGACGGCGCGCCTTCTTCCAGCTTGAGTTCGGCGCGCAGGGCGTCGACCTTGTCCTGCGCCACTTCCACCGAGTGCCCGCGCAGCAGTTCGCGCGGCAACGAGATCTTGCCGTAGCGGCTGCGCTTGAGGCGACTGACCTGGCAGCCCTGCGACTCCCACAGGCGACGCACTTCGCGGTTGCGGCCTTCCTTGACCACCACGCGGAACCAGTCGTGTGAGTCGGTGCCGCCGATGCGTTCGATCTCGTCGAACTTGGCGCCGCCGTCTTCCAGCAGCACGCCGCGCGACAGGCGCTCGATGATGGCGTCGGAGACCTTTTCCTCGCCTTCCGGGGCGCGCACGCGCACCACGTATTCGCGCTCGACCTCGTAGGAGGGGTGCATCATCGCGTTGGCCAGCTCACCGTCGGTGGTCAGCAGCAACAGGCCGGTGGTGTTGATGTCCAGGCGGCCGATCGCGATCCAGCGCGAGCCCTTCAATGCCGGCAGCGACTCGAACACGGTCGGGCGGCCTTCGGGATCTTCGCGCGTGGTCACTTCGCCTTCGGGCTTGTTGTAGATCAGCACGCGGGAGGGTTCGGTCAGCGCGCTGGCGACGAAGCTGCGGCCGTCCAGTTCGATCTTGTCGCCGCTGCGCACCGACATGCCGGTCTGCGCGACGGCGCCATTGACCTTGATCAGGCCATCGGCAATGCGCTGTTCCAGCGCGCGGCGCGACCCCAGGCCGGCCTGGGCCAGCACCTTGTGCAGGCGCTCTTCCAGCTTGGGCGCTTCGGGCGCGCTGTCGCGCTTGAGGGAAAGCTTGTTCAACGACAGCTTGCGGGGGGTGTCACTCATGTGTCTGGCTCCGGCCGACGCGTTGTGGGTCGGCCTCTGGGTCGGAATCGGCTTCGTCAACAGCCACGGTCGTCGTCGCGACGGCGTTGTCTTCGTCTTCGTTCACTGCATCCGCGCGCGTTCCCGGCGCGGTGTCGGGGTCGCCCTCACGGGCGTCATCTGGGTGTTGCGTGTGCTGGTCGTGCGCCGAGCCAGGCTCGGGGTGCTGCGGTGTCTGCGCGCTCACTGCGTCGGTGGCTTCCGTGTCGATTGCATCGTCGAGAGCGTGGTCTTGCTGGTCCAAGCCGGCATCGCTGACGGCTTCCTGCGTGCGCTGGCCGGCATCGGTGCCGATGTCGCTTGCAGCATCGCGCTCGGCGTTGATCTGGTGATCGCTCGCTGCTTCGGCAGTATTGTCCGGGCTCGCTGGGGCGTTGGCGCCGTGCGCTTCCGAACCCTCTGGCGAGTCACTGGCGCCGCTGTCGCTCTTGACGCTCTCGCCGGCGTTGGCTTCTGCATCTGCGCCTGTATCCGCATCGTCAGCACCTGCCTCGTCCGCTGCTACATCCGCATCCCCACCTTCAGCGTCAGCCGTATCGGTATCAGCATCGGCCTGGTCCTGGGCCGCATCCATCGCTGCCGAGGCCGGCACTGCACCATCCAGTTGCCCGTCGCGGTCCAGCGGCAGCTGCGGTTCCAGCTCGGCGATGTCCTTCAACTCAGACAATGGCGGCAGCTCGTCCAATCGCTTGAGCCCGAAGTAATCCAGGAAGCCCTTGGTGGTGCCGAACAGGGCCGGCTTGCCGGGCACGTCGCGGTGGCCCACCACGCGGATCCACTCGCGTTCCTCCAGCGCCTGGATGATGTTGCTGCTCACCGCCACGCCGCGCACCTGCTCGATCTCGCCGCGGGTGATCGGCTGGCGGTAGGCGATCAGCGCCAGGGTTTCCAGCGTGGCGCGGGTGTACTTGGTGCGGCGCTCGGTCCACAGCCGGGCGACCCAGCCATGCACGTCCGCCTTGACCTGGAAGCGGAAGCCCGAGGCCACCTCGACCAGCTCCACGCCGCGCTCGGCGCAGCCGTCGCGCAGCAGTTCCAGCGCACGCTCGACGCTGCCGGGCGGCGCCGGTTGTTCTTCGGGGAACACGCCCTGCAGCTGCGCCAGCGTCAGCGGCTGGCTGCTCGCCAGCAGGGCGGCTTCGATAATGCGGGTGATCAACGCTTGATCCATTCGGTGATCGGCTTCAGAGAGGTTCGTTGGCGGCATCGCTGTCGTCGAATTCGCTGGAGAATTGCAGCGGCGCATTGGTATTGCCCAAGGCCAGCGACTTCACGTAGATCGGCGCCAACGGCGCCTCCTGCACGATGTCCAGCAATTGCTCCTTGGCCAGTTCGAGCAGCGCCAGGAAGGTGACCAGCACGCCGAGCTTGCCTTCTTCGGCCGTGAACAGCGATTCGAAGCGATAGAACCTGCCATCGTCCAGGCGGCTCAGTACATCGCCCATGCGCTGGCGCACACTCAGCGCCTCGCGCTTGATCGCATGGCCGGTGAACAGCTCGGCGCGCTTGAGCACGTCGTACAGCGCCATCAGCATTTCTTTCAGTTCCACCGGCGGCGGCAGCTTGACCGCGGCGCGCTCGGGCAGATGCGCCTGCACCGGTGCGCTGTCGCGGCCCATGCGCGGCAGGGTGTCCAGATCCTCGGCGGCCTGCTTGAAGCGTTCGTATTCCTGCAGCCGGCGGACCAGCTCGGCGCGCGGATCGTGTTCTTCGCCTTCCTCGCTGGGCGGGCGCGGCAACAGCATGCGCGACTTGATCTCGGCCAGGATCGCGGCCATCACCAGATATTCGGCCGCCAGTTCGAAGCGCAGCTCCTGCATCACGTTGATGTAATCCACGTACTGCCGGGTGATCTCGGCGACGGGAATATCCAGGATATCCAGATTCTGCCGGCGGATCAGATACAGCAGCAGGTCCAGCGGACCTTCGAAGGCATCCAGGATGACTTCCAGCGCGTCCGGCGGGATATACAGATCCTGCGGGATCTGCAGCACCGGTTGCCCATGCACCACCGCCAGCGGCATTTCCTGCTGCTGTGGCGGCGCGCTCGTGGCTGGCGGAGTCGCGTCGTGCGCGAGTTCGGAATTCATCAGGTCGACATCGGGTCTTACGGTCGCCGGCCGCGGTCTGAGCCGCGCCTGCAGGGCTTTGCCTTGAGTTATTGCGATCAATGTCGTGCCCGTGCCGGCACGATCCTACAAATCCACATACAACGTGCGCCGCGTGGCATGCGGCGACGGAACAGCGAGGAGGTCGTCTACGCGGGTCGGCGGTGGGCAGCGAATCGGTCGTCGAGGAGGCGTGGGGCCTGGGCCGACGGGCCGCTGCGTCCGATTGCGTGTGCAGTGGTGGCAAGGGTAATGCGTGCGCGGGGGCGGTGTCCAGCGCCGAGGCGGCTAGAATCCCGGGGCTGTTCTTCACGTCTTGGGCGAGGTGGCCTATGTGGTACGTAATCGAAGGGTATGACCGGGCCGACGCACTGGCGGCCCGGCAGCAGGCGCGACCGGCGCATCTGGCGCGTTTGCAGGCGCTGGCGGCGGCAGGGCGCCTGCTGGTGGCCGGCCCATGCCCGGCGATCGACGTCGAGGATCCGGGCCCGGCCGGTTTCAGCGGCAGCGTGGTCATCGCCGAATTCGACGCGCTGGACGACGCCCGCGCCTGGGCCGATGCCGATCCGTATGTCGCGGCGGGCGTCTACGTGCGCACCGAGGTACGCCCGTTCCGCCGGGTGTTGCCGTGAGCCGGGTCGAGCGGATCCGCGCCGCGCTGCAGTCGGCGCTGGCGCCGACCGAGCTGGAAGTGGTGGACGACAGCCATCGCCACGCCGGGCATGCCGGCGCGCGCGACGGGCGTGGGCATTTCAATGTGCGCGTGGTCAGCGCCGCCTTCGCCGGCAAGCCGCCGCTGGCGCGTCACCGCGCGGTCTATGCCGCGGTGGGCGAGATGATGCAGACCGATATCCACGCGCTGTCGATCGAGGCGATCGCGCCCGGCGAGGCGGGGTAACCAGGTGATCAAGCCGCCGTCGTAGGAGCGCACCCGGGCGCGACGGGGTTATCGGTGAGGCCTGTCGCGCCCGGGTGCGCTCCTACGGGGGCGAGCATTCCCTGACACGTGGGCGACATTTGTTGCGACGCAACACATCGCTTCACGTATTCATCACCTGCAGATGCTTGATCTGTAAGCGTTTTCACGGACGTGAAGACAGGGGTTTACGCCCCTGTATGAAAACGCTTACAGTCCGCGCCAGTTTTGGGAAGCCGGTCGCGGAGGGCGACACGAATGGCCAAGGGTGCGGTCACCATCAAAGATGTCGCCAGGGAAGCGCAGGTCTCCGTCGCAACGGTGTCGCGTGCGCTCAACGGGCATGAAAACGTCGCCGGGCCGGTGCGCCAGCTGGTGCAGGACGTGGCCGCGCGGCTGCGCTACAGCCCGCATGCGGCAGCCCGCAGCCTCAGCAGCCGACGTACCCAGACCCTGGGCGTGGTGCTGCCCGATCTGTATGGCGAATTCTTTTCCGAGCTGATCCGCGGGATCGATGGCGCGGCGCGCGCCGCCGGCCAGCATCTGCTGGTGTCCAGTTACCACGGCGACCCGGAGGCGCAGGGCAGGGCATTGCAGTCCATGCGCGGGCGCGTGGATGGTCTGCTGGTGCTGTCGCCGTATGCCGAGCAGCCCGGGTTCCTCACCGACAACCTGCCGCAGGCGCTGCCCACGGTGCTGATCAATGCGCACGTCCCCGGCGATGCCTATCCGGTGCTGAGCATCGACGACCATGCCGGCGCGATGGCGATGACCGAACATCTGTTGTCGGCCGGACATCGGCGCATCGCGTTCATCGGCGGGCCGGCGCTCAATTTCGATGCGCGCGAACGCCTGCGCGGCTTCCGCGATGCCATCGCCGCCTACGGCGATACCGCGCAGACCATCGAATTCCCCGGCGACTTCGACGAGGCCTCCGGCCACCGCGCCGGCCAGGCGATGCTGGCCGACGGCGCGCTGCCCGACGCGGTATTCGCCGCCAACGACATGACCGCGCTGGGCTGCCTGTACGCGTTTGCCCAGGCCGATATCTCGGTGCCCGGGGACGTGGCACTGGCCGGCTTCGACGATATTCCGCTGGCCCGTTTCGTCCACCCGGCGCTGACCACGATGCGGGTCAGCATCGCGCGCCTGGGCGAGCAGGCGATGTCCCGGTTGATGCGGCTGGTGGACCAGCCCGGCCGCGATGACGGCATCCGCCAACTGCTCACGCCCGAGCTGGTGATCCGCGCCTCCTGCGGCGCCGGCGAGCCCGGCCTCTGAGGTTTCCTGCCCGCTGACCCTTTTCGCGGACGTTCTGTCCGCTCCCGCTGCCCCCCGCAGCGGTCGTTCCTGCAAGTCGCAACGCCACAACAACAATCTGTACCGATCCCTGGAGGGACCAATGCGCCACCACTACCCCCATTCCGCCAGTCCGGCGCGCAAGCTGCTCAGCTGCGCCCTGGCCAGTTGCCTGCTGCTTGGCGCCGCACCGGCTTTTGCGCAGAGTGCTGCTGCGACCATCCGCGGCCAGGTCACCGTCGACTCGGCACCTGCCAGCCAGGCCCAGGTCACCGCGACCAACCTCGCCACCGGCCTGACCCGCACCGTGCAGGTCAGCAACGGCGGCTACTCGCTCGGCGGCCTGCCGCCGGGTTCGTATCGCCTGGACGTCACCGCCAACGGCCAGACCACCTCGCAGAACGTCACCGTGCAGGTCGGCCAGACCGCGACCCTGAACCTGGGCGTCGGCGGCGAACCCGCCACGGCTGACGGTGGTAACGCCACCACGCTGGATGCGGTGCAGGTCAAGGCGCCGCCGGTACTGGTGGAAACCCGTACCTCCGAGAACGCCACCTATATCTCCAACGTGCAGATCCAGAACCTGCCGCGTGCCACGCGCAACTTCCTGGAACTGGCCGACACCGTGCCGAACGTGCAGTTCACCCGCGAGGCCAACGGCACCACCAAGGTCCGCTCGGGTGCCACCTCGGCTGAAGGCACCAATGTCTACATCGACGGCGTGAGCCAGAAGAACTACGTGCTGACCGGCGGCGTCAGCGGCCAGGATTCCAGCCGCGGCAACCCGTTCCCGCAGTCGGCGATCGGCGAGTACAAGGTCATCACCTCCAACTACAAGGCCGAGTTCGACCAGGTCAGCGGCGCGGCCATCGTGGCCTCGTCCAAGTCCGGTACCAACGATTTCCACGGCAGCTTCTTCTGGGATACCAGCAACGACGGCTGGCGCGAAGAAAGCCCGCTGGAAAGGCGCGCCGGCGTGCGCGACGACTTCGAGGAAACCCAGTACGGCGCCACCTTCAGCGGCCCGATCCTCAAGGACAAGGCGCATTTCTTCGTCGCCTATGAGGCCAAGGAATACACCACGCCGAACGTGGTGATTCCCGGTTCGATCTATTCGGACCGCGTCGATCAGCTGCCCGCGCAGTTGCAGCCGCTGGTCGCCACCTACAGCACGCCGTTCAAGGAAGACCTGTACTTCGCCAAGATCGACTGGACCATCGGCGACAACAGCCTGTTCGAGCTGAGCGGCAAGTACCGCAAGGAAGACGAGCTCAACGACGTCGGCGGCACCTCGACGCTCGAGCACGGCAGCATCAACGGCCAGGAGGAAAAGCGCGCCAACCTGCGTTGGCAGTACAGCGGCGCCAACTTCCTCAACGAAGCCAACCTCAGCTACGAGAGCGCGTTCTGGAACCAGGCGCCGATCAACAACGGCAACGGCTACATCCTCAGCTACACCCCCAACCGCGGCAACGAGACCGACGTGCTTGCCGCAGGCGCCGGCAGCAGCTTCCAGCGCAAGGGTCAGAAGGGCTGGACCTTCCAGGACGACCTGACCTTGAACAGCCTGGAATGGCACGGCGCGCACACCGTCAAGATGGGCGTGAAGTTCAAGAGCATCGATCTGGATTCCACCCAGTTCAATCCGGCCAACCCGCAGTACTACTACAACATCCTCAGCGACGTCGAAACGCCGTACCGGGTGCGCTTCGGTGCGCCGCTGGTCGAAGGT
Source organism: Xanthomonas arboricola pv. guizotiae (assembly GCF_002940205.1). Taxonomy (GTDB): domain Bacteria; phylum Pseudomonadota; class Gammaproteobacteria; order Xanthomonadales; family Xanthomonadaceae; genus Xanthomonas; species Xanthomonas arboricola_C. The sequence continues at coordinate 32,261 of NZ_MDSK01000005.1, forward strand.
GGCGGCTCGGTGGTGTCCGAGAACAAGCAGTACGGCATCTACCTGCAGGACGACTGGGAGGTCAACGAGCACTGGACCCTGAACCTGGGCGTGCGCTACGACTACGAAGAAACCCCGGCGTTCCTGGACTTCGTGACCCCGTCCGACGTCGCCGGCGCCTTGCAGAACTGGACCAACCTGCGTAACGCCAACTACGACATCAACAATTTCATCAGCACCGGCAACAACCGCAAGGCGTTCAAGAATGCCTGGCAACCGCGGCTGGGCGCCTCCTACGACCTGTTCGGCGATCAGGCCCACGTGATCTATGGCGGTGCCGGCCGTGCCTACGACCGCAACATCTTCGACTACCTGGCGCTCGAGCAGCTCAACAACTCGTTCAACTCCTATAGTTACTACTTCACCAGCGCCAACAACCCGGCCTGCCTGGGCGACCCGTGCACCGCATGGAATCCGGCCTATAACACCCAGCAGGGCCTGAACACGCTGACAGCCAGCAGCAGTGGCGGCGGCGGTCGCGAGGTCTACCTGATCGACAACAACATCAAGACCCCGTACTCGGACCAATTCAGCATCGGCATGCGCAACATGGTGCCGCTGTGGGGCCAGGACTGGTTCACCGACGTGACCCTGAGCCGCATCGAAAGCCATGACGGCTTCGCCTTCGTGCGCGGCAACCGCCTGCCGGACGGCACGTTCTTCCAGCCGGGCACCACTTCCGGCTCGCCGACCGATGGCCCGGATGGCTACAGCGCCATCGTGCTGGGCACCAACGGCGTGGAAACCCGCAACAACCAGCTCGCGTTGCAGGTCGAAAAGCCGTTCGACGAGGAGTCCGGCTGGGGCCTGACGGTGGCCTACACCTATTCCGACGCCAAGGAGAATCGCCAGTTCGGCGAGCATTACGCCCTGGATCGCGAACGCATCGAGGACTACGGCTGGCGCGAGGCCGGTGGCATTCCGAAGAATCGCCTGGTGGTCACCGGCATCTACGAGCTGCCGTACGCGATCAAGCTGTCCAGCAAGCTGTCGCTGGCCAGCCAGACCGCGCGCTACGGGCAGAACTGCCTGGCCGGCAACGACCAGTGCTACATCGTGCAGTTCAAGCCGGACGGCACGCTGGGCTACAAGGAGTTCAGCATCGCCGCCAATAAAGAATGGGATACCGGCGCAGGTGTCAAATTCAACGTGCGTGCGGATATCCTCAACGTGTTCAATTGGGTGAACTACGCCAACTTTAACGGCGAGACCGGGACACTCGGAGACTTGAACACGGCTTACGGCACCCCGACCGGTGTGCTGGCGTCGCCGATGCGTACCTTCCGGCTGGCCTTCGGCCTGAACTGGTGAGGTGCCCGGCCGCCCTGGCAGCGATGTCAGGGCGGTCGAACTCGGCGCTTGGATAGGGTAGGTTGGCGTGCGAGATGTAATCGATTACACAAGTGGGGGGCGGATGAACAGGGGCAGGACTTCGTATTGGTTGACGATTCCACTCTTGCTGGGTGCGCTGGTGCTGGCGTCCTGCAAGCAGGCCGAGGAACCCAAGGTGGCCGAAAAGAAGGCACCGGTGAAAGTCATCCTGGTGGAGGCGCAGCTACCACCCAAGCCGGTCAAACCCACGCTGCCGCCGCTGTTCTCGGACATCGAGCGCCGCACCTTCCAGTTTTTCTGGGATACCACCAACGAACTCAATGGGCTGTCGCCGGACCGCTTTCCGTCGCGCCCGTTCGCCAGCATCGCCTCGGTGGGATTCGCGCTGACCGCGTACCCGATCGGCATCGAGAACGGCTGGGTCAGTCGCAATCAGGCGATCGACCGCACCTTGACCACACTCAAATTCTTCCGCGATGCGCCAATGGGGCCGCAGCGGACCGGTAGGGCCGGGTACAAGGGCTTCTACTACCACTTTCTGGACATGCAGCAGGGCAACCGTTACGACAGCTGGGTCGAGCTGTCGAGCGTGGATACCGCGCTGCTGATGATGGGCGTGCTGTTCACCCAGTCGTATTACGACGGCGACGACCCGCGCGAGAAGGAGATCCGGCAGATCGCCGATGCGCTGTACAAGCGCGTGGACTGGCGCTGGCTGCAGCAGCGCGCGCCGCTGATCTCGATGGGCTGGTTCCCCGAGAGCGGCTTCATCGATCACGACTGGATGGGCTACAACGAGGCGATGATGCTGTACATCCTCGCGCTCGGCTCGCCGACCCACGGCGTGGACGTGGATGCCTGGACCAGCTGGACCCGCACCTACAACAACGACTGGGGCGTCTACCAGGGCCAGGAATACCTGTCCTTCGGCCCGCTGTTCGGTCACCAGTACAGCCATGTCTGGATCGATTTCCGCGACATCCAGGACCAGTACATGCGCGAACGCGGTATCGATTACTTCCTCAACAGCCGCCGCGCCACGCTGGCCCAGCGCGACTACGCCATCGACAACCCGATGAAGTGGAAGGACTACGGCGAGAACGTCTGGGGCCTGACCGCCGGCGACGGCCCGCAGAACACCAGCCAGGAATACCGTGGCGAGCAGCGCCAGTTCCGCCACTACTCCTCGCGCGGCGCCGGCCTGCGCGAGAACTTCGACGACGGCACCATCGTGCCGTCGGCGGCGATTTCCTCGATCGTGTTCGCCCCGGAAGTGGTGATCCCTGCCACCGAGGAAATGCACAAGCGCTATGGCGACTTCCTGTACTCCAGCTACGGCTTTCTGGACTCGTTCAATCCCAGTTTCAACTACGACATCCCGCTCAAGACCGGGCGCATGGTGCCGGACCGTGGCTGGGTGGCCAGCGACTACATCGCCATCGACCAGGGCCCGATCCTGGCGATGATCGCCAACTACCAGAACGAATTCGTCTGGACCGTGATGAAGAAGAACCCCTACATCCGGGCCGGTCTGGAACGTGCCGGCTTCACCGGCGGCTGGCTCACCCCCGAAGGCGAGCCGCAGCCGGCGCCGCAGAAGGACGAGCAGAAGGCCGCCGCCCGCGCGCTGGGCATGGCCGAGTCGCGTGCCGCCGCCGCCCAGGCCCAGCAAGACCCCTCGCAACGCCAAAAACCCGAGTAATCCGTGCGACTTTTGAAACTGTTGATATTGGCCGCCGCCCTGTGTGCAGGTGCGGCGGGATGCGAACGCGCCGATCCGGCCAAGACCACCGTGCGCTTCTGGGCCATGGGCAAGGAGGCCGAGGTGGTCGCCGAACTGGTGACCGACTTCGAGAAGCAGAACCCCGATATCCACGTGGATGTGCAGAACATCCCGATGACGGCGGCGCACGAAAAACTGCTGACCGCCTTTGCCGCCGATGGCTTGCCGGACGTGTGCCAGCTCGGCAACACCTGGCTGCCGGAGTTCGCCCTGCTGGACACGCTGGAACCGATGCAGCCGTATGTGGCGCGTTCCAGGATCGTCGACCCGCAGGATTATTTCCCCGGCGTGTGGGACACCAATCTGGTCGACGGCACCCTGTATGGCGTGCCGTGGTATGTGGACACCCGGCTGCTGTTCTATCGCAAGGATCTGCTGCGCGAGGCCGGCTATAACGAGATGCCCAAGACCTGGGCCGAGATGGAACAGGTGATGGCGGCGATCAAGCGCAAGGTCGGCCCGGACCGCTACGCCATCCTGATGCCGCTCAACGAGTTCGAGCAGCAGCTGTCGTTCGCGCTGCAGCAGGACGACCGCCTGCTGCGCGACCACGACAACTACGGCAACTTTCGCGGCACCGGCTTCCGCAAGGCGCTGGGCTTCTACGACACCATGTATCAGAAAGGCTGGGCGCCGAAGGTCTCCGAGACCCAGGTCTCCAACGTCTGGTACGAGTTCTTCAACGGCTATTACGCGTTCTATCTGTCCGGCCCGTGGAACGTGCGCGAGTTCAAGCTGCGCCAGCCGCCGGGCATGCAAGGCAAGTGGGGCACCGCGCCGCTGCCGGGACCCAACGGCCTGGGCGCCGGGATTGCCGGCGGTTCCAGCCTGGTGATCTTCAAATCGTCGGAGCACAAGGACGCCAGCTGGAAGCTGATCGAATACCTGTCGCAGCCGCAGGTGCAGGCGCGCTTCCACGCCATCATCGGCGACCTGCCGCCGCGCCGCAGTACCTGGGCGTTGCCTTCGCTGGCCAACGACGAACTGGCGCATGCCTTCGGCGACCAGCTGGAGCGGGTCAAGGCCACGCCCAAGGTGCTGGAGTGGGAGCGCATCGTGCAGGAAATGCGCCTGGTGACCGAGCGCGTGGTGCGTGGCGGCCAATCACATGAGGCCGCCGTGCAGGAACTGGATAAACGCGTGGACGAGATCCTGGCCAAGCGCCGCTGGATCTTCGAACAGGAGGGCGGGCATGTCGGTCCGGCCGGTGCATCGGCGACGCCTGCGGCGACACCCGCCGCAGCGCCAGCACCGGCAGCGGGCGAGGGGGCGGCACGATGATGCAGCGTAATTCCGTCGCCGGCTGGGTGTTCGCCGCGCCGTCGATCCTGGTGCTGGGCATGTTCTTCGGCGTGCCGGTGTTCGCCGCGCTGGTGCTCAGCGTCACCGACTTCGATCTGTACGCGCTGGCCGACAGCGGCCATCTGCGCTTCGTCGGCCTGGGCAACTACATCGACCTGCTGCAGACGCCGCTGTTCTGGAAGTCGTTGTGGAACACCACGTATTTCGTGCTGCTGGGCGTGCCGATGTCGATCGGCGTGTCGCTGGGCGCGGCATTGCTGCTCAATGCCAAGGCCTCGCGCTTCAAGGCCTTGTTCCGTACCGCCTTGTTCGCCCCGGTGGTGACCACGCTGGTGGCGGTGGCGGTGATCTGGCGCTATCTGTTCCACATCAAGTACGGCCTGGTGAACTTCGGTCTGGGCCATCTGGGCATCGCCCCGATCGACTGGCTGGGCGACCCGCGCTGGGCGATGCCGACCATCATGCTGTTCGCGGTGTGGAAGAACTTCGGCTACAACATGGTGATCTTCCTGGCCGGGCTGCAGGCGATCCCGCAGGATTTGTACGAGGCCGCGCGCATCGATGGCGCCTCGCGCTGGAAGCAGTTCCTGCATATCACCCTGCCGATGCTCGGCCCGGTGCTGATGGTGGTCGGGGTGATCACCATCTCCGGCTATTTCCAGCTGTTTGCCGAGCCCTACGTGATGACCCGCGGCGACCCACTGCAAAGCACCGTCAGCGTGCTGTACTTCATGTTCGAGGAAGGGTTCAAGTGGTGGAACCTGGGCCGCGCGTCGGCAGTGGCGTTCCTGTTGTTCCTGATCATCCTGGCGGTGACCACCGTGATGCTGCGCTTCGGCCGCAAGAGGGATTTGATATGAGTCGTGATGTCGGCCAATCGCGCTGGAATGGCGTGCTGATCAACGGCGGCCTGCTGCTGCTGGCGCTGGTCAGCCTGGCGCCGCTGCTGTGGATGCTGTCGGTGTCGTTCATGCCCACCGGCGAGGCCAGCCGCTTCCCGCCACCGATGCTGCCGTCGGCATTCACCACCGCCAATTACCACGAGTTGTTCGCGCGCACCGGCATGGCGCGCAACTTCGCCAACAGCTTGCTGGTGTCCGGGCTGATCACGCTCGGTTCGTTGCTGATCAACACCATGGCCGGCTATGCGTTCGCCAAGCTGCAGTTCGTCGGCCGCGAGCGCATCTTCAAGATCCTGATGGCCGCGCTGGTGATCCCGGCGCAGGTGGCGATGCTGCCGCTGTTCCTGCTGATGAAGCAGTTGCATCTGGTCAACAACATCGGTGGGGTGGTGGTGCCGGCGTTGGCCACGGTGTTCGGCATTTTTCTGGTGCGTCAATACGCGCGCAGCATTCCGGATGAATTGATCGAAGCCGCGCGCATTGATGGTGCCAGCGAGATGCGCATCTTTTTCCAGATCGTGTTGCCGATGCTCAAGCCGGTGCTGGTCACCTTGACCATCTTCACCTTCATGGGCTCATGGAACGACTTCATGTGGCCGCTGATCGTACTGACCGACCAGGAGCAATACACCTTGCCGGTGGCGCTGGCGGCGCTGTCGCGCGAGCACATCATGGATGTGGAATTGATGATGGCCGGTGCAGTGGTGACGGTGATTCCGGTGCTGCTATTGTTCCTGGCGCTGCAGCGTTACTACATCCAGGGTCTTCTGCTGGGGAGTGTGAAGGGGTGAATCCAGTGTTCCTGCGACTGTTTGCCATGACCGCCATTGCCGCCGCGGGCGCGGCACCGGCGCAGGAGCGCGTGCTCGACGGCTTCAACGACATCGGCGCCTGGCGCCTGGTGGTGTCCAATCAGGTCAGCGGTTCGCTGCGCCCGGTGGCCACCACCTCCGGCGGCCATGCGCTGTGTCTGGATTACAACTTCAACGGCGTGTCCGGCTATGTCGGCATCCGTCGCAACCTGCCCATCGAGTACCCGGACAATTACCGGCTTGGCTTCGCGCTGCGCGGCGACTCGCCGTCCAACGATCTGCAGATCAAGCTGATCGATGCCAGCGGCGATAACGTGTGGTGGGTCAACCGCCCCGGCTTTGCGTTTCCGAAGAACTGGACCACCTTCAGCTACCGCAAGCGCAACATCGAAAAAGCCTGGGGTCCGGGCCAGGACAAGCAGCTGCGCAGCAGCGCGGATGTGGAATTCACCATCTACAACAAGGTCGGCGGCAAGGGCACGGTGTGCTTCGACCGCCTGACGCTCACGCCGCTGCCGCCGGAAGACACCTCGCCGTTGAAGGCCGAGGCGATCACCGATACCGCGCCGGCACTGGAACAACGCCTGGCCGACGGCAAGCCGGAGACCTTCTGGCTCAGCGGCGCGGTCAAGCAACAGACCGTCACGCTGGACCTGGGCAAGGTGCGCGAATTCGGCGGCGCGGTGGTGCAGTGGGTCCCCGGCCTGCAGGCCTCGCAATACGTGGTACGCGCGTCCAGCGACGGGCGCGGCTGGCGCGACCTGCGCACCGTCACGGCCGGTGCCGGCGGCACCGATTGGCTGGCGCTGCCGGATACCGAGGCGCGTTACCTGCGCTTCGATCTCAAGGACGGCCCCAACTGGCGCTACGGCATCAAGGAAGTGCAACTGCAGCCGCTGGCGTTTGCGGCGACCCCGAACGACTTCATCAAGTCATTGGCCGCGCAGATGCCGCGCGGCAGCTATCCGCGCGGTTTCTCCGGCGAGCAGCCGTACTGGACCATCCTGGGTCTGGATGGCGGCACCGAGCAGGGCCTGATCGGCGAGGACGGCGCGGTGGAAGTGGGCAAGGGCGGTTTCAGTATCGAACCGTTCGTGGTCACCGGCGGCAAGCTGCTGCACTGGTCCGATGTCAGCAGCGAGCAGAGCCTGCAGGACGACTACCTGCCGATTCCCAGTGTCGACTGGCATCACGACCTGATGAACCTGCGCGTGACCGCATTCGTGCAGGGCGCCCCGGATCAGGCGCAACTGGTCGCACGCTATCAGCTGCACAACACCGGCAAGGAGGCGCGCGACTTCACCCTGGCGCTGGCGGTGCGGCCATTCCAGGTCAACCCGCCGGCGCAGTTCCTCAATACCCTGGGCGGCGTCAGCCGGATCGAACAACTGGCCGTGGACGGCGGCCAGGTCAGCGTCAACGGCAAGCCGCGCGTGTTCGCTGCGCAGCGCCCGGATGCCAGCTTTGCCAGCGCCTTCGACAGCGGCATGGACGTCAGCCATCTCACCGCCGCCACGCCGCCAACAGTCACCCAGGTCAAGGACGACACCGGCTTGGCCTCGGGTGTGCTGCTGTATCGCTGGAAGCTGGAGCCCGGTCAACGGCGTGAAGTGGCGCTGGTGATTCCGCAGACCGGCGCCGCGCAGCTGCCGGCCGGCTTCGATGCCGACACGGCGCAGCAGCAGGTCGCCCAGCAATGGCGCAGCAAGCTCGATCGGGTGCGCATCAGCGTGCCGGCCGAAGGCAAGCCGGTGGTCGACACCTTGCGCACGGCGCTGGCGCACATGCTGATTTCGCGTATCGGCCCGCGCCTGCAGCCGGGCACGCGCTCGTATTCGCGCAGCTGGATCCGCGACGGCGCGATGATTTCCGAAGGCCTGCTGCGGCTCGGCCGCGAAGATGTGGTCCGCGACTATGTAGACTGGTTCGCGCCATATCAGTTCGCCGACGGCATGGTGCCGTGCTGTGTGGACGACCGCGGCAGCGATCCGGTGCCGGAGAACGACAGCCATGGTGAGCTGATCTACAACATCGCCGACTACTACCGCTATACCGGCGACAAGCCATTCGTGGAAAAGATGTGGCCGCACGTCGCCGGCGCCTACGACTACATGGACAAGCTGCGCCTCAGCGAACGCACCGAAGAGAACTTCATGCGTAACCCGGCCTTCTACGGAATGATGCCGGTGTCGATCAGCCACGAAGGCTATTCGGCCAAGCCGGTGCATTCGTACTGGGACAATTTCTGGGCGCTGCGCGGCTACAAGGACGCGGTGATGCTGGCCGGTGCGCTGGACAAGCCCGACGAGGTCGCCCGTTTCAGCACCGCACGCGATGAGTTCAGTGGCGACCTGATCGCCTCGCTGGGTGCGGCCGTGCGTCAGCACAACCTGGATTTCCTGCCGGGTTCCGCGGAACTGGGCGACTTCGATGCGACCTCGACCACCATTGCGTTGACCCCGGGCGGCGAGCAGCAACGTCTGCCGCAGGACCTGCTGACCAACACCTTCGAGCGCTACTGGAAAGAGTTCACCGACCGCCGCGACGGCAAGCGCGAGTGGAAGGACTACACGCCCTACGAATGGCGCAACGTGGCCGCATTCGTGCGCCTGGGCTGGCGCGACCGTGCCTGGGACGCCACCGCGTTCTTCTTCAAGGACCGCGCACCGCAGCCGTGGAATCAGTGGGCCGAAGTGGTCTCGCGTACGCCGCGCACGCCGTTCTTCGTCGGCGATCTGCCGCATGCCTGGGTCGCTTCGGATTTCGTGCGCTCGGTGCTGGACATGTTCGCCTACGGCCGCGAATCCGATGCCAGCCTGGTCATCGCCGGCGGTACGCCGACACGCTGGTTCGAAGGCAAGGGGATTGGCATTGCCGAACTGCGCACGCCGTACGGGCGGCTCAGCTACACCTTGCAACGCACCGACAAGCAATTGGTGCTGCAACTGCAGCCCGGGCTGATCCTGCCGCCGGGCGGGGTGGTGCTGCCGTGGCCGTATCAAGGCGCGCCGGGCAAGGCCACGGTCAACGGCGAATCGGTGGAGTGGCAGAACGGCGAATTGCGCATCCAGCAGCTGCCGGCCAACGTGCAAATCGATGTGCCCAGCGCGGTGCGGCGGGCCGAGCGCGCCACGCAATGAGTGACGCCGCTCGACCGACCCGGGCAGCGCCGGCGCGGCCCGGTGCCGGGTGGCCGGTCGCGTGGGTGGCGCTGCTGCTGTGCACTGTCGCTGCACACGCCACGCAGGCCAGCCACGCCGTGCAGGTCGCGCAACCCGCACAGCTCAACCAGGCCGATCAGTCAGGCCACGCATCCCGGCCAGTGCAGCCGCCGGGCGCGGCGCAGCGCGAGATGACCCTGGTCACACTCAACCTGCATCACGACCGCGAAGACTGGCCGGCGCGTCGCGCCTATATTGCCAGACAGCTCAAGCAACTGGCGCCGGACGTGATCGCGCTGCAGGAAGTGATCGAGCGCCGCGGCAGCGTGAAGAACCAGGCCGCCTGGCTGGCACGCAAGCTGGATTACGACTACACCTTCGCCTCGGCCGATCCGGTCGGTGCGCCCAAACGCTACGGCAATGCGCTGTTGAGCCGTCGCAAGGTACTGGCCACGCACCAGCGCCTGTTGCAGCCCCTGGACGATTACCGTGTCGCCGCGCACCTGCAGCTGGACGTCGATGGCCAGCCGGTCAACGTCTACGTCACCCATCTCAACGAACGTGCCGATGCACGCGGTACGGCCACACGCACGCGTCAGGTCGCCGACCTGCTGGATTTCATTGCCTCCAACAGCGAGCAGGCACCGGTCGTAATCGCCGGCGATTTCAACACCGCCGCCGACGCCCTGGATCTGGAAGCGCTACGCAAGGGCTACGGCGACAGCTACGGCAGCGTGCATCGCAACAGCGGCGCCACGGTCAGTACCTTGAACCTGCACGTCTTCGATAAACCTGCGCGCATCGACCACGTGTTCTTTCAGCAGAACCGCCTGCTGGCCCGCGAAGCGCGCATCCTGTTCGACACGCCGTATGCCGAAGGGCGCTGGGCCTCGGATCACTACGGCGTCTGGGTGCGCCTGCAGCTCGCGCCTCCGTAACTCGACCACTACATCAACCACGTAGGAGCGCACCCGGGCGCGATGGGGCGTTACCGGGAACGCCCCGTCGCGCCCGGGTGCGCTCCTACGAGAAGCCACCGATTGCAGCGCCGCCACGCTCACCCATGCAGGCGATTGAAGATCTGCACACCAGCCAGCCACACACCGGCCATGCTGCCGAAATTGGTCAGCAGAAAGGTCAACACCACGCGTGAGACGCGATTGCGGTACCAGCCGCGCAGCGTCTGCGCATCGTCGCGCAGCGACAGGAAATCGCCATAGGCCGGCTTGCGCATATGCACTTCCACCAGCGCCGCAAATGCACCGGTCGGCACGCTCAGGCGGAACGGCTTGAACGGCGCCACGACTGCTGCGGTGAGAATGCTCAACGGGTGGCTGCCGGCCAGCAGGCAGCCCAGTGCAGCCAGTCCGCCGGTATACATCGCCCACTGCAACAACAGGTCCGCGCCCATGCTCAGGCCGCCGCGCCAGAAGCCGATGCCGATGCCGGTGATGATGACCGCCAGGATGCCCAGCGTGATCCACGGAATGCGCTTGCGCTGCTGCACGTATTCCAGCGACTCGCGCAATGGGCCAGGTGCGGCGGTGTCCTGCTCCAGGTGGCGTGCAAGACCGGCCAGATGTCCTGCACCGACCACCGCCAGGATCTCGCGCTGATCGGTGGTGGCTTCCTCGCGCAGGCGCGTGGCCATGTACTGGTCGCGCTCGGCGATCACGGTCTCGTACAGCTCCGGGCTTTCGCTGGCAAAGTCACCGAAGCTCGCCTCCAGCATGTCGCCCTGCTTGAGCTTTTCGATTTCCTCTTCGCCCACCTCGTCGGCAGCGAACAGGCCGCCGAGCAGGCCGCCGGCCAGTTTCATCTTGCCGAAGAATCCCAGCCGCCCGGACGCGCGCTTGAAGGTCAGGCCGACTTCGCGATCGATCAGGTGCACCGGCAAGCCTTGTGCGCGCGCCAGATTCACTGCTTCCTTCAACTCCGCGCCCGGCTCGATGCCGAGTTGCTTGGCCAGGCGGCGCTGGTAGGCGGCCAGGGCGAGGTTGGCCGCAAACAAGGCCACCCGGCCCTTGCGGATCACCTGCACCAGGTCCAGGCGGGCGAGGGCATCCGGGTCGCTGAGCGCCTGCAGGCGCTGCGCGTCCAGTTCCACCGCCACCGCGTCGTAGCGACCGCTGCCGATCGCCCGCTGCACCGCGGCCACGCTGGCCAGCGAGACATGCGCGGTGCCGAGCAGGGTATAGCGCACGCCATCGCGTTCGACGATGCGATGCGGCTGGCCGGACAGCGCATCGTCCAGAACGTGGGTGGTTTGCTCAGTCATGGGGTCATTCATCAGAAGGAGGGGCGGTGTCGCCGGAGCCGAGCGCGCGTTGCATCTGCATGCCGTCCAGCCAGCGACCATGCTTGCGGCCGATACCGGTGAACACTCCGACCGTGCGAAAACCAAAACGTTCATGCAGCCGCCGCGATGCCAGGTTGTCGGCATCGCCGATCACCGCAATCATCTGTCGATAGCCGCGCTGTTGGCAGCGTGCGATCAGCTCGCCGAGCAAGGCCTTGCCGACGCCGTGGCCTTGCGCGCCGCTGGCGAGATAGATCGAATTCTCGACGGTCCAGCGGTAGCCGGCGCGTGCGCGATAGGCGCCGACGTAGGCATAGCCCACCACCACGCCATCGCGCTCGGCAACGAGATAGGGGTAGCCGGCATCCACGCTCGCGCGCACCCGCGCGCCCATCTCCTCGCGCGATGGTGCGCTGTCTTCGTAGCTGTTGACCCCAGCAATCTGCTCCGCATAGATCGCGGTGATGGCCGGGATGTCCGCGTCGCAGACTTCGCGCAACTCGACAGGCATGCGGTCAGTCGATGTAGCGCTTGAGCAGGTCGCCATACGCATCGATACGGCGATCGCGCAGGAACGGCCAGATGCGGCGCACGTGTTCGCTGCGCTGCAGGTCGACGTCGCACACCAGCACCGTCGGCTCCTGTCCGGCTTCGGCGATGAACTCGCCCTGCGGCCCCAGCACATGGCTGTTGCCCCAGAACTGGATGCCCGACGCGCCCAACGGCGAGGGCTCATGGCCGACGCGGTTGCACGACAGCACCGGCACCCCGTTGGCGACCGCATGGCCGCGATGGCTGAGCACCCAGGCATCGCGCTGGCGCTCCTGCTCCGGTTGCTGGTCATCCGGATCCCAGCCGATCGCGGTGGGGTAGAGCAGCAGTTCCGCACCGGCCAGCGCCATCAGGCGCGCCGCTTCGGGGTACCACTGGTCCCAGCACACCAGCACGCCCAACCGGCCGACCGAGGTATCGATCGGCGCAAAGCCCAGATCGCCCGGGGTGAAATAGAACTTTTCATAGAAGCCCGGATCGTCCGGGATATGCATCTTGCGGTACTTGCCGAGCAGGCGGCCGTCCTTTTCGAACACGACCGCAGTGTTGTGATACAGCCCGGCCGCGCGCCGCTCGAACAACGAGGCCACCAGCACCACGCCGTGCTGCTTGGCCAGCGCGCCCAGCCGTTCGGTACTGGGGCCGGGGATCGGCTCGGCCAGGTCGAATTCGTCCACCGACTCGTGCTGGCAGAAATACGCACCGTTGTGCAGTTCCTGCAGCAGCACCAGCTTGGCGCCCTGTGCGGCGGCTTCGGCCACGCGCGATTCGATGATGGCCAGATTGGCCGCGGCGTCGCCGTGGTTGCGCTCCTGGATCAGCGCGACGGGAAGGAGATGACGGGTCATGGCGATTCGTCCAGCTAGGTGACGCACTAAGGTAGCGCGCGATGGTGGAACGCCGGCCTGCCGGCCGGAACAGGAAACCGCGCGCGGCATGTGCCGCCGCGATGCAGGCAAAATCTAGAGCTGCTTCCGGAGCGGCTCTCAGGCGGCGAGCAGGCCGGCCGGCAATTGCATGGTCAGGCAATGCAGGCTGCCGTTCTGCCAGATCAACGCACGACACGGCACCGGCACGATCTCGTGTTGCGGGAACGCCTGCGCCAGCACTGCCTGCGCAAGCGCATCGGCCGCATCGCCATAGGCCGGCATCAGCACCGCACCGTTGACGATCAGGAAATTGGCGTACGAAGCGGCCAGACGCCGTCCTTGATCCAGGATCGGCTCGGCCCACGGCAGCACGAACAGGCGATATGGCTGCCCGTCGGCCTTGCGCAGCGCGGCCAGTTCGGCGCCCATCGCCTGCAATTCGGTGTAATGCGAATCGCTGGGTACATCGCAGCCTTGATAGACGATCGCATCCGGGCCGGCAAAGCGCGCCAGCGTGTCGATATGCGCATCGGTATCGTCGCCTTCCAGGTAGCCGTGATCCAGCCACAGCACCCGCTCCTGCGCCAGCCACGTGGCCAGATCGCTGCTGAGCGATTCGCGCGTGCGCTGTGGGTGACGCTCATGCAGGCACTTCCAGGTGGTCAGCAGCGTGCCGGCGCCGTCGGTCTCGATCGCACCGCCTTCCAGGGCGAAGTCGATGGTCTCTACTGGCGCCGGCACGAACACCCGCGCGGCATCCAGCGAGCTCACCAACTGATCGTCCAGGCTGGCTTCGAACTTGCCGCCCCAGCCGGTGAAACGGAAATCCATCAACCGGAAGCCGGTGTCCTGGCGCAATGTGATCGGGCCGGAATCGCGCAGCCAGGTGTCGTTGTATGCGGCAATCACGAAACGCACGCGCGTCATGTCCACCCGCGCCGAACGCAGCCGCGCCTCGGCGTAGATCTGCAGGTCGTCGTCGGCCGCACAGATGACCACCGGCTCGAAGCGGGTGATCGCCGTGACCAGCGCGATATAGGTCTCTTCCACATCGGCTAGGCGTTCGGCCCAGTCGGTGCCGGCATGCGGCCACGCGAGCAACACGGCGGATTGAGGTTCCCACTCGGCGGGAAAGCGAAGACGGTTGGTCATGCCAGGCATTACTCATCTTGGTGTGCGGGCCATCGCCCGCACGTTCATCGATATCCCGCACGTAGTACGGGCTCTTGCAATCCAGGCGCGCATCGACGCGCCTAGCCTTGGTAAAGCCTCGAAGCAACGCATGTCCGGTTGCTGACGGAAACGGCAACGTCGCGATGCGAAACATTCCGGCCGGCGCTGCAGCTGACAGGCGCCAGCACCTACGGCCGAGTCGTCCTCAACGCGTTACCGAATCGGCGGTTTCGGCCCGATCTCGTTGGCATCGGCTTTATTGGCCACCACGTCGATCACCTTGCTTTTTTCGAAGTACACGGTGAACGCCGGGTACACCCAGCGATGGATGGTCGGCCACTGGCGCTTCTGGCCACCGCGCGGCTCCAGCTTTTCCTGCGGCGCGCCATAGCGGCCTTCGACCTGGCGCATGCTGTCGCCGCGCAAGGGCAGGGCAGCGGCGGGCTTCTGCTGTGCGCGATCGACCAGCAGCGTATCGGCCGACGCAACGGCACTGATCCCCATCAGCGCGATTGTCAGCACGATCGGCGGCATCCCAAACGAACGGTTGCGCATGTCATCTACTCCCCAGTGGACAAGATTTCAGGTGGTGATTACAGCAAAAAACCAGGACCGACGCCGCTGCGACGCCAAGTTGGTCGAGCGCCGCCGAAACCGGTCTGGCCGCGTCTGTCCGGAATCGGTCATGTCCCGGCCAACCGGGGCGCAGGTCACAGTGCATGGAGCGATAACCGGCGTGAAGCAGCGGCCAAGAAAAAACCGCCCGGAGGCGGCTTTCTCGGGTCTTGCACGCGTGGCGAACGCTTAGCGCTGACGCGCCTTGAAACGCGGGTTCGACTTGCAGATCACGAAGACCTTGCCGCGGCGGCGGACCACCTTGCAGTCGCGGTGACGGGTCTTCGCAGACTTCAGGGAGGATAGGACTTTCATGGCACACCTCGGCGTAAACGGTTGGATTCGATGGAAGAGTGCCCGCTATCGAGCGGTGCACCCGGAATTAAGCCGGCAATTCTAACCGGCTTTTCGCCGTGCTTTCAAGTGGTTGCATCGCAATCCCGGCGAGCGGCGCTACACTACCGCCTGATGACCTACCGGAAACCTGAATGACCGACCTTTCGCCCGTCCTTACCATCGATGGTCCCTCCGGCGCCGGCAAGGGCACCGTGAGCCGGATCGTGGCCGCCCGGCTGGGCTGGCATTACCTCGATTCGGGCGCACTGTATCGCGCGGTGGGCGTGGCAGCGAGCTGGGCCGACCTGGATGTCTCCGATCCGGCCGCGCTGGTGCGCTGCACCTTCGACACCAGGGTGGAGTTCGACGATGCCGGCGAGGCCGGGCTGCGGGTGCTGGTCAATGGCGTGGACGCCACCGGCGAACTGCGCCTGGAGACCACCGGCGCACTTGCCTCGGCGATTGCGGCCATTCCCGAGGTGCGCAGCGCACTGAAGGAGCGCCAACGCGCATTCAGGCGGGCGCCCGGCCTGGTCGCGGACGGACGCGACATGGGCACGGTGATCTTCCCCGATGCCGCCTTCAAGGTGTTTCTGACCGCCAGTGCCGAAGAACGTGCGGGCCGTCGCCATAAACAGTTGATGGAAAAGGGTGTTTCGGTTATCTTTGACGACCTGCTGCGCGAGATCATGGCTCGAGATGCCCGTGATGCGCAGCGGGTGGTGGCGCCATTGCGGCCGGCCGAAGACGCCGTGCTGATCGATACCAGCGGAATGGGGATCGAGGATGTCGTCCAGCGTGTGGTCGGGTTGTTGACCGTTCGCACGTCGTCGTAAGCGTTCCGCAAGCGGGCCTGTCCCGCCGACCGTAAGGCGTTCCAAGGCTCCGTCGCACATCCCGTGTGGCGGTTCTACTACTACTTAACCGACTCGCTGTCCGGAGTCGACCAACAGGCTGGGCGCTTGGCATCTGTCGCATTCGACGATCAACGCCCGTGTGTTCAACTGAGTAAAATTCAAATGACAGAATCTTTTGCTGAACTGTTCGAAGCCAGTCAAGCCAATCTGGCGAAGCTGAAGCCGGGCTCGATCGTCACCGGTACCGTCGTGGAAGTGCGTGGCGACGTGGTGGTGATCAACGCTGGCCTGAAGTCCGAAGGCATCGTGCCGATCGAGCAGTTCCGTAACGACGCTGGCGAGATCGATGTCGGCGTCGGCGACCAGGTCAAGGTTGCCCTCGATTCCATCGAGAACGGCTTCGGTGAGACCGTGCTGTCGCGCGAGAAGGCCAAGCGCGCAATGGTGTGGGACGAGCTGGAAGAGGCGTTGGAAAAGAACGAAACCATCACCGGCCGCATCAGCGGCAAGGTCAAGGGTGGTTTCACCGTGGACATCAAGGATGTCCGCGCGTTCCTGCCTGGTTCGCTGGTGGATGTGCGCCCGGTGCGCGACCCGGCCTACTTGGAAGGCAAGGAACTCGAGTTCAAGCTGATCAAGCTGGACCGCAAGCGCAACAACGTGGTGGTCTCGCGTCGTGCCGTGGTCGAGAGCGAGCACTCGGAAGAGCGCGAGCAGCTGATGGACAAGCTGCAGGAAGGCGCGATCCTGAAGGGTGTCGTCAAGAACCTGACCGATTACGGCGCGTTCGTGGACCTGGGCGGTATCGACGGCCTGCTGCACATCACCGACATGGCCTGGAAGCGCGTGCGCCATCCGTCCGAAGTGGTCAACGTCGGCGACGAGCTGGACGTGCGCGTGCTGAAGTTCGATCGCGAGCGTAACCGCGTCAGCCTCGGCCTGAAGCAGCTGGGCGAAGATCCGTGGGACAACATCGCACGTCGTTACCCGGCCAACAGCCGCGTGTTCGGCAAGGTCTCCAACGTCACCGATTACGGCGCATTCGTCGAGATCGAGCCGGGCGTCGAAGGTCTGGTGCACGTCTCCGAGATGGATTGGACCAACAAGAACGTCAACCCGTCCAAGGTTGTGCAAGTTGGTGACGAAGTCGAAGTGATGGTGCTGGATGTCGACGAGGAGCGTCGCCGCATCTCGCTGGGCATGAAGCAGGTTGCCGCCAACCCGTGGGAAACCTTCGCTGCCACCCACAAGAAGAACGACAAGGTGTCCGGTCAGATCAAGTCGATCACCGACTTCGGCATCTTCATCGGTCTGGACGGCGGCATCGACGGTCTGGTGCACCTGTCCGACATCAGCTGGAACACCACCGGCGAAGATGTCGTGCGCAACTACAAGAAGGGCGACACGCTGGAAGCCGTCGTGCTGGCAGTCGATCCGGAACGTGAGCGCATCAGCCTGGGCGTCAAGCAGCTGGAGCAGGATCCGTTCGGCCAGTACATGGCGTCCAACCCGAAGGGTTCGAAGGTCGAAGGCGTGGTGCGTGAAGTGGATGCCAAGGGCGCCACGATCGACCTGGCAGACGGCATCGAAGGCTACGTCGCTGCGCGCGACATCGCCAACGAGCGTGTGGACGACGCGACCCAGCACCTGAAGGTCGGCGACAAGATCGAAGCCAAGTTCGTGGGCATGGACCGCAAGGGCCGCACCCTGCAGCTGTCGATCAAGGCCAAGGACGATGCCGAAATGCGTGAAACGCTGGAGGAATACCAGTCTTCGGCCGCATCCGGTGGCATGACCCAGCTGGGCGCGCTGCTGCGTGCACAGTTGAACAGCAACAAGTCCGAGTAAGCGCGTAGCGCTCGCAAGAGCGTGATGGATCGGCCCGGGCTTGCCCGGGCCGATTCCGATGTGTCAGTCGAAAAAAGCAAGTCTTCCCATGACCAAGTCCGAATTGATTGAAATCCTGGCGCGACGTCAAGCGCATCTGAAGGCGGACGACGTGGATCTGGCAGTCAAATCGCTGCTGGAAATGATGGGGCAGGCGCTCTCCGATGGTGATCGGATCGAAATACGCGGGTTCGGCAGCTTCTCGCTGCATTACCGCCCGCCACGTCTTGGCCGTAATCCGAAGACCGGCGAGTCGGTCGCGTTGCCGGGCAAGCATGTTCCGCATTTCAAGCCTGGCAAGGAATTGCGCGAGCGTGTCAGCTCCGTGGTCCCGGTCGATCTGCTGGATGCGGCTGACTGAGGTCATTCTGCCGCTGCGTTTATGTCGGCTCGGTTAAGCTAAGCCTCTTTCGACGGAGTCTGGCCATGAAGGTGTTTCGCTTGCTGGTGATGTTGGCCTTCCTGCTGGTCGGTCTGATCATCGGTGCGGTCAATTCCCAGGACGTCACCCTCGACTTCCTTTTCTCCAGTGTGCACACGACCTCCGGAATCGCGATCATCGTCGCGCTGCTGGTCGGTGTGTTGATCGGCGCCGGCATGGTGCTGGTCAGTGTGGTCATTCCCCTCTATTCCAAACTGCGCCAGGCCAACAAGGCGGTTGCAGTCAGTCGCGCCGACGCCAGGCCCATTGCGCCTGCCGCAGTCGAGCCGCGCCCCCTTGATGGACTGTAAGCGCGTATGGACTTTCTGACCGAGTGGATCTGGTTCTTCCTGTTCGTGCCGTTGGCAGCGCTGGGGGGCTGGGTCGTTGGCCGCCGCGGTGGTCAACGCCACGGCGATACCCAGGTCAGTCGCCTGTCCAGCACCTACTTTCGTGGCCTGAACTATCTGCTCAACGAGCAGCCGGACAAGGCGATCGAGCTGTTTCTGCACATCGCCGAACTGGACAAGGAAACCTTCGAGACCCAGGTCGCGTTGGGGCATTTGTTCCGTCGCCGCGGTGAGGTCGACCGCGCGATCCGGCTGCATCAGGGCCTGGTGCAACGCGCCGACCTGACCGATCAGCAGCGCGTGCAGGCCTTGCTGGCGCTGGGCGAGGACTACATGAAGTCCGGCCTGCTGGATCGTGCCGAGACCGTGTTCACCGAACTGGCGCAACTGGATCAGCGTGCGCCGCAGGCGCTGCGTCACCTGATCGGCATCTATCAGGCCGAGCGCGACTGGGAAAAGGCGATCGACAACGCCACCCGTTACGAAGAAGTCACCGGCGAGCCGATGGGCAAGCTGATTTCGCAATTCGAGTGCGAGCTGGCCGACCGCTATCGCGGCCTGAGCAAGCCCGACGAAGCGTTGCAGGCGATCGCACGCGCCTACCAGGCCGATGGCACCTCGGTGCGCGCCGGCATTCTGGAGGGACGCATCGAAGCCGAGCGCGGACACGAGGAAGCGGCAGTGCGCGCGTTCGAGCGCGCTGCGCGGCATGATCCGGAATACCTGCCGGAGATCATTCCCGCATTGATGGCGGCCTATCGGCGGGTCGGCGATATCGCCGGCGCGCGCAATTTCCTGTCCGAGATGACCGAGCACTATCGCGGCATCGCCCCGGTGCTGGCGTTGACGCAGCTGATGGAAGCGCAGGACGGTGTGGCGCCTGCACTGGCTTACCTGGGCCGTCAGCTCAAGGACCGGCCATCGGTCCGCGGCGAGTCTGCATTGATCGACCTGACCCTGGCCGAAGGCAGCGACCCGGTCGGCACCTTGCAGGACCTCAAGCACATCACCGACCAGCTGCTGGTGCGCAACCCGAGCTACCGCTGCACCCGCTGCGGCTTTGGCGCGAAGACGCACCACTGGCAATGCCCGAGTTGCAAGGAATGGGGCACGGTCAAGCCGCTGTTGAACTACGCGGTGGTCTGATGCTGCAGGCCTGGCTGTGGTGGTGTCTGTCGCACCTGACGATCGCAGCAATGGGAACCTGGGTGTTGCGACGCTACGCGCTGCATCGGCGTCTGCTCGATCATCCGGGTGAACGCCGCAGCCATGTGGTCGCCACCCCGCGTGGCGGTGGCATGGCAATCGTGGCGGCGCTGCTGTCCGGGTGCGTGGCGGCAAGCGTATTGTGGCCGGCCACAGGGCCGAGCATTGGCTGCTTCGCGGCCGGGCTGGTGCTGGTGGCCGGGGTGGGTTGGTGGGACGACCATCGTCCGCTCTCGGCCAGACTGCGTTTTGCGATCCACCTATTGGCGTCGGTCATGCTGGGCTGGCTGGTCAGCCAGCACACCGGCAGGCTCTGGGATGGCGTGCTCACCGCCGCCGCGTCGGTGGTGTTGATCAATGTCTGGAACTTCATGGACGGCATCAACGGCCTGGCCAGCAGCCAGGCAGCCCTGGCCGCGCTGGCATTTGCTGCGGTCGTGCCTGGCACCTGGGCCTGGGCCGGCCTTGCCGTCGCCGCATCCTGCCTGGGGTTTTTGCCGTTCAACTTTCCGCGTGCGCGCATCTTCCTCGGCGACGGCGGCAGCGGCGCATTGGGCTATGTGCTGGCTGCACTGCTGGCGCTGACGGTGGCGAGCGGGCAGGTGAGTTGGTGGATCAGTTGGGTGCCACTGACCGCGTTTCTTGTAGACGCCGGCTTCACGCTGCTGTCTCGCATGCTCGCCCGGCAGCGGTGGTGGGAGCCCCATGCCCAGCATCTATACCAGCGTCTGGCACGCAAGCTTGAGACGCACGTTCCGGTTACCGGTATTTATTTCGCTTTCAGCGTCGCTGCCGTCTGCTTGTATGTGTTACTTCGTCATGATGCAACCTGGCTGCAGATGTCCGGAGCCCTGGCATGGGCCCTGGGCGCCACCGCAATCTGGCATTTTCTGCGCGATGGACTGCGCAATTCCTGAGTAATGGACTTTTATGATTTCCTGGCGTGACCGTTTGACCAAAGCCCTGCCGCAGGCGGCGGTGGTGCTGCATGACCTGTTGATGGTGTGGGTATGCTGGCAGCTGCTGCATGCCGGCCGCTACTCCATGCTGCGCGAGGCTCCCGATCTGCCGTTATGGGATTGGCGCACTGCGGTAGTCCTGGTCGCGCAAGGCCTGGTGTTCTGGAAGATGGGCCTGTACCGCGGGCTGTGGCGATTCGCCTCGGTGCCGGACTTGTGGAACATCTTCAAGTCGAGTTTTCTCGGCCTGGTCGCGATCGTGCTGGCGTTGTCCTATGACCGCCTGGATGGGGTGCCGCTATCGGTGCTGGTGGTCTATCCGTTCGCACTGTCGGCGCTGCTGGGCACGCCGCGGCTGCTGTATCGCGCCTGGAAGGACTACCAGATCGCGCACTCCGGCGATGCTGCGCAGCGTGTGTTGATCCTCGGCGCGGGTCGCGCCGCCGAAGGCCTGGTCCGCGATCTGCGCCGCACCGGTGCATTCGTACCGGTCGGCTATCTGGACGATGCCAACAACCTGCATGGCGCCAAGATCCAGGGCCTGAACGTGCTGGGCAACCTGGACCAGGCTGCAGCCATCGCCAAGGAAACGGCGGCCAAGCTGCTGGTCATCGCGATCCCGTCGCTGGATGCCTCGGGCATGCAGCGCGTGGTGGCGATTTGCGAAAGTACCGGGCTGCCGTTCCGCATGGTGCCCAAGCTGATCAACGTGCTGGAAGGGCGCTCGTTGCCTGGCGAACTGAAGGAAGTCGCGATCGAGGACCTGCTCAACCGCAAGCCGGTCACCCCGGATTGGCGCCTGATTCGCGACTGGTTGACCAACAAGACGGTGATGGTGACCGGCGCGGGTGGCTCGATCGGGTCGGAAGTCTGCCGCCAGTGCGCCCGTCACGGCGCGCGCCGCATCGTGCTGCTGGAGATCGATGAGCTGGCATTGCTGACCGTCGATTCGGACCTGCGTCGGTTGTTCCCCGATATCGAGGTGGTGCGCGTGCTCGGCGATTGCGGCGACCCGGCGGTGGTCGCGCATGCCTTGAACACCGCACTGCCGGATGCGGTATTTCATGCCGCCGCCTACAAGCAGGTGCCGCTGCTGGAAGAGCAGTTGCGCGAGGCGGTACGCAACAACGTGCTGGCCACCGAAAACGTGGCGCGTGCCTGCCAGCGTGCACGCATCGAGACCTTCGTGTTCATCTCCACCGATAAGGCGGTCGAGCCGGTCAACGTGCTGGGCGCGAGCAAGCGCTATGCGGAAATGATCTGCCAGAGCCTGGACGCGCGCGACGCACCGACGCGCTTCATCACCGTACGTTTCGGCAACGTGCTGGATTCGGCCGGCAGCGTGGTGCCGTTGTTCCGTGAGCAGATCCGCCAGGGCGGCCCGGTCACGGTGACGCATCCGGATGTGACGCGCTACTTCATGACCATCCCGGAAGCCTGCCAGCTGGTGGTGCAGGCTGCGGCCTCCGCTTCGCATGGCGCGATCTACACGCTGGACATGGGCGAGCCGGTGCCGATCCGCCTGCTCGCCGAGCAGATGATCCGTCTTGCCGGCAAACAGCCCGGCAAGGATGTGGCGATCCTCTATACCGGCCTGCGTCCGGGCGAGAAACTGCACGAAACCCTGTTCTATTCGGACGAAGACTATCGCCCCACCGCGCATCCCAAGATTCTGGAAGCCGGTGTGCGCGAGTTCTCGCACGAGCAGGTGCTGCAGCTGGTGACGCGTTTGCGTGAGGCGGTTAACCGCTACGACATCAAGGCGATGGAGACTGTGCTGGGCAGTCTGATGCCGGATTTTGCGGCTGCTCGACGGAAAGTCGACGCGCGATCTGATACGGTCGTTCCATTCCCCGCACGTGAGGTCAGAAGACTTTAATGAGCCAGCGTATTCGCAAGGCCGTATTCCCCGTCGCAGGTCTTGGGACCCGCTTTCTTCCGGCAACCAAGACGGTGCCGAAGGAAATGCTGCCAATCATCGACAAACCCTTGATCCAGTACGCCGTCGACGAGGCCATCCAGGCCGGCTGCGACACGCTGATCTTCGTGACCAATCGCTACAAGCACTCGATCGCCGACTACTTCGACAAGGCCTACGAACTGGAGCAAAAGCTCGAGCGCGCCGGCAAGCTCGAACAGCTGGAGCTGGTGCGGCATGCGCTGCCGGACGGCGTACGCGCCATTTTCGTGACGCAGGCCGAAGCGCTCGGTCTGGGTCATGCAGTGCTGTGTGCCAAGGCCGTGGTCGGTGACGAGCCGTTCGCGGTGCTGCTGCCGGACGATCTGATGTGGAATCGCGGCGATGCTGCGTTGACCCAGATGGCCGACGTTGCAGAGGCCTCCGGCGGCAGCGTCATCGCGGTGGAAGACGTGCCCCACGACAAGACCGCTAGCTACGGCATCGTGTCCACCGATGCATTCGATGGTCGCAAGGGCCGTATCAACGCGATCGTCGAAAAGCCCAAGCCGGAAGTAGCGCCGAGCAATCTGGCCGTGGTTGGCCGTTACGTGCTCAGCCCGAAGATCTTCGACCTGCTTGAAGCCACCGGGGCAGGTGCGGGCGGCGAGATTCAGCTGACCGACGCGATTGCCGAGCTGCTGAAGAACGAGCAGGTCGACGCTTTCCGTTTCGAAGGCCGCCGTTTCGATTGCGGCGCGCATATCGGCCTGATCGAAGCCACCGTGCACTTCGCGCTTGAGCACGAAAAGCACGGCGGTCCGGCGAAGGAAATCCTGCGCGCCGCATTGGCCGAGGCCGACGCGCGCGACTGATTGCCTGGCCATCGCCTGCATCCACGAACGACGCCATCTGGCGTCGTTCGTCGTTTTGGGGTCTCGCTGGGCGAGAACGCCGTGCTGTTGGGGTGATCGACACGGCAGGGCGCTGTGCCAACTGCGCACGCTGGTGCAGGCGCGTGATGCGCGCCTGCCGCTAGAATCCTCGGCATGAGCCAGCCTGCCGAATCCAGCGAACTGATCAACGTGGTGGCCCTGCTGGGCGCTGCGGTGGTCGCCATCCCATTGTTCCGACGCCTGGGCCTGGGCTCGGTGCTGGGTTACCTGGCGGCGGGTCTGGCGATCGGTCCGTTCGGTCTGGGCCTGTTCGATGACCCGCAGGCGATCCTGCACGTGGCCGAGTTGGGCGTGGTGATGTTCCTGTTCGTGATCGGACTGGAAATGCGGCCATCCCACCTGTGGAGCCTGCGCAAGGAAATCTTCGGCCTGGGGACGCTGCAGATCGCGGTCTGTGCGCTGGTGCTGACCGGCATCGGCCTGGTGCTCGGCTTCGCGCCGCCGGTGGCATTCGTGGCCGCATCCGGCTTCGTGCTGACCTCCACGGCGGTGGTGATGCAGTTGCTGGCCGAGCGTGGCGATGTTGCCTTGCCGCCGGGTCAGAAAATCGTGGCGATCCTGCTGTTCGAGGACTTGTTGATCGTGCCGCTGCTGGCGATCGTGGCCTGGATGGGCGCCAACGGCGACCCGCAGGCGGCCACGCAACGCTGGCAGGACATCGGCATCGGCCTGGCCTGCATCGTCGGCCTGGTGGTGGCGGGGCGTTGGTTGCTCAACCCCTTGTTCCGCATCCTGGCCGCGTCCAAGGCGCGCGAGGTGATGACGGCGGCGGCCTTGCTGGTGGTGCTGGGTGCGGCGCTGCTGATGCAGGTCGGCGGGCTGTCGATGGCGATGGGCGCGTTTCTGGCCGGTGTGCTGTTGTCCGAATCCACCTTCCGGCATCAGATCGAGGCGGATATCGAGCCGTTCCGCGGCATCCTGCTGGGGCTGTTTTTCCTGGGCGTCGGCATGAGCCTGGACCTGCATGTGGTTGCGGCCGACTGGCGGCTGATCGTTGCCGGCGTGCTGGCGCTCATGCTCGGCAAGGGCGTGTGCATCTACGCGGTGGCGCGGTTGATGCGCAGCGACCATCGTCAGGCACTGGACCGTGGCGTGCTGATGGCGCAGGGCGGCGAGTTCGCCTTCGTGCTGTTCGCCGCGGCATCGGCTTCCGGCGTCATCGACGCGCAGGTCAATGCCAGCCTGACGGCGATCGTGGTGTTGTCGATGGCGCTGACGCCGCTGTTCGTGCTGTTGCAGCGACGGCTGACGCCGGCCGACCAGCCGTCGCTGGACGGCGTGGAAGCCGTCAGTGGCCAGACCGGCAGCGTGCTGATCATCGGGTTCGGACGCTTCGGTCAGGTTGCCAGCCAATCGCTGCTGGCGCGCGATGTGGATGTGACCATCATCGATAACGACGTCGAGATGATCCAGAGCGCAGAACAGTTCGGTTTCAAGATCTACTACGGCGACGGCACCCGGCTCGATGTGCTGCATGCCTCCGGTGCGCACAGCGCCCGCGCGATCGCGGTATGCATCGACAACCGCGAGGCGGCCAATCGCATCGTCGAGCTGGCAACGCGCGAGTTCCCGCACGCCAGGTTGCTGGTGCGCTCGTTCGACCGTGAGCATGCATTGCAGTTGGTCGCTGCCGGGGTGGACTACCAGATTCGCGAGACCTTCGAGTCGGCGGTGGCGTTCGGGCAGGCGGCCCTGGTCGAACTGGGCGTGGACGAGGACGAGGCCGTCAGCATCGCGCGCGCGATCCGGCGTCGCGATGCCGAGCGTTTCGAACTGGAGATTGCGGCCGGCAGCACGCGTGCCGGCGCTGCGGCGGGGCTGATGTACGGCAATCTCACGCCGACCGTGCCCAAGCCCACGCCATTCACTCCGCCACGGCGGGAGGGCCGCACGCTCAATCCCGATGCGGTACCGCAGGCCGCTCAGCCGGAAGCCACGGCCCGCGACTGAGCCGCCGGTGGCCGGTGAGCGCCGAAGCGGGTTCGGCACTGCGGTTGTAGCGGCGGTTCGGGAAAAACCTTGGCTGATGGAACGGCCGGCGCCAACGCGCCGGCCTGAGGCGACAAGTCGACCGACTCAGCCGTGCCGGCGTTGCGCGGCCGCGAACGCCTCCAGCTGCTCGGGCGTGGCGTCTTTCTGGTGCTGCTGTTTCCAGTCGGCAAACGGCATGCCGTACACCGCTTCGCGTGCCTGCTCCTTGCTCAGCGGCTGGCCGTGCGCTTCGGCGGCTTCGCGGTACCAGTCGCCCAGGCAGTTGCGGCAGAAGCCGGCCAGGATCATCAGATCGATGTTCTGCACATCCGGGCGCTGCTGGTTGAGATGCTGCAACAGGCGGCGAAAGGCGGCCGCTTCGATGGACGTGGTGATGGAATCGGGTGTCGAGGTGGTGTCGGTCATGACGGAATCGGGGACAATAGACGGCCTTCGACTCTACACCTGACGCCCCATGACCGTTTCCGCGCCAGCTGCCTCTGCTCCGGCCCGCCTTCTCGATGGTCGCCGCATCGCCGAGGAACTGCTCGACGGGCTGAAGCTGCGCGTGGATGCGCGCCTGGCCGCCGGCAAGACGCGCCCCGGGCTTGCGGTGGTGCTGGTCGGTGGCGACCCGGCCTCGTCGGTGTATGTGCGCAACAAGCGGCGTGCGGCGGAAAAGGTCGGCATCGAGGCCTTCGACTACGACTTGCCGCAGGGCACCAGCGAGGCGGAGTTGGCGCGCCTGATCGACCGGCTCAATGCCGATCCCAAGATCCACGGCATCCTGATCCAGCTGCCATTGCCGGGCATCCCCGATGCCAACCGCCTGATCCAGCGCATCGATCCGCGCAAGGACGTCGACGGCTTCCATCCGCAGAATGTCGGGCACCTGGCGCTGCGCGAGTTCGGCCTGCGTCCGTGCACGCCGCGCGGCATCGTGACCTTGCTGGGGCACACCGATCAGCCGGTGCGCGGGCGCAACGCGACCATCGTGGGCGTGAGCAATCACGTCGGCCGGCCGATGGGCCTGGAGCTGCTGATCGCCGGTTGCACGGTCACCAGCTGCCACAAGTTCACCCCGCCCGAGGTGCTGGAAGCCAGCGTGCGCAATGCCGACATCCTGGTGGTGGCGGTGGGGCGACCGGGCCTGATTCCGGGCGAATGGGTCAAGCCCGGCGCCGTGGTGATCGATGTCGGCATCAATCGACTGGACGACGGCCGCCTGGTCGGCGATGTCGGTTTCGACGCGGCGGTGCAACGTGCGGCCTGGATCACGCCGGTGCCGGGCGGGGTCGGGCCGATGACGGTCGCCACGCTGATGCAGAACACCATCGAGGCCGCTGATGCGGCGGGGATTCAGGATTCGGGATTCGTTAAAAGCTAACGGCGAAGTGCATGCATCGGCTGATCCGGATTGCATCCGAGATCGGCCGGCCATCGGCATACAGGCGAACAGGCGAACAGTGCGGGGCGGTGCAGGGCGGCGCTGTTACGAATCCCGAATCACGACTCCCCAATCCCGGCCCCAATGCGTTAAAATGCCGCGCTTCCCCAAACTCGGGTCCGCCGATGCTACGCATCCAGGCTGAAGCTCTCACCTACGACGACGTTTCGCTCGTCCCCGCTCATTCGATCTGCCTGCCCAAGGACGTCAGCCTGGAAACCCGGCTGACCCGCGATCTGCGCCTGAAACTGCCGATTCTCTCGGCCGCGATGGACACAGTGACCGAGCACCGCCTGGCGGTGGCCATGGCCCAGCTGGGCGGCATCGGCATCATCCACAAGAATCTGACTCCTGCGCAGCAGGCGGGCGAAGTGGCCCGGGTCAAGAAATTCGAATCCGGCGTGATCACCGAGCCGTTCACGGTGAGCCCGGACACGACCATCGGCGAGGTGCTCAAGCTGACCCGCGCGCGCAACATCTCCGGCGTGCCGGTGGTGGATGGCAGCGAACTGGTCGGCATCGTCACCAGCCGCGACATGCGCTTCGAGAAGAAGCTCGACGATCCGGTCCGCCACATCATGACCAAGAAGGATCGCCTGATCACCGTGCGCGAAGGCGCCAGTGACGAGGAAGTGCTGGAGCTGCTGCATCGCAACCGCATCGAAAAGATCCTGGTGGTCAACGACAGCTTCGAGCTGCGCGGCCTGATCACGGTCAAGGACATCCAGAAGAAGACCGACAACCCCAACGCCGCCAAGGACGGGTCCACGCGCCTGCTGGTCGGCGCGGCGGTCGGCGTGGGCGGCGACACCGAGCAGCGCATCGAACTGCTGGCGGCGGCGGGCGTGGACGTGGTCATCGTCGATACCGCGCACGGCCATTCGCAGGGCGTGATCGATCGCGTGGCCTGGGTCAAGAAGGCGTATCCGCAGCTGCCGGTGATCGGCGGCAACATTGTCACCGGCGATGCCGCACTGGCACTGATGGACGCCGGCGCCGATGCGGTCAAGGTCGGCGTGGGCCCGGGGTCGATCTGCACCACGCGCGTGGTCGCCGGTGTCGGCGTGCCGCAGATCACCGCGGTGGACATGGTCGCCGAGGCGCTGCAGGACCGTATTCCGCTGATCGCCGATGGCGGCATCCGCTACTCGGGCGACATCGGCAAGGCGTTGGTCGCCGGCGCCTCCACGGTGATGGTCGGCGGCCTGTTCGCCGGCACCGAGGAGGCCCCGGGCGAGGTCGAGCTGTTCCAGGGCCGCAGCTACAAGAGCTACCGCGGCATGGGCAGCCTGGGCGCGATGGAGAAGGGGTCCAAGGACCGTTATTTCCAGGATTCCAGCGATGCCGACAAGCTGGTGCCGGAAGGCATCGAAGGGCGCGTGCCGTATCGCGGCCCGGTCGGTGGCATCGTCCATCAGCTGATCGGCGGCCTGCGCGCCACGATGGGCTATGTGGGCTGCGCGACCATCGAGGAAATGCGCACCAAGCCGAAGTTCGTCACCATCACCGGTGCCGGCCAGCGCGAAAGCCATGTCCACGACGTACAGATCACCAAGGAACCGCCGAATTACCGCATGGGCTGATGCCTCTGCGCGGGATTGGGGATTCGGGATTGGGGATTGGTACTAGCCCGCCGCATCTCCTTCGGCAGGGCGCATCGCCGCCATCCCGCTGTTGCCAATCTCCAATCCCGAATCCCCACTCACGGCGCCAATGACCAACATCCACAGCGACAAGATCCTCATCCTCGATTTCGGCGCGCAGTACACCCAGCTGATTGCGCGGCGTATCCGCGAGATCGGGGTGTATTGCGAGATCTGGGCCTGGGATCATGACCCGTCGGAGATTGCCGGTTTCGGCGCCAAGGGCATCATCCTGTCCGGTGGTCCGGAGTCGACCACCTTGCCGGGTGCGCCGGTCGCGCCGCAGGAAGTGTTCGACAGCGGCTTGCCGGTGTTCGGCATCTGCTACGGCATGCAGACGCTGGCAGCGCAGCTGGGCGGCGCGACGGAAGCGGCGGACCAGCGCGAATTCGGCCATGCCGAAGTCGATGTGGTGGCCGCCGATGCCTTGTTCGCAGGGTTGACCGATCATGCCGGCGCATCGCGTCTCAATGTGTGGATGAGCCACGGCGACCACGTGTCGCAGGTGCCGCCGGGCTTCACCATTACCGCGGTGACCGACCGCATTCCGGTGGCGGCGATGTCCAACGAGGACAAGCGCTGGTACGGCGTGCAGTTCCACCCGGAAGTGACGCACACCTTGCAGGGCCAGACCTTGCTGCGTCGCTTCGTGGTCGATGTCTGCGGCTGCCAGACGTTGTGGACGGCGGCCAATATCATCGACGACCAGATCGCGCGCGTGCGCGAACAGGTGGGCGACGACGAAGTGATCCTTGGCCTGTCCGGCGGCGTCGATTCGTCGGTGGTCGCCGCGCTGCTGCACAAGGCGATCGGCGACAAGCTGACCTGCGTGTTCGTCGATACCGGCCTGCTGCGCTGGCAGGAAGGCGACCAGGTGATGGCGATGTTCGCCGAGCACATGGGCGTCAAGGTGATCCGCGTCAACGCGGCCGATCGCTATTTCGCCAAGCTCGAAGGCATCAGCGACCCGGAAGCCAAGCGCAAGATCATCGGCAACCTGTTCGTGGAGATCTTCGACGAAGAGTCGAACAAGCTGGCCAACGCCAAGTGGCTGGCGCAGGGCACGATCTACCCGGACGTGATCGAGTCGGCCGGCAGCAAGACCGGCAAGGCGCACGTGATCAAGAGCCACCACAACGTCGGCGGCCTGCCCGAGCACATGAAACTGGGCCTGGTCGAGCCGCTGCGCGAACTGTTCAAGGACGAAGTGCGGCGCCTGGGCGTGGAGCTCGGCCTGCCGCGCACGATGGTCTACCGCCATCCGTTCCCGGGTCCCGGCCTGGGCGTGCGCATCCTCGGCGAAGTGAAGCGCGAGTACGCCGAACTGCTGGCCAAGGCCGACGCGATCTTCATCGACGAACTGCGCAAGGCCGATCTGTACGACACCACCAGCCAGGCCTTCGCGGTGTTCCTGCCGGTCAAGTCGGTCGGCGTGGTCGGCGACGCCCGCGCCTACGAATGGGTGATCGCACTGCGCGCGGTGGAGACCATCGACTTCATGACCGCGCACTGGGCGCACCTGCCGTACGATTTCCTCGGCACGGTGAGCAACCGCATCATCAACGAACTGCGCGGCGTCTCGCGCGTGGTCTACGACATCTCCGGCAAGCCGCCGGCGACGATCGAGTGGGAGTGATTTGGCATCTGGCACCGGCTGGCACCGAGTAGCACGAAAACACACCTAAGCCCGCGTAAATGCGGGCTTTTTTGTGATTTCGTTTAGCACTGGCTGGCAATCTTTGGCATCGCCAAGCACTACTTTTTCATGGCATGATGGATGGCATTGAGTGCTTCGATGCCATGACGCTCCGTCGATACCATGTAGCCATTTTTCTAGTGCTCATGGTATTGAAATGACGTAGTGCAATGATTTCATTGTGTTTTTACGCCAGGATTCGGCCTATTTTAAATCATGGTATTTGAGCCGAACTAGGGCGAAAATCATGTTGACCGATACCAAGCTGCGCAACCTCAAGCCGAGGGATAAGCTCTACAAGGAAAACGACCGTGACGGTCTCTATGTAGCCGTCACGCCCGCAGGGGCGATCTCATTCCGGTACAACTACTCGATCCACGGTCGGCAGGAGACCATCACCTTCGGCCGCTACGGTGTTGGGGGCATCACCCTGGCGGAAGCCCGCGAGCGGTTGGGCGAGGCCAAGAAGATGATCACGGCCGGGAAGTCGCCGGCGAAGGAGAAGGCTCGGGACAAGGCCCGTGTCAAGGACGCGGAGACGTTCGGGGCCTGGGCGGAAAAGTGGCTGCGTGGCTACCAGATGGCCGATTCCACCCGTGACATGCGCCGCTCTGTCTACGAGCGCGAGCTGAAGCCGAAATTCGGCAATCAGAAGCTGGTGGAGATTACCCACGAGGACTTGCGCGCGCTGACCGATGCCATCGTGGAGCGCGGCGCTCCGGCAACCGCAGTGCATGTCCGCGAGGTGGTGTTACAGGTTTTTCGCTGGGCCATCGAGCGCGGCCAGAAGGTCGAGAACCCGGCAGAGCTGGTGCGCCCGACGAGCATCGCCAAGTTCGAGCCGCGCGACCGTGCGCTGACGCCCGACGAAATCGGCTTGATGTACCAGTACATGGAGCGCATCGGCACGGCGCCATCCATCCGGGCGGCGGCCAAGCTGTTGCTGCTGACGATGGTGCGCAAGAGCGAGCTGACCAACGCGACCTGGAGCGAGATCAATTTCAGCGATGCGCTTTGGACGATCCCCAAGGAGCGGATGAAGCGACGCAATCCGCACCTGGTGTTTCTGTCCCGCCAGGCGCTGGACATTTTCATTGCCCTGAAAACCTTTGCCGGTGGGTCGGACTATGTATTGCCCTCACGGTATGACTCGGACTTGCCCATGAGCAGCGCCACACTCAACCAGGTGCTGACGCTGACGTATCGGTTAGCGCAGAAGGAAGGGAAGTCGCTCGCCAAGTTCGGGCCACATGACTTGCGGCGAACGGCCAGCACGTTGCTGCACGAAGCTGGCTACAACACCGATTGGATCGAGAAGTGCCTTGCCCACGAACAGAAGGGCGTCAGGGCCGTCTACAACAAGGCAGAGTACCGCGAGCAGCGGACGGCGATGTTGCAGGACTGGGCGGACATGATCGACGAATGGACGCTCAAGCGGCCGAAGGCGTAAGTCAGAGGAGGGCAGGTAGGCAGCGCCTCCAGAATAGCGACCATGGCCTCGGCTGTCATTGACACTTGAGGGGCGCGGCGTTTTAGCGGCTAAAAAGCGGTGGCTGCGACCGACGGGGTGAAGCCAGGCCGCATGGCCTGCGTGCCCGATGACTTGCGCGCCTCGATCCATTCCTCGATTTCTACCAAGTCCCAGGCGACGTTTCGGCTGGTGAGTGCGATCCGGCGCGGGAACTCCCCGCGCTGCTCCATGTTGAAGATCGTGCGCTCAGACAGCGGGATCATCGCCAGCAGTTTCTTGCGATTGATGAGCGTCTTACTTGTCGTTGCCTGCATCCCCTGGCCTCTTTCAGTCACTTGCGAACATGTGCCTGATAGTGCCCGTCAATGCGGATTGATTCGGCCTAATGATTGACCCTTTTGGTTGACACGAAAAGAAATCAGCGGATGGGGCGCTTCTTCTTCAAGTGAAACATTGCGGGGATTGATGACAGCGCCTTCGATACCGCTTGGCGCTCGATGCCCAACCTTCGCGCAATCTCCGACTGATTGAGTCCAGACCACTGGAGCATCAAGATCTGCTTCCTCCGATCGGAGAGCTTCGAGTCCACCATCAGCCGCGCCTGGTTGCGCAGTTCCGCTTTGTCTGCCGGCTGCAACGTCTGGCGCATGACATAGTGGAAGAAGTAGCCGTCAACGAGTTGATCGCCCGATTTCACTTGCGGCGTTGCCGGCTTCGCGCATTGCTGGCTGAGCTTGGCCAGCTCAAGTTCAAACTGCGCGAGTGATCGCTTCGCCTGCCTGTATGCGGGGTTCCATTCGCCATTCGTTAGCTTGGGTCGATGCCCTTCGCAATACTGGTGACTAAGTTCAAGTTTCTTGCGATTCTCAAGCTCCGCATCATTGACCTGTTGCTCCGCAACCTTGGCCATGAACGCGGAAAACTCCGTCAGCTCTCCGCAGAAGTCGCAGAAGCCGTGTTTCCGTTGCGCATTGAGACTGACGCCCTGAGCGGGGGAAGACGTTTGAGGGCGTTTGCTGGCACAGTAGCAAACCAGTTCGATCAAGGCTTCGATGGTCGCGGTAAAGCGATGATCCCTTGGTGTCTGTCGGTCTTCCGTTTTGATGAACTGGCGTAGCAACTGGCGCTGCACGCGAACCATCGCGTCAAGTCCTACCAGTCCAATGATCGCGCTGAAGCTCACACCTGTGCCGGCGCCGGGAACGTAGCCCGAGTAGCGTACTGGAAGGGTTGCCATGTAGGCGGCTACAGCAGGATCGATCACTTCCTGGATCAGTCGCCCGATAGGGTAGCGTCGCGAAGACGTGGAGTATGGCTTCCAACGTTCGCGGAAATCTTTGATGGACTGAGAAACGGTGGGGTCGCAGCCTTCCCAGATGGGAATGTAGTAACGACCAAGGCGCTTCTTTGCGTGCTCTTCGTTTTCCATGTCAACCATTATTGCCAACTAATAAGCTGCTATCAAGCCTGACGCTGCTTAACCTTCGTTGCAATTCAGTTGATAACGGAGGTTTACGCAATGACGATGGAAGACACGCTGCTGCAACGCTTCGGCCCGCTGCTGAGCATCGCGCAGCTCGCCACTGTCCTGGATCGTTCGCCTGATGGGTTGCGGATCAGCTTGCGAGCGACGAACGAATGGACGCAGCGGATCAACAAGGCCCGCTTGAAGATCGGCCGGAGGGTCTACTTCCGAACCTCGCAGATCGCCGAGGTGTTGAGTGACGAGTCCCTGTACGGAACGGGGAACTGAGGAATGGCGATTGATGTACTGGCGGCGTTCGAGCACGAACCGCCGGTACTGGACTTCATATGGCCCGGCTTCCTTGCGGGCACTGTCGGCGCGCTCGTCGCTCCAGGAGCCACGGGTAAGAGCTTCTGGGCGCTGGAAGCAGCCATGAGCATCGCATGCAGCGTCGCGGGTGGCGACCTCGTTGGCCTAGCTCCCGCGCACACCGGGCGCGTGGTCTATTTGGCCGGGGAAGACCCTCCGCCGGCGCTGGTGCGGCGCATTCATGCCATCGGCCAGCACCTCGGGCACGCCGCCCGCCAGGCCATCGCAGAGAACCTCGCGCTTGAGCCGATCATGGGCAAACGCCTGAACGTCATGGACGATGCCCACTTGCGCCGCGTCATCGAGTACAGCGCCGGGGCGCGGCTGATCGTGCTGGACACCCTGAGCCGCATTCACGCCCTCGATGAGAACAGCAACGGCAACATGGCCCACCTCGTGGCCGTGCTGGAGCACGTTGCGGCCACCACGGGCGCATCCGTGCTCTACCTGCACCACGTCAGCAAAGGCAGCGCCCGCGAAGGGCAGACCGACCAGCAGCAGGCAGCACGTGGCGCGTCCGCGCTGATCGACAACGCCAGGTGGTGCGGTTACGTCGCCCGGATGACCGAGGACGAAGCAAAGCGCCTCAGCGACCGCGCCCATGACCGGCAGCCAATCGGCAATGAGCGCCGCAGCTACTTCGTGCGTTTCGGCGTCAGCAAGCAGAACTACGACGCCACGCCGCTTGATCGCTGGTACATGCGACATGCGGGCGGCGTTCTGGTGCCGGTGGAGCTGCACGAGGTCAGCAGGAATGAGGAGAAGGGGCGCGATGGCCGGAGGCGAGGCGATGGCTTTTGACCTCACCCATGCCAGGCACGATCCGATGCACTGCTTGGTTCCCGGTCTGTTCCGCAGCCTCAAGCGCGGCGAACGGAAGAAGCTCAAGCTCGATGTGACGTACCACTACGCCGAGAATGAGCAAGCACGGTTCGTCGGCTTCGAGCCTCTTGGCGCTGATGACATGCGGCTTCTGCAAGGTCTTGTGGCTCTTGGCGGGCCGAAGGGCATC
The DNA here is from genome assembly GCF_002940205.1 of Xanthomonas arboricola pv. guizotiae. Taxonomy (GTDB): domain Bacteria; phylum Pseudomonadota; class Gammaproteobacteria; order Xanthomonadales; family Xanthomonadaceae; genus Xanthomonas; species Xanthomonas arboricola_C. Next base: position 67,043 of record NZ_MDSK01000005.1, read on the forward strand.
ATCCTGACGCCAGAGCCATCAGCGGATTTGCCGAAGCAGCTCCGTCTATTTCTTGAGCCGAAGTTCGATGCGGCAGGGCAGGATGCGCTTGTCGTGCGCGAGAGCATGACCAGTCTGCTAGGCGAAATCGGCTTGACCGATGGCGGCGACAACATCAGGGCGATCAAGGCGTGTTTGCTGCGCATGACAAACGTGACAGTGATGGTCACCAAGGGGATCAGGCACAGATCTTTTCACCTGATGAGCCATGCCTTCGATGAGGGGGATGGACGGCTATTCGTGGCGTTAAATCCTCAGATTACGGAGGCGATTCTTGGGAGGCGACCGTATACCCGCATCGACATGGCCGAGGTACGGGCGTTACAAACCGACCCGGCCCGCTTGATTCACCAGCGTCTATGCGGCTGGATCGACCCGGGCAAAGCCGGACGTGTGGAACTGGATACCCTTTCTGGTTACGTCTGGCCGGACGAGGCGAACGCCGAGGCCATGAAGAAGCGCCGCCAGAAGGTTCGCAAGGCTCTGGCCGAGCTTGCCGCCGTGGGCTGGAAGGTAAGCGAGTATGCGGTAGGGAAGTGGGAAATCGGCAGGCCAAAGCCCGTAGTAACGTTCCCCAATCTCCGTAGCAACGCTCCCCTTCACCCGTAGCAACGTTCCCCGCCAGAAACTGGAAAATGCAATAACGGTGCGGGCTTGCGACCAGTCCGCGAATTCCATCCATGATCTTCCAAGATCATCCACTAGGCGCGGCACTTGTCGCCGCCCTTTAGGGCGACGCCAGGCCCTCGCCGATGAGGCGGCCTTCGGCCTTTAAGTTTTACGCCAGAAGGGCGGTCAGCCCCGACCGCTCTTTTTAGCGGCTAAAACGCTGCGCCCCTCAAGTGTCAATGACTGGCGTTGTATGTTGTATGTTGTAGCGCGCTACAACATACAACAGTGCGATTTCGATGCCCGGTCGCATATGAGTCCGGCCCATTTTTTTTGCGCGCCGACCGAGCTGCAGCATCGTCATTTCTGGCGATGCTGGCCACCGTCACCATTTCCGACGATGACCACAGCCATCCCCGTTTCTGACGATGGCGACCGAACTGTCTGTTGACACTTGAGGGGCCATGCTGGGAATCCCCCTGGGCCTACTCCCTCTTGGCGTTCAACTCTTCCGTGATGCTGACTGGACTGGCCATCGCTGTTTCGATGGGCGTGCTTGTGCCATCGGCTCCATGTCAACCAATTCGGCCAATTATTGGAATGTTGTGCCGGCCGGCACTCCGTAACCTTCGGAGTAGTTCAATTGATAACGGAGGTTTACGGACATGACGACGACAGAAAGCAGTTACCCGGACGAGCTGGCCGCGCGGCTCGCTCATAAGCAGCAGACTTCACAGCTAAAGCGCAGGGACTACTTGGCCGTGTTCATGGCGGTGCGCTCGGACGTGACGGCAGCGATGGAGGCTGGCTACGCGCTCAAGATCATCTGGGAATACATGCGCGAGAGTGGACGCATTCCTTTCCGCTACGAGACCTTTCTGAAATACGTTCGCCAGCACATCACCAATGCGCCGCACGGTTCCACGAGTCAGAACACGAAGTGAGGAAAGAGCCGTGCTCAATCGCTGCAAGCGCACGGCTGATGCACTGTTATTGGTTGTTGGATCGCTGCAAGCGCGCGGAAATGGGCCATTTCCTTCCCGTTTTCACGCTGCGGACGCGCTGTTGCGCAGCAATAGGGCGCTTATAGCGCGAGATTCGATGAATCGTTCGATGCAAAAACAACGCCGAAAGGCGGGCAGGATAGGTGAAGTAGGCCCACCCGCAAGCGGGTTGTCCTTCTTCACTTCCCCTTATTCGCGCCGGGGGCGCTCAACGGGGCATCCTGCTCTGCGAGGCTGCCGGCTACCGCCGGCTGGAGAACGAATGGACGACGAGAAGAGGGTCACGCGGAAGAACAGCCCGCCCATCAAGGTGTACTGCCTTCCCGAAGAGCGCGAGCTGATCGAGGAGAACGCCAAGAGGGCGGGGATTAGCGTTGCGCGTTACCTGCGCGACGTGGGCCAGGGCTACCAGGTCAAGGGCGTCATGGACTACCACTACGTGCGCGAGCTGGTGCGCGTGAATGGCGACCTTGGCCGTCTGGGCGGCTTGCTCAAACTATGGCTCACCGACGACCCGCGCACGGCCCGCTTCGGCGATGCCACGATCCTTGCCCTGCTGGGTCGGATTGAGGCCACCCAGGACGATATGAGCCAGCTTATGAGGTCGGTGGTGCAGCCGAGGGCTAAACCTTGAGCGTTTTAGCGGCTAAATTACGGTGTGCTGGACGCGACACAAGGCCCTTCCAGGCCACAGGCCTGAGCGTTATCACCCTCGGGAGGACGCATAAGGCCAGGGGCACCCCATAAGGGCCGAGAACAGAAACACCGAAGTCCGGGCCTCAGTGCCAAGGGCGATACCGATTGGCTAGTGGCGTAGCTCTTCGATGAAACCTTGCTATGGGCAAGCGCGAGCTTGGTCAAGGCATTGCCTTTCTTTCATCGAATGGAGATTGCGACCATGAAGCACGTCCGTTTTTTAGCGGCTAAAACCGCGCTCGCTGCCGTCCTGGCCGGCAGCATCATCATCACCCCGGCGCAGGCCGGCATCCCCGTCATCGACGGCGGCAACCTGGTGCAGAACGTCATGACGGCCATCGAGTCGGTGGCGCAGACGCTCAAGCAGATCGAGCAGTACCAGACCCAATTGCAGCAGTACGAAAACATGCTGCAAAACACGATGGCCCCGGCGGCCTACATCTGGGATCAGGCTCAGTCCACCATCAACGGGCTGATGAATGCCGTCAACACGCTGGACTACTACAAGAACCAGCTCGGCAGTCTCGACAACTACCTGGGCAAGTTCCAGGACGTGGCCTACTACCGTGGCTCGCCGTGCTTCTCGGCCGCCGGGTGCTCGGATGCCGAGCGCGCCGCGATGGAGCAAAACCGCAGCCTGGCGAGCGAGAGCCAGAAGAAGGCGAACGACGCACTTTTCAAGGGCCTGGAGCAACAGCAGCGCAACCTTACCGCCGATGCTCGCCAGCTGGAACGGCTCCAGTCCGCCGCGCAGGGCGCGACCGGGCAGATGCAGGCCATCGGCTTCGCCAATCAGCTCGCCGCCAACCAGGCAAACCAGCTCCTGCAAATCCGTGGCTTGCTGATCGCGCAGCAGAGTGCCGCGACCGCCAGGATGCAGGCCCAGGCCGACCTAGAGGCGCAACAGCAGGCCGCCGGCGCGACTTCCAGGGAATCCAGGATCGAGCGCACGGCCAGCCCGAGAAACTGGCTCGAACTGACCCGCTGACGGAGGCCCTGCACCATGAAAAAAACGATGCTGCTTGCCGGCTTCGTGGTGGTGCTGGTGGCCGGCTGCGACAACAAGCCGGCCATCCCGCCCATGCCCGAGGTCAATGACACCAACTGCCAGATCGAGGCGATCAAGAAGATCGAGGACAGGGCCACGCGCGAGAAATTCGCCGGGTTGTGCTCGCGCCGGTCGCCGGCCGCCGGCGGCATCGCGCCGACCGAGAAGCCCATGAACTGGCTCGAACTGGCCGCCCCGAAAGACCAGAAGGAGGCGAAGCCATGAAAGCACTGCACAAGGCGGCGTTGATCGGCGTCGCTCTCGCGCTCTACTCCACCGCCGCATCGGCCCAGCTCACCAACCAGGGGATGCTTGACCAGGTGGTGACGGAGTTCGCCACGCGGGCCACGTCCTGGCAGACGGTGGTGATGAATGCCGCGATGTTCCTGTTCTGGACGCTGGGCACGATCTCGCTGGTTTTCACGTTCGGCTTCATGGCGCTGCGCAAGGCCGACATTGGCGAGTTCTTCGCCGAGTTCATCCGCTTCATTCTGTTCTTCGGCTTTTTCCTCTGGCTGCTGCGCAACGGCCCCGCCTTCGCCAACTCGATCATCCAGTCACTGGCCCGGATCGGTGAGCAGGCATCCGGGGTGGCATCGGTGACACCCTCGGGCATCGTGGATATCGGCTTCATGATCTTGAAGCAGGCATTCACAAACTCGTCGATCTGGTCGCCCGTGGATAGCTTCATCGGTGTGGCCTTGAGCGTTGGCATCTTGATCCTGCTGGCAGTTGTAGCGGTGAATATGCTGCTGCTGCTCGTCTCGGGTTGGCTGCTGATGTACGCCGGCATCTTCTTCCTCGGCTTCGGTGGGTCGCGTTGGACTTCCGACATGGCGCTCAACTACTACAAGACCGTGCTGGGCGTGGCCGTGCAGATCATGACGATGGTGCTCCTGGTCGGCATCGGGAACGACCTGCTTTCCAGCTTCTACGCCAGGATGAACACCGGAACGCTGAACTTTGAAGAGCTGGGCGTGATGCTGGTTTTCTGCGTGGCGTTGCTCATGCTGGTCAATCGTGTGCCCCCTCTCGTCGCCGGCATCATCACCGGGTCGGGTATCGGTGGCGCGGGTGGCATCGGCAACTTCGGCGCGGGTGCTGCCATCGGTGCCGCTATGGGCGCGGCGAGCATGGCCGCCGGTGCGGCAAGCGTGGCCGGCGCGGCCGTGATGGGTGGTGCAGCCTCGGCCGCCGGAGGTATGTCGGCGGTCAAGGCAGCGTTCGAGAAAGCGGGGTCGAGCGCCGGCGGTGAATCGGGCGGAATGCCCATGCTCGGCGGCGGCTCCGACTCCGGCAGCGATGCAGGCTCGTTTGCGCGAGCTGCTGGCTTTGGTGGCGGGTCAAGCTCAGGTGCGGGCACCACTACACCACTTGCACAGGCCGCCGGTTTCGGCAGCAACTCGGGCAGCGGTGCCAGCGGATCGGGTGGCGGCAATGGGCAGCAGTCCGGTAAATCGGGTGGCGGTTCCATCTCGAAGGGTGGCGACGAAGCCGGCAGCAAGAAAGCCCAGCAAGGCGGCCAGCAGGCCGCGCCAGGCAGCACCGGCCCCGGCTTGCTGGCCTCGGCCGCATCGGCGCTTGGCACGGCGGGCCGCGTGACGGCCGACGCCGGCGCGAACCTGATGCAAGGCGTCGGAGAGGTTGCGAAGGCCAAGGCGACGAGCATCCGCGATGCCGCTGTCGAACGCATCGCCGACACCACCGGCGGGAAGATCGCGGCGGCGATCAGGGCGAGCGCGGAGAGCGATCAGACCGCCGCTGTCGAGGCGGTGCCGACATTCGGCGGCAACAACCTGGCAGGGGCTGGTTCGGCCGCAGCCGATCCTGATGATGAAGTGGCCGCATTCGCTAACCGCGAGCACGGTAAATCGGAGGCGTGATCATGAGACGTAGTGGCTTTTTCGACTGCCTGGCGCTCGACCAGGTGCAGCGGCCGGCGGTGGAGTTTGAGCGGCCTGGCGATCAATCAACCGAGCTTGATGCAGCGGCGGAAGTGGCGGCCTTCATTGATCGCCCTGCCGCGTCTGCTATCGAGGCCACCAGACCGGCGGCCAGGTCATCAGGCAACAGCTACAGCGGCAGCAACAGGAACACGCCGCTGGCCGATGCCGCCGGCTTCTACAGCAGCGGCCAGCGATAAGGCGCGCCGGCCGGCGTGGGGCCGGCCGACACTTCCACAACCCACCTACCATAGAGGTGAAGCATGGCAACCTTGAATCCTACCAATGCAATCGCAACCCAGGCAGTTCATCATGCGGCCGCGCAGCTCGCGGCCCTGGACTGGATCGACCAAGAGGCGGCGCGGCAGCTCTCACCGATGGCTGAAGCCGTCGCCAATATGTTCATGGTGCTGTACTACCAGGCCGAGACGGGCAGAGCCACGCGGGACGATTTCCGCCAGGCCCTGGATGCGGTGCGGCAGTCACTCGCCGCGTAGGCTCCACCAGGAACAGCAAGGGCGGCCAGTGGCCGCCCTTGTCGTTTTCGGGCCTGCATCGCAGTTTTCGACGATGCGCGCCGGCGTGCTCGAGCATCGCCAGTTCGAGCGATGACGGCCGCCCTGTACCTTCCCCTTGGCGTGGATCTCGCATCGTCATTTCCGGCGATGAGATCCACCTGCAGCACCGCCAGAAATAGCGATGCTGGCCAGCTTCGCTATTTGATGCCGTGCATGGTCCGCGCACGTGCCGCAACTTCGCGGGCGTGCTCGATATAGGCCTGGTCGCCGGTGGCTTCCGCATCGGCCAGGAGTGCAGCCACAGCTTCGGCATTGGTCAGGTGTTCGGCCGGATCGAAGGGCGTCAGCACTTCACGGCCGACCGCAGGCGCATCCAGCCATTCCCGCTCCTGCGTAGTCAACTCGGCCGAAGGGGCGCATTGGGCCAGCAGCTCATCGAGCGTGTAGCGCACCCGGTCAGCCAAGACGGCGCGGGCCGGGCCGGCTTTCAGCGCGTCATGGGCTGGGCCGGCCTTCTCATGCAGCCAGGTTTCCAGGTTCCCCGGCGTGTCGTCGGCTTTCAGATCGGCCAGCAGCTCATCGACCGAGCTAAACCGCCCGGCAACGCGGCCGGCGCGGCCATCTGCAATCGCCTTCTCGGTTTCCTTCCTGCTCATTGAACACCTCATGCTGATGTTGCTCGGCCCGACTCATTTAGATGAGGTCATAGGGGACATGTAATACGTTACCGGATTCTTCGGGGAAAGCAGCAGCCCATCTTCTTGGCGTACCTCATATCCGGCCTTGGGGCCGAAGCACATGACGTCGCTGACGAACTGGTGCGGTGAGCTTGCTGCCTTGGCAAAGTTACCGCTTGACCTTGCTACCCTCGCTGCCCATGGATACACATTTGTGTATCCATCTGTGGTACAGTGCAAGAATGGCCATTAAAGACTCCGGGATGCGCATTCGGGTGGAAAAAGAGTTGCGCGAAGCCTTCGTGCAAGCTTGCCGCGCCCAAGATCGAGCTGCTGCCGACGTGCTGCGCGATTTTATGCGCACCTTCACAAGCAAACAGCAACGCGGCCAAGCGGATTTGTTCGCTGGCCCAAGAGCTTCAGTAAATGAACATAATCAATAGTGGGCCGCATCATTATGGCTGAAAAATACTCTGTAATTTCCCTTTTTTCAGGAGCGATGGGCCTAGATCTTGGCGTCGAAAAGACCGGACGATTTGAGTTGCTAGCCTGTGTTGAAAAGGAACCAAGTTTCTGTGCCACGATTCGAGCAAATCACGCGAAAGGAAATCTGCCTAAGAATTTAAAGGTGTTTGAAGGAGATATTTCTAATCTCGACCCGGCAGTGGTTTTGGCCGCATGTGGTCTTAAACCAGGTGAGCTTGACGTTTTAGTGGGTGGCCCCCCCTGCCAGTCGTTCAGTACGGCGGGGCGTCGCATGGCCACGCAAGACCCACGCGGTACATTACTTTGGCAGTATCTTCGATTCGTGGAATATATGCAGCCTCGCTTCTTTCTAATGGAGAACGTGCGAGGCTTGCTGTCTGCTGCGCTCAAGCATCGACCCATTGCCGAGCGACCGGAGAAGGGAGGGCCGCCACTTGAACCAGATGAGCTGCCTGGCTCAGTTGTTCGCCTATTTGCGGAAGACTTGCAGGCCCTCCAGGGAATAAACGGCAATGGCTACCATGTAGATTGTTTTGAAGTGAATGCGGTGAACTATGGCGCCCCCCAGTTAAGAGAGCGCGCCCTTTTCATTGGCAATCGCTACAACGCTGTTGTGAATTTCCCTGACCCGACACATGGCGTTGCTCGTGTCCCGAAGGAATCGCAAGGGAGTCTTTTTGGAAAAACTCAACTAAAGCCATGGCGAACGCTACGTGATGCCATAGGGCATCTGCAATATTCGTCGACTGATGTCATCATGGATTTCAGCCCGCGAAAGAAATCTTTCCTCAGCCTAGTGCCGCCTGGCTCAAACTGGCGCAGCCTGCCTGTTGATAAGCAGCAGGAGTCAATGGGAAACGCATGGTTTGCTAAGGGTGGTCGATCAGGATGGTGGCGACGTCTGAGCTACGATTTACCGTGTCCAACCTTGGTGACCATGCCGAACCATGCGAGTACCGCACTTTGCCATCCGGCTGAAGTGCGGGCACTCTCACTGAAAGAATATGCCGCCATACAAGAATTTCCATCGAATTGGTGCTTTGAAGGAACAGCAAGTCAGCAGTATGCCCAAGTTGGAAACGCTGTACCTGTTCGGTTGGGAGAGATAGCAGGTCAGGTAATTGCCGAAGAGCTGGAAAAATTACGCCAGCAGAACTGGCTTTCTCAGGCTGAGAAGCCTGACGGGTATCGCGTGGTGTATGTTCAATCACACGTCCGCACACGACAATGGTTCAAAGGGGGAAAGACCCTAGTGTGGGAGGATGGTGAGGATAACTCTATTGCTTCCTATGAGCCCCCGCAAACCCTAAGAAAAATTAGTGCGATTGGATAATAAAATGGCAACTCGTGCAGCGGCGAATCCTTTTACGGCAGCCCTTAAGTCAAGAACTCACAGATTTAACACCAAAGAGATAGTCGCGCTCTTTGCGAAGGTGACCGAGGAACGCGTTGAGACTCTGGCTCATGCCCTGGCTGGTTATATTAGTGTTAATTTGCCTGCCGCTCTTGAGCGGCGCTCACATTTGGCCGATTATCGAACGAATCCGTATGTTTTGATGACCTCGGCCAGTGTGATGAACCTTGATGATCCACGGGCGTTTGGTACGTTCCTGTTCAATAGCAAGCTCTATATGGGTCTTGAAACTTCCTTTGGAAAATCAATTGAAGCGGCATTTGTTGGGCAATATCCAGTCGTATCACCAAACAAATGGATTGAGGCTCCCGAGAAGCGTGCAGAGTTTGATGCTCTTATTGGATTAAGCAATGAGCAGAAGGCGCAGCGTCGCATCAATTCGGTTTGGAGGGAAATTGACAAATCAGTAGTGGTCGGTGCTAGGCGCTATCTCACCTCCATTAAGAGTGGCCCCAATACTATCAATGACACACAGGTTCAGGGCATGACCCGAGCCATCATAGATAACTATCGCACTTGGCTTGAACAAACACGAACAACTTATCCGGGCGTTCAGGAAATTGACGTGGTGCTAGGACTGACCTATGGCACTGACTGCACCACGAATAACAAAGAAAACCAGATTCTGGTGAAGTTGCTGGAAAGCGGGTTTGAGGAAGAGGATCGAGCGACAAAGCCCGGTGTTCTCATTGACAGTGCCACTCGTTCAGTTCGCGTTTATCGGTGTATTGGGAAGGATTTTTGGGCATTTATTGGTCAACCGGATAACCCCATCTCCGCTGATTTCGTGTTTTTAGAAGTGCTGCTTGCTTTGGCGAAGGCTTTGGCCGTTGGTATTGAGACGGCTGACCTTGAAACGCGCATCAACATCAAATTGCAGCAGCTTGCTACGGCGCTTGGGCAGCTACAGTTCCCGCGAAATAGCTTGCCGGAGTGGATACGTGAAGACTTTACGGAAAGCCAGCTATTTTGGTTTGCAACCGCAATGACCGCTTTTTTTGACGAAGGTGTTTGAGATGATGCTTTCCGACATGAAAGAACTAGGCAATGGCGGCGAGGCCGAGCCGTTTTTCATTACCGAGGATGTGGCGGCCGAGATGATCGCCGCCGGTTACGAGTTCAAGCCGCCCGGCCATGTCAGAACGAAGAGCGTCCGCGACCTGTTCGGATGGAAGCCCGGTGAGACGCTGGAAGAGGCCATTGCCCGGCACCAGGGCAAGCAGTGTTCATCCCCTTGATCTGAGCATGGCACTTTTCATGGCATCAACTGGACGGTTGATTCGTAAGTTATTGCCATGAAAAGTATTTTTATGCTTATAGACAATCGAGTGGGAGTGAAATCAGGTCCTTCGGGGACTATCGTCAGCTATCGAAAGTCTGTCATAACGTGTTGCTTTAGAAAGAAATACCTCACGGCAGCTATCGGTGACTATCGCCGGCCAGCAAAACGGGTTGACGGTAGAGCTGACGGTAAGAACCGGAGGTCGGATTGAGACCCTCCCGTTTACTATTGAGACCAAACCGGTCTTTGACGGTAAAACACTCCCCTGGAAAGCTTGTTTCATGCGGCTTTCCGAGCATCAACGGGTCTCCAGGTTCCTGACGGTAAAAGCCGTCACGAACAGGAGTAACATCCTCAATGCTCACCGACACAGCACTGCGCAATCTCAAGCCTAAGTCCAAGATTTATAAGGTTTTTGACCGCGATGGCATGTACGCGGCGGTATCGACCGCCGGTACCATCACCTTCCGCTACGACTACCGTCTCAACGGACGCCGCGAGACGCTCACGCTCGGACGGTATGGGCCGGCCGGCATGTCGCTGGCCATGGCCCGAGAACGGCTGCTCGACGCCAAGCGGTCGGTTGCTCAAGGAGACTCCCCGGCGCTGGAGAAGCAGCGGGCCAAGCGGCGACTGACTGCCGCCAGGACCTTCGGCGAGATGACGGAACGCTGGCTGGCCGATGCCCGCATGGCCGACAGCACCCGGGCGATGCGCAAGTACATCATCGACCGCGACATCCTGCCGGTCTTCCAGAATCGCAAATTGAGGGAAGTCACCCCCGACGACCTGCGGGCGCTGTGCAACAAGGTGAAGGCGCGCGGCGCACCGGCCACGGCCATCCACGTCCGGGACATCGTGAAGCAGGTCTATGCCTTCGCCATCCTGCATGGCGAACGGCTCGCCAACCCGGCCGACGATGTGAAGGCGGCTTCGATTGCGACCTTCGTTCCCAAGGACCGGGCGCTCTCGCCCGCCGAAATCCGGTTGGCCTTCCACCAACTGGAGACCATTGCGTCCTATCCGACCATCCGGTTGGCCTTGCGTCTGATCCTGCTGACGATGGTGCGCAAGAGCGAACTGGTCGAGGCAACGTGGAACGAGGTGGATTTCGAAAACGCCACCTGGACGATCCCCAAGGTGCGGATGAAGGGACGTAAGCCGCGCGTGGTCTATCTGTCGCGGCAGGCGATGGACATCTTCGTGGCCCTACACACCTGCGCGGCTGGCTCGCGATTCGTGCTGCCGTCGCGCTATGACCCCGATCGCTGCATGTCGCATGCAACGCTCAACCGAGTGACCCAGCTCATTGGCTCCCGCGCGAAGGAAGCCGGTTTGCCGCTGGAGCCATTCACGGTGCATGACCTGCGGCGCACCGCATCCACGTTGCTCAACGAGGTCGGCTTCAACGGTGACTGGATCGAGAAGTGCCTGGCGCACGGAGAGGGCAGCAGGTCTTCGCGGTCGGTCTACAACAAGGCTGAGTACGCCGGGCCGCGGCGTCACATGCTGCAGGAGTGGGCAGACATGGTGGAGGCGTGGATCGATGGGCGTACGCATGTGCCGAAGCTGCTCCCGGAGAACGTGTCGGTCCCGGTGCTCAGCCCGGCTTTGTGAGGGAGGGGCGCATGATGGCATTGACCGTGATTGCTTCGAATGGACAGCCTGAGGTTTGCATTTATCCAGAAAGCATCACTCTGAATGATCTTTTCCTAACTTCGTCAAACCCGTCAGTCTTGGGTGTAGTTTATAAAAATGATATTTTGAGCACTATGGATGCTCAAAATCCAGGAAAACTGAACCGCTTGCTAGCCGAACTGGGCGATACGCAACTGGTGTCGAGCCGCTGGCTGCGCGCGCATGACTACTCCAACAGCTTGGTCGCGCGCTACGTGGGCAGCGGCTGGCTGGTGTCGCCAGCGCGTGGTGTGTACATGCGCGCGGGCGGGCGGCTGCAATGGGATGGGGTGGTCCGCAGCCTGCAGGTCGGGGAGGGCATGCCGCTGCATGTCGGGGGACGCTTCGCGCTGGCCTTGCAAGGGCACGAGCACTACTTGCGTCTAGGCGATGCCGGGACGATCACGCTTTACGGGCCGGTGCCGCCGCCGGGCTGGGGCGGCAAGCTATCCATGGAGCAGCGCTTCGAGTACCAGGGCAATGGACCGTTCGATCTGCCGGCCGTGTCCTTCACTGCGGAAGTCTCCGAGAAGGCGCTATCCGAGGCGGGCTTGGCCTGGCATTCCGCTGCGCCTGGTGTCGATGCCCTGGTGTGCGCGACGCCCGAGCGGGCCATGCTGGAGTTGTGCGATGGCGTATCGGATGCGGCAGGGGTCTACGAGGCCGATGCGCTGATGCAGGCCATGACCACGCTGCGGCCTCAGCGGGTCGGCCTGCTGTTGCGCCACTGCCGCAGCATCAAGGCCAAGCGGCTGTTCCTGGCGCTGGCCGATCGCCACCGGCATGCCTGGCTGGCGCACGTGCCGATGGAGGGTGTCGATCTGGGCCGGGGCAAGCGTGCGCTGGTGCCCGGTGGGCGCCTGCATCCGACCTACCAGATCACCTTGCCAGGAGACCTCGATGAGCACCTGGCTTGATCGGTGGGATCGTCGCTACACCGGCCGTGTGCGGCTGCTGGTGGAAATCCTGCCGGTGCTGGCCCAGGAGCCACGTTTTGCGCTCAAGGGCGGCACTGCCATCAACCTGTTCGAGCATGATCTGCCGCGTCTGTCGGTGGACATCGACCTGGCCTGGCTGCCGGTGCACGACCACGCCGAGGATGCGAAGCTGATCGCCGAAGCACTCGGACGACTGGCCGACGCGATGTGCGCCTGGCCTTCGCAATTGCAGGTGCAAGCGTCATCGGGCGAAGGCGGGACGGTCACCCGGCTGGTGGCCAGTCGCGGCCGCGCGCGGGTGCAGATCGAGACGACGCCGGTGATGCGCGGGACGGTCCATCCAGTGCGGACCATGGTCGTGCGCCCGAAGGTGGAGGAGGCGTTCGGCTTCGCCGAAGTGCAGGTACTGGATTTCGCCGACCTGTATGCCGGAAAGCTGGCGGCGGCATTGTCGCGGCAGCATCCACGCGATCTGTTCGACGTGGGCTTGCTGCTGGAGGATGAGCGGGCGGATGCAGGTTTTTGGCGGACATTTCTCGTGTACCTGACATGCAGTCCGAAGCCAGCATGGGAAATGCTGGCGCCGCGTGTACCTGCGGATTTCGAGGCCACCTTCTACGCTCACTTCAAGGGCATGACGGCTGAGCCTATTGAAGCGACGGCCTTGTTGGAGAGCCGCGAGCGCCTGTTGGCGCGCGTGGCGCATTGGTTGGATGAGCCGTCGAGCGCTTTTCTGCAATCGGTCGAGGATGAGCAGCCGGATTTCGGGTTGATCGGCCTTGGCAATGCGGCCGGTCTGCCCGGTGTACGGCGCAAGCTGCACAACCTGGGGAAACGCACGGCGGCTAAACGCGCCGCGGATCGTCGGCAGTTGGCCGAAGTGCTGGCGCGCATCAAGGTGCAATGACGTGGCGGCATGGATGCGTCGCTGATGTCCCAGCTCAACGAGCTGCAGGACGAGAACGGCACCTAAGAAAGATGTACGCCGACGCCCAGCTCAGTGCCGACCTGCTGAAGGAGACGATGGCAAAAAAATGGTGAGGCCATCTCAACGTCGGGAGATGGCCCGAACTGCGGTCGAAGTCGGACGCACGAACATCCGGCACGCCTGCCAGAGCTTCGAGGTGAGTGAGACCTGCTATCGGTACCAGGCCGAGGCGTGGGACGAAAACGCACGGATCGCGGACTGGCTGGTGCGATTGACGACGACGTATCGCGACTGGGGCTTCGGCCTTTGCTTCCTGTACCTGCGCAACGAGCACATCCAGCCGGGCAAGCCACAACAGAACGCCTACGTCGAACGCTACAACCGCACGGTCCGCTACGCTTGGCTGGCCCGCACCCTGTTCGACACCATCGAGCGGGTGCAGGACAAGGCCACACGCCGGCTATGGACTTACAACCATGAGCGCCCGAACATGGCGCTAGGGATGGCCTGATCAACGCGTCGGGAAAATGAAGTAAGCCACATCGGCCGCGCTCAAGGCACTCAGATCCTCGATTTTTTGCCGTTTTGGGCGCATTTGCGGGGTATTACCCAGATTACAGGCGCACCTACCCCGCGGCGGGCATTAACTCTTTGCGCTTCAGCCACAGGTTCGACAGCGCAAACAGCGTCAGCACCTGCGAGGTGTTCTTGGCCAGGCCGCGATAGCGCACCTTGACGTAGCAAAACTGGCGCTTGATCACACGAAACGGGTGTTCCACCTTCGCGCGCAGGCTGGCCTTGGTGTGCTCCCACCGCTTGACCAACTTCAATTCGCGTTTGCTCTTGATCTGCTTCAGCTTCGAGGGCTTCTCGGCGATCAGGTAGCGCAACTTGCGCTTGCGCTTCATCTCTCCGCGCTTGTCCAGCCCGGTGTAGCCGCTGTCGCCGCTCACCGTGTCTTCCTTGCCGTGCAGCAGCTTATGTGCCTGCGTGATGTCCGCTGCGTTGGCCGCCGTGCATTCCACATGGTGGACAAGGCCCGACTCATCGTCCACCCCAATGTGCGCTTTCATCCCGAAGAAGTACTGGTTGCCCTTCTTAGTCTGGTGCATCTCCGGATCGCGCTCGCCATCCTTGTTCTTGGTCGAACTGGGCGCAGCGATGATCGTGGCGTCCACGATCGTCCCGCCTCGCAGACTCTGCCCTTTACGCGACAGGTGCGCGTTGACCCGGTTGAACAGCTTGCGCGCCAAATCATGCCGCTCCAGCAAATGCCGGAAGTTGAGAATCGTCGTTTCATCCGGCACCTCGTCCAGCCCGCCGATCTTCGCAAAACGGCGCATCGACACCGTGTCGTACAAGGCTTCTTCCGCCGAAGGATCGCTCAATGCATACCACTGCTGCAAAAAATGGATGCGCAGCATTGTCTCCAGCCGATACGGCTGTCGCCCCTGCTGCCCCGACTTTGGATAGTGCGGCTCGATCAGCCCCAGCAGGTCCTTCCACGGCACGACCTGATCCATCTCGGCCAAGAACACCTCACGCCGCGTCCGCTTGCGCTTGCCGTTGTACTCAGCGTCGCCGAAGGAAAGTTGCATCGTCATCGTCCCGTTGCCTCTGTGCGATTGTCGCAGGATCATGGGGAATTGTTCAGACCTTCCCTAGGCGGCATCACGCCAGCGATGAAACTGGCGATGGCTGCATAACTCCACTTCTGAAGTCCGCTAAAAAGGGGGATTACCACCGTAGCTGGAGGCTATGTGTTTTTCCGTTCAGCCGTCCAAACCGCGGGTTGGTGTGGCCATGATGTCCATGGCGCCAGAATGGAGCTGCTCGGTGCCTAGAGCTTCCTGAGGCAGCCACATGCCCGAAGACCAAACTGCTTCGAGCTTTGCAGCCAGCTCTGAGCCGAGCCAAGCAACTGCCAGCCCTACAGCATAGGTTGCACACTCTGGCTTTTCACGCCGAATCCCGTTTGCAATCAACCAGCGGTACAACGGGAGCGCTGCGGAAACAGTCGGATAGCCCGGTTCAATGCAGCGGTTGAAGTCCACGGGAATTGACAAGCCTTTCGGGTCCAGGTCCCCGAAGTATTCCGCTGAAGAAGCTCCTGTTTCCAGCATCGCCTGCTGCAACGCTCGCCCAGTGAGTCTGAAGTTTTCGCCTCCACCGTAGACGACTGCGGTGTATCGTCGCGTGTCCTCGTTCCATTCTGCAAAGCTCCAGTATGTGTTGTGATTCTCGACAACGAGTATGGATTTGCCAGGCGTATCAACCTTGCGATACGGCAGCGGTTGGGGTACCCGGAAGCAACCGATGACGGAGAGTGGGAGTCGTCCGCCAAAGAGAAAGTCCCTGGTGCACATGTTGTCGAGTCGCTTCTCGTCGCCGAAGATTTCCAGGGAACGCTCCTTGATGGGAACTGGAGAAAAAGTCCCCCGGCGTCGAAGCAGGAAGTCGTTGATGGGCTGCAACGCTGACAACTGCGATGGCCTCAATTCCGGCCAGAATCCCAGCTCCGGTGCCCAGGTCACGGTGGCGTGGGTCACGGCCACCTTGGAGCGAGGCGTGCGCTTCAAGGTGATCCAGAGCGGAAGAGGCGGCGAACCGGCCTGTTCCCAACTTCCGGAAGCCGGAAGCGAGATGGCGCCGTCAGCTTCTAGCTTCTTCAGCGCTTCCAGCAGCATCGAACTGCGTTCCGGGCTGTTCTGGACATCCGGGTACAACGAGAAGTAGTGTCGGCGCAGCTCGTCCAGCGGCACGCGCTTGCGCGGCGACGACAGCAGGGCTTCAAGGAATGTACTCAAGCTGTTAACTCCTCTGGCCCGTCGTTGAGTTTCAGGTTCGCGAACTCGAGGTGCCAGCGTCTGGTTTTGCTGTTCTGTCCGGCTCGGCGCAAGCGGATGAACCGCTGGAACTCGCCGAGAGCGTTGAAATCCTGAAGCGCCGTGGCGAATATCAACTGGACGTTCATGGTTTCGGCCAGCAGCCTTTGGGCGCGCCACATGGCGGGGCTAGTGGCCTTTGCGAAGGGATTGTCGAGGATGAGTGGTCCGCCGGCGATGCGATGCACTTGCGCGTGGTTCTCAGCTCGCAGCTGGTTGATGACCAGGTACAGGAACATCGCCATGACGACGCCTTCGCCACCGGAGTTCGATACCCGCTCGACTGGTACGTACTGCTCTGTCTCCTCGATGGACATCTTCAGGACTTGCAGTCCCAGCGGACGCCCATAAACGCGCATCACGGCATCGGCGATGAGATCCGTGCCGCGCGGCGGGAACACGTTCGTATCGGCCAATGTATCGAGGTAGGCGCTGAGGGTCTGGCGTCGTGTCTCGACCGGGATCGTGCTGAAATTTGCCCGCATCTTCAGGACTTGCTTGCCACCGACGTATGGGGCGCCCATTGGCACGGACTTGTCCTTGCTCATCGCGCGATTGAGCGTCGTGATGGCCGAGCGGACGACGGCAAGCACCTCCTCGACGCAGGCGTCGAAATCGGCTTGCATCGATTGCAGCGTCGCCTCGGTCGTCGCAATGCGGTCGTCCAGGTGTTCCAGGAGGCGCCTGGCGTCCGTGCACGCGGCGCCGAACGCGTTGGCGACCATGTGCTGCGCAACATCGGGGTCGACCTCGCGGAACGATGGCTGCGACGCAGCTGCCTTGACGAGGTCGAAGGCGGTTTGAGCCTTCTCCTGCAACTTGCTGACGCCTTGATTCTTGCCTGTGTAGTCCCTCAGCAGCGCGCTGACCTGATTGCTGGCATCGGTCTCGAGAACCAAACTGTCTGGGTCTGGCACTTCCAAGGTCACTCCTACCTGGGCACCGATTTCCGCTGCGATGAGCATGGGGTCGGGCTTGTCTGCAAGGCCCATGCTGCTGCGCAGCAGCGCCTCGATCTTTTCGTCGGCCTGCGCTGCCTGGCGCTTTCGATCTGCCCGGTCTGCGGCCTGGTTCGCGGCTTCGTTGGCCACGCGCATCCGCTCCAGCGCCGAGACCACGCGGCCCTCGGCGTCCACCATGAGAGCAGCCAGGGCATCCAGGTCCAAAGCTTCGTGAGCGGGCTCTGCGGGTCCGAGGTTGGACTTGTTCGAGTCGAACCATTTCTTTGAATCGCCATTCACGACTTGCAGATTCGAGGCGGCATTCACTTGCTCTGGCTTGGCCGCCTCCAGCGCTGCCTTGAAGCCAGCCAGTTCTTCTTCGTGATTAAGGTTCAGGAATGGAGCAATATCCGACATCTGCACGCCCTTGAACTCGCGGGTGAACTCTCTGGCCTTGTCCTCGCGGCGCTTTCGTGCATCGTCCAGCTTGTGCGCCAGGAGTCCGAGTCGCTCCTGCTCCTGCGCGTGGTAGGCGGCTTCGGCGTCGCGATAGATGCGGCGCAATGTCTCCACTGGCCGCGGGTTCTGCAGCAACTGCTCGTGGGCCGGATAGTCCTTGTCATAGTGGGCAATGCCCGCCCGCTCTTCGCCGGCGAGCCCGAGTTCATGGCCTGTGCTCACGCGCAAGCCGTGGTCGCTGTCGTGTTCCTTCTGTAGTTGTTCAAGGCCCACATCGGCTGCAGACTTGTTTTCCTGTGCAGTAATGATGCTTTGCACGATCTCCGCAAGTCTGCGGACGCGTTCCTCGTGGCCGGCTTCGTGTTCGCTCTGGAAACTGCGGACTGCTGACGAAGACAGGACTGCGGCCTGGCGTCGCAGATCAGCCGCCTGCGCTTGCAGCTCCAGTCCTTGAGCCTTCTCATCCAGTTCAAGCGCCTGTGATTCGAGGGACTCCGCGCGCGCTGTCGCCACGGCAGCGTCTTCTTCGAAGGCCAGCTTGTCGGCTCGTGCATTGCCAAGTTTTCCGTCGCCGAATTCCTTCGCATACGTGTCGAGTTCGTGGATCGCCTTCAGCGTCCGGTCCTGGCGCTCCCGATAGGCTGACTGGCGCTCATTTTCCTCGACGACGCGAAGTTCGAGGTTGGAGGCCAGCTTGGCCGCAGCCTCGACGTTGAAGGCCGAATCGTCCTCGGCCGCGACGATCACGCGCTCGGCCAGTTGTGTCGCAGGCTCAAGGGTTGCCGCGGATACCACCACGGGCCGTGCAGGTCGGCGCGTCTCCCAGGCGAGTGCTCTGGCTTTGTCAAGTTCCGTGGATGCTACGGAGACGCCGAGGAAGCGGGCGGGATCGCTGGCGACGAGCGTTCGCGCTTTGGAGGCATCGGGCAGAGCGCGGGAGATGTACGCATTGTAGGCTTGGGCCGAGCGCACACCTGCCTGTAGAAGCGTCTGGACGACGAGTGCGACATCGGCGCTGTAGCCGGCAACGCCGGTTTCATCGATGGCCTGTCTGGTGGCATGCAACTCCGCCAGGCGCACGTCTCCCAGAGACACTTGTCTTGCCGACTCGGAGACGACCTCGCGCAGGCGTGCGGGCAAGGCCGCGGACAGCGGGTCGACGCGGTCGGATTCAATGGCGTTCAGCAGAGCGGGCAACTGCGCCAGACGCTCAAGCTCGGCTTCCCCTCGGGCGATGAATTCGCCGGCTGACTGGGCCTTGCCGGCCAACTCGGCGACACGGACGCTTTCCGTTGCGGCGGTCTGCCGACGCTCCCGCGCTTGCTTGGCGCAGTGTTGTTGAGACGCTCGATGCAGGTCGCGCTCGGCGGTCGCGGTTGCAGCCTCGGTATCGAGGCGTTCGAGCGCTTCGGCGGTGGTTTCCTCTGGCGCCCGAAACGTTTTGTCTGCTTGCAATGCGTCACGCCGCCGGGCATACGCCTCCTCGGCCGCTTGAAGCTTCGAGCGTTCTCCCACCAGTCGGAGCTCGTCGGCTTCGGCTTGATCTCGTTTCTTGCGAAGGGTGGTCCGTGCCTCCTCACGCGCGGCAGCCCGCTGATCGAGCGTTTGGAGTGCCGCCTTCAGTCGCTGTTCTTCGTTGAATAGCGCTCGGCGCAGGAGTGCCCCTTGAATCTCGGCGTGGTCCTTTGTCGGCTTGAGATTTGCGCGTTCGGCTTCGGCTAGTGCGTCAAGCTCTTTGATTTCTTCGTCGACACCGATGATTTCTTTCTGCAGTCGTGCCGCTCGAATGAGCTGCTCGTCCCGCTCCAGGTCTCTTACCCGGGCATCGGCGGCCTCCTTGCGCGCTTTGGCTTGCGCACTGCGTTTCTGATGCCAGGCCCAGGTGACCGTCGCTTGCTCCTTAGTGTGGAGCGTCGAATCCGCAAGCGCGGCCGAAGCCAGTTGTCGCTGGAGCCGCTCGAATTCCGCTTCCTGAGCGTGGTCGAAGCGCAAGGAGATGGCGCGGGCCTGCAGAGCCTGGACCATCTGAGCGCCACGGACCAGCATCGAGCGCTGCGCAGCCAGTGTCTCGAGATACAGCTGGGCAGCGTCGGCGAACGCGTTCAGTGCCGCCCGGAATCTGGTCAGTTCATCGCGGCGCTTCTGGAACTGCGGCTTGCGGCGATGCTTTTCGCACACCGCGACCACCAGCTTGCGTGCTTCGTCGGCTTTCGTCGTGTCGCTGGTCAGGTGCAGGAACTTGCGCAGGAACTCGCCTTCCGTCTTGAAATCGAGGAAACCTGTGTCGAATCCGCCTTCCTGGGCCGAGAAGTTGACCTGCATGCGCAGCATATCCAGGTCGATGAGACGCTCGTCTCTCAAGTGCCGTTGCCACTCGGCCTGGCGGTTGTGGCTGATGAAAACGTCGCCCGGGTATTTTTTCTGCCGTGCGTACAGCCAACGCGAAAACTCCTGCATGGAGGTCGGCGTGGGCTGCGCCAGACCGGGGGCGGGGATATCCGTCAGGCCGAGGTCGGTGTGCTCCTCGAATGAGAAGAACATGCGGTCGACTTCAGGTGGCTCCGTGTGCGACCTCACTGCGACCGCCTGACCGGTCACCAGGCGGTAGGGTTCTGCTCCCGCCGTTCTGGACGGCATGAGCCATTCAACGATGATGAATCCAGGCGTGCCATCATGAGTGAAGTACTGAGAGAAGGTGTTGTGCTTGCTCTGGATGTGCTTGAGAAACTTCTCTTGAGCGGTCTCGAAGCACGAGAACACGAGGCCGATGAGTGTGGTCTTGCCGCCGCCGTTTTCCAGATTGATGAGCGTGTCGGTCGGGTAGCCGCTGTCCGGGTCGGTCAGATCGAAGGTCATCCCTTCATACCATGCGGTGCGAAAGCCGCAGTTGCCCAGGTGGAGGCGGGAAATCTTCTGCATGATCACACCGCCTTGCGCTCGGTCGTAGCCAGTTGCGCCATCTCGTAGAGTCGCCGCAACGCCAGCTCTCGCAGTTGCACCCGCAGCCGGAAGGTGGGCGTATAGGTCGCCGCCGCTTCGTCCTCCGCGTCGCGGTCGAGCCGGACAAGGCCGTTCTGCGCCATATGGTTCAGCGCAATCTTGACGACGCCGACGACCGAGGCGTGCGACGCCCGCTGACCGGACGGGATGGCGACGGGCAGTGCTGAAATCGTCTCCCAGCCGGGCGCGAGTTCAAATGGCACGTCCGGCGGGAGGTCGGAGGTCTCCTTCAGGCGTCGCGCCAGGGCATGAAGCGTGTCGCGGCAGGTGGCCACCGACGCCGGGGGCGGGGAGTAGTTGTCGTCGTCCAGTCCATCGGTCGTCGGGAAGAAGACCGCGGCGATGGCGATGTGGGCCAGCACGAGGGCCGCCTTCTGATCCGGCGTCATGCCGCTGCGGATATCCGTGATACGCACCGCGAAGCGGCTGTCCTTGGAGGCTGGAACCACGATGAGACCGCGCTGCTCGCTCAAGTCGAGAATTTGCAGTTCCATCCCGGCCGCGACATCTTCGACGTACTGTCTGAACGTCGGGTCCGCTCTGCACAGGGCCAGCAGTTCGCGGTATTCCGCGTCGTTGATGGGTGACAGCGTCGTGTGTAGCGCCTTGTACGTCAGTCGCGCGGCGTTGCGCACGGTAGGTTCTGCATTCATGCTGAATCTTCCTGAGGAACAAATGCGAGGGCGCTGCCCTGAGCGATGTCGAGGTGGAACGTCTCTCCCGTGAGTTCGACGCTCACGTTCTTGAACTGGTTCTCGGACCGTGCGAACGAGCGGAAAAGGATCAGCACGAGGCACCGCCGCATCGTTCTGTCCAGGCCTTCGTCTTCGGCGGCATCCAGCAACTGGTCGATGCGCAGCCGCTGGCCGGTGGCGAACTTCCCAGTCAGCCAGTCGTTGGCGCGCTGCACGAGGTCCTTTGGAAACTGGTCGGGCGGAGGCTCGAATTTCTCGATCGAGCCTGGGTCGGTCTCGATCTCCGTGTCCTCCCCGCGTTGCTCTAGCAGCAGGGTGAACACCGAGTTCATGTCGTACACCTTCGGCCACACGGGTGGGTACAGCGCACTGATGAAGACGTCCGCTTCTGCCGAGAGTACTCGGGTGGGAAGGTTGACGAGTTGCGGAAGCAGTTGCGGCTCAAGGTCCGGGAGACCGGTGGGCCTGCGTGCGCGAAAGACTGCGCGCTGTGCTTCGATGAAACGCTCGGGCGCCACGTTGATGTCGGTGACGAGCTGCAGCCGAATGAGGCTGGCGCTACGGATGGTTTCCTTCAGCTGCACCAGGCTCGTGCGCGTTTTCGGCTCGTCGGCACCGAGCAGGGCTTCACCAACGGCTTCTTCCATCCGCGCGTCTTCCGCTTGGCGCTGGCGCACGTGTGCTCGTGCCTCGTCCAGCCGGCTTGCCATGTCGCGGCTCCAGTTGACGCTGCCGGGCGCCCGGTAAGCTTGATAGAGCTGGTCACGGATCAGCTGGCGGTATTCGATGGAGTACTTCCGGGCTCGCCGTGCGATCTCGACGGCGGCCTCGAACCGGCCGCGGCGCACCAGCAGGTCGAGCATCTTCTCCATCAGCTCCTGCGAATCCTCCGGCGCGAGGTCGAGCATTCCCAGGTAGACGAGGTAGCCCTCGGCGGTGGGACGGTAGCGGTAGACGTCATCGGCGTCTGGTTCGAAGCGGACCAGTCGATATCGGATCGATCTGGCGGTGCCGGCAGATGCGTCGAAGAACTCCGCGCTGAACTCCCTGTGGTTGTTGGCTTTGTTGTCGAGCGCGTCAAGGACGACATCCGCGATGCGGCGTGCCTGAGGTGATGTGAGGCCAGGCTTCATGCGGCTGGCGATGTATCCCAGGTGAGCCACGACCTCGACCGATGTACTTCCGCTGGAAATGGTCGTCGCTTCCATCATCAGGTCGAGGGCGGACAACGCGAGGTAGTGGGTGTCGATACCGTGGAACAGTGTCCTGTCCGCATTGCCTTCATCACCAAGCATCGTCTTGTAGCGCTCGAGCTGGAAGATGGGGCGCAGGAGTAGCAGGTTGCGCTGCTGACGCGACAGGTCAAGCAGGTCTGGGGCGCCGCCATCCAATCGCAGGCCATCCTCGGGGGACGCCCGCGGTCCAGGCTCCGCCGGAACTATCCTGCGCGACGCAAGGCCCCGTTCCGAGTCCAATGGTGGTTCCTCCTGGTACGGCATGGTTCCCTTCCTGCGAACGTCTGCCTAATGTCCTGTCGAATGCACGGCTTGTTCCAAGCGTACTCGGCTGGAGGCCCGCAGCTGCTGGAGGCCCAGTCTCCGCGCCATTGCGTAATACACAGCTTCGTCTTTCGTTCCTTGTGCGATCACAGCACGGGCCAGCGAAGCCAGTTCCTGCAGGCTGATCTCGTCGACCGCCCGCACGCTGTCTTCGTCGGCAGGCGCCCGGAAAGGCGGCTCCGTTGCAGGATCGAGATGCTCGGGCCAGTAGAACGTGCCGATTTCTTCATCCGTCGTCCGATGGCGGGCTCGAGCAAGTTGGAACACGCGCTCGCGGATCCGCCCGCCTGTGCGTACCCAGCCGTGGGCACGGGCGATGCGGCGAGCCAGCAGGGCGTCGAGCACGGGGCCTTCATGATCGATGACGTGGGCGATCATGGCCAATAGGGTGTCGTTGTAATCGTCGTCGAAAAAGCGATCGGGATTGGCGCCGGCGACCGCTTCGGCCGGATGGGTGACCCGATAGAGCGAGGCTTCGGGTGGCGTTGTTTCTGCCTTACCGGCATGGGCTGGTGCTGCGGAGACCTGGCGAGCAAAGACTTCCTCTACTTGCTGCGATGGAGCTGTCGTCGGGACTTCTGGTGCGACCGGACCCGCATCCTGGATTGGGGCCGCCGTTTCCTCGTCTGGCTTCGTTACTGACGCCATAGCTTGCGCGATGGCCGCCTGCGCCAGGCGCTCGGCCTCAGCTTCGCGCTCGGCCTGTTCGGAGCGCCGCTTGCGCTGGGCCGTGAGCACGGCTTGCAGCCGGGCGTCCAGCCTGTCGAGCGTGCCGGCCGGATCGATCCACCAGTCGGTGGACCAGACCCGCACGATGTCCCATCCCAGGCCGCGCAGAACCTGCTCGCGCAGCTTGTCGCGGTCGCGTGCAGTGGCGCTGCGGTGGTAAGTGGCGCCATCGCATTCCACACCGGCCAGGTAGCGTCCGGGGGCGTCGGGATCGACGATTCCGAGGTCGACACGGAACGAAGAGGCGCCGATCTGCGGCTGGACGTGCCAGCCGCGCCGGGCCAGGGCGGTGGCCACGGCCTGTTCAAACGGACTGTCGAAGGCCCCCAGGCTGCCGCGGTTGGCTTCTGCCAGCGCACGGGCGCCGCGTTCGGCGAATTCCAGGAAGTGTTTGAGATCGCGCACGCCGATGGCTTGCGTTCGCGCCAAATCCATCTGCTCGGCGCGGAAGCTGGCGAATACGCGCAGTTCGTGACGCGCGCGGGTGATGGCCACGTTGAGCCGGCGCTCGCCGCCCTGGCGGTTGAGCGGACCGAAGTTCATGGCCAGTTGGCCTGCGGGGTCCGGGCCGTAGGTGATGGAGAAATAGATGAGATCGCGTTCGTCGCCCTGCACGCTCTCTAGGTTCTTGACGAACAGCGGCTCCAGTTCGCTCTCGGCGAAATAGGGCTCCAGCCTTGGATCCTGGCGGCGTGCCTCGTCGAGCAGGTCCTCGATCAGCTTCTGCTGCTCGGCATTGAAGGTGACCACGCCGATCGTCAGTCCGCTTTCGCGGAAGCCAGGCGCGGTCAGGCGCGCCACCACGTCGGCGACCAGCGCCTTCGCTTCGGCCGGGTTGGTCCGTGTACCGCCTTTCTGGTAGGTGCCTGAGACCGGCTGCAAGCTGACCGCGCGATCGTTGGTGACGGGGGAAGGAAAGGTGACCAGTCCGCCGTCGTAGTAGGCATGGTTGGAGAACGCGATCAGGCTTTCATGTCGGGAACGGTAGTGCCAGTTTAGATTCCGTGTCGGCAGATTGGCGCCGATGCACTCGTCGAGGATGCTCTCCAGGTCGGCCTCGACGTCTTCGTCGTCCAGCCCTGATTCGGCGCGGTCGAAGAAGGAGGTCGGCGGCAACTGTTTGGGGTCGCCGACCATGACGACCTGGCGGCCGCGGGCGATGGCACCGATCGCATCCCAGACCGGGATCTGCGAGGCTTCGTCGAAGATCACCAGGTCGAACGCGTTGGCCCCGGCCTGGAGGTACTGGGCGATGGACAGCGGGCTCATCAGCAGGCAGGGCGTGAGCTTGGTCAGCGCCTCCGGAATCTGGGCCATCAGTTCGCGCAAGGGCAGGTGCGCGCGCTTTTTGCCCATCTCGTGCCGCAGCAGCCCCCATTCGGAGTTGCGGCTGACGTTGTCCTGCGAGGGCAGGTCGGCGCACAGGCGGGCGCGCAGCCAGTCCCGGGTCAGGGCGGTGAAGCGCTCATCGAGCTCGCGGAAATCGCGGATGCGCTGTTCGTGCTCGGCGCTGACGAAACCGCGAATGACCGGCTCATGATCGACCACGGCGTTGAGCCACCAGCGCGCGTAGTTGGTCTCGAAAGTTCGGCGTGCTTGGTCCGGGCCGACCTGGCCTTGCTCGATGCCCAGGACCAGCGTGGTCAGCCCGAGTGCCAGCGCCTCGTCGCGCGCCTGGCGCCATGCGCACCAACTGCGCAGACTGTGTTCGGCGCGCACGATGGACTGGCTTTGCTCGATCAGCCCTTCGAGTGACATGGACTGCCACTGCGTCTGGGCGGCCTCGGCAAAATTTCCGGTGGTCGCGAGTGCCTCGCGCCGGGGTAGCAGCTGTTCCCATTTCTCCACGTATCGAGCGCCGGCCAGCGCGATTCGACCACCGGGCTCCAGCAATGCATTGGCATCGCCCAATAGCGTATGCAGCGGTGCCTTGCAGGCAGAGATCTGTTCGGGCGTGGTGGCCAGGCGGGCCAGCACGGCAGCCAGATCCTCTCGGAGCTGGCAGGCCTGCTCGAGGTCATCCAGGTGGGTGGCGAGACCTTTCCACAGGCCTGCGGTGGACTCGCGCAAGTCGTCCAGGGCGGCCAGTGCTTGTTCCGTATCGGCCCGCTGGCGAAGCGTCTGGTGGTCACGTGTCAGCGTGGGGCCGCAAGCGCCTTCCTCAACCAAGGTGTGGGCATCCAATGCACCTAGCTGGGCATGGCTGCGCCAGTCGCTCAGGAAGTCGAGTGCGGCACGCAGGCGGTCGACTGGTGTGGAGTGGCCTGCCCATAGGCCGTCGGTCGCCGTTTCCAGCGATGCCTGTGCCGCAATGTCCTGGTCGAGCTGGCGCAGTCGCCGTGCCCGTTGCAGATCGGCTTGCAGGGCGGCCCCGCATTGGCCGTTGGCGATGGCATCGAAGCCGTCGTCCTCCCAGGGCTGGCCTTCGCGTACGGCGGCCAGGGCGGTTTGCCAGCGCAGGGCCGTGCGTATCTTGTCCTCTTGTGTCTCCAGTCCTGCCCAGACGTCCGCACACTGCTGGCCTGGAACGATGGCCCGGATCTGCTGGCGCAAGGCGCGGATGGCCTTCCAATGCTGCAGATCGTTGGCGACGTCGGGCTGCGCGCCGCCTGTGATAGCGCTGGACAGTTGTGCTGTGACTTTGCGTTTACCCAGCCAGGACTTGGGCCAGAACGTCTGCTCGGCCTGTTCCCACATTTGCTGCAACTGGGCGACGTCGAGCTGTTCGATCGCCTTGCCGTAGGGAGCCGATATTGCCGAGTGGTGCTCGCCGAGTTGGGCCAGCAGGCCCAGCCCTTGGTTGAGCTGCACGGTGATGCGTATCGGCCAGGGCTCGCCGAGTTCTGCGCGAGTCTGCCGGTGCTCGGCGAGCAGGGCCAGCCCGTCGGCGCAGGCGGTCATGACAGAAGCGGGCCACGGCGTGGACAGCTGTATGTTCAGTTCCGCATGGCGGCGCACCAGTGCCGCGCCTTCCTGAAGGCGTTGGCTCAGGCTGCGTGCGTCGGGCCGCAGGACAAAGCGCCAATCATGTCCCGCCGCCAGAGGCAGGCGTTGGGCCAGGAGCAGCAGCGCTTCGCAGGTTTCGGGCGTCAACGTGGGAGAGGGCAGGCCGATGGCCTGGACAAACGCCTGGGCGGATTCGATCGTCGCCTGGACGGCGGGAAGCACATCACGCGCAGTGGCGATCAGTTGCTGCTGCCAGGTGGGCGACCAGTCTCCCTGGCCGACCAGGGCCAGGGGGTGCTGCGCCAGCGCGGCATGGCCAATGGCTTGTGCATTGACTTCCAGGCGGTCCACGGCACTGCGCAACTGTTCGATGCCAGCATGATCGTGCTGATCGGCCGAGGGCCAGGCCAAGTGAAGTGTCGGGACGTCGTGTCCCGCGCTGACGGTGCCGATGGCATCGAACAGGCTCAAGCCGTTGCGGCGACGCTGGTGAAGGCGTTCCACATAGATGTTCAGCGCATCGCGCAGGCGCTTGAGTTTCTCGGCCTCGGCCCGCCATTGCTCGGCATCGGCCTGGCCACTGCTGGACCAAGCCGATTGCAACTGCGCCAGCACGTCGAGCTTGCGGGCTTTGCTCGAGTGCAGCTCCAGGCAGAACTCGCCCAGGCCGATTTCACGCAGGCGCCGGTAGACGACGTCCAGCGCCGCGATTTTCTCGGATACGAAGAGAACGCGTCGGCCCTGTGCCAGGGATTGTGCGATCAGGTTGGCGATGGTCTGGCTCTTGCCCGTCCCCGGTGGACCGATCAGGACGAAGTCCTTGCCCTGCGAGGCGGCCAGCACGGCTGACAACTGCGAGGAATCCGCCGGCAAGGGGCAGAATACCTGCCTGGGGTCGAAGTGCTGGTCCAGTTCGCGCACTTGCGGGAACGGAGCGCCCAGTGGATAGGCATCGCGCGGGGTGTCCAGCAGGTGGCGCACGACCGGGTTCTCGCGTAACTGTTCGCTGTGCTCGGCCAGGTCTTTCCACATCAGATACTTGGCGAACGAGAACATGGACAACACCACGTCCTCGGTCACTTCCCAGCCCTTGATGTCCTTGATGGCGTGGCCGACAGCCTTCCATACCGCAGCGACGTCCAGGCCGGCATCGTCCCGCGGCAGTTCGCCTTCGAGCGTGCCCAGGCTCAGTTCGAAGTCCTGGCGCAGCATCTCGATCAAGGTCGGATTGAAGCGGGGCTCGTCGTCATGCAGGCTGAGCGTGAAGCCCGAGCGGGCGCTCTTGCGCTGCAGGCTGACCGGCACCAGGATCAAGGGCGCGCGGTAGCGCTGACCGTCACGGTCTTCGCGGGTCCAGGACAGGAAGCCCAGGGCGAGATAAAGCGTGTTGGCACCGCCTTCCTGCAAAGTCGTGCGAGCGCTGCGAAACAAATCGACCAGGCGTGAATCGAGTTCGATCTCGGGAACGCCAACGAAAACCTCGCCTTTCTGCAGGGCTTCCAGCGCGTGCGCACGGCGCACGTTCTCGCGTTCGCGGGCTTCGTAGATGGCCTGATCGCGCGGATCGGCACCGTCCATCAGGTCCGGACGCGGGCGCAGCTTCAGGGACTGGCCGCTGGCCAGCAGGTCTTCCAGCGCGCCAGGGTCCGGTGCTTCCAGCTTGAGTGCTTTCTTGCCGGCCTTGAAGTTGAGCAGGTTGTTGCGAAGCGACAGATCCAGCAGCTTGCGTTGCCAGCGAAGCAGCCGGTCCTTGGGATCGAGCTGGCTGGCGTCTTCTGTATTGGCTGGCGCACTGTCGGGCAGGTCAGGCGCGTCTTCGATCACTGATACGGCGGGCGAAGACGGCGGCGCTTCATTGTCTGACACCGCAGCAACTGCCGCCTCCGCACTGGCCAATGGCTTGATGCGCTGCAGCCGCGCCCGGCGGATGTCCACAGCCAGGCGGAATCCCGCATCCTGAGATTCATCAACCTGCTGGGCACCGCGTTCGGTGGCATAGCTGAAAGGGACGGTGGGGCGCTGGGTGATCAGGGTGGTCTCGAACAGCACCAGTTCCTTGAGCCTGAGGCGCTTGCGCAAAGCGGTCACGTCGTCGACGACCGTGTTGGAAAACTCCTCCGGTTGCAGCCAGACCCCTGCAAAGGCATGGCCCTCTGTGAAGACCAACAGGGGGTTCAACCCTGCCTGCTCGAGTGCGGCGCAGAACAGCAACGTGAGGTCGAAACACGTCCCCAGCCCCGAGCTTTCGATCTGGCTGGGACTGCGCACCTTCTGGCCCGACTGCTCGAAGCTGGCCGGGGGCAGTGCATAGTCCAACTGCATGCCAGCCGTGGCCCCCCAGAGGGCCGAAGCCAGTTCCCAGGCGCGTTTGGCGCCGCCGGTGTAGCCATCCAGTGCGGGGTTGCGATCGTTCTGCCGCAACACCTCGGCGGTTCTCTTGAGCAGCCGATCCACGGCCGGATCGTTGGGTTGGACGAAGGCGGCGACCAAGTCCGGCAGATGCGAGATGCCGCCCCATTGGTTGCGTGGCAGCAGCTCCAGATGGCTGTCGCACTGCGCGAGGGCCGGGGTGGAAGCATCCGCGCCCACGGAGCGCAAGGCCAGCGAGACCGTGGCCGTCTCGGCCTCGGTCAGCCGCGCCAGCAATCCGCCGTCCAGATTCATGTCCAGGTTGCGGATCGGATAGCGGGAGCCCGCGGCCAGCGCGTCGATCCGCCAACGGCGCGGCTTCAGAAAGGGCGGATCGGACGTCAGGACCAACTCGACCTGCTCATGCTTCTGATCGGTCTCGTTGACCAGCCAGAGATCCCGCAACAGCGGGACCGCATTCTGAAAGTCCGCCAAGTTCAATTTGGCGATCAGGGTAACGTCGATTTTCAATTCGGCAGCGGTGGCCGAATCTTCCAGTTGTGTGTCGTCCATGGAATCCCCAGCAGTGCCCTGTCGTAACGCGCATGACGCCCTGTTACGCCCTGCCAGGATATTAGCGCCAGCTGGCAGAGATGTCGGCTAGATAAGAGCCATCGCAGCGAAATAGGGCGGACGGCCTGCACATCTGCCTTCTTGCAGGTGGTGATAGGCGGGTGTATTGTGTAAAAAATATTAGTCATTTAGCCTAACTATCGCGCCTGTCATGAACCTCATCGATCTCGGCCATACCGTGCGGACCCGGCGCACTGAGCTGGGCCTGTCCCAGGCGCAGTTGGCGCACTTGAGCGGACTGTCTCGGCAGACCCTGGTCGGCCTGGAAAATGGCACGCTGAGCGATCTTGGCGTCAACCGTGTGGGGCAGGTGACGGCGGTACTGGGCTTGGACAGTCCCAAGCTCGATACGCAAGCGAGGCGTAAGAAGCGCGGCCTGTGGATGGCGGCCAAGACGGTTAGCGTCAGCTATGCACGTGAACTGGCGCCCGAGGCGCTGGAGCAGGCCCTGGCGAGTGGCGAAGTGCCTGCTCCATTTGCCCCTCACCTGACACATTTACTCGACGAGGCGCCTGTGCCCATCGTCGTGATGGCCGTGGAAGAGGCGGCCTCGCGTGCACACCTGCCGCCAAGGCAGGTCTGGCGCAACGTGGCGAAGCTGGCTGGGTCCTTGTCCGTGCACCGTCGGGCGCTGTGGGCATGAAGCCCGTGGCACTGCCCGGCGGTCCATGGGAGAAGCTTTTCCCGCGGGCGTTGGCGCTGATCGACGAGATCAGCCAGTACGGCGGCATCACGGACCCGTTCTGGACCCTGGGCGGTGGAACCGTGCTTATGTTCCGTCACTGCCATCGGCTGAGCAAGGATATCGACATTTTCGTGCCCGATCCGCAGTACCTCGGCTTTGTCACGCCTCGTTTGAGCGACTCGGCGGCGGACTTGACGCAGGACTACACTGAGCAGCCAGGCGCCTTCGTCAAACTGCAGTTCGAGGAGGGCGAGGTCGACTTCGTTGCCGCTCCCAATCTGCTGAACGACGCCTGGGACACCTGGGATATCGGCGGTCGCGCTGTGAAGGTGGAGACAGCCGCCGAAATCATTGCCAAGAAGATGTACCACCGTGGCGATCGGGTTACGGCGCGTGATCTTTTCGACCTGGCGCTCGTGATCGAGCGCGAGCCTCAGCAGCTTCTGGCGGCGACGCCGTTTCTCCTACGCCATCGGGAGGCGTTTCTGTCCCAGATCCAGGCGCCGCATGCCGGCCTGCGCGCCGCGTTCAACGCCATCGCCATGCTGGATTACACGCCCAGCTTCGATCATTGCGTCGCCGTGGTCGGGGATTTCCTGGGTGAACTGTAATCCCTTAGCGTGTGGTCGTTCCCGGTCGTAGTGGAGCGCGCTAAATCGACAATAAGCCCGGAAGTGTCGACGCCGCGCAGGTCGCTCCATAACCCGCACCAGCATTAAACGCGTGTTTTGACGGTAGATCGCGACGGTATATATTTGTCGATCACTAGAAATCCCTCACTAGAAATCCCTTAAATCACAGGGATTTACGAGGCCCGTTGATGACAGAGGGGGAGTGACATCGGCCTTTCGATGACTGTCGCCAGTCGTCGAGATGATGACGCAAGTATCGATGATGGTGAAATAGTCCGGGTGCGCATGCGCCCGGACCCCGCCGTTGGCGGGGAAGGGTGAGGCGTTCTGCACTCAGGTACGTTCGACCTTCGCGGATGATGGGATGCTGGCCTGCGCCTGTGCCGTTGCTGGATGCCAGGATCACCCTCTAGAAGAGCGGGCTGCCTCGCGCCTATGCGTCAAACAAGATCGCACAGCGGGATGCTCTGCGCTTGCCGAAGCGTTTCGACCAGAGCCGCAGCCATGCCTGCACGATCAGCACGGCTTCGACACGCAGGATCGCCGTGCACCCCACGCGTCTTGCCCAATGCCTAAACCGCAGCGACACCACCGTCGACGAAAAGCTCATGGCCGGCGACAAAGCTGCTCTCGCTGGATGCCAGGAAGAGGACTGCCCGTGCTACCTCGTTCGGTTCGGCCAACCGGCCAAGCGGAACACTCTTGCTCAGCGCCTCTTCAACTTCGGGCTGCGAATCGAGGTAGCTGCGTATCAGGCGCGTCTGCGTGCCACCAGGCGAGACGACGTTCACGCGGATGCCTCGCTCCTTGAGGTCAGTGGTCCAGCTTCGGGCAAACGAGCGCACCGCGGCCTTGCTGGCGTTGTAAAGAGACTGGCCTGGCAGGCCCTTGCTGCCGGCGATGGAGCCGTTGAGGACGATAGCGCTGCCCGCAGTCATCAGCGGTAGCGCTTTTTGCACGGTGAACACCATGCCTTTCACATTGACGTCGAAGGTCGTGTCGAAATGCGTAGCGTCGATCGCGTCGAGGGGGACGACCTCGTAGATGCCCGCATTGGCGAACACGACATCGACCTTGTGGTGATCGCGTTTGATGCGTTCGTAAAGCCGCGCGACGTCGTCGGAGTTGGTGACATCGCCTTGCACACCGACTGCTCCGTGGCCGATCTTCTTCACGGCCTCGGCAAGTGTGTCCTGCCGACGCCCGGTGATGTACACGTGCGCGCCTTCCATTGCGAACAGCTTCGCCGATGCCAGGCCGATGCCGTCGCTGCCCCCGGTGATCACCACCACTTTGTCTTCGAAACGGTTCGTCACTTGCTGGTGCCTTCTTCAAATATGGAGGATTGCTCCACTTATAATATGGAGGTAGCCTCCACTTGACAAGAATGAAGAGGAAAAAGCGTGAGTGATGAACCTGCCCTTCGGGCTGACGCGCAGAAAAATCGGGAACTCATCCTTTCTGCAGCTGAAGCGCTTTTTCTGGAAAAAGGAGCTGGTGTCCCGCTCGAGGAAGTTGCCAAGCGCGCAGGTGTCGGCATCGGTACGCTGTATCGTCGCTTTCCCACGCGCGAGGCACTTTTAGCCGCGACCAGCAACGAGCGTTTCCTGTCGCTCGCGCAAGCCAGCCGTGCGCGCGACCGAGACCTTGCTCCAGGCGAGGCGGTACGCGCGTACCTGGAAGAACTTGCCAGGAACACGAGCATTTATCAGAGCCTTGCTGCTTCGATCGGGGCTGTTATCCAATGCGGGACACCCGGCTGTCATGCGATCACCGCGGAAGGGCGCCGGCTGCTTCAGCGCGGGCAGGACGCGGGTGCGATCCGTGGCGACGTCACGTATGAGGATTTCATTTGCGTGGTGACTGCCATCTCCCTTGCAGTCGAAAATGACCAATCATCGAAATCGCGTATCGGGCATTTCGTCGACTTGTTCTTGAATGGCATAAGCGTGAAAAGTCTGGATTAGCCAGCGATAATTCCGCTATCTCCGCACGAGTGGGCGCAAAAAAAAACCGCGCAATGCGCGGCTTGATCCTGAATCTACTGCAGTTGCGCGTCAGCGCAGCTTGGCCAGCGCCACGCGCGCATCGGCCATGAATTTCTGCGTTTCCTGTGGCGTGGAGAGGTTGGCGCCGAGCTGATTGAGCACCTGCTCGATGTCGCTCGATGCGTCCCAGGCTTCGTCGCAGAGCATGCCGGCGATCGGGCCGAGATAATTCAGCGCGACTTTTTCCAGTGCATCGCGGACCTGCTCGTCGGGTGCGGCGCCAGCGCCAGCGGATGCAGGTGCTGCGCTCGGTGCGGCGACAGACGCTGCTGCGGCCGCTGCCTGAGCCGCTGGAACTGCTGCACGCGGCGGTGCCGGCGCACCACCCAGATCCTGTTCGAAACCGCCCAGCAACCACTGTCGCGAGTCGTCGCTCAGCAGCGAGGGCTTGCCCATGCCGGCGCCGGGGTCGGCCTGGAAGCGGGCCTTGGCCGCATTGACCATGGTGAGGCGTTGCACCGCCTCGTCATTGCGCAGCATGCGGAACACCACTTCTTCGATCTGCCCGGCGTTGAGGCGGATGATGCAGGAGTGGTTCTCCTCGGTGACGATGAACAGAAAGCCGGACGCCTTCTTCAGTGCCAGCGCCTTGAGCTCGCGCAGGACCTCGATCAGCGGACGGAATTCAGTGGACATGGCGTCTTCCTTGCAGCATCTGGTACGGGGTGGGTGCGCGCGGCTCAGCGTTTGCTGAGCCGCTCCATGGCCAGCCGGACACTGTTGGACAGGCGGGAGATGGCGCGCGCCAGGGTACCAATTTCATCCTTGAGGTTGACCTCGTCGATGGTGTGGTTCCACTTGCCCAGGCTCAGCTCTTCGGCCACGGTGGTCAGGTGCTGGATCGGGCGCAGCACGCGGCTCCAGATCAGCGCCCACTGCAGGCCGAGCAACAGCGCGCACACCAGCAGGCCGATGCCGGCGATCCACAGCGACTGGCGCACGATCACACCATTGACGTCGCTCCTGGGATAGGCCGAGACCAGGGTGAAGCCCCAATCGGGCACTTCCTGCTTGGTCACCACCCAATCGTCCGGCGTTTCCTTGACGATCCGCTCGATGGTGGCGGTATCGGTGGTGGCGCCGGTGGTGGACTGGAAGCGCAGCTTGTTCTTGCTATCGAACACGGCGATGAAGCCGGAGTCGAGCACGCGCCGGCTGCTGACCACGTTTTCCAGCGCCTGGGTGTCGGCCTTGTAGCCCACGTACCAGGCACCGATCACGCGCTTGTCGTCGCCGGCAAAGATCGGCTCGTAGCCGGTGACGTACGGGTTGCCGAGGATATCGACCACGCCGTAGAAGCTTTCGCCGTTGCGCAGCTTGGCGGCGGCCTGGCCGTTGGGATCGAGCACGGTGCCGACGGCGCGGCTGCCGTCGTCCTTCTTGACGTTGGTGGAGATGCGCACGAAGTCATTGCCGGTACGCGAGAACAGCGTGGCGGTGCCTTCGTGGATGGCGGTGACATCGTCGAGCATGTCGAAGACGTTGGCCTGCGCCTTCTGGCCCAGCAGCAGGTCGTTGGCGCTGCGATCGCCCACGCGCACTTCGTTGCCGATGCTTGCGGCGCCGCGTGCGTTGGCGTCCTTGCGCAGCTGGCGCATGGAGGAATTGACGCGATCGAGCATCATCACGCGGGTGACCGAGAACAGGGTCTGCAAGGACACCGACTGCCGCTCGATCGCGTCGCCGGTCTCGAACTTGACCCGGTTCGCTTCGGTAATGGCCAGAATGACCGTCAGTGCCACCACCACGACCAGCACCAAGGCCAGCACCGGCAACAGCAGGCGCACCCGCAAAGAGTGACGAAGCATCGCAATTCCCCTGAACGCGTTTAGTGATTGAAGCGAATGCCGTCGCAGCCCCCCGGCAGCGGTCGGACCTAGCCGTTATCGGCTGTTGCACACCATGCTGAAGCGGCCCCCGCGCCGCTGGCGGTGTATACGATAGCTCAAGCCGATCGATTTGGAAGCGCGGCGGTTACGCCAAGTGGCGTGGCGTTCAAGAACGGTCGAGAACGTCACAGGCTTGCGGCGCGATGGGTGTGGCCGACGAACGGCGCGATGGCCTTTGCGCGCCTGGAAGCCGGCGGCGCCGAGGAGAAACGCATAAAAAAGCCGACTCTCGCGAGCCGGCTTGGTGTCGCGAATCGAACCGGATCAGGCTTTGGCGAAGGCCAACAGGTCCTGGTTGAACTGATCGGCGTGGGTGACGGGCAGGCCATGCGGAGCGCCGGCGTAGATCTTCAGTTCGGCGTTCTGGATGATCTTGGCCGACAGCTTGCCCGATGCATCGATCGGCACGATCTGCTCGTCGTCGCCGTGCACTACCAGCGCCGGTACATCGATCTTCTTGATGTCAGGCGTGTAATCGACCTCAGAGAATTCCTTGATGCAGTCGTACTGGCCCTTGTGTCCACCCAGCATGCCCTGCAGCCAGAACGCATCGCGCATGCCCTGGGTGACGGTGTTGCCGTCGCGGTTGGCGCCGAAGAACGGCGTGCTCAACTCCTGATAGAACTGCGAACGGTCCTTGGCCACACCCTCGCGGATGCCGTCGAACACGCTGATCGGCAGGCCACCCGGGTTGGTCGGGCTCTTGACCATCTGCGGCGGCACCGCGCCGACCAGCACCACCTTGGCCACGCGCTTGCTGCCATGGCGACCGACGTAATGCGCCACTTCGCCACCGCCGGTGGAATGGCCGACCAGGATCGCGTCCTGCAGATCCAGCTGCTCGATCACGGCCGCCAGATCGTCGGCGTAAGTGTCCATGTCGTTGCCGTCCCAGGTCTGCGACGAGCGGCCATGACTGCGACGGTCATGCGCGATCACGCGGAAGCCGTGTTGGCCCATGAACAGCATCTGCGCATCCCAGGCATCGGCGCTGAGCGGCCAGCCGTGCGAGAACACGACCGGCTGGCCCTTGCCCCAGTCCTTGTAAAAGATGTTGGCGCCATCGGGGCGGGTGACGAAATTGGGCATCGGGTTGACTCCGTTGTTGGTCGGATGGGGCGGTGTGGTGGGATGGGCGCGCGCCGCCGCGGCAGCACTGGTCAAGCTCGGCAGCGATAACGCCGCCACGGCGGCCGTGCCGGAGATGAGAAAGCTGCGGCGTCCGGCGTCGGCCGGATGCGGCTGGAACGGAGGCATAGAAACTCCTGGGGGAGGGGGGCATGCATCCCGGACGTCGCGTGACGGCGCAAGCGTGTCACCACGACGCGCCTGCAAAGGCACCACCGCCGCAGGCCGCGAACAGGCCGGTGCATGCGGCAAGTAAAGCGCTTGGTGGACACCTGCAGATTGCACGCGCGTGCGCAGTGCGGCGCCGGATATGCCGGCTGTGATCCAGGCGCGCACTGGCATGACACGACAAGACATCGCATGCGGCCAGGCCGGCCCGGGTGGCTGCGCGCAGTCGGGCAGGGCGTTGCGCCGATCGCTGTGCAGGCGGCACGCGCAATGGACCGTGCGCGTGTCAGCCTCGACCGCACAGGCCGGTCACTGCGGCCGGTTGCCGGGGCCGATCACTGCAGCGCGGTCTCCCACAGCAGCTTCAGGTTCAAGCCGACGATCACCGCCGCAATGACCCAGGCGATGCGCACCAGCCACGGCGGTGCCACCAGCGTACCCATCAATTCACGATCCGACACGAAGCGCACCAGCGGGATCACCGCAAACGGCAACTGCATCGACAGCACCACCTGGCTGAGCACCAATAGCCGCGCGGTACCGGCCTCGCCATACAACCAGGTCACGATCACCACCGGCACGATGGCGATGCCGCGCGTCAGCAGGCGCCGCAGCCACGGCGGCAAGCGCAGTTGCAGGAAGCCTTCCATCACGATCTGCCCGGCCAGCGTGGCGGTGACGGTGGAATTGACGCCGGAGGCCAGCAGCGCCACTGCAAACAGCGTCGAGGCCAGGCCCACCCCCAGCATCGGCGCGAGCAGGGCATGGGCCTGTTCGATTTCCTGCACGTCGGTGCGGCCCTGCGCATGGAACACCACTGCCGCCAGGATCAGGATCGAGGCGTTGATGAACAGCGCGAACATCAACGCCACGGTGCTGTCGGTCACCGCCCAGCGCAGTGCCGACTGCCGGCCCGGGTCGGTACGCGGATACGCGCGTGTCTGCACGATCGACGAATGCAGGTACAGGTTGTGCGGCATCACCGTCGCACCGATGATGCCGATCGCCAGATACAGCGCACGCGGGTCGGTGACCACCTGCGCATGCGGAATGAAGCCGCCCAGCACGGCGGCGATCGGCGGTGCCGCCAGCGCGATCTGGATGCCGAAGCAGACGAAGATGATCAATAGCAGCGCGATCACGAACGCTTCCAGCGCGCGGAAGCCGCGGTTCATCAGCAACAGCACCAGCACCACGTCCACCGCGGTGACGATGGCGCCCACGGTCAGGGGGATGCCGAACAACAGCTTCAAGGCAATGGCGGTGCCGATCACCTCGGCCAGATCGCAGGCGATGATCGCCAGTTCGCAGATGCCCCACAGCGCCAGGTTCACCCCGCGCGGGTAACGCGCCCGGCAGGCCTGCGCCAGGTCCAGCCCGGTCGCGATGCCCAGCCGCGCCGACAGGCTCTGCAGCACGATCGCCATCAGGTTGGACAGCAGGATCACCGACAGCAGCAGATAGCCGAATTGCGAGCCGCCGGCCAGGTCGGTGGCCCAGTTGCCCGGGTCCATGTACCCGACCGACACCATGTAGCCCGGACCCAGAAACGCCAGCAGCCGGAACCACCAGTGGCCGCCCTTGGGGACCGCGACGCTGGCGTGGTGATCGCCCAGCCCGCCATGGGCCGCGGCCGGCACGGGGAGGGGCGAGGCTGGGTGAGGACGCAGATCGACGGACATGCGGAGCAGGCTGGCAGGGAGTCGCACCGATCATATAGCAACTGCTATGCTGTTGAGCATTGGCAATTTAAATCGTAATGATCGGCTGCGTGCTTCAAACTACGCATCCCGGCACTGGCGCCGGACGTGATGACGGGGATGAGGGTGGGCAAGAGCGAAAAGCTGGAAGCAGCCGCGCCGGCGCTGATCGACGCACAGGTGCATATGGAAAGCTTCCGTCAGGTGCGCGAAGCGCGCCGCGCCGAGCTGGTCGAGGACTATGTGGAGCTGATCTCCGACCTGCTGGTCGACGGTGGCGAGGCGCGTCAGGTCGATATCGCCGCACGCCTGGGCGTGGCGCAGCCGACCGTGGCCAAGATGCTCAAGCGGCTGGTGCGCGACGGCTGGGTGGTGCAGCGCCCGTACCGCGGGGTGTTCCTGACCCCGGCCGGCGAGGCGCTGGCGGCGTCCAGCCGGCAGCGCCATCAGATCGTCGAACGTTTCCTGCTCGCTCTGGGCATCGACGAGGCCACCGCGCGCCGCGACGCCGAAGGCATCGAGCACCATGTCAGCGAAGCCACCGTGGCCGCGTTCGCCGCGTTTCTGGATCGCCAGGGCGGTAGCGCCGCGTGAGCATGCCGGTGGAAACGTCGGTGGATGCGGCGCAGGCGCTGATCGACCAACAGTGGATGCAACGCGCCCTGCAACTGGCCGAGCATGCCGAACGCGACTTTGACGAGATTCCGGTCGGCGCGCTGCTGATCGATGCCGATGGCACCGTGCTGGGCGAGGGCTGGAACTTCAATATCGCCAGCCACGATCCCAGCGCGCATGCCGAGATCATGGCCATGCGCGAAGGCGGCCGCCGCCTGGCCAACCACCGGCTGATCGGCTGCACGCTGTATGTCACGCTGGAGCCATGCGCGATGTGCGCGATGGCGATGATCCACGCACGCATCGCGCGGGTGGTGTTCGCCGCCAGCGACCCCAAGACCGGCGCCTGCGGCAGCGTGTTCGATCTGCCCGCCGACCCGCGCCACAACCACCGCGTGCAGGTCAGCGGTGGCGTGTTGGCCGCCGAAGCCGGTCTGCGGCTGACCAATTACTTCAGGGCCAAGCGCGGCAAGCCGCCCCTTGCGCCCTGAGCGGCGCGGCCGCGGTATGATGCGCGCCCTTCAGTTCCGGCCGGCGACGGCTTCCACAGGACGGCGACATGGCAGACACCCTTGCAGGCAACGACCGACTGGTCTGGATCGATCTGGAAATGACCGGCCTGGATACCGATCGCGATTCCATCATCGAGATCGCCACCATCGTGACCGATGCGCAGTTGAACGTGCTTGCCGAAGGGCCGGAGCTGGCCATCGCCCACCCGCTGGCGACGCTGGAAGCCATGGACGAGTGGAACCGCAATCAGCACCGCCGTTCGGGGCTGTGGCAGCGCGTGCTCGACAGCCAGGTCACCCACGCCCAGGCCGAAGCGCAGACGGTGGCCTTCCTGAGCGAGTGGATCCGCGCCGGCGCCTCGCCGATGTGCGGCAATTCGATCTGCCAGGACCGCCGCTTCCTGCACCGCCAGATGTCGCGCCTGGAGCGCTATTTCCATTACCGCAACCTGGACGTGTCCACCATCAAGGAGCTGGCACGGCGTTGGGCGCCGACGGTGGCCAATGGTTTTGCCAAGAGCTCGGCGCACACCGCCCTGAGCGATGTGCGCGATTCGATCGACGAGCTGCGCCACTACCGCCAGTTCATGGGCGCGCTCGGCGGCGATACTGCAGCGGGTGTGGAAGGCTAAAAACGCCAAGGCGGTATTGCGCAGTCGGACATGCAGCCGTGCGAGGCGATCGCCGGATATAGGGTGCGGCGCGCAGGTGAGGCGCCTCTCAGCCTCGCTTCTCGCATCCCTCGCAAACCCGGTTCGGCGCCATCCACGCGCACAAAAAAGGCCGCATCGTCCGATGCGGCCTTTTTTGTGAGCATGCACTATTGCCAGTGTTACCCGCATCAGCGCGCCAACGAAGGTCCCTTGTTCAGGTCGCCATCGTCGGTGATGCCTTTGAGCAACAGATCGGAGATCGGCTTGCCGTCGGCATCGTGATGATACACGTGCAGGTCGCGCTGCGGGTAGGGGATGTTGAGTCCGTTTTCCAGCAGCTGATTGCGGATACTTTCCAGCGTGGTGCTCTTGGCCGCGCCGAAATTGCCGTTGGTCGCATATGCGAACACCATCAGATCCACCGTGCTTTCGCCCAGGTTGGTGACCTGCACGAACGGTGCCGGCGACTGAAGGATGTTCGGATTGTCCTTGGCGATCTGCAGCAACAGCTGCTGGGCCTTCTTCAGATCGTCGCCGTAGCCCACGCCCACGGTCACTTCCAGGCGCCGGTTGGGCAGGGTGCTGTAGTTGACGATCGGCGAGGTGGTGATGGTGCTGTTGGGCAGGGTGATCATGCGCTCGTCGAACGCGCGGATCCGGGTCTGGAAGATCCGGATCTCGTCGACGATGCCTTCCTGGCCGGCAATCACCACATGGTCGCCATCGCGCATCGGCCGCAGCACGATCAGCATCACGCCTGCAGCGATGTTGGACAGCGAGTCCTTCAACGCCAGACCGACCGCCAGGCCGGCCGCACCCAGCACCGCGATCAGCGAGGTCGGCGGCACGCCGATCTTGCTCAACGCGCTGACGAAGACCAGCACCAGCAACAACGCGTAAAGCACGTTGCGCAGGAAGTTGGTCAGCGTGATCTCGACGCGCGCGCGGGTCAGCGCACGGTGCAGCCACTGGCTGAGCTGCTTGGCCAGCCACATGCCGACCACCACGATCAGCAGGGCCAGCCCCCAGTTGAGCGCATATTGCGCCCACGGGATATTGGCCCAGTTGAACGCCGGCTCCGCCGTCCTGGCCGCCACCGGCCTTGCAGCGACTGCTCCCGCCGCCGCCAACATCGCACCCAACATGCCCATCAGCCCTCGCTCTTCAGCTTGGCCAGACGCAGCCAGGTGTCCACCACGGTGTCAGGATTCAGCGATACCGACTCGATCCCTTCCTGCATCAGCCACTCGGCCAGTTCCGGATGATCGGACGGCCCCTGGCCGCAGATGCCCACGTACTTGCCCTTGGCGCGCGCCGACTTGATCGCCATCGACAGCAGCTTCTTGACCGCCGGGTTCCGCTCGTCGAACAGGTGCGCCACGATCGACGAGTCGCGGTCCAGGCCCAGGGTGAGCTGGGTCAGGTCGTTGGAGCCGATCGAGAAGCCGTCGAAGATCTCCAGGAACTCATCGGCCAGCAGCGCATTGGACGGCAGCTCGCACATCATGATGATCTTTAGGCCCGGCTTTCCATCGGCACCGTCGCCTTGCTTGAGCCCGTTCTGCTCCAGCACCTCGATCACCTTGCGGCCTTCTTCCAGCGTGCGCACGAACGGGATCATCACCCAGAGGTTGTCCAGGCCCATCTCGTTGCGCACCTTCAACACCGCCTTGCACTCCAGCGCGAACGCCTTGGTGAAGGACGGGTCGACGTAACGGCTGGCGCCGCGGAAGCCGATCATCGGGTTTTCTTCATGCGGCTCGTAACGCGAACCGCCGATCAGGTTGGCGTATTCGTTGGACTTGAAGTCCGACAAGCGCACGATCACCGTGTTCGGCGCCACCGAGGCGGTCAACGTGGCGATGCCTTCGGCCAGACGATTGACGTAGAAGCTCACCGGATCGCCGTAACCGGCAATCTTGGCGTCGATCTTCTTGCGGACGTCGGCGTCCTGCTTGTCGTATTCCAGCAGCGCGTTCGGGTGGATGCCGATATGCGCGGCGATGATCATCTCCAGACGTGCCAGGCCGATACCGGCGTTGGGTAGCTGGCCGAAGTCGAATGCGCGTTCCGGGTTGGCCACGTTCATCATGATCTTGAGCGGGGCAGGCGGCATGTTGCCCAGGTCGGTGGTGGTGCGCTCGAACGGCAGCAAACCATCGTAGATGAAGCCGGTATCGCCTTCGGCGCAACTCACCGTCACCTCCTGACCGTCGCTGATCACATCGGTGGCATTGCCCGAGCCGACCACCGCCGGTACGCCGAGTTCGCGCGCGATGATCGCCGCGTGGCAGGTGCGGCCGCCGCGGTTGGTGACGATCGCCGAGGCACGCTTCATCACCGGCTCCCAATCGGGGTCGGTCATGTCGGCGATCAACACGTCGCCGGCCTGCACGCGATTCATGTCGTCCAGCGAGCGCACCACGCGCGCCACGCCGCTGCCGATCTTGGCACCGACCGCACGGCCTTCGACCAGGATCTTGGCGTCCTTGGCTTCCAGCGCGAAACGCTCGATCTGGGTGGCATGGCTGCGCGACTTCACGGTCTCCGGACGCGCCTGCACGATGAACAGCTTGCCGCTGACCCCGTCCTTGGCCCACTCGATATCCATCGGGCGGCCGTAATGCTTTTCGATCACCAGCGCCTGCTTGGAGAGCTCCTGCACGTCTTCGTCGCTGATCGAGAAGGTGCTGCTCAGTTCCATCGGCGTGTCTTCGGTGCGCACGCGTTCGCCGGGCACATCCGAGTACACCATGCGGATCGCCTTGCTGCCCAGCGAGCGGCGCAGGATCGCCGGCTTGCCTGCGGTCAGCGTGGGCTTGTAGACGTAGAACTCGTCCGGGTTGACCGCGCCCTGCACCACCATCTCGCCCAGGCCGAAGCTGGAGGTGACGAACACCACGTCGCGGAAGCCCGATTCGGTGTCCAGCGTGAACAGCACGCCGGCCGCACCGACGCCCGAGCGCACCATCAATTGCACGCCAGCCGACAGGAACACGTCTTCGTGCTTGAAACCATGGTGCACGCGATAAGCGATCGCGCGATCGTTGTAGAGGCTGGCGAACACTTCCTTGACCTTGTGCACGACATCGTCGGCGCCGGTCACGTTGAGGAAGGTCTCCTGCTGGCCGGCGAACGAGGCATCGGGCAGATCCTCGGCGGTGGCCGACGAACGCACCGCCACGGCCACTTCGCCCCCGCCGTTTTCCGCACACAGTTGTGCGTATGCGCTGCGGATATCGCGGTCCAGTTCCGGCTGCAGCGGAGCATCGATCACCCAGCCACGGATTTCCTTGCCGGCGACGGTGAGGGCAGACACGTCTTCGACATCCAGCGTTGCAAGCTTGTCGAAGATGCGCTTGGACAGGTCGTTGTGCGCGATGAAGTCCTTGAAAGCCTCGGCGGTGGTCGCGTATCCACCGGGAACCGAAACGCCAAGCCCGGCCAGGTTGCCGATCATCTCGCCGAGCGAGGA
This sequence comes from Xanthomonas arboricola pv. guizotiae, assembly GCF_002940205.1. GTDB lineage: Bacteria > Pseudomonadota > Gammaproteobacteria > Xanthomonadales > Xanthomonadaceae > Xanthomonas > Xanthomonas arboricola_C. The sequence continues at coordinate 110,003 of NZ_MDSK01000005.1, forward strand.
ATTCTTACCACCTACGCGGGCCAGATCGGCCAGGCGTAGCTCATGCAACCACAGGATATTCTCGTTCAAGCGCGATGCTCCGTATGGCCATCGCCCGAGCGGGCTGGATGGCCGCGTCCGTAGGAAGAAGCCGCTATGATGCAGTGCACAGCGGAATCTGCACAAGCATGAACCCGTAGTTTTGGACACCAGTTCAAAGAGGTGGTCTTGATGTCAACAATTCGACCGGTGTTCTACGTCTCCGATGGAACCGGTATCACCGCTGAAACGATTGGGCATAGCCTGCTCACGCAGTTCAGCGGTTTCAACTTCGTCACCGACCGCATGTCGTTCATTGATGATGCAGAAAAAGCGCGCGATGCGGCGCTGCGGATACGCGCGGCAGGCGAGCGGTACCAGGTCCGTCCGGTGGTGGTCAATTCCTGCGTCGATCCCCAGCTGAGCATGATCCTGGCCGAAAGCGGCGCCCTGATGCTGGACGTGTTCGCGCCCTTCATCGAGCCGCTGGAGCGCGAGCTCAATGCACCGCGGCATTCGCGCGTGGGGCGTGCGCACGGCATGGTCGACTTCGAGACCTACCACCGCCGCATCAACGCGATGAACTTCGCGCTGAGCCACGATGACGGCATCGCGCTCAATTACGACGAGGCCGACGTGATCCTGGTGGCGGTGTCGCGCGCCGGCAAGACGCCGACCTGCATCTACCTGGCATTGCATTACGGCATCCGCGCCGCCAACTATCCGTTGACCGAGGAAGATCTGGAAAACGAGCGTCTGCCGCCGCGCCTGCGCAATTACCGCAGCAAGCTGTTCGGCCTGACCATCGACCCGGAGCGCTTGCAGCAGATCCGCCAGGAGCGGCGCGCCAATTCACGCTACAGCGCGGCAGAGACCTGCCGGCGCGAGGTGGCCACCGCCGAGCGCATGTTCCAGATGGAGCGCATTCCGACCTTGAGCACCACCAATACCTCGATCGAGGAAATTTCCAGCAAGGTGTTATCCACGCTGGGGCTGCAGCGCGAGATGTTTTGAGGCGGGATTGGTTGGCGGGATTGGGGATTGGGGTTGGGCCGCGCGTAGCACATTCACGATCCGGAGCTACCGTAACGTGCCACGGTCGGTCGGTGAGCGTCAAGGACATCAAGCGGGCGGGGCAGGGCTCCGCCAAGGTAGGCCTGCCGGTGGCCGGTCGTCAATGCTGCCCGTGCGGCAGCGCAGCGTGTAGGATCGGTTCATGGCGCAAGCACTGAGTAAACTCGAACGCATCCCCAGGTTGAGCCGGTTCGGCTGGCTGATGGGCTTGTACGCAGAAAACTTCCAGCACCTGACCCGGCTGTTCGCACCGGCCGACCTCGCTCCCGGTTCCTATCTGTCGTCGATCGGCGATGGCCTGGACCTGCGTCTGGACGTGATCGAATGTCACCGCTATACGGTCGAGCTGCGGCTGACCTACGACCTGTGCGACCCGGTCACCGGCGAGCCGGACCCGTCGGCCTATGTGCGCCTGTACCGCGATGCGCGCCAGGCCGAGACCACCCATTGCTACGTCGGCCGTCGCTGGCAGGACGTGATGGGCATGTTCCCGCCGCCGGCCGAGCTGATCAGCCACCGCATGCGCATGAACACGTTCCTGGGCAAGTGGCTGGACTATCTGGCCGAGCGCGGCCATGGCGTGGCTGCCTTGCGTCTGGATAGCGACTACGTCGCGCCACCGCGTCCCGGCTCGCAGGCCGCCGTCGGCTGAGGCTGCGCCACGCCGCTTGCGTAGCATCGGGCATACTGATGCGCTCGATTCTAGCGCGCCCGCCATGCCCTATACCCCTATCGTCGCCACGCTCGGCTACCTGTTGTCGCCCGACGCCACACAGGTGTTGATGATCCATCGCAATGCCCGCCCCGGCGATCAGCACCTGGGCAAATACAACGGGCTCGGCGGCAAGGTGGAACCGGACGAGGACGTGCTGGCCGGCATGCGCCGCGAGATCCGCGAAGAGGCCGGCGTGGAGTGCGGCGATATGCAACTGCGCGGCACCATCAGCTGGCCGGGCTTCGGCAAGCACGGCGAGGACTGGCTGGGCTTCGTGTTCCTGATCCACAGCTTCCAGGGCGAGCCGCAGGCCTACAACCCGGAAGGCACGCTGGAATGGGTGGCGATCGATCGCATGGACCAGGTACCGATGTGGGAGGGCGACCGCAATTTTCTGCCGCTGGTCTTCGATGGCGACCCGCGTCCGTTCCATGGCGTGATGCCGTATCGCGACGGGCGCATGCAGTCGTGGACGTATTCGCGTATCTGAGCGGGAGTGAGGGAGTGCGCAGCCGCCCAGGCGAGCGCGGCTGTCTGTCTGGCGCGGTCACCGCAGGGCCGGACTTGCGTGTCGTCTCCCTTCGCCATGGATGTCGTTCCATCGGCGCCAATGCGCATGCGATCGACCTGGCGAGCGCAACCGCAAGCCGGCGCCGCACCCTGTGGCGACATGCCTTCCGCATTCCGCCTCCACGCACTTCTCCACACCGGTTGTGGATGAAGTCTGCGCAAGTCTGTGGACAACTGCGCGCGCGCCTTGCGGCGCAAGGCGGCCACGGAAGCTGGTGAAAATTTCGCCAGCCGTGCTCACTGCGCGGTCCAGCCGCCATCGATGGCGATCGCCTGCCCGGTGATGTTGCGCGCGGCATGCGACATCAGGAACGCGACCGTGCCGGCGAGTTCGTCGTAGTCGATGAAGGCGCCCTTGGGCATCGGCTTGAGCATCACATCGCGGATCACCGCCTCTTCGGCGATGCCGCGCGTGCGCGCCTGGTCGGCGATCTGGCGCTCCACCAGCGGGGTGCGCACATAGCTCGGGCACAGCGTGTTGACGGTGATGTCGCAGTCGGCGGTTTCCAGTGCGATGACCTTGGCCAGGCCGACCAGGCCGTGTTTGGCGGCGACATACGCGCTCTTGTACGGGCTAGCGACCAGCGAGTGGATGCTGCCGATGTTGACGATGCGTCCGTAGCCGGCCGCGCGCATGCCGGGCAGGAGCGCGCGGCTGAGCCGTGCGGCGCCGGTCAGCATCACATCCACCAGCAAGGCCCAGCGCTGCATCGGGAAGTCTTCCAGCGCGGACACCTGTTGCAAGCCGGCGTTGTTGACCAGCACCTGCGGCGCGCGCGTCACGCACGCCAAGGCCTGCGTGATGCCGTGGTCATCGGTCACGTCCAGCGCCAGTGCTTCGGCCGAGCCGCCGGCGTCGCGCAGGCGCTGCGCGGTGCGTTCGGCTGCCGCCAGGTCCATATCGCTGACGATCAGATGGTGGCCACCGGCGGCCAGCTCGGTGGCGATGCCGGCGCCAATGCCGCTGCCTGCGCCGGTGATCAGGATGCTGCGCTTCATGCTGTCCTCGGTGTCGATCGTGCCCGGCCGGAGCGGCCATGCCGATCGCCAGCCTAGCCGATCGTGCGAAACAGTCGCCTGCATGGCGTGCGCGCGTTACCCTTTGCGCCTTGCTCTTCTCGGGTTCCGCATGAAACGCCATTTCTCGATGCTGCGCGATTTCCAACTCGCGGACTGGTTCACCCTGGCCAACGCCTTCTGCGGCACCGGCGCGGTGTTCGCGTCGATGCGCTTCCTGCAGGAAGGCCATCGCGGCGACCTGCTGCTGGGCATGGCGCTGATCCCGCTGGCGTTCGTGTTCGATGCGCTGGACGGGCATGTGGCGCGCTGGCGCAAGGCCTCCTCGACGCTGGGACGCGAGCTGGATTCACTGGCCGACGTGATCTCGTTCGGGGTGGCGCCGGCGGCGCTGGGCTATGCCTGCGGCATGCGCGGCGGCTGGGATTGGCTGGTGCTGAGCTATTTCGTCTGCTGCGGCGTGAGCCGGCTGGCGCGCTACAACGTGACTGCCGAAGAGATCGCCGGCGAGGCCGACAAGGTGCCGTACTTCGAGGGTACCCCGATCCCGACCAGCCTGCTGCTGGTGATCCTGCTGGCGGTGGCTGCCAGCAGCGGCCATATCGGCCAGAGCTTGTGGTGGGGCCAGTGGCAGCTCGGGCCGTGGCAGTTCCACCCGCTGGTGCTGCTGTTTGCAGTGTCCGGTTCGCTGATGATCAGCAAGACGCTGCGCATCCCCAAACCCTGACCGGTACGGCCGGGCACACGCGGTAGGATGGCTGGTGGACAGTCACGGGAAGGGATCATGGCAACCAGCGGTTCGGACAACGGCAACTTCGAAGACAAGGCGCGCCAGTACTGGAGCGCCTGGGGAGATGCCATGCGCCACGGTCAGTCCGGCGCCGCTGCGCAGCCTGGTGCCGTTCCCGGGACGGGGCCGGGCAGCGACGCGCCGCAGGATTGGCGCAAGGCGATGGACTGGTGGTCGCAACTGCTGCCCACCCAGGCCGCACCGCAGGCGCAGGAGGCGATCGACCGCTTCCGTCATCAGGCCGGCGACTGGTTCGGCACCATGCAGCAGGTGGCCGCGCAGTTCGCCGGGCGCGACACCTCGGCCACCGAAGTCTCCGAAGCCTGGCGACGCGCCGTGCAGGGGCAGGGCGAGCAACTGATGCAGTGGACGCTGGGCTCGCTGCGTGGCGGCAGCCCGGGCGGCTTCGACCCGTGGCTGCAGGACGCCGCGCAGGCGCTGGCGAAGTGGCGGGAGGAAAACGCGCCATGGCTGGACATGCCGGCGTTCGGCGTGAGCCGCAATCACCAGGCGCGTCTGCAGACGCTGGCGCGTGCGCAGCAGGAGTACCAGGCGCAATCGCAGGCCTATGGCGAACAACTCAAGTCGGCCATCGAGCAGGCGTTCGCGCGGTTCGCCTCCAAGCTGGGCGAGCACGAAAGCAGCGGCAGTCAGCTGACCAGTGCGCGTGCCCTGTTCGACCTGTGGATCGAGGCCGCCGAAGAGTCGTATGCCGACATCGCCTTGTCCGACCGGTTTCGCGAGGTCTACGGCGGTTTTGCCAATGCACATATGCGCTTGCGCGCCGCGTTGCAGGAAGAAGTGGAGCAGTTGAGCGAGCGTTTCGGGATGCCGACGCGTTCGGAGATGGACGCCGCGCATCGCCGCATCGCCGAGCTGGAACGTGCGGTGCGGCGCATGCTGCGCACCGCGGCCAGCCCGGCCGGCAAGCCCGCTGCAGCCGCAGCTGACCCGGTTGCGCCGGCCGCGGCCAGGCGCGCCCCGGCAGCCAGGGCCGACGCCGCGCCCAAGCCGGCAGCGGCAACCAGCCCGGCCAGGAAACCGCCAGCGAAAACCGCCCCGACCAAGAACACGAAGACGGCCAAAAGCGCCGCCAGGCCATCCGCCGGCACAGCTTCCGCTAAGCCGGCCGCACGCAAGCCACGTGGAGCGCAGGCATGAAAGGCCCGTTGGGATTCAGCGCCGAAGACCTGATGCAGGAAACCCTGTCGATGCAGCGCAAGCTGCGCGAGGGGCTCAAATTACTGCCGGGCGTGGAAGACGTGGATTACGGCGTGACCGCGCGCGAGGAAATCTGGCGCGATGGCAAGGTGGTGCTGTATCGCTTTGTCGGCGAGCAGGCGCCGGTGGCCAGGACGCCGCTGCTGATCGTCTACGCGCTGGTCAACCGCCCCTACATGGTCGATCTGCAGGCCGACCGCTCGCTGGTCAAGGGCCTGCTGAGTCACGGCCAGGACGTCTACGTGCTGGATTGGGGCTACCCGGACCGCTCCGAGCGTTACCTCACCCTGGAGGACTATCTGCTGCGCTATATCGATGGCGCGGTGGATCACCTGCGCGCGCAGTCGGGGCTGGAGGCGGTCGATGTGCTCGGCATCTGCCAGGGCGGCACGTTTGCGCTGTGCTATGCGGCGCTGCAGCGGCCGAAGGTGCGCAACCTGATCACCATGGTGACGCCGGTGGATTTTCACACCCCCGACAACATGCTCTCCAACTGGGCGCGCATGGTCGATGTGGATCTGTTCGTGGACACCATGGGCAACGTGCCGGCGGATCTGATGAACGCCAGTTACCTGATGCTCAAGCCGTTCCGGCTGAATCTGCAGAAATACGTCGGCCTGCTCGACATCCTCGACGACAAGCAGGCGCTGGAAGATTTCCTGCGCATGGAAAAGTGGATCTTCGATTCGCCCGATCTGGCCGGCGAGGCCTTCCGCGAGTTCGTCACCCAGTTCTATCAACGCAATGGGCTGGTGACCGGGCAGGTGCGCATCGGCGGGGAGGCGGTCGATCTGCAGGCGGTGGACATGCCGGTGCTCAACATCTACGCCGAACACGATCACCTGGTGCCGCCCGATGCCTCGCGTGCATTGCGCGGCCTGGTCGGCAGCGACGACTACACCGAGCTGAGTTTCCGCGGCGGGCATATCGGCATCTACGTCTCCGGACGTGCGCAGCGCGAGGTGCCGGTGGCGATCCACCGCTGGTTGCAGGAGCGTGGCGGCAACACGTGATGCGGCTTCGGGGTGCGCTGAGGGTGAGACAAGCAGCCGCAGCCATCACGACGCGCTGTCCCTGCGCTTTCTAGACTGGGCATCACGTTCGAAGGAGCCTTCCATGGCCACGACTACCGCATTGTCCCGTTCCCTCAACGACCGCATGATCGCCGGCGTGGTCGGCGGCATCGCCCGCCGCTTCGGCTGGAGCTCCACGCTGTTGCGGGTGCTGTTCGTGATCGTGTCGATCGCCTCGGCCGCGTTCCCCGGCATCCTGGTCTATCTGATCCTGTGGCTGCTGATCCCCAACCAGGCCGACTGACGCCTGCCCGGCGCCGGTGGTCGTCCGTGCAGGTGCTGGGCGCGTTGTGGACGCTGCCCAATACCGTGCTCGGCCTTGCCATCGGTGCCGCCGGCAGCTGTTTCGGCGCGCGTCCGCGCTGGTCCGGGCAGGAGCTGGCCGTGGTGTTCCATGCCTGGCCGTGGGGACCGGGCGGGGCGATGACGCTGGGCAATGTGATCCTGCTCAAGGGCGCCTCGCTGGATCTGCAATGCAGCACGTACGCGCATGCTGCCGGGCGCTGTCAGCACCCGCCGGTGCGCCTGGGCGACCACGAGCGTGCGCATGTCTACCAGTACATGCTGCTCGGCCCGCTGTTTTTGCCGGTGTACTTGCTGTGCGGCGGCATCCACGTACGCAATCCGCTGGAACGGGCCGCCGACGCGTATGCGCTACACGGCCACGGCTGGTGGCCGTGGGGGCCTCAGCGCAACCGCGAGAAACCGAACAGGTCCGACAACGGGTGAGGCCTGCCTTCCAGTTGCGCGCGCAATAGGCGTGCGCCGATCGCGCTGTAGGTGATGCCGTTGCCGCCGTACGCCATCGCGAACGACACCCGCGGCCCATGTTCGGGATGCGGGCCGAAGAACGGCAGCCCGTCGGCGGTTTCGGCGAAGGTGCCGCCCCAGGCGAACACCGGGCGCAGGCTGATGTCCGGCATCGTCTGGTGAATCTTCTTCAACAGGGTCTTCAGCTTGCCGTTGACGCGCGCATCGCGACGCGCGGGCAGATCGATGTTGTCGTCTTCGCCGCCGGCCACCACGCGTCCATCCGGCGTGCTGCGCAGGTAGAGATAGGGACGCGCGGTTTCCCACATCATGGTGTGCTTGAGCGCGCCCATCTCGCCGTCGTGCAGCGGATCGGTCACGAATGCGTAGCTGCTGCGGTTGCGTGCCACGCGCTGCGACAGCCACTGCTGGTTTGCGTAGCCTGCGGCCATGATGACGTGCCGGGCGCGCAGCGTGACCCCGTCGCGGGTGCGCAACGCGACATGCCGGTCGTGGGGTGTGAGGGTGGCGATCGCGGTGCGGTCGTAGATGCGCGCGCCGTAATGCTCGCCTTCTGCAAACAGGCGGTAGCACAGCCGATACGGATCGACGCTGGCGGCCAGGCGGCTGAGGATCGCACCCTCGGAGCGTACGCCGTAGTTGTGCCACAACGGCGCGCGCTCGATCCATTCGACCGGAAGAGTGTGGGTTTTTCGCACCTGCAGTTCGCTGCGTAGGTCGTCGAGATCCCGCGACCGGCTAGCGTAGTACAGGCTGTCCTGACGGCTGAAGTCGCAACCGCCCAGCGTATTGCAGAGGCCTTGCAGGTCGAGGATGGCTTGCGCGCATGCAGCGTAGGCCAGCGCGGCCGCAGGTTCTCCATACCGGTTGGCCAGCGCGATCATCGGCGTGTCGATTTCGTACTGCAGCAAGGCGGTGCTGGCCGAGGTGCTGCCCCAGCCGATCTCGCGCTGCTCGAGCACCACCACCTCGTGCCCGTGCTTGAGCAGTTCATGCGCGATCAGCGCGGCGGTGACACCGCCGCCGACGATGGCGACCTCGCAATCGGTGTCCTGCTCCAGGCGCGGATAGGCACGCATCAACCCGTTGCGGATCGACCAGAACGGGTAGCCACTTTTGAAGTCCATGCGCTGTCGTACGTGCGGGCGGAGCGCAATTGGACAGGCAGGCGGGGTGAAGCGCTCGTGCACACAGGCGAGGGGATCGTGTGGTCACCGAACCGCAAACAGCCGGCGTTAACGTGCGTGGAAAGCTCCTCACGGCACGGTCGTTATGCTCGCGCCACTAACGTAGTCACAGTTGTTAACGAGGGTGTGGGCATGTCGATCGTTCTGTACGTCGGTGGCAGCAAAGATGGCGACAAGGGCGTTGTGCCTTACGGGTTCAGCAAGTCGCGCGCGATGACCGACGCCGGCCCGGAGATCTATGTCGAGCGCATGGTGCCGTTGAAGGATGTCGGCAAGATCCGCGTGATGGCGCTGGAATCGCTGCACGAAAGCATCCTGGTCGAGCGCGCGGCGACCCTTTACGCAGGTCGCGCCAGCTAAGCAGCTGACCGGACGACGGCGCTCACCGCCAGTGGGCGCCAAGTGCCCACTGCTGCAGGTATCGCAACGGTACTTCAGCTCTTCCGCACCACCGGTAACCACCTGACGATCGCCCGCTGGAGCTCGTCAGCCGTCGAAGGACGCGTCGGCATAGGGTGATGGCGATCCTGTCAACGGGTTCCCGCGGCGGGCCAGCACTGCGAAAATGCTTTTTTTCAGTGAAGCGGCTCCGGCCGCGCCGCCATGCACGACAGCCAGCTTGCCCAGCAGATCGCCCGCACCATCGCCGACGAGATCGGTGCCCAACCCGCCCAGGCGCGCGCCGCCATCGCCCTTCTCGACGAAGGCGCCAGCGTTCCGTTCATCGCGCGCTACCGCAAGGAAGTCACCGGCGGGCTGGACGACACCCAGCTGCGTAACCTGGAAACGCGCCTGACCTATCTGCGCGAGCTGGAAGAGCGCCGCGCGGCGATCCTGTCCAGCATCGGCGAACAGGGCAAACTCAGCGACGAATTGCGTGCCGAGATCGTGGCGGCCGACAGCAAGTCGCGGCTGGAAGACCTGTACCTGCCTTACAAGCCCAAGCGCCGCACGCGGGCGCAGATCGCGCGCGAAGCCGGCCTGGAGCCGCTGGCCGACGGCCTGCTGGCCGACCCGAACCAGGCGCCGGAAGTCGCTGCCGCGGCGTACATCGATGCGGAAAAGGGCGTGGCCGATATCAGGGCGGCGCTGGAAGGTGCACGCGCCATCCTGATGGAGCGCTGGGGGGAAGACGCCGCCCTGGTGGGCGAGCTGCGCAGCTGGTTGAACGACAATGGCGTGATCCGCGCGCGCGTTGCCGAGGGCAAGGAAGAGGCCGGCGCCAAGTACCGCGATTACTTCGGTCATGCCGAATCGCTGTCCAGGATTCCCTCGCACCGCTTGCTGGCGCTGTTTCGTGCGCGCCGCGAGGAGTTCCTGCACCTGGATCTGGAGCCGGGCAACGATGCCGAGGCCGGCCATCAGTACGCCGAGGGCCGTGTGGCGCGCAATGCCGGCATCTCCAACCAGAACCGTCCGGCCGATCGCTGGTTGCTGGATGCCTGCCGGCTGACCTGGCGCGCGAAGCTGCACATGCATCTGCTGCTGGACCTGTTCAACCAGGCGCGGGAGAAGGCCGAGGCCGAGGCGATCGCCGTGTTCGGCGACAACCTCAAGGACCTGATGCTGGCCGCGCCGGCCGGCCCGCGCGTGGTGCTGGGGCTGGACCCGGGTATCCGTACCGGCTGCAAGATCGCCGTGGTCGATGCCACCGGCAAGCTGGTTGCCACCGAGACGATCTACCCGCATGAGCCCAAGCGGCAATGGGACCAGTCGCTGCAGACGATCAAGAAGCTGTGCATGCAGCACAACGTGGAGCTGATTGCGATCGGCAACGGCACCGCCAGCCGCGAAACCGACAAGCTCGCCGGTGAGGCGATCGCGCTGTGCGGGTCAAGCAAGCTGCAGAAGATCGTGGTCAGCGAAGCCGGTGCGTCGGTGTATTCGGCCTCCGAGTTTGCCGCCAAGGAATTCCCCAACCTGGACGTGTCGCTGCGCGGTGCGGTGTCGATCGCGCGGCGCCTGCAGGATCCGCTGGCCGAGCTGGTCAAGATCGAGCCCAAGGCGATCGGCGTTGGCCAGTACCAGCACGACGTGGACCAGTATCGCCTGGCCAAGGCGCTGGAGGCGCGCGTGGAAGACTGCGTCAATGCGGTCGGCGTGTACGTCAATACCGCCTCGGCGGCACTGCTGTCGCGCGTGTCCGGGCTGTCGGGCACGGTGGCGGAAAACATCGTGCGCCATCGCGACGACAATGGGCCGTTCAAGCGCCGCAAGGATCTGCTCAAGGTGCCGCGTCTGGGCGACAAGACCTTCGAGCAATGCGCCGGCTTCCTGCGCATCGCCGATGGCGACGAGCCGCTGGACGTGTCGGCGGTGCATCCGGAAGCCTATCCGGTGGTCGAGCGCATCGTCGGCAGCACCGGCAAGCCGATCAAGGCCTTGCTGGGCGATGGCAGCTTCCTGCGTGGACTCAAGCCGGAGCTGTTCACCGACGAGCAGTTCGGTGTACCGACCGTGCGCGACATCCTCAAGGAGCTGGAAAAACCCGGCCGCGATCCGCGCCCCGAGTTCAAGGCGGCGCAGTTCGCCGAAGGCATCGAGGACATCAAGCACCTCAAGCCCGGCATGGTGCTCGAAGGCGTGGTCAGCAACGTGGCCGCATTCGGTGCGTTCGTCGATATCGGCGTGCATCAGGATGGGCTGGTGCACATCTCCGCGTTGTCGGAGACCTTCGTCAAGGATCCGCGCGATGTGGTCAAGGCCGGCGATATCGTCAAGGTCAAGGTGCTGGAAGTGGACGTGGCGCGCAAACGCATCGCACTGACCTGCCGCCTGTCCGATACGCCACCGCCGGCCGATGCCGCAGCCCAATCGCGCGATCAACGCGGCAACGGCGGCGCGGGGCAGGGCCGGCGCGAGGGTGGCGGTGGGCGTGGCCCGGCGCAGGGCAACGGCAAGCCGCGCACCACTGCGCCGCCGGCCGACAACGCGCTGGCCGCGGCATTCGCACGCGCCAAGCGCGGCTGAGCCAGCGTGCGCGGCGGCTGTCCTGGCACGGCTGGGCAGTGTAGATAGACCCGTTCGCAAGGCGGCGGGTCCGCTGCTGTGAGTGGATCGCGCTGGGGCAGGCTGATCTGCAACTTGGCCGCGGGGGGCGTGCCCTCCGACCACCGCGGTGCGCCTATGCGGATACGATCAGTCGTAAGGCGGCTGGTCTGAGGCATTGCCGCAGGCAAGGACCGGTCGGGATGGTCGGTGTGTGTGATGCAAACAGCAATTGGTTGACCACCCTGTTTTATTGCGTTTCCAGGCGATCTCACGCCTGGCTGCGTACCGCGCGCGTCGGCAAGATCAGGCGTTCGATCAGGTCGACCAGGCCGGGTGGTTCCACCGGCTTGCCCATATGCGCATCGAATCCGGCGACCACTGCGCGGTCGCGGTCTTCTTCGCGCACATAGGCGGTGAGGGCGATCGCGGGGATGTGCCGCGGCAGGTCGGCGCGGCCGGAGCGCACCGTGCGGATCAAGTCGTAGCCGTCGCGCACCGGCATGGCGATATCGCTGACCAGCACGTCGAAGGGCGCCTCTGCCAGGCATTGTTCGGCCGCTTCCACCGAGCCGGCCGCCTGCACCTGCGCGCCGGCAAGCATCAGGAACTGCACCACCGCCTCGCGCGAATCCTGGTCGTCGTCGACCAGCAGCAGGCGCACGCCATCCAGGCGCCCGAGGCAGTCGCTCGGCAGCGGACCGACCTGCAGCGACTCGGCCGACGCGGGACGCAGATCGCTGACTCCGTGCTGGAACGGCAGCACGATGGTGAAGGTCGACCCCTTGCCTTCGCCCGCACTGGATGCCCCCAGGCTGCCGCCGTGCAGATCCACCAACTGACGCGAGATCGACAAGCCCAGCCCCAGCCCACCCACGCGCCGCGTGGTGCCGGCATCGGCCTGCCGAAAGCGGTCGAACACGTGCGGCAGGAATTCGGCCGCAATCCCGATGCCGGTGTCCTGCACGCACAGTCGCAGCCGCTCGTCCTCGATGTCCAGCGCCACCCGCACCGTTCCGCCGGGCGAGGTGAACTTGAGTGCGTTGCTGAGCAGGTTGGACAGCACCTGCTGCAGCCGCCCGGCATCGCCGAAGAACCACAGCTCGCCTTCGCCGGGCGCATCCAGTTCCAGCGCGATGTCGCGCGCCAGTGCGGACGGTTGCATCAACTCCACCGTGCTGCGCATCAGGCCTGCGATATCGAAGTGCTCTGCGTGCAGGCGGATCTTGCCGGACAGGATCGCACTCATGTCGAGCAGGTCGTCGATAATCTGCGTCTGCGCACGCGCACTGCGTTCGATGATGACCAGCCCCTTGCCCACGTTGGCCGGGTCGAACACCTCCGACTGCATCAACCGCGACCAGCCCAGGATGGCATTGAGCGGGGTGCGCAATTCGTGGCTGAGCGTGGCCAGGAACTCGTCCTTGATCCGGCTGGCATGCTCGGCCTGGCTGCGCGCGGCGGTCTCTGCCTGCAGCGATTGCTTGAGCTTGGCATCCACGCGCGTGCGCTCGATGACGATGCCGGCCAGGTGCGATGCAGAGCGCGCCATCGCCTGTTCGCGCAACGAGGGCAGGTGGGCGCGGTCGTAGTGGATGTTGAGCGTGCCCAGCACTTGGCCGTCGCTGTCCAGGATGGGCGTCACGCAGCAGCCGACGATGCCCAGCGCCGCCGCAATCGCGTGGTGGTCGCCGAAGCCTGGGTCTGCCCGGATGTCCTCGCAGATCAGCTGCTGCCGAAGGTAGGCCGAGCGCGCGCAGGGCGGCCCGTTCGGCCCGATCGGCGAAGCTTCGAAATGTCCGCGGTATTCGACCGGAAAATGCGGCGCCGAGCCGAAGCTCAGCGTCTTGCGTACGTCATCCAGCACCATCACCGCGCAATACAGCGCAATCTCGCCACGCGCCTCCACGCTCGCTGCGATGGCGTCCAGCACCACCGACAGCGGTGCGCCGGTGGTGATCAGGCTCAGGATGGCGCGATCGGAGGCGGTTTCGTCCTCGATCAGCTTGCGCTCGGAGATATCGGTCAGCGAGCCGATATGGCCGAGGAAGCGGCCGTCGCTGGCGAAATGCGGCGACGCGGTATCGATGCACCAGCGGTATTGCCCGTCGTGACGACGCACGCGGTACTCGGCCAGGAATTCGCCGCGTTGCGCCAAGGCCTGTGCGAATGCGTCGCGTACGCGCGCGGCATCGTCCGGATGCATCACATCCCACCAGCCCTGATCCATTGCCTGGTCTTCGGCCTGCCCGGTGAAGTGGTACCAGCGCGGATTCCAGTACACGCAGTCGCCCTGCGCATCGGCCATCCAGATCATCGCCGGCACCGTCTCGCACAACGCGCGGAAGCGCGTTTCGCTTTCGCGCAGCTGCTGCTCGAACGCACGGCGGTCATGGATATCGGTATAGGTGCCGATCCACTCGCTGATGCTGCCGTCGTCGCCGCGCACCGGCAGGGCGCGCGCCAGGTGCCAGCGCCTCTGGCCGTCGTGGCGTCGCAGCTCGCACTCCATTTCGTAAGCGCATTCGCCTTCGGTGGCCAAGGCCCAGGCCTGCGCGGACAGTCGCAGGCCATCGGCGGTGTGTGCCTGATGCCACGCAGCGGTCTGGTGGTCGGCAGGATACAGTCCGGTGTATTCGTGCCAGCGCCGGTTGAAGTAAAGCGGCTCACCTTCCGGATCGGCAATGAAGATGATTTGTGGAAGCGTGTCGGCCAGTCGGCGCAGCCGCGCCTCGTTGGCGGCCAGTTGCTGCTGCGCCTTGGCCCGTTGCATGGATTCCCAGCAGCGCGCCGCCACCAGCCGGACCAGCTCGATCTCGGCAGACAGCCAGCGCCGGGGTGCGCGCTGATGCACGCCGATGGCCGCGACCAGGCGGTCGTGTTTGTGCAGCGGAATCGCCAGCGACGCGCGCAGGCCGGAGCGTCGATACTGCTGTGCCACGTAGTCCGGCGCGCCGAGCGCCATCGCGTCGGTGGTGAACCAGGGGCGGTTCTCCAGCAAGGCGTCGCGCAGGCCTTGCGCCACTTCCAGCGGAAAATCGCCCTGCAGGCTTGGCATGTCCTGCACATGGTCGCTGATCACGTGCATGGTTCTGCCGTCGGCCGCCGCCAGACCGAACGCACAGCGATTGACCTGCAGGTGTTCGCCCAGCAATCGCACGCTGGTATCGATGATCTGACGTGGATCTGAAACGTGTTGCAGCGCGTCTTCGAGCATCAGCAGGAAACTGTCGCGACTTGCCATGCTGCGTTGCTGGGTGACATCGAATCCGTGCACCAGGATCGCGTCGATGCGGCCATCGCGCTCGCGCAGCGGCTGATACAGGAAATCCACGAAGGTCTGATCGGGCGCATTGCCGGGCGTGCGCTGCAGATAGGCCGACATCGACTCGCCGATGAAGGGACGGCCGCTGCGTCGTACCTCATCGAGCAGCTCGAGATAGCCCTGGTCGGCGATTTCCGGCATCGCCTCGAGCAAGGGACGGCCGAGCAACGCTCGCCGGCCGACCAGCTCGTGGAAGCGTTGGTTCGCGCTTTCGACGATGTAGCCGGGTCCACGCAGCACCGCCATGAAGGCCGGCGACTGGTCGAGCCAGGTGGGCACCGCTGCGGGCGCAGCCTCGCGGCGGGACGGCCCTGCAGCAGGGGAGGGCGTGCTGGCGACATACAGCATGCCAAGGCGTCTTCCGGCCTGCAGCACCGGGCTGCACGACCACGTCGACAGCGGCAATGCTGCATGCGCATCGGTTCCGGTGTGGTTGGCTTCAACGCTGTCTGCACGTTCCGCCAATGGCTGGCCGAATGCTGCCGGGTGGCGTTCGCCCAATAGCGCGATGCAGGCATCGTTGTAGATGCAGTGCGACTGGTCGCCCCAGACCAGCAGCATCGGTACCTGCGCATGCAGGCACAGCGAAAGCGTCGTCCGCAGCGCCGGGCTGTCGTGCAGCAGCGGGTCGGCGGCGCACGCGGACGACGCCAGCAACAACCCGGCTGTCTCGCACGCCTCCGGCAACAGGCCGGCGAATGGCGACGCGGCGATATCCATTCGGTAACCTGCCCATCATGCCTGGATGCACGATTCTAGTGGCAAGCGGGCCGTGATCGAGGGGTGCGGCCGCGCGAAGGGTCTAGGTTAAGCGCGGCAGACGGGCAGTCGGCCGCTGTGGCTGACCGTGAAGAGCGTCGAAGAACGGCCGCGCCTAGCTGCTGGCGCCGCACCCGCTTGCGCTGTCGCTCAGCTGGAGGCGCCGCTCAGCTGCCGTGCCCTGGACAGCGCGCTGATCAGTTCGTCTGACAAGTAGGGCTTGGTCAGGATCACACCGCGCTCGAGGCCGCGGGGGATGGTGCCACTGGCAACACCGGTCGCCAGCACGAACGGAATCCCGAGCTCCGACAGCAGCCGGGCGACCGGCTCGCTGGTCTCGCCATTGCCGAGGCGGTAGTCGAGCACTGCGATCTCCGGCGCATCGGCCTGGATCAGGGTCAGCGCTTGCGCAACGTCCCCGACCGGACCCAGCACGACCGCGCCAGCCTGGGCGAGCTGCAGGTCGAGCAGCATGGCATTCATCTGGTCGTTCTCGACCACCAGTACCCGAACTCCACGCAACACCGACATTGCTTACTCCTTCACCTAAGTCGGCCAGTATATCGACACAGCCCCAGCGCAGCGCCGCCGCCGCCTTTCGCAGCTGAATTCGTCAGGCGCGTTCTGACACTGTTCGTTTCATGCGCGAGTGGCTATACTGCGCGGCCACGCCGAAGTGGCGGAATCGGTAGACGCAGCGGATTCAAAATCCGCCGCCCTTAAAAGCGTGTGGGTTCGAGTCCCACCTTCGGCACCAGGATGTAGCGGCACAGGCAGAGCCCTTCTGGCGACGGTCAGAGGGGCTTTTCTTTTGTGCGCTCGACAATCGTCGGAACCGGCGATTGTCCGCCGGCTGTCGCATCCGCGCGCTTCGATGTTGCCTTCGCGAATGGAGCGCGCTGTCTTCGAGGTGACACGACAGCGGGTGCAACTGCATCATGTTCTTCGTCGCATGGCGGCGTGTTCCATGCATCGCATCGATGATGCGTGTTCACTGAAAATCTCGGCGAGACGAGCGCGGGTTGCTGCCGGGCGCCTGCAGGCACGCAGCCATCACGCGCGATGCGTACCTTGGAAAGCTCTTTTCAAGCAGGTGGCTTTCCATGGATTTCGATTCCTCGCAGCAACTACGCATCTTGCGCGACATCCATGACACCACGCCGGTCGCCGACGAAGAGGCCAACTGGGCAGTGCGTGCCGGCTATGCAACACAGGCCGAAGACGGCGATATCGATCTCACCCACGAAGGCCGCAAGGCGCTGGATGTCGGCCAGACCTGATCCCTCGTTGCGCGGCTTCGTTCGATTCGTGGGGGGGGGGGTAAGGGCTCATCGTGGAGTGCATGACACCGTCGATCCGCGTGTGCGGGAGTGTGGATGGAGTGCCACGATGCGCGCCTATCGTGCCGCCACCGTCTGCATACGGTGGAACAGGGTGCCCACTGAATTCCAGGCAAAAAAAAGCCCCGGCAGTGCCGGGGCTTTCAGATGATTGGCGTCCCCACGGGGATTCGAACCCCGGTGTCCACCGTGAAAGGGTGGTGTCCTAGGCCTCTAGACGATGGGGACGCGTATCAAAACCTGGTTGTAGATTCCAGACGGCCTATGTCGGGAATGTGGTGGAGCCAGGCGGGATCGAACCGCCGACCTCCTGCATGCCATGCAGGCGCTCTCCCAGCTGAGCTATGGCCCCACGATGCTGCGAGCCGGCAATCATAGCGACATCGATGACACTTGGGAAGTGGTGTGTGCAAAAAAGTTTGCGCGACCGAGTGACGCGTGGCTTCGCAAGCAATCGATGAGTGCGCGCGTCGCAAACTGATCGACCTGGATGTCGTCTGCATCCACGAATGTCTGATTGCGTAGGGTGTGACGATGCAATGGCCGTGGCATATTTTGCACGCCGGTCATGTGCAACAGTCTGCGCACAACATTCGATCGGCATCGCAACATCCTGCGTTTGCTTGCACCGCCATCTGCGTAGCCGTGCCGGCAACCGCAGCAGGTGAGGTGCAAAGCTCCAGGTCGCACAACGCTGATGCGGAGCAGTTGCATCATCGATATCGACAGATGACACGCCACGCGCACCGCGTGCAGATAAACTGCGCACTCAATCGACGCTGAAAAACACGCAAAAAAAAGCCCCGGCAGTGCCGGGGCTTTCAGATGATTGGCGTCCCCACGGGGATTCGAACCCCGGTGTCCACCGTGAAAGGGTGGTGTCCTAGGCCTCTAGACGATGGGGACGCGTATCAAAACCTGAGTTGTCATCCTGACGGCCTAAGCCAGGAGTGGTGGAGCCAGGCGGGATCGAACCGCCGACCTCCTGCATGCCATGCAGGCGCTCTCCCAGCTGAGCTATGGCCCCACGAAACTGAGAAAGAAATGATAGCGGCCTGTTAATGTTCGCGCAAGTGCTTTTTCATTTCGCATGAGACGCAGCGTGCGCGGGGCACGCTGCGCATTGGCAACTCAGTTGACGCCGTGCAGGTCGCGCAGTTGCGTCTGTCGAGCGCCGAAGTAGGCGGCCAGGTCGGCGATGTCCTGATCGCTCAGCGCGGTGGCCTGCGCCGTCATCAGCGGGTGCTGGCGATCGCCGCTGCGGTAGGCCTGCAAGGCATGCGCAAGATAGTCGCCGTATTGGCCGCCGAGCTTGGGATAGCTGGGGTCGATGGGGGCGTTGCCGTCGGCGCCGTGGCAATCGACGCAGCTCTGGCCGGTGGCCTTGCCTTTCGCGTGCGCCAGCTTGTCGCCGGCGTCGGCGCGCCCGGTCGGCAGGCCGGCAGACGAGCCGGAGCCATGTTCGCCGCTGGCGTGGCCGGCATCGCCGGCGGAATGATCGGTGGACTCGACCTGGGATTGGGAGCAGGCCGCCAACATCAGGGCGGCGACCAGGGCGATGGCTAGACGCGGAGCGTGCAGGGCGTTCGGCATGTGGGCGCTTATTTGAGGGTGGACAGGTAGGCGGAGATATCGGCGATGTCCTGCTCGGAAAAACTCTGCGCCTGCGCTTGCATGGTGGGATGCCTGCGCTTGCCCTGTCGGTACTCGGTCAACGCCTGGGTCAGATACTGGCTGGACTGGCCGCCGATCTTGGGCACGCGATAGCTGGGATAGGCGTTCTTGTAGCCGGTGACGCCGTGGCAGCCCTGGCAGGTATAGGCCAGCAGGCGGCCGTTGGACGGATTGCCGGCAGGCGCTGCTGGTGTGGTCGCTGCAGCGGCGGGCGCAGGCGTGGCGGGTGCGGCTGGCGTGACTGACGGTGTCGCTGATGCGCCCCCAAACGGCAGGAAGACGACCAGAGCGAGACAAGCGGCGAGCGGCTGCGGGCGCATGGTTTCGTATCCGGAGGACTGATTGAGCGTCCGCACGTGGGGGCGTGGCGGAACCGGTCCGAGTATGCCTGCGATTTGACGCCGCGCAAACCGGGTGAATACGCGAACTTGAACAGACCATGACCTTTGGCGCATTGGCGGCATTATCGTTCTGGTGGTCTACTTACCTACAACACCTGTTAACGCATCCACTAGGACACGACGATGTCGCCATTCTCCTTCCTGCCCGGCCGCAGCGGAACCTGCGCCGCCGCATTGTTGATCACCACGAGCCTGTTGTTGGGCGGCTGCAAGGCAGGAGATGGCGAGGCCAAGGCCGCCGAGGAAAAGAAAACCGTCGATGCGGTACCGGTGGAAATTGCCAAGGCCGCACGCCGTGCGGTGGCGGCCAGCTATACCGGCACCGCCGCCCTGGAGCCACGTGCCGAGGCGCAGGTGGTGGCAAAGACCTCCGGCGTGGCACTGGCGGTGATGGTGGAAGAAGGGCAGAAAGTGTCGGCGGGCCAGGCCCTGGTGCGCCTGGATCCGGACCGTGCGCATCTGGCGGTGGCGCAGAGCGAGGCGCAGTTGCGCAAGCTGGAAAACAGCTATCGCCGTGCCACCCAGTTGGTGGGGCAGCAGCTGGTCAGTGCCGCCGATGTCGACCAGCTCAAGTTCGATGCCGAAAACAGCCGCGCGCAGCATCGGCTCGCATCGCTGGAGCTGTCCTACACCACGGTGCAGGCGCCGATCTCCGGGGTGATCGCCTCGCGCTCGATCAAGACCGGTAACTTCGTGCAGATCAATACGCCGATCTTCCGCATCGTCGACGATGCGCAGCTGGAGGCCACGCTCAACGTGCCCGAGCGCGAACTGGCCACGCTCAAGTCCGGCCAGCCGGTGACCTTGCTGGCCGATGCCTTGCCCGGCCAGCAGTTCATCGGCAAGGTCGACCGCATTGCGCCGGTGGTGGATTCGGGCAGCGGCACCTTCCGGGTGATCTGTGCGTTTGGCCAGGGCGCCGAAGCGCTGCAGCCGGGCATGTTCGGGCGCATCCGCATCGATTACGACCAGCGCAAGGACGCGTTGGTGATCCCGCGCCTGGCGCTGCTGGACGATGGCGAACCGGCGGTGTTCGTGGTGCGCAACGGCAAGGCCAGCCGGGTGCCGGTGAAACTCGGCTATGCCGAAGGCCCATGGCTGGAAGTGCGCCAGGGCCTGAAGGAAGGCGACCAGGTGGTGACCGCCGGCAAGGTGGCGCTGCGCGATGGCACTGCGGTGCAGGTGATCGGCCAGCCCGATCGCAAGCCGGTTGCGGCTGCAGCACCGGCAGCCGGCAGCGACGGGAAACGCTCATGAGCGATCACGGCAACCCGCACGCACCCGTGCATGATCCGCACGCCCCGCTGCCGGGCGGCGGCCTGGTGGCCTTCGCCACGCGGCGGCGGGTGACCATCGCCATGATCACCGTGACCATGCTGCTGTTCGGCCTGATCGCGTTGCGCAGTCTCAAGGTCAATCTGCTGCCCGATTTGAGCTATCCCACGCTTACCGTGCGCACCGAATACACCGGCGCGGCACCGTCGGAAATCGAAACCTTGGTGACCGAGCCGGTGGAAGAAGCCGTCGGCGTGGTCAAGAACCTGCGCAAGCTCAAGTCGATCTCGCGCACCGGCCAGAGCGATGTGGTGCTGGAGTTCGCCTGGGGCACCAACATGGACCAGGCCAGCCTGGAGGTGCGCGACAAGATGGAGGCCTTGTCGCTGCCGCTGGAAACCAAGCCGCCGGTGCTGCTGCGTTTCAATCCCTCTACCGAGCCGATCATGCGGCTGGCGTTGTCGCCCAAGCAGGCGCCGGCCTCCGATACCGATGCGATCCGCCAGCTCACCGGCCTGCGTCGTTATGCCGACGAAGACCTGAAGAAGAAGCTCGAACCGGTGGCCGGTGTGGCGGCGGTCAAGGTCGGTGGCGGGCTGGAAGACGAGATCCAGGTCGACATCGATCAGCAGAAGTTGGCGCAGCTCAACCTGCCGATCGACAACGTGATCACCCGGCTCAAGGAAGAAAACGTCAACATCTCCGGCGGCCGGCTGGAGGAAGGCGCGCAGCGCTATCTGGTGCGCACGGTCAACCAGTTCGTGGATCTGGACGAGATCCGCAACATGCTGGTGACCACGCAGAGCAGCAGCGGTAGCGCCGCGGAAGCGGCGATGCAGCAGATGTATGCAATCGCTGCCTCCACCGGTTCGCAGGCGGCATTGGCGGCGGCGGCCGAAGTGCAGAGCACCTCTTCGTCGTCCAGCAGCAGCATTGCCGGCGGCATGCCGGTGCGGCTGAAGGATGTGGCGCAGGTGCGCCAGGGCTACAAGGAACGCGAAGCGATCATCCGGCTTGGCGGCAAGGAAGCGGTGGAGCTGGCGATCTACAAGGAAGGCGATGCCAACACCGTGTCCACCGCCGCGGCGCTGCGCAAGCGTCTGGAGCAGCTCAAGGCGACGGTGCCGGGCGATGTGGAAATCACCACCATCGAGGATCAATCGCACTTCATCGAACATGCGATCAGCGATGTCAAGAAGGATGCGGTGATCGGCGGCGTACTGGCGATCCTGATCATCTTCCTGTTCCTGCGCGATGGCTGGAGCACGTTCGTGATCAGCCTGTCGTTGCCGGTGTCGATCATCACCACGTTCTTCTTCATGGGCCAGTTGGGACTGAGCCTCAACGTGATGTCGCTGGGCGGGCTGGCATTGGCCACCGGCCTGGTGGTGGACGATTCGATCGTGGTGCTGGAGAGCATCGCCAAGGCGCGTGAGCGTGGCTTGAGCGTGCTGGACGCGGCGATTGCCGGCACGCGCGAAGTGAGCATGGCGGTGATGGCGTCCACGTTGACCACGATCGCGGTGTTCCTGCCGTTGGTGTTCGTCGAAGGCATCGCCGGGCAGCTGTTCCGCGATCAGGCATTGACGGTGGCGATTGCGATTGCGATCTCGCTGGTGGTGTCGATGACGCTGATTCCGATGCTGAGCTCTCTCAAGGGCGCGCCGCCGATGGCGTTTCCGGACGAGCCGAGCCATCCGGATTGGCAGCCCGAGCAGCGTTGGCTCAAGCCGGTGGCGGCTGGGCGGCGTGGCGCAGGTGCGAGCGTGCGCTATGCGTTCTTCGGTGCGGCGTGGGCGGTGGTGAAGCTGTGGCGCGGCATCGCGCGGGTGGTGGGGCCGCTGATGCGCAAGGCCAGCGACTTGGCGATGGCGCCGTATGGCCGCGCCGAGCGTGGCTACCTGGCGATGTTGCCAGCGGCGCTGCGGCGCCCTGGGTTGGTGCTGGCGCTGGCGGCGGCAGCATTCATCGGCACCGTGTTGCTGGTGCCGATGCTGGGCGCGGATCTGATTCCGCAGCTGGCGCAGGACCGCTTCGAAATGACCGTCAAACTGCCTTCCGGCACGCCGCTGGCACAGACCGATGCAGTGGTGCGCGAGTTGCAGCTGGCGCACGACAATGACCCGGGCATCGCGTCGCTGTACGGCGTCAGCGGCAGCGGCACGCGGCTGGATGCCAACCCTACCGAGAGCGGCGAGAACATCGGCAAGCTCACCGTGGTGATGGCCGGCGGCGGCAGCCCGGCAGTGGAAGCGGCGGCGACCGAGCGGCTGCGCAGCAGCATGGTCGGGCACCCGGGCGCGCAGGTGGATTTCGCGCGGCCGGCGTTGTTCAGTTTTTCGACGCCGCTGGAAGTGGAACTGCGCGGTCAGGATCTGGGCGAACTGGAACGCGCCGGGCAGAAGTTGGCGGCGATGCTGCGCGCCAACGGCCACTACGCCGACGTCACATCGACGGTGGAAGAGGGCTTCCCGGAAATCCAGATCCATTTCGATCAGGAGCGTGCCGGTGCGTTGGGGCTGACCACACGGCAGATCGCCGACGTCATCGTCAAGAAGGTGCGCGGCGATGTGGCCACGCGCTACAGCTTCCGCGATCGCAAGATCGACGTGCTGGTGCGTGCGCAGCACAGCGATCGCGCCAGTGTGGATGCGATTCGTCAGCTGATCGTCAACCCGGGCAGCAGCCGACCGGTGCGTCTGGCGGCGGTTGCCGAGGTCCTGGCAACCACCGGGCCGAGCGAGATCCATCGCGCCGATCAGACCCGAGTGGCGATCGTGTCGACCAGCCTCAAGGACATCGATCTGGGCGGCGCGGTACGCGAAGTGGAAACGATGGTACGCAAGGACCCGCTCGCTGCAGGCGTGGGCATGCATATCGGCGGCCAGGGCGAGGAGCTGGCGCAATCGGTGAAGTCGCTGCTGTTCGCGTTCGGGCTGGCCATCTTCCTGGTCTATCTGGTGATGGCCTCGCAGTTCGAATCGCTGCTGCATCCGTTCGTCATCCTGTTCACCATTCCGCTGGCGATGGTGGGTGCGGTGCTGGCCTTGTTGATGACCGGCAAGCCGGTGTCGGTGGTGGTATTCATCGGTTTGATCCTGCTGGTGGGGCTGGTGACCAAGAACGCGATCATCCTGATCGACAAGGTCAACCAGTTGCGCGAGGAAGGCATGCCCAAGCGCGAGGCATTGATCGAAGGGGCGCGCTCGCGCTTGCGGCCGATCGTGATGACCACGTTGTGCACCTTGTTCGGCTTCCTGCCGCTGGCGGTGGCGATGGGCGAGGGCGCCGAGGTGCGGGCGCCGATGGCGATCACCGTGATCGGCGGTTTGCTGGTATCGACCCTGCTGACCTTGCTGGTGATACCGGTGGTGTACGACCTGCTGGATCGTCGCGCCGACGCGTACTATCTGGAACGCGGCCGGCGCATGGCCGGGCAACGCGCGCACGCGGCAGGCAATGCCGACGGACTGGAGGCGCTATGAGCGTTGCCGCCTTCAGCATCCGTCGCCCGGTCACCACCATCATGTGCTTCGTGTCGCTGGTGGTGGTGGGCCTGATCGCCGCGTTCCGGCCGCCATTGGAGGCGCTGCCGGATATTTCCGCGCCATTCCTGTTCGTGCAATTGCCGTACACCGGCTCCACCCCGGACGAGGTGGAACGCAACCTGGTGCGGCCGGCCGAAGAAGCGCTGGCGACGATGACCGGCATCAAGCGCATGCGCTCGACCGCCACCGCCGACGGCGCCAATATCTTCATCGAGTTCTCCGACTGGGACCGCGATATCGCCATTGCCGCCTCCGATGCACGCGAGCGGCTGGACGCGGTACGCGACGATTTCCCTGAGGATCTGCAGCGTTTCCAAGTCTTCAAATGGTCCAGCAGCGACGAGCCGGTGCTGAAGGTGCGGCTGGCGAGTCAGACCGATCTGACCGGCGCATACGACATGCTCGACCGCGAGTTCAAGCGGCGCATCGAGCGTATTCCCGGCGTGGCCAAGGTGGAGATTTCCGGTGCACCGCCGAACGAAGTCGAGATTGCGATTGCGCCCGACCGGCTTACCGCGCACGACCTCAGCCTCAACGACTTGAGCGAGCGCTTGAGCAAGCTCAATTTCTCGGTGTCTGCCGGCCAGATCGACGACAACGGGCAGCGCATCCGCGTGCAGCCGATCGGTGAACTGCGCGACCTGCAGGAATTACGCGAGCTGGTGCTCAATGCCAAAGGCGTGCGGCTGGGCGACATCGCGCAGGTGCGGCTCAAGCCGACGCGCATGAATTACGGGCGCCGTCTGGATGGGCGCCCGGCGATCGGGTTGGATGTCTACAAGGAGCGCAGCGCCAATCTGGTGGAAGTGTCCAAGGCGGCCTTGAAAGAGGTCGAAGACATCCGCGCCCAGCCGGCGATGCGCGATGTGCAGGTCAAGGTGATCGACAACCAGGGCAAGGCGGTGACCTCGTCGCTGGCCGAGCTGGCCGAAGCTGGCGCGGTGGGCCTGTTGCTCTCGATCACGGTGTTGTTCTTCTTCCTGCGGCATTGGCCATCGACGTTGATGGTGACGCTGGCGATCCCGATCTGCTTCGCCATCACCTTGGGCTTCATGTATTTCGTCGGGGTCACGCTCAACATCCTGACCATGATGGGCCTGCTGCTGGCGGTGGGCATGCTGGTGGACAACGCGGTGGTGGTGGTGGAAAGCATCTACCAGGAACGCGAGCGCATGCCCGGCCAACCGCAGCTTGCGGCGCTGCTGGGGACACGCAGCGTGGCCATCGCGCTCAGCGCCGGCACCTTGTGCCATTGCATCGTGTTCGTGCCGAACCTGTTCGGCGAGACCAACAACATCAGCATCTTCATGGCGCAGATTGCGATCACCATTTCGGTGTCGTTGCTGGCGTCGTGGCTGGTGGCGATCAGCCTGATTCCGATGTTGTCGGCACGCATGAAGACGCCGCCGATGGTGACCTCCGAGCGCGGCGTGATCGCGCGGCTGCAGCGCCGTTACGCCAAGGTGCTGGCATGGACGCTGGCGCATCGCGGCTGGAGCGTGGCCGGTATCATTCTGGTCAGTGCGATCAGCCTGGTGCCGATGAAGCTGACCAAGGTCGACATGTTCGGTGGCGACGGTGGCAACGAGGCCTTCATTCAATACCAGTGGAAGGGCTCGTACACGCGCGAGCAGTTGGGCGAAGAGATCGGCCGTGTCGAAAACTATCTGGAAGCCAATCGCGCCAAGTACCACATCACGCAGATCTACTCCTGGTTCAGTGAAATAGAAGGCAGCAATACGGTGGTGACCTTCGATGCGAGCAAGGTCAAGGACCTGCCGCCGCTGCTGGAAAAAATCCGCAAGCAGCTGCCGCGGTCCGCGCGCGCCGATTACAGCATCGGCAACCAGGGCGATGGCGGCAATGGCAATCAAGGCGTGCAGGTGCAGTTGGTCGGCGATTCGACCGATGCATTGAAAGCGCTGGCCGACGATGTGATGCCGCTGCTGGCGCAGCGCAAGGAATTGCGCGACGTGCATGTGGACACGGGCGACCGCACCAGCGAGCTGGCGATCCGGGTCGACCGCGAGCGCGCAGCTGCGTTCGGATTCAGTGCCGAGCAGGTGGCCAGTTTCGTCGGGCTGGCATTGCGCGGTACGCCGCTGCGCGAGTTCCGCCGCGGCGACAACGAGGTGCCGGTGTGGGTGCGGTTTGCGGGCGCCGAGCAGAGCAAGCCGGAAGACCTGGCCAGCTTCACGGTGCGTACCAAGGATGGCCGCAGCGTGCCGTTGCTGAGTCTGGTGGAGGTGCAGATCCGTCCGGCCGCCACCCAGATCGGGCGCACCAATCGGCAGACGACGCTGACAATCAAGGCCAATCTTGCCGAGAAGGTCACCGTGCCGGAGGCGCGCGCGGCGATGGAGGCACCACTCAAGGCGATGCGTTTCCCGGCCGGCTACAGCTACACCTTCGACGGCGGCGATTATCAGAACGACGGCGAGGCGATGGGCCAGATGGTGTTCAATCTGGTGATCGCGTTGGTGATGATTTACGTGGTGATGGCAGCGGTGTTCGAGTCGCTGCTGTTCCCGGCGGCGATCATGAGCGGCGTGCTGTTTTCGATCTTCGGGGTGTTCTGGCTGTTCTGGATCACCGGCACCTCGTTCGGCATCATGTCCTTCATCGGCATTCTGGTGCTGATGGGGGTGGTGGTGAACAACGGCATCGTGATGATCGAGCACATCAACAACCTGCGCCGCCGCGGCATGGGCCGCACGCAGGCCTTGATCGAAGGCTCACGCGAGCGCTTGCGGCCGATCATGATGACGATGGGCACCGCGATCCTGGCGATGGTGCCGATCTCGCTGACCAGCACCACGATGTTCAGCGACGGCCCGCCGTACTTCCCGATGGCACGCGCAATCGCCGGCGGGTTGGCGTTTTCGACGGTGGTCAGCCTGCTGTTCCTGCCCACGATCTACGCGATCCTCGACGACATGAGCAGCGGTGCAGCAGCCCTGGTGCAGCGCGCGCGTGGTGTGCCGAGGACGAGGCCGTCGGGCGCTGCGTTGGAGTCTTGAACGAAGCAAGGCGCGTTAAGCCCCTCTCCCGGCGGGAGAGGGGTTGGGGTGAGGGTACGGTGTCTCCGGCTGGTACGACGACCAAAGCACCCGCCCGTCAGTCACCGGCTTCGGCGAGGGGCGACAGCGCGGCCGGGCATCGGCTCTTCGGCTCGACAGACATCCTGTCTGACTCGCCGTCGCGGCACATCCGTGTGCCGCTCTACGCCAATCCCCGGCCACGCTGCCGCCTCGGTATGTCATCGCCATGGCTCCGAGCAGAAGCCGCGTACCCAGGGATGCTTGGAAAGATTTTCTTCGGCTTACGAGCGAACACGGCAGTGATCGCCGTCGCGCAGGATCACCCGATCTCCAATGCCGTCCTTAGCGAATCAGCACATCTGTATCGATGGGCAGATTCGAAGCCATCCAACGATCAACCCGCTGGAATGGCGCCCAGCCAATCAGCCCGCACGTACCTGCCGCACGATCGCAGCCGCCTTGGCCGAGCTCTCCTTGACCTTGTCCCACTGGCCCTGCGCCAGCCAGTCCTTGGGCACCATCCACGAGCCGCCGATGCACAGCACGTTCGGCTGCGACAGGAACTCGGCCGCGTTGGCCTCGCTGATGCCGCCGGTGGGGCAGAGCTTGAGTTCGGACAGCGGGCCGGCCAGGCCCTTGAGCATCTGCAAGCCGCCCACCGCGGTGGCGGGGAACAGCTTGCACACGCGGAAGCCCAGGCCCATCAGGGTCAGCAGCTCGGTCGGCGTGGCCGCGCCGGGCACGGCCGGGATCGGCGCATCGGCAAGCAGGCGCGCCAGCGGCGCCGGCGTGCCGGGGGTGACCAGGAAGTCGGCACCGGCATCCACCGACTGACGCAGTTGCAGCTCGCTCAGCACGGTGCCGGCGCCGATCACGATGTTGGGCAGCTCGCGCTTGAGCACGGCCAGCGCTTCGATCGCGACCGGGGTGCGCAGGGTCAGTTCGATCGCGGGCAGGCCGCCTTCGAGCAGCGCATCGGCGACGCGGCGCGCCTGGTCCAGCGTGTCCACGGTGACCACCGGCAGGATGCCGGCGTCGCGCAACAGCTGTTCGGCGGTGTTCTGGGTCTGGGCAATCGTCATTGCAACTCCGTTAGACGGCGACCGCGAGGCGGTCGCGCAGAGGGAAGGGGAATCAGGCGTCCTTGGACTCGTGCGGAGCGGCGGCGGCCGCTGCATCGGCGCCGAGTTCGTACTCGGCGTCGTAGCTCCACAGCGCGCCGTCCGGACGGGTCGGGCCGCAGGAAATCGAGATGGCGCCCTGGTCGGCCGGGCCAACCACCTGGCGGTTGATGGCGAACAGGTTGCGCCCCAGGTCGTTGCCCGCCAACGAGGTGTTGGGTGCGACCTCGCGCGATGCCCACTCTTCGGCCGAGACCAGCACTTCCAGCGTGCCGGCTTCGCCGTCCAGGCGCACGATGTCGCCTTCGCGCACGCGCCCGATCGGACCGCCGCGTGCGGCCTCTGGCGTCATATGGATCGCCGCCGGGAACTTGCCCGAGGCACCGGACAGACGGCCGTCGGTGACCAATGCCACGCGCCGGCCCTGGTTCTGCAACAGGCCCAGCAACGGCGCCATCGAATGCAGTTCCGGCATGCCGTTGGCACGCGGGCCCTGGTAACGCAGCACCACCACGAAATCGTGCGGCAGCACACCGGCGGCATGCAGCTTGTTGAGCACCTGCGGTGTGTCGATCACCACTGCCGGCGCTTCGATCGTGCGGTGCTGCGGCTTGACGGCCGACAACTTGATCAGCGAACGGCCCAGGTTGCCGCGCAGCAGGCGCAGGCCGCCTTGCGATTCGAATGCGGCGCTGACCGGCCGCGCCACGCTGTCGTCGGCGGTGGTCGCCGTGCCGGGCACGTAGACGACCTTGCCGTCCTGCAGGCGCGGTTCGTTGGCATAGGCGCGCATGCCGCCTTCGACCACGGTGGGCAGGTCGTCGTGCATCAGCCCGGCGTCCATCAGCTCGCGGAACACGAAGGCGGTGCCGCCCGCGGCCTGGAAGCGGTTCACGTCGGCTTCGCCGTTGGGGTAGATACGGGTCAGCAGCGGCACGGTCTGCGAGATCAGATCCATGTCGTCCCAGGTCAGCACGATGCCGGCCGCACGCGCCACCGCGATCCAGTGGATGGTGTGATTGGTCGAACCACCGGTGGCCATCAGCGCGACCACCGCATTGACGATGGCACGCTCGTCGATCAGGCGACCGAACGGACGGAAGTCCTGGCCCAGCGCGGAGATCGCCAGCGCACGTGCGGTGCCCTCACGGGTCAGCGCATCGCGCAACTGCAGTTCCGGGTTGACGAACGAGGCGCCAGGCAGCTGCACGCCCATCGCCTCGAGCAACACCTGGTTGGAATTGGCTGTGCCGTAGAAGGTGCAGGTGCCGGGCGAGTGATACGAGGACGACTCGGCCTCCAGCAATTCGGCGCGGGTGGCTTCGCCGGCGGCGTAGCGCTCGCGCACCTCGGCCTTCTGCTTGTTCGGAATGCCCGGCGTCATCGGGCCGGCCGGCATGAACAGCGCCGGCAGATGCCCGAACGCCAGTGCGCCGATCAGCAGGCCCGGCACGATCTTGTCGCACACGCCCAGGTACACCACGCTGTCGAACATGTCGTGGCTGAGACCGATCGCCGCGGCCTGGGCGATGTTGTCGCGCGAGAACAGCGACAGCTCCATGCCGGCGCGGCCCTGGGTCACGCCGTCGCACATCGCCGGCACGCCGCCGGCGACCTGCGCGGTGGCACCGAGCGTACGCGCGGTGTCGCGGATCAGCTGCGGGTAATGCTCGAACGGCTGATGCGCCGACAGCATGTCGTTGTAGGCGGTGATGATGCCCAGGTTGGGCGTGGCCGCACCGCGCAGGCGCGACTTGTCGGTCGGCTCGGACGCGGCGAAACCATGCGCCAGGTTGCCGCAGCTCAAACGGCTACGGAACGGACCCTCGCGCAGGGCGGCATCGAGACCGGCCAGATACGCCGCGCGCGACGGCGCGCTGCGCTTGCGGATACGGTCGGTGACAGCTTGGATGTTCGGATGCAGGCTCATTGGCTACCGGCTATGAGAAACGGGGAAGGTAATCACGCTGTTCTTTTCGTAGATACCCGCACATGGATGTGCGGGCTTTTGCGAAGGACTCGCACAAAATCGGCTGTTGCGAGGGACTCGCACCTACGCACACCAATGAACCCGCAACTTCGGGCCCGGCGGCTGCAGCGCCACGCGGATCGGATACTCGCTGACATCGTCACCGGCCAACGCAGCCTGCAGCACGTCCAGCTTCTGCTTGCCGCGCAGCAACAGCAGGCGGGTCGGGATGGCGGCCAGCCCGGCCGGTGTCAGCGTGATCCGCAGCGGCCACTGGTTCGCGCCGGGGCAGCCGGTGGCATCCAGCGACGCGTAGGGCTGCGGGCTGGACAGCGCCTTGCTCAGATCGGTCGAGCCCGGAAACAGCGAGGCAGTATGCCCGTCGCCGCCCATGCCCAGCACCGCCAGACAGGCCGGTTCGGCATGCCTGGCCTGCAGGTTCGCGGTGTGCACGCACTCGGGCAACTGCTTGCCCGGGCGCACCAGCGGAATGAAAGTGGCCGCCGGTGCGTGAGTCAAAAAGCTGTGATTGACCAGCCAGGCATTGCTGTCCTGATCCTGCGGCGAGAGCCAGCGCTCATCGACCAGGCCCACTTCCACCCGCGACCAGTCCAACGGACGGTGGGCGAGCGATTCGTACACCGGCGCCGGGGTGGTGCCGCCGGACAGCAGCATGCGCGCCTGGCCGCGGCGCGAAATCTCCTGTTCCAGCAGGTCGGCCATCTCGCTGGCCACCGCCTCGGTCCATTCGGCCGGGTCGTCGTAGCGCACCAGTGTGATGCGCGGATTGTCCTGCAGGTTCATCGCTGCTCCCCTGGATGCTGACGCTGCGCATCCACCGCATAGGCGGCGGCGCCGAGCAGGCCGGCATGCGGGTGCATGACCGCCAGCGACGGCACCCGCGACATGATCGCGGAGAAGCGTCCCTTGTGTTCGAAGCGCTGGCGGAAGCCGGAATGCTGCAGCGAATCCAGCACCTTGGGCACCAGCCCGCCGGTGAGGAACACGCCGTCCCAGGCGCCCTGCATCAGCACCATGTCGCCGGCGATCGCACCGAAGATGGCGCAGAACAGATCGATGGTACGCGACGAGCGCGGGTCGCCCGCCGCCGCACGCGCGGTAATGTCCTTGGGCTGCAGCGGGCCCGGGTCGACCCCGGCGATCTCGCTGAGCGCGCGATGGATGTTGACCAGGCCCGGGCCGCAGATCAGGCGCTCGTTGGAAACCCGGCCGAACTGCTCGGAAAGGATCTCCAGGATGCGGATCTCCTCCGGCGTGCCGGGCGGGAAGCTGACATGGCCGCCTTCGGTTTCCAGCGGAAAGCAACGCCCGTTGCGGATGATCAGCCCACCCACGCCCAGCCCGGTGCCCGGGCCGATCACGCCGTAGTTGCGCGGCTGATCGATCGGTGCCGGCCGCCAGCTGGCGCCGCCGACCTGCACCACGTCCTGCGGGCGCAGCAGGCTGATCGCCATCGCCTGCGCGGCGAAGTCGTTGATCAGGTGCAGGGTGCTGAAGCCCAGCATCGCCGCGGTGCGCGAGCGCGAGATCACCCACGGATGGTTGGTGATGCGCGCCTCGTCGCCGTCCACGCGGCCGGCCACGGCGAACACGCCCTGGGTGGCCTGCACGCCGATCTGGTCGAGGTAATAGCGCGCCGCTTCGCCGAGCGAGCCGAAATCGACCACCGCGAATTCGCGCGAGGTGTCATCCAGCAGCGGCACCGAGGCGTCGACGTCGGCCAGCGCGAAGCGCGCGTTGGTTCCGCCGATATCGGCAACCAGCACCGGCTTGGAAGGAGCGCTCATGCGGTGTGTCCCTGTGCGTCGGTGGCCGGGGGCAGGAAGGCCGCCGCGGCATCGGGACCCCAGCTGCCGGCCGGGTAGGGCTGCAGCGGCAGCTGCGCGTCTTTCCACGCATCGCTGACGCTGTCGATCCACGACCAGGCGGCCTTGACCTCGTCGTCGCGCACGAACAGCGCCGGGTTGCCGTTGAAGGCATCCACGAACAGGCGCTCGTAGGCGATACGGCGGTGCAGGCCGGTCGGCACCGACAGTTCCAGTTCCAGCGGCTGCAGTTCGATCGCGCCCCATTCCGGGCCGGCCAGGCTGCTCATCAGGCCAAGCTCGATGTTTTCCTGCGGCTGCAGCTGGAAGGTCAGCCGGTTGGGCACCGCGTTCTGCCGGTCCGGACGCTCGAACAACCAATGCGTCACCGGCTTGAGCGTGACCACGATACGGGTGGAGCGCTCGGCCAGGCGCTTGCCGGTGCACAGGTGGAATGGCACCCCGGCCCAGCGCCAGTTGTCGATATGCGCGGTCACCGCGACGAAGGTTTCCACGTCGCTGCCTTCCGGCGGGTGGTAGGCCTGCGCCGGCTGGCCGTTGATAGTGCCGGCGGTGTAGCGGCCGCGCACGCTGTCGTGGGCGGCATGTTCGGCGGTCATCGGGCGCAGCGCGCGCAGCACCTTGACCTTTTCGTCGCGGATGCGGTCGGCTTCCAGCGACGCCGGCGGCTCCATCGCGACCAAACATAGCAGCTGCAGGATATGGCTCTGCACCATGTCGCGCAGCGCGCCGGAGCGCGCGTAGTAGGCATCGCGCCCGTCCACGCCTTCGCTTTCGGCCACCAGGATCTGCACCGACTCGATGTAGGTACGGTTCCACACCGCTTCCAGCAACGTATTGCCGAAGCGCAGCGCGATCAGGTTCTGCACCGCCGCCTTGCCCAGGTAATGGTCCAGGCGGAACACGCGGTCTTCGTCGATCAGCGCGCCGATCGACTGCAGGATCTCGCGGGCGCTGTCCGAGTCGTGGCCGATCGGCTTTTCCAGCATCAGCCGGTGCGGCGCGGCCAGCGCACCGCCCAGGGCCAGGCCCTGGCAGGTGCTGATGTACAGGCCCGGCGGAATCGCCAGGTAGCTCACGCACTGGCGGCTGGCAAGCTCGCGTACGGCATTGGCCACCGACTCGGCATCGCGCAGATCCACCGAGCGATAGTCGACCCGCTGCAGCAGCGTCTCGATCTGCTCGGGCGTGGCGATCGGCAGCGCAGCGGTCAGGCGCGGCCGCAGGACCTCGCGGAATGCCTCGGTGTCGTGCGGCGACAGCGCCAGCGCACGGATACGGAAGTCCTCCGGCAGCAGGCCATCGATGAACAATCGCAGCAGGGACGGGAAGAGATAGCGCTGGGCGAGATCGCCGGTGGCGCCGAACAGGATCAGGGTGTTGTGCATGGACCGAATTTCGGATTCTGGAGACATCGTGATCAGCAGCTGGTCGGAAAGGCGCCGGACGGCCGGCGGTCGGTAGGTCTGTTCCTGAGCGACACTGGCGTGCGCGCAGCGGGGGATGGACGCGCGCGCCCAACCCCCGATTGTTGCAGCAAGTGGCCGTCAGCGGTTAGCGCCGCGGCGGTATACCTGCACATGCGTGGCGGAATGGCGAGCCTCGCACGGTAGGCTGCACCGCTTGAAACAGCGGCTTGGGTCGGTGGCGGCATGGTCCCTCCCGAGATCGATGTTGCCAGGTGAAAACGATTACATGTCAGAATAAACCAATGCATTCGTTTGCAGGAGATTTCCTTGCAGGCGCATGCGGCGTCACCGCCATCGGGAGGGCCGAGGGCAGGGCGCACAACTTATGTTGAGGCCGAAGATGGCGAAAGTGCAGTTGGAAGGTGTCCGCAAGGTCTATGAGAATGGCCAGGTCGCGGTGCAGGGTGCGAGCTTCGAGGTCGCCGATGGCGAGCTGATGGTGCTGGTCGGTCCGTCCGGCTGCGGCAAGTCGACCCTGTTGCGCATGATCGCCGGGCTCGAGGACATCAGCGCCGGCACGCTCAAGATCGGCGAGCGCGTGGTCAACGACGTGGCCCCCAAGGACCGCGACATCGCCATGGTGTTCCAGAGCTATGCGCTCTACCCGCACATGACCGTGGCCGAGAACCTGGCCTTTGGGCTCAAGCTGCGCGGCCACCCCAAACATGTCATCGCCGAGCGGGTCAACAACGCCGCCGAGCTGCTGGGGCTGACCCCGATGCTCGACAAGCTGCCCAAGGCGATGTCCGGCGGCCAGCGTCAGCGCGTGGCGCTGGGGCGGGCGATGGTGCGCGAGTCGTCGGTGTTCCTGCTCGACGAGCCGCTGTCCAATCTGGATGCCAAGCTGCGCCACAGCGTGCGTACCGAGATCGCGCAGCTGCACCGCAAGCTCGGCACCACGATGATCTACGTCACCCACGATCAGGTCGAGGCGATGACGCTGGGCCAGCGCATCGTGGTACTCAAGGATGGGGTGATCCAGCAGATCGACAGCCCGATGGCGCTGTACGACCGCCCGGCCAATCTGTTCGTGGCCGGATTCCTCGGCAGCCCGGCGATGAACGTGCTGCAGGGGCGCCTGGATGAGCAGGACGGCCTGCATCTGGTCATGGCCGATGGCTGGCGCGTGCCGCTGGGTGCGGCGCGGGTCGAGCGCAGCTGGTTCGGTCGCGAGGTCATCGTTGGCGTGCGTCCGGAGCATCTGCAGCCGTCAAACGATGCCGCGCTGGGCTTTGACGCGCGTATCGACGTGATCGAGCCGGTCGGCAACGAGATCTTCCTCAACCTCGACCGTGGCGGCCAGCCGCTGGTGATCCGGGTCGCACCGCGGGCCCTGCCGGCGGTGGGGGAGCAGCTGCGCCTGGCACTGCGCAGCGAGGCGCTGCACTTCTTCGACCCGGCCAGCGGCGAACGGCTGGCGCTGGCCTAACGCGCCAGTCCCTGCACGAATGCAAGCGGGCGGGCGGCATGCGCGCCCGCCTGCAGCACGGCGTCGGCCTCCAGGGTCAGCTCCAGCGGCAGCACCGCCAGTGCAAGATCGCCCGCCACGCTGACCAGCGTGCCAACGGTGGCATCGCCCAGCAGCACGGCCTGGCCCGCCTCGGCTAGCGCATCGCTGCCAACGGCATCGACCTGCAGCAGCTGCAGCGCACGCTTGGCCTTGCCCAGAAAATGCGTACGCGCCACGATCTCCTGGCCCGGGTAGCAGCCCTTTTTGACGCTGAAGGCCTGCAGGCGATCCAGCGCCAGCTGCTGCGGCGTCCATTGCTCGCGTTGCGTATCGGGCAGACGCGCCAGCCCCAGTTGCAGGTCCGTGCGGCGCCACTCGGCGTCCATGCGCGGTACTTCGATAGGCGTGGCCAATGCCTCATCGTTCGTCAGCAACACCAGCGTGCGCGGCAGGACAGGGCTGCCCAGGTCCAATTCGATACGCTGCGTTCCGATATCGGCCTGCGCGCCCTGGGCGCGCGCGGGCGCGGCAAGGCCGCCAAACGCCAAAAGCGCCGCCACGCCGATCTTGAGCTTGCGTCGGAACACAAAACGGCCGAGTTGCGTTGCGATCTCGGCCGCGTTGCCATCGGGCAACAGCATCAGCAGGTGTGTGTCGTCCTCACGCAGGAGTGCGAAGATGGCGATTACGCGCCCCTTTGCCGTCAACCACGCATTCCACTGCCACTGCCCGATCGCCAGCGCCTGTACGTCGTTGGCAAATTGCGCATGCGCGAACGCCACTGCATCCGTCCCGATCAAGCGGACGTATTGCATGTCGTGCAGGGAGCCAAAACCCTGTGGAATAAGATTCAGGTTGTCAGCCATGGAAGGGGAGGACTAAAATCGCAATGTTGTGAGACCACTATGATAGGCCATCCAACCCCCACCCCAGCGCAGGATTCCGAGACGCAGCCTTCTCCTCAGGAGCATCTTCCCGAGAAGCAGCCACTGCCCAAGGAGATTGGTGGACGCGACGGCCCCGAGCCAACGCGCTACGGCGACTGGGAAAAAAATGGACGCTGCATCGATTTTTGAGCAGCTTTTAGCCACAGCGGTGTAGTGCCGCCCAGCCGAGAAAACGAGCCCAGCGAATGGCGATCCGCGAACGTCCTCTTTCCCCGCATCTCCAGGTGTACCGCTGGCAGATACAGATGGTGACCTCGATTCTCAATCGAGCCACCGGCATCGTACTGTCGATCGGCGCGCTGGCGATTGCCGCCGCCTTGCTGACATTGATGCTCGGCCCCGACCACTGGAATTGTTTCCGCGAGCACGCCGGCGCCTGGTACGGCCAGGTCTTCCTGTTCGGCTGGACCTGGTGCTTCGCGTTCCACCTGTTCGGTGGACTGCGCCACATCCTGCAGGACTTCGGACAGGGCTATGCAGTGCGCTCGTTCGTCAGTCTCGGCTGGTTGTCGCTGATCCTGAGCTTTGTGCTCACCGCTGCGATCTGGGCCTATGTACTGCTGGCCGGAGGTGCCGTATGAACCGCTACCGTACCCCGCTGAAGAACGTGCGTGGCCTGGGCGCCGCCAAGACCGGCACCGAGCATTTCGTGGTGCAGCGCCTGACCGCCACCGCCCTGGTGCCGCTGTCGATCTGGTTCCTGATCTTCGTGCTGAGCCTGATCGGTGCCGATCACGCTGCGGCCAGCGCCGCCGTGGCCAAGCCCTGGAACGCGATTCTGTTGGTCGGCTTCCTGATCGCCTCGTTCTGGCATGCGCAGCTGGGCATGCAGGTGGTGCTGGAAGATTACGTGCACAACTCGCTGCTCGCGCTTGCCGCGCAGACCATCGTGCGCTTCGTCGCCGTGCTGGGCGCCATCGTCAGCGTGTTTGCCGTGGCGCGTATTGCGCTGGGCATCAGCTGAGTCGTCCGCGACCAAACAGGAATCCATAATTCGATGTCCGCTTACAAGATCACAGAACACAAGTACGACATGGTCGTGGTGGGCGCCGGTGGCGCCGGCCTGCGCGCCACGTTCGGCCTGGCCCAGAAGGGCCTGCAGACGGTCTGCCTGACCAAGGTCTTCCCGACCCGCTCGCATACCGTTGCGGCGCAGGGCGGCATTTCCGCAGCCCTGGGCAACATGGGCGAAGACGACTGGCGCTACCATTTCTACGACACCATCAAGGGCTCCGATTGGCTGGGCGACCAGGACGCGATCGAGTACATGTGCCGCGAGGCGATCCCGGCCATCATCGAGCTCGAGCACTACGGCGTGCCGTTCTCGCGGACCGAAGACGGCAAGATCTACCAGCGCCCGTTCGGCGGCATGACCACCAAGTACGGCGAAGGCCCGTCGGCACAGCGCACCTGCGCGGCGGCCGACCGTACCGGTCACGCGATGCTGCACACGCTGTACCAGCAGTCGCTGGCGCACAACGCGCGCTTCATGATCGAGTACTTCGCACTTGACCTGATCTTCGACGAGGAGGGCGTCTGCCGCGGCGTGCTGGCGCTGGACATGGCCGATGGCAGCTTGCATCTGTTCCGCGCCCACGGCGTGGTGCTGGCCACCGGCGGCTATGGCCGTGCCTACTTCAGCGCCACCTCCGCGCATACCTGTACCGGTGACGGCGGCGGCCTGGTGATGCGCGCCGGCCTGCCGGTGCAGGACATGGAGTTCGTGCAGTTTCATCCCACCGGCATCTACGGTGCGGGCTGCCTGATCACCGAGGGCGTGCGTGGCGAAGGCGGCATCCTGCGCAACAGCAACGGCGAGCGCTTCATGGAGCGCTATGCACCGCATTACAAGGATCTGGCATCGCGCGACGTGGTATCGCGTTCGATGACCGTGGAGATCCGCGAAGGCCGTGGCGTGGGCGAGCACAAGGATCACATCCTGCTCGACCTGACCCACCTCGGCCCGGAAGTCATCAACGAAAAGCTGCCCGGCATCGCCGAGAGCGCGCACATCTTTGCCGGTGTGGACGTGACCAAGCAGCCGATTCCGGTGTTGCCGACCGTGCACTACAACATGGGCGGCATTCCGACCAACTTCTACGGCGAAGTCGTGCGCAAGCAGGGCGACAACCCGGATGCGGTCGTGCCGGGCCTGTATGCGATCGGCGAAGCTGCCTGCGTGTCGGTGCACGGTGCCAACCGCCTGGGTTCCAACTCGCTGCTGGACCTGGTGGTGTTCGGCCGTGCGGTGGCGAACCGCTGCGCCGAGACGGTCAAGCCCAACCAGCCGCACAAGACGCTGCCGTCCGATGCCTGCGACAAGGCGCTGGGCCTGCTGGACAAGCTGCGCTACGCCAACGGCTCCACCCCGACCTCGGTGATCCGCGACAACATGCAGCGCACCATGCAGTCGGACGCAGCGGTGTTCCGCACCAGCAAGACCCTGAAAGAGGGCGTCGACAAGATGGCCGAGATCTTTGCCAGCTTCGAGGACGTCAAGGTCTCGGACCGCTCGCTGGTGTGGAATTCGGATCTGATCGAAACCTACGAGTTGAACAACCTGTTGCTCAACGCAGTGGCGACGATCAACTCGGCCGAGCAGCGGCATGAAAGCCGCGGCGCGCATTCGCACGAAGACTTCCCGGACCGCGAAGACGTCAACTGGCAGAAGCACACGCTGGTCACCGTCGACGACAAGGGCAAGTGCGAGTTCGAATATCGTCCGGTGCACATGTACACGCTGAGCAAGGATGTGGACGTGGTCCCGCCGAAGCCGCGCGTTTACTGATCGATGCGCATGGATCGATCTGCTTTCGCCCTGCTTTTGCTGGCCGGCCTGTCCGGGTACCGCAGCCGTGCACCGCGCCAGCCGGATCGCGTCATGACGCAGGGGCAACGCCGGCGTGCCGCCAGCGGTTGCGCCACCGCCGCGGCGGTGGCATCCGTCATCTTTACCTTCATGCGCACGGTGCGGTTGTCGTTCGCACCGCGCATCGCCTGAGCCAACGAGAGCAGCTATGGCAGAGTTCACCCTCCCCAAGAATTCAAAGATCGGCAAGGGCAAGCATTACCCTGCACAGGGCGCCAAGAACACGCGCACCTTCAAGGTTTACCGCTGGGATCCGGATGGCGAAGCCAACCCGCGTACCGACAGCTATGAGATCGATCTCGACAAGTGCGGCCCGATGGTGTTGGACGCCCTGATCAAGATCAAGAACGAGATCGACCCGACACTGGCGTTCCGCCGCTCCTGCCGCGAGGGCATCTGCGGTTCGTGCGCGATGAACATCGACGGCACCAACACGCTGGCCTGCACCAAGGCGATTGCCGCCTGTGGCAAGGCCGAAGTGCCGATCTATCCGCTGCCGCACATGAGCGTGATCAAGGACCTGGTGCCGGATCTGACGCATTTCTACGCGCAGTACGCGTCGATCAAGCCGTGGATCCGTACCCAGACCCCGCCGCCGCCGGACCGTGAGCGCCTGCAGTCGCCGGAAGACCGCCGCAAGCTCGATGGCCTGTACGAGTGCATCCTGTGCGCCTGCTGCTCGACCAGCTGCCCGAGCTACTGGTGGAATGGCGAGCGCTATCTGGGCCCGGCGATCCTGCTGCAGGCGTATCGCTGGATCATCGATTCGCGCGACGAAGACACCGGTGCGCGCCTGGACGACCTGGAAGATCCGTTCAAGCTGTATCGCTGCCACACCATCATGAACTGCGCGCGGACCTGCCCCAAGGGCCTGAATCCGGCGCTGGCGATTGCCGAAATCAAGAAGTTGATGATGGCGCGTCGCGCCTGATCGCAAGGCAGTGCGGCTCCGCCTCGGCGGGGAGATGGTTCACAGCGGCACCGGCCCTTGG
This sequence comes from Xanthomonas arboricola pv. guizotiae, assembly GCF_002940205.1. Lineage (GTDB taxonomy): Bacteria > Pseudomonadota > Gammaproteobacteria > Xanthomonadales > Xanthomonadaceae > Xanthomonas > Xanthomonas arboricola_C. The sequence goes on from NZ_MDSK01000005.1 coordinate 149,454, forward strand.
GTCAGGTGCCGCTGTCGTTTTCGGCGCCGGCAAGGCGAGCTGGAGAGTGAGATGGATGAAGAAACCCTGCTGAAGAAACTGCGCTGGCGTTGCCGGCGCGGCATGCGCGAACTCGATCAATTGTTCGGGCGCTATCTGGATCAACGCTGGGCGCAGGCCTCCGAGTCCGAGCGCGCGGTTTTCCTACAGCTGCTGGATTGCGAAGACGATAAGTTGTGGCGCTGGTTCATGGGATACGAGGCCTGCCCCGATGCCGCCAACGCCGCACTCATCGCCGATATTCGCGCCATGCCGGCTTGAGTGGCGACCCTCGCGCGGGCTTGCTTGCGCGCTGGGCGTGCTGAGTGCGCTCGCGTTGGGGGCACTCTGGCGGAGTGGGGTGCCGCCATGGCTGGCGATGCTGTTGTCCGTCTATACGGTGTTGACCGGTGGACGATCGCTGCGCCTGCTGTTGCGCTCGCCAGCACGGGAAGTGATCGTGCCCTGGAGCGAAACGCCCGCCAGCGTTGACGGCGCGCAGGTGCAAGGCCTGCAGGTGGCGTGGCGCGGGCCGATCGCGGTGGTGGCATGGACCGGCCTGGATGCACGTCGCCAACGCCTGCTTTTCTGGCCGGATACCTTGCCCGCGGCGCAGCGACGTGAACTGCGTCTGGCCGCTCAGGCACACGCCATTTCGTCCCGGCGGCCGCAAGTGGCACCATAGCGTCCCTTTCCTGGTTGAACCGCATGTTCAAACCTATCCCGGTTGCCATCGGCTTGCGCTACCTGCGTGCCAAGCGGCGCAATGGCTTCATCTCGTTTATCTCGATGGCATCGATCCTGGGCATCGCCCTGGGCGTGACCGTGCTGATCACCACGCTGGCGGTGATGAGCGGTTTCCAGAAGGAAATCCGCGACCGTCTGCTGCAGATGGCCGCGCATGCCACGGTCAGTGCGGACGGCGCGCCGATGCACGACTGGCAGCACGCGGTCGCGGTTGCCATGGCCGATCCGCGCATCGCCGGTGCCGCGCCCTACATCGAAACCGAATCGCTGCTGCAGGGCCCGCGCAAGCAGCCGGCGATCGTGCGCGGCATCGTTCCTGCCGAAGAGGGCAAGGTGTCGGTGCTGGCCAAGAAGATGCAGCAGGGGTCGGTCGACAGCCTGACCCCGGGCTCCTACAACATCGTCATCGGCAAGGAGCTGGCGATCTGGCTGGGCGTGGACATGGGCGACAGCATCGTGGTGCTGCTCAGCGATACCCAGGCCACGCCGCTGGGCGCGATGCCGCGGCTCAAGCGCTTCACCGTCAGCGGAATCTTCGAGGCGGGCTACAACGAGATCGACCGCGGCCTGGCCGTGGTCAACATGCAGGACCTGGCGCGCGTGCTGCGCATGGACGGCGTCACCGGCGTGCGGCTGCGCCTGCACGACATGGATCAGGCCTGGCCGGTCGCGCGCGATCTGGCGGTGAAGTTGCACGGCCCGTACCGGGTCAGCGACTGGACCCAGGAGAACGCCAATCTCTACCACTCGTTGAAGATGGAAAAGACTGTGATGGGCATCCTGCTGTCGCTGATCGTGGCGATGGGCGCGTTCAACCTGGTGTCCTCGCAGGTGATGCTGGTCACCGATAAACAGGCCGATATCGCCATCCTGCGCACCCTGGGCCTGTCGCCTGCGGGGGTGATGCAGGTGTTCATGGTGCAGGGTTCGTTGATCGGCTTCATGGGCACGATCATGGGCGTGATCGGCGGCATCGTGCTGACGCTCAACCTGGAACGCATCCTGGGCGTGATCGAGACCATCTTCAGCGTCAAGCTGCTGCCCGAGGACGTGTATTACATCACCGGCTTGCCAACCGACATGCAGACCCAGGACGTGGTGGTGATCACCGTCGTCGCGCTGGTGATGAGTTTCCTGGCGACCTTGTATCCGGCATGGCGCGCCTCGCGCACGCAGCCGGCGGAGGCTTTGCGTTATGAATGAGATCAGGGAGTCGGGAATCGGGAATCGGGAATCGGTCGTGCAGAAGCCAAGCCACGCAGAGGCGGTGATTCGGGCCGAGGGGCTGGGCAAGACCTACGCCGAAGGCAAGATGCGCACGCCGGTGTTCGACGGGCTGGATCTGACCGTGGCGACCGGCGAAACCGTGGCCATTGTCGGGGCCTCCGGTGCGGGCAAGAGCACGTTGCTGCATCTGCTCGGCGGGCTGGATGTCCCGACCTCCGGCGAGGTGTACGTGGCCGGCCGGCGCATGTCGGCGTTGTCCGATGGCGAGCGCGGCAAGCTGCGCAATCAGGCCCTGGGTTTCGTCTACCAGTTCCATCATCTGCTGCCGGAATTCACCGCGCTGGAAAACGTGATGATGCCGGTGCTGTTGTCCAGGAAAGAGGTGTCGGTGGCGCGGGCGCAGGCCTTGCAGTTGCTGGAATCGGTCGGGCTCGGACATCGCATCGAGCACAAACCCAGCGAGTTGTCCGGCGGCGAGCGTCAGCGTGCGGCGGTGGCGCGTGCGCTGGTGAACAGGCCGGGCTGCGTGCTGGGCGACGAGCCCACCGGCAACCTGGACGACAAGACCGCCGAGACCGTGTTCGAGCTGATGCTGGAACTCAATCGTGCGCAGCGCACCAGCCTGGTCCTGGTGACGCACGATCGCAGCCTGGCGCGGCGCCTGGACCGCGTGCTCGAGCTGCATCAGGGCAAGCTGCGCGAATTGGCACCTTCTGCGGTGTGAGAAGCGTTCCCTGGCCGTCGGAATTCCTGGCGGCTGGGCGGCGGTGAACCCGCGGTCTCAGCTTGATGATCCTGGGGCCGGTTGCGGGCGCATTCGCGTGATGCGACCGACGGTGACCACAGCATGCGCGCTCAGCACGCAGTATCCGCGCGCAGCATCGCGTCGATGCTCGCGTTGACAGGACTCGCGTTGACAGGAAGAACCGTCGCCGCCACGTGTGCGGCAACGACCCAGCGCATCAGGGAATGATGCGTAGCGCGCGCAGGCGCGTGAACAGTTCCAGGAACGATGCGCGGCTGTCGTAGAAATCCGTAAAGCCCAGTTCGCGGCTCTTGGTCATGTCGTTGACGCACTCGATCTCGCGGCCCAGGTCGGCATCGGTGTGCCACCAGGATGCCAATCGATTGACGTCGGCCTCCACCAGGCCATGCTGGTTGGCGATCTCGCTCCATACTGCCGGCGCGGTCTCGCTCAGGCGTGCCTCCAGAGGCTGCGGGATCTCGGGGCAGGGCGCAGCGTCGAGCCCGAAGAAGTCGGCAATCTGGCTCCACATCCAGCGCCAGCGGAACACGTCGCCGTTGACGGTGTTGAAGGCCTGATTGCGGGCGGCCGGGCTCAGGCCGGCCCAGGCCAGCTGCTTGCCGAGCAGGCCGGCATCGGTGAGGTCGGTGAGGCTGTTCCATTGTGCCTGCGATCCGGGAAACACGAACGGCTGGCCGGTGTGCTTGCACAGCGACGCATACACCGCCAGCGTCACGCCCATGTTCATTGCATTGCTGCCATTGGCCATGCCGATCATGGTGTGCGAGCGATGCACGCTCCAGCCGAAGCCGTGTTGCTCGGCGTGTGCGAACAACAGGTCTTCCAGCGTGTAGTAGAAATTCTCGCCGGGCTGGCGCGGCTCGCTTTCGCGAAACGGCGTTTCCGCCTTGCCGCTGCCGTAGTTCTCGAACGCGCCCAGGTAATGCTTGGTGCCGGTGACCAGCGCCATGTGCTGCAGCGGCGCATCGCTCAGCGCTTCGCACAGATGCCGCATCATCGCGCCGTTGGCTTCGACGTTCTCGCGCTCGGTGTCGCGCCGTGTCCAGGTGCAGAAGAACACGTGGGTGATCGGCAGGCCACGCAGCGCGCTGCTGGTGCTGTCGGCGTCCAGCAGATCGGCCGCAAGCGGGATCACCCCGTCCTGAGGCAGCGGGCGCCGTGCCAGGCCGTAGACGGTCCAGCCATCGGCCACCAGGACATTGGCGAGGTTGTAACCGGAAATGCCGGTCACGCCGACAATCAGTGCAGTGCCTTTACGCATGGGGGAAGCTCCTCAGAAACAGTGGCGACCATAGCGCGGCAGTCATGAAATCGAGGCGAATGCAGGCTGATACGGTTGCTGTGCGGCCTGCACACGCGGTCCTGCCCGGCGCATTGCACCTGCGCGGTAGCGCCTTCCACCTGCTGGATGTACCACAGCAGGCGCAGCCTGATTCCTACCGCGCAATGCGCCGCTCGCTGCTGTGCCCGACGCAGGCGCTGGTCTAAGGTGAGTCGGTGGATGGACCACGGCCGGGATGGCGACCGACAGCATGGATGCGTCAGCACAGGCACCGCCTACGCCGCAGCGCGTCTCCACGATGACCGCGGCAGCGGCCTTGTTGCTGGGCATCGTGATGTGCGCGTGGTCGCCTGCGCTGCTGTCGCGTGCGGTCTATGCGGCATGCCTTGCTGCAGCGGTGCTGGGCATCGGCCTCGGCAGATGGCTGCGTCCGCGGCGGATCGTGTTGGTGGGGTCACTGGCCTGCGCGATGTTCGGTTTCGGCCTGATGGGCTGGCAGGTCGCCGGCGTCCTGCAGGCACAACTGCGCCCGCAGGATAAAGCGCGGGAACTGACGGTGCGCGGGCAGATTGTCGAACTGCCGGTCGCCGAGCCACGCCGCACGCGCTTTCAGCTGCGTGTGGATGACGATCCCGCACAGCCTGCCGCGCTGCGCGGCAAGCTGCTGCAGCTGGCCTGGTATGACGACTTCGGTGCCGAGCGCATCGGGCCGCGTGCCGCGCTGCGCGCGGGCGCCGCCTGGCAGCTGCGGCTCAAGCTGCGTGCGCCGCGCGGCTTGCGCAACCCCGGTGGCTTCGATGCCGAGCGGCAGGCACTGGCGCAGCGCATTGCCGCCAGCGGCTATGTGCGGGTGCCGATTGCGGCGCGGCAGACCGCAGCACCGCGCGGCGTGGATGCCTGGCGCGAAGCGATGTCGCAGCGCATTGCCGACCGCGTGCCCGGATCATCGGCGCCTTATCTGCGCGCGCTCGCATTGGGCGACACGCGCGGGCTGGACGACGCAGCCTGGGCCACCCTGCGCGCGACCGGGCTCAGCCATCTGATTGCGATCTCGGGATTTCACGTGGGGCTGGTCGCTGCATTCCTCGCCATGCTGGTCGCCGGACTCTGGCGAGCCTGGCCCGCGCTTGGAACGCGGATTCCGCGTTCCCACGCAGCGGCGGTCGCCGCCTTGCTCGGCGCGGCAGGCTATGCGGTGCTGGCGGGCCTGGCGCTGCCCACGGTGCGCACCGTGCTGATGATCGCCGTGGTCGCGTTGGCGCGGGTGCTGCGGCGGCGTGCCAGCACCGTGCAGATCCTCGCGCTGGCGGTGTTGGCAGTGCTGCTGTGGGACCCGCTGAGCGTGCTGGTGGCGGGCTTCTGGCTCAGCTTTGCCGGGGTGGCCTGGCTGGTGTGGTGCCTGCCGTCGGACGATCGCGCGGTCGTGCGTGGCTTCCTGTCCGCCCAGACCGTCGCCACGGTCGGCCTGCTGCCGTTGACCGTCAGCCTGTTCGGGCAGGCATCGCTGGTGGGGCCGTTGGCCAATCTGGTCGCCATTCCCTGGTGGACCTGTGTGGTGGTGCCGCTCGCCTTGCTGGGCACCGGGCTGGAAGCGGTGCTGCCGGGAGCGGGTGTGTGGGCATGGCGATTGGCCGGCTGGTGCTTCGAACTGACCTGGCCGGGCCTGGTCTGGCTCGGGCAGACCTCGGTGGCGTTGTGGTGGGTGCCCGAGTCCGATGCGCTCGCGTTGGTCGCAGCCTTGCTGGGTGCGTTCTGGTTGCTGCTGCCGCGCGGCACGCCCGGCAAATCCATGGCGCTGCTGTTGTGGTTGCCGCTGCTGTGGCCCGACCGCGAGCTGCCCGCGGCCGGCGAGGCCGATGTGCAGGTGCTGGACGTGGGGCAGGGCCTGGCGGTGCTGGTGCGCACGCAACGGCATGCGTTGCTGTTCGACACCGGCCCGGCGGTGCGCGATGGCTTCGATGCCGGCGAACGGGTGGTGTTGCCGGCCCTGCGCGCGCTCGGGGTGCGCCGCCTGGATGCCATCGTGCTCAGTCACGCCGACGCCGACCATGCCGGCGGCTATGCAGCGGTGCGTGCGGGATTGCCCGTTGCGATGACGGCGGCACCGCCACAGGCGCCACTGGACGTCAGCAGCCGCTGCCGTGCCGGTCAGCAATGGGCATGGGACGGCGTGCGCTTTGGCTTCCTGCACCCCAGCGCCGGCTTTCCGTATCTGCGCAATCAGTCCAGTTGCGTGCTGCGCATCCAGACGCGGTATGGAAGCGCCCTGTTGCCGGGCGATATCGGCGAGCTCGTCGAGCGCCGCCTGCTGCGTGAACATGCCGCGCAGTTACGTGCCGATCTGGTGGTGGTCCCGCACCATGGCAGCGCCGACGGCTCGCATGCCGATTTCATCGCCGCCACCGGCGCACGGCTGGCACTGGTGTCCTCCGGGCACGGCAATCGCTTCGGTCACCCGCGTGCCGAGGTGGTGCAGCGCTGGCAGGGCAGTGGCGCCGAGTTGCTCGACACCGCCCAGGCCGGGGCGATCCGGGTCTGGCTGGGCGCCGACGGCCTGCAGGTACGCGAGCGGCGGCGTTGGCAGCCACGGCTCTGGGATGCTGCGGAACGGCGGCGGTCGGCTGCTATCCTAGCGACCAGCGAATAGGCGGCCGCGTTGCCGGAGGAATCGAATCGTGTTGGAGCTGGTCAAGGCAGGCGGTTGGCCGATGGTGCCGTTGCTGTTGCTGGGCGTGATCGCCCTGGCGATCGTGCTGGAGCGTCTGTGGAGCCTGCGCCGCAACGAGGTGACCCCGCCAGGTCTGGGCGAGGAGGTCCGCAACTGGGCCGCGCGCGGCAAACTGGATCCCAGCCACATCGAGTCGCTGCGGCGCAATTCGCCGCTGGGTGCCTTGCTGGCTGCGGCGCTGGACGTGCGTGGTCGTCCGCGTGAGTTGATTCGCGAGCGTATCGAGGACACCGGCCGGCATGTGGTGCACCGCATGGAGCGCTATCTGAATGCCTTGGGCACGATCGCCTCGGCCGGGCCGCTGCTGGGGCTGCTGGGCACGGTGGTCGGCATGATCCAGATGTTCCTGGGCATCCTCGATCACGGCGTGGGCGATGTGAACCAGCTGGCGGGCGGCATCGGCAAGGCGCTGGTGTGCACGGCCACCGGCATGATCATTGCGGTACCGGCATTGATGGCGCATCGCTTCTTCAAGGGCCGCATCGCCGGCTACATCATCGAGATGGAGCAGGAAGCCACCTTGTTGCTGGACACGATGGACGGCCGCGTGGTGCCAGCCGCCACGGCGCCGGTCGCGGCAGCTGGCAAACCCGTCATGGCAAAGGGCTGACGGATGCACATCGGCAGTGACCGAGGCCAGGACGAGCCGCATATCGATCTGGTGCCATTGATTGACGTGATCCTCGTCCTCATCATCTTTTTCGTGGTGACCACGACCTTCGACGCACGCTCCACGCTGCAATTGCAGCTGCCGACCGCCAGCGACCAGCACAGCAGCACACCCCCACGTTCGCTGAGCGTGCTGGTCAATGCCGATGGGCGTTATTTCATCAACGACCAGGAAGTGCTGCGTTCGGACGTGGACTCGCTCAAGCAGACCATCGCCCAGCTCGCCGGCGACGACCGTGAGCAGACGGTGTTGCTGCGCGCCGATGCACGCACGCCGTATCAAGCGGTGGTGACCGCGCAGGATGCATTGGGACAACTCGGCTTCCGCCGCATCGCGATCGCCACAGCGCCTCAAGCCGGGGCGACACCGACGACCGGCCAGACCCGCACCAACGGAACCCGCCAGTGACCACCTCCAACGACCGCCCGGCGCCAGTGTCGTCCTGGCGCACGTACCGTCGCCTGCTGGCCTTCGCCAAGCCGTATCGCCTGTTGCTGGTCGCCGCGCTGGTTGCCGCGCTGATCGAAGCGGCGGGCACCACCGGCTTCCTGGCATTGATGAAGCCGATCACCGACGAGACCTTCATCTACAAGAATGCCGAAGTCAGTCGCTGGCTGCCGGTGCAGATCATCCTGCTGTTCGTGGTGCGCGGGGTCGCCGGCTACATCACCGATATGGCGATGGGCAAATCCGCACGCAGCATCGCGCGCGACCTGCGCGTCAAGGTGATGTCCAAATATCTGCGCCTGCCGGGATCGCGCTTCGATTCCGAGCCGGTGCCGTCGATGCTGATCCGGCTGGGCTCGGACTCGGACCAGGTGGCGCAGGCGGCGGTGGATGCGGTCAAGGTGATGATCCAGCAATCGCTGCAGGTGATCGGCGCGCTGGCGCTGATGCTGTGGCATAGCTGGCAGGTCACGCTGACCATCCTGGTGCTGGCGCCGGTGCTGGCCTGGGTGATGGACAAGGTGGCGCGGCGCTACCGGCGCATCAGCCACAGCATCCAGGAAAGCGGCGCGCATCTGCTGCAGGCGGCCGACCAGACCTTGTCCAGCCATCAGGAGGTCAAGATCTACGGTGCCCAGCAGACCGAAATGGAGCGCTATGGCGCGCTGGCCGACCGCAATCTGCGCCTGGCCATGAAGGTCGAATCCACGCGCGGCATTTCCACCGCCACGGTGCAGATGATCGGTGCGATCGGTCTGTCGGCGCTGCTGTTCGTGGCCGGGGCCCAGGCCCTGGCCGGGCGGCTGACGGCCGGCGACTTCGTGGTGCTGATGACCTCGATGCTGACGATCATTCCGGGCCTCAAGCAGCTCACCAATGTGCAGAACATGGTGCAGCGCGGCCTGGCCTCGGCCGAGCGCCTGTTCTCGGTGCTCGACAGTCCCGACGAGCCGGACCAGGGCGCGGTGCCGCTGACGCGCGCCAAGGGCCTGATCGAGTTCCGCCATGTCACTGCACGCTATCCGGGCCAGGCGAATCCGGCCCTGGCCGATGTCAGTTTCGTGGCGCAACCGGGCACGGTGACGGCGATCGTCGGGCGCTCGGGCAGCGGCAAGTCCAGCCTGATCAAGTTGATCCCGCGCTTCTACGAGGCAGAGTCCGGGCAGATCCTGCTCGACGGACACCCGGTGCAGGCGTACGCGCTGGCCGATCTGCGGCGGCAGATCGCGCTGGTCGGCCAGCAGGTGATGCTGTTCGACGGCAGCATCGCCGACAACGTCGCCTATGGCGAAATGCGCAGTGCCGATGCCGGCCAGCTGGAACGCGCCATCCTGGGCGCCAACGCGATGGAGTTCGTCGCGCAATTGCCCGACGGCCTGCAGTCGCATGTGGGCACCAAGGGCGGGCGCCTGTCCGGCGGCCAGCGCCAGCGTCTGGCGATCGCACGCGCGATGCTCAAGGACGCGCCGATCCTGATCCTGGACGAGGCCACCGCGGCGCTGGACAACGAATCCGAACGGCTGGTGCAGGACGCCCTGCACAAGCTGATGCCGGACCGCACCACGCTGGTGATCGCGCACCGCCTGTCCACCATCGAGCATGCCGACCAGGTGCTGGTGATGGATCAGGGCCGTATCGTCGAGCGCGGCACCCATCACCAATTGCTGGAGCAGGGCGGCTTGTACTCGCACCTGCACGGCATGCAGTTTCGCGAACGTCAGGCATGAGCAAGCGCGGCACCCGCACGCCGGGTTACTGGTACGACAATGCGCCGATCCCGCTGTCGGCGCGCCTGCTGGTGCCGGTCTACGGCGCTGCCATCGCGCTGCGGCGCGCCCTGTATCGCCGCGGCTGGCGCAAGCGCCACGGCGTGCCGGTGCCGGTGATCGTGGTGGGCAACGTCACTGCCGGCGGCACCGGCAAGACCCCGTTGACGATTGCCCTGGTCGCCAGGTTGCAGGAGGCCGGCTGGACGCCCGGCGTGGCCAGCCGCGGGTATGGCCGGGACGAATCGGGCACGGCACGCTGGGTCGAGGCGGACACGCCGGTCGCGCTCGGCGGCGACGAGCCGGTCCTGATCGCCTGGAAGACCGGCGCCCGCGTGCGCGTGGACAGCGATCGCCTGGCTGCGGCGCGCGCCCTGGCGGAAGCGGGCTGCGACATCGTCGTCTGCGACGACGGGCTGCAGCACTATCGGCTGGCCCGCGATGTCGAGATCGAAGTGGTCGATGGCCAGCGCCGCTACGGCAACGGGCGCCTGCTGCCGGCCGGGCCGCTGCGCGAGCCGGCTGCGCGTGCACGCGACTGCGATTTCCGCGTGGTCAATCTGGGCCAGGCCAGCGCAGCAGCGACCACACCCGCGCCCGATGACGCCGGATTCGGCGAATGGCAGATGCGCCTGAGCATCGACAGCGTGCAGCCGATGGATGGCAAGCGCGCTCAACCATTGAGCAGGCTGGCCGGCCAGCGCGTGCATGCCGTTGCCGGGATCGCGCACCCGGAACGTTTCTTCGCGATGCTGCGTGCGCGCGGCATCGGCGTGGTGCCGCATGCCTTTCCCGATCACCATGTCTATCGCGCCGCCGACTTCAGCTTCGGCAGCCGCCTGCCGGTGCTGATGACGGAAAAGGATGCAGTGAAGTGCAGGCCATTTGCCGACGAGTGGCTGTACAGCGTACCGCTCAAGGCGGAGCTGCCGGCGGCGTTCTGGGTGAGCCTGCTGGATCGCCTGGACAAGTTGGCGAGCCGGCAGGGCGTGTGAACGCTGCGCCGGTAGGGCGATCTGCAGCTTGGTTGCAGGGTCCTTGCCGACACACCGTCGCGGGACACACCGCAAGGACATCCATGCAGGTGCTTACGCGGCATCCATACCGCGTAAGGTCCCGCGACGTTGGAGGGGCAAGGACCAATCAAGATGGTCGGTGTGCATAGCAGTGCATGCAGCGGCGTGCTGGTGCCGATGTAGGGCATCGCTGCCCAACTGACCACCGCGACTTCGCTCAATCACACAACGACAGCATGCGATTCGGTTATCTCGTTTCTTCCACTCTTCCTGCTTTCCAGAGCGCGCACGCATGGCCACCACAACCCCTGCAGATTTCGTCGTCGCCATTCCCGCGCGCTACGCCTCCACGCGCTTGCCGGGCAAGCCGCTGCAACTGATCGGTGGGCGCCCGATGATCCAGCATGTGGCCGAGCGGGCGCTGCTGGCCGGCGCGCGCGAGGTCTGGGTAGCCACCGACGATGCGCGCATTGCCGCGCTGATCGAAGGCCTGTCCGGTGTGCATGTGGCGATGACCGGCAGCGAGCATGTGTCGGGCACCGACCGGCTTGCCGAATGCGCACGCATCGCCGGCTGGGAGGCCGAGACCTGCGTGGTGAACCTGCAGGGCGACGAGCCGTTCGCGCCGGCCGCCGGCATCCGTGCGGTGGCCGAGCTGCTGCTGCACTCCGGCGCCGAAATGGCCACGTTGGCCGCACAGGTCGACAGCGCGCACGAACTGTTCGATCCGAACGTGGTCAAGCTAGTGCGTAACGCAAGTGGCGACGCCTTGTACTTCAGTCGCGCGCCGATTCCCTGGCATCGCGACAGCTTCGCCAGTCAGCGCGACAGCTTGCCCGATGACGGGCAATGGCTGCGCCATATCGGGATCTACGCCTATCGCGCAGGATTTCTGCAGCGCTTTGCCGCAATGCCGCCGGGCATGCTGGAGCGCATCGAGTCGCTGGAACAATTGCGCGTGATGGAGGCCGGCTACCGCATCGCGGTGGCCTTGACGCCGGAGCAGTTTCCGCAGGGTATCGACACCCCGGACGATCTGGCGCGCGCGCAAACCCGCGTGGCAGCGGCATGAGGGTGCTGATCGTGTGTCTGGGCAATATCTGCCGCTCGCCGATGGGCGAGGGCGCCCTGCGTGCGCGACTGTACCAGGCACGGCTGTCGCGGCGGATCGAGGTCGATTCGGCCGGTATCGGCGACTGGCATGCCGGCGATCCGCCGGACCCGCGCGCGATTCGCTGTGCACGCGGCCATGGCGTGGACATCTCCGGGTTGCGCGCGCGCCAGGTGGGTGGCGCCGACTTCGAACACTTCGACTGGTTGCTGTGCGCCGATGGCAGCAATCTGCGCGATCTGCAGCGGCTCGCCCCGGCGCCGCTGCGCGACAGGGTCGCGCTCTGGCTGCCCTGGGCGGGTGTGGAAGCGCGTGACGATATCCCCGACCCCTATAGCGGCGACATGGACGATTTCGAGCGTGCCTGGCAACTGGTCGATAGCGCTGCGCGCCGGACCGTGGCCAGACTCACCCGCAGCTAATCGGGCTTGGGCATAATTACGCTATGACTGCCCAGCTCACCCAGGAATTGCCGGAATTTCCTACCTGGCTCAATGCCAGGCCATCCACCCTGCAGGAGCATCGCGGGCGGGCGCTGGTGCTGGCATTCGTCAATGCCAGCTCGGTGTGGTGCGCCGAGCGCCTGGCCGAGCTGGCGCAGTTCCAGGCGCGCAGCCCCGGCCGGCTGCAGGTGATCGTGGTGCAGGTGCCGCGCTTCGACAGCGAACGCGAGCCGCAACGCGCGCTCAAGCAACTGCGCGGCCATGGTGTCAGTGCGCCCATCTTGCTCGACAGGGACTGGGAGACCTGGCGCCGTTTCGGCATCGAATCGTGGCCGACGTTGGTGCTGCTCGATGCCTACGGCCGCGAGCGTCAGCGCCTCGTCGGCGCGACCGGCGATCTCGACAAGGCGCTGGTCGCCCTGTGCGAAGGCCAGCCGCCGCCGTCGGATGCCGATCTGCATGGGGTGGCCGAGCGCGATCCCGAGCCGCGCCTGGAGCTGCGGTTTCCAACCGGTCTTGCCGCCACCGAGGACCGCCTGTACATCGCCGACACCGGCCATCACCGCGTGCTCGAATGCACGCATGGCGGCCGCGTGCTGCGCCAGTTCGGCCACGGCAACGCGGACTTCATCGATGGTGGCGTCGGTGAGGCGGCGTTCCGGCGTCCGCAAGGCCTGGCGCTGGAGCGCGACCAGCTGTATGTCGCCGACACCGGCAATCACGCCCTGCGTCGCATCAACCTGCGCAGCGGGCAGGTCGACACCTTGTGCGGCACCGGGCGCTCCGGCGAGCCGGTCGAGGGGCCGCTGGCGTTCGCCGGTGCCTCGGCGCTGAACTACCCGCAAGGCCTGGCCGTTGCCGACAACCAGGTGTTGATCGCCATGGCGGGCGACAACCGCATCTGGAGCTATGACCTGGGCCGCGCCGCATTGAGCGCACGCGCCGGCACCGGTGCGCTGGAGGCGCGCGATGGCAGCGGGCATCTGGCCGCGTTCGCACAGCCGGCAGGATTGGCCGCGGTGCAGCAGGTGGCCTACATCTGCGATGGCCTGGGCTCGTCGATCCGCACCATGCAATTGCGTGGCGATCTGGTGCAGACCCTGGTCGGCGGGCAGGGCACCTGGCAGTTCGGCGACGAGGACGGCCCGCGCGGCACTGCGCGGCTGCAGTTTCCGCAAGCCATCGCCCTGGCTGCCGATTCGCCGATGCTGTGGATTGCCGACACCGGCAACGGTCGCCTGCGCCGCCTGCGTCTGGGCGGCGGTGAACTGACCACCGTCGCGCTGCCACGCCGCCTGCATGGCCCGGCCGGTCTGGCGGTCGCCGCCGGTGCGGTGTGGATCGCCGAGACCGATGCCCATGCGGTGCTGCGCTACGACCTGGCCAGCGGCGAACTGCGCGATGTTTCGATAGAAGAATGAACGCAAGGCCCCAATCCGATTTCGATGGAAAGGCGTTTGCTGCGCAATTGAGCACCGCGCCCGGCGTCTACCGCATGTACGCGGGCGACGACACCTTGCTGTACGTCGGCAAGGCTGGTGCGTTGCGCAAGCGCGTGGGCAGCTATTTCAATGGCACGCCGAAAAATGCGCGGCTGACCTCGATGCTGTCGCAGGTCGCGCGGATGGACGTCACCGTGACCCGCAGCGAAGCCGAGGCGCTGCTGCTGGAAAACCAGCTGATCAAGTCGCTGTCGCCGCGCTACAACGTGTCGCTGCGCGACGACAAGAGTTATCCCTACGTGCTGCTGACCCGTGAGCAGTGGCCGCGCATCGCCCTGCATCGTGGCCCGCGCGCCGTGCAGGGGCGCTACTTCGGCCCGTACACCGGCGTTACCGGCGTGCGCGAAACGTTGAGCCTGATGCACAAGCTGTTCAAGCTGCGCAGTTGCGAAGACAGCGTGTTCCGCAACCGCTCGCGGCCGTGCCTGCAATACCAGATCGGCCGCTGCAGCGCGCCCTGCGTGGAGCTGGTCGCCGCGCCCGATTACGCCGAATCGGTACGCCGCGCCACCATGTTTCTGGAGGGCAAGAGCGACCAGCTCGGCGAAGAGATCATGCAGTCGATGCAGCAGGCCAGCGAGGCGCTGGAGTTCGAGCGCGCCGCACGCCTGCGCGATCTGCTGTCCTCGTTGCGCAGCATGCAGAACCGCCAGTATGTGGATGGCCGCGCGGCGGATCTGGACGTGCTGGCCTGCGCCACGCAAGCCAGCCAGGCCTGCGTGCTGCTGCTGAGTTTTCGCGACGGCCGCAACCTGGGCACGCGCTCGTTCTTTCCCAAGACCAATGGCGAAGACAGCGCGGACGAAATCCTGGCTGCGTTCGTGTCGCAGTACTACGCCGAACATTCGCCGCCACGCGAGATCCTGCTCGATCGGGAAATTCCCGATGCCGAGCTGATCGAAGCCGCACTCAGCACCGCCGCCGAATACAAGGTGACGTTGAAGTGGAACGTGCGCGGCGAGCGTGCCGGCTATCTGCTGCTGGCGACGCGCAATGCACAGCTGACCCTGGTCACCGAACTCACCAGCCAGAGCGCGCAGTACGCACGCAGCGAGGCGTTGCGCGAGATGCTCGGGCTGGCCGAGCAGGTCAGGCGGGTGGAGTGCTTCGACATCAGCCACACCATGGGCGAGGCGACGGTGGCCTCGTGCGTGGTGTTCGATGCCAGCGGCCCGGTGCGCGGCCAATACCGGCGCTTCAACATTGCCGGGATCACGCCGGGCGACGACTACGCGGCGATGCGTCAGGCCATCGAACGGCGTTTTCGACGCGCGGTGGAAGAAAACGGCGTGCTGCCGGATGTGCTGCTGATCGACGGCGGCGCCGGTCAGCTCGCGCAGGCGAAGGGCGCGCTGGCCGATCTGGGCATCGAGAATGTGCTGCTGGTCGGCGTGGCCAAGGGCGAGGAGCGCAGGGCAGGGCACGAGGCGCTGATCATGGCCGACGGCCGCGAACTGCGGCCGGGTGCGGCATCGCCGGCACTGCAGTTCATCCAGCAGGTGCGCGACGAGGCGCACCGCTTTGCGATCACCGGTCACCGCGGCCGCCGCCAGAAGGCCCGCATGACCAGCAAGCTCGAGGATATCCCCGGCATCGGTCCGCGCCGACGCGCGAGCCTGCTCAAGCATTTCGGTGGCCTGGTCGGGCTCAAGGCCGCCGGCGAGGCCGAGATTGCGCGGGTGGAGGGCGTCAATGCCGCACTTGCCGCGCGAATCTACGCTAACCTGCACGGGCTGGCGCTTCCCGATGCGGCAGGCGAGTCGAGTCCGTAATGAAGTTGACCATCCCCACGTGGCTGACACTGCTGAGGATCGTGATGATCCCGGTGTTGGTCGTGGTGTTCTACCTGCCGTACACCTGGACCAATTTCGCCTCCGCCGGCGTGTTCGCGCTGGCTGCCATCACCGACTGGCTGGATGGCTGGGTCGCGCGGCGTTATCACCAGTATTCGGCCTTCGGCGCATTCCTGGACCCGGTGGCCGACAAGTTGATGGTCGCAGTGGCCTTGTTCCTGATCGTGCAGGGCCACCCCACACCATGGATGGCGTTCTGGGCGGCGGTCATCGTCGGCCGCGAAATCGCAGTCTCCGCATTGCGGGAATGGATGGCCGAAATCGGCCAGCGTGCCAAGGTACGGGTGGCGGTGATCGGCAAGGTCAAGACCACCGCACAGATGGTCGCGCTGCTGTGTCTGCTGTATTCGGTGACGCCGGGGCAGATGCCCACGCACGAAATCTGGTTCGGCAACCTGATCTTCCGCGCCGGTTACTGGACGCTGGCGATCGCCGCACTGCTGACGTTGTGGTCCGGATTCCAGTACCTGCAGGCCGCCTGGCCGAGCCTGCGCGCCGACGAAAAAGCCGCGATCACCAGTAAACCGAAAAAAGTCGAAAGCAATAGTTGACAGCGATGCTGTTCGCTGTAGAATTTCGCCTCCCAAGCGGGAATAGCTCAGTTGGTAGAGCGCAACCTTGCCAAGGTTGAGGTCGCGAGTTCGAGTCTCGTTTCCCGCTCCAGATGTAGACAAGGCCCCTTGCCGGAGGTCTCGTTGTTTCAAGGCAGGATGCCTTGGGTTTGATGTTTCGGCCTGGTGGTAGAGTGGTTATGCAGCGGACTGCAAATCCGCGTACGCCGGTTCAATTCCGGCCCAGGCCTCCACATTGCATGCGTTGTTCCATGCGTCGGCAACGACGACAGGACTGGCGCAACGAAGTAACAAGCTGTACAATTTTGCTCCACGCGGGAATAGCTCAGTTGGTAGAGCGCAACCTTGCCAAGGTTGAGGTCGCGAGTTCGAGTCTCGTTTCCCGCTCCAATTTTTATGCTGTGGACTTCTACCGAAGTCCACAGCACCTTGATCCCACAGTGGTTTATGCCTGTGGAGCATCCAGCAAAGTCTGCTGAAATCCACTGATACGCCCAGGGTTTCCTAGACATCTCAAGGCCATGGAAAATGGCTGATTCGCAGGTGTCCATGAGCAGTAAGCGGTATACGGATGAGTTCAAGATCGAGGCGGTCCGGCAAGTGACCGATCGTGGGTTCAAGGTGGCAGAGGTCGC
>NZ_MDSK01000006.1 GCF_002940205.1 Xanthomonas arboricola pv. guizotiae
CTGGATCCGCGGGCGGGCGCCCACGGCCCGCTTGCGAACCTGCCAGCCCATGAGCTGGAAGATCCGCTGCACCGTGTTCTTATTCATGTCGAGCAGCCCGGCCACCGTGCGGTAGCCGAACGACGGCTCGGCCTCGATCAAGGCCTTGATCGGCTCGGCCAGCTTCGGCTGGACCTTCGGCGCTACCTTGGTCGGCTTGTAATAGACCGTTCGCCGCGCCACACCAAACCACCGGCACAGCTTCACCATCGAGACCTCGAAGCCATCGGCCCGCAGTCCCTGCTGGATCGTGACCATCAGGTCTCGTCCTTGCCCAACAGGGACGCCAATTTTTTTCGGGCGCGTAGCTCCAGCATCGCCTCGCCGTAGGCTTCCTGCAGCTCTTTGAGCTGCCGCTCGTACTGCTCCCGGACGTCCTCGGGCTTGGCCCGAAGGGCGTTCTCCATGCCCCGCTTGGCGTCCTCCACCCAGCTTTCGATCTGCGAGGGCGTCAGGTCGAACTGCCGGCTGGCCTGCGCCACCGTCGTCTTGCCCTGGATGATCTCTAGCACCAGCGCCGACTTGCGCCGCGCCGTCCAGCGTTTGATCTCTTCGTCCATTACTTGGCTCATCGTGCTCTCCGTCAAAAGGTAGCACCTGAGCAGGAAATCACTGGGTCATTACAGACCTTTACTAAATGCAGATCATCGCAGGAGTGCCAATGCGATCGCGGCAGGGGTCGAACGACCCGACGCACCGCAGGCCGTAACGCAGCCCCGACACCGCAAACGACAACGGCCGTGTGCATCGCTGCACACGGCCGTCCAATGACACGGTTGGTACGGCGCTTCAGCTCACGCCGCACACCGTTCCACCGTCAACCACACCAGACCCGGGCGTTGCGGAACATGCGCAGCCACGGCGAGTCCTCGCCCCAGTCGGCCGGGTGCCAGCTCAGGTTTGCCGTGCGCGGGGTGCGCTCCGGATGCGGCATCAGGATGGTGGCGCGGCCGTCGCTGCTGGTCAGGCCGGTGATGCCGTCCGGCGAGCCGTTCGGATTGAGCGGGTACTGCGAGGCCACCGCGCCATCGCCATCGATGAAGCGCAGGGCCACGCGGGCAGCCGCCTGATCCACCACGGTGTCGAACTCGGCGCGGCCTTCGCCATGCGCCACCGCCACCGGGATCCGCGAACCGGCCATGCCGCGCAGGAAGATCGACGGCGACTCCACCACTTCCAGCAAGGCGGTGCGCGCTTCGAACTGCTCGCTGCGGTTGCGCAAAAAGCGCGGCCAGTGCTCGGCACCGGGAATGATGTCCTTGAGCTGGCTGAGCATCTGGCAGCCGTTGCATACACCCAGCGCGAAGGTATCACTGCGCGCAAAGAACGCGGCGAACGCGTCGCGCAAGGCCGAGCGTTCCAGGATCGAAGTGGCCCAGCCGCGGCCGGCACCCAGCACGTCGCCGTAGCTGAAGCCGCCACAGGCGGCAAACCCGGAGAACTGCGCCAGATCCACGCGGCCTTCGATCAGGTCGCTCATGTGCACGTCGAACGCACGGAAACCGGCGCGTTCGAAGTTGTAGGCCATCTCGATCTGCCCGTTGACGCCCTGCTCGCGCAGGATCGCCACCTTGGGCCGCGCACCGGTCGCCACGAACGGCGCAGCCACGTCTTCGGACGGGTCGAACACCAGCTTCGGACGCAATCCCGGCGCCTTGAAATCACGCGCCAGCGCGCGCTCCTGGTCGGCGGTTTCCGGGTTGTCGCGCAATTTCTGCATGGCGTGCGTCACCGACCACCAGGCATCGAACAGGGCTTCCCAACGCCACTCGGCCAGCACCCGGCCCTGCCCGCTGACGCGGATGCGTGGTGCGCCGGTGGGGCGTGCGATGCGCTGCGCGCATTCGGTCAGCGCATGCCGCTCGACCAGATCGGCAAACGCGGCGCGATCCTCGCTGGCGATCTGCACCACCGCGCCCAGTTCTTCGTTGAACAGGCTGCGGAATGCATCGTCGCCCCAGGCATCGAGGGTGATGTCCAGGCCCTGCCGCGACGCGAACGCCATCTCGCACAGCGCCGCAAACGCACCGCCATCGCTGCGGTCGTGGTACGCCAGCAACAGGCCGCTCTCGCGCGCCGCGCGGATCAGTTCAAAGAAGCTGCGCAGCCGCTGCGCATCGTCCAGATCCGGCACCTCGCCGCCGAACGCCGGCAACGCGGCAGCGTCGGCATACACCTGCGCCAGCACCGAGCCGCCCAGACGCTGCTTGCCGCCACCGAGCCCGATCAACCACAGCTCGCTCTCTTCGTCGCTGCGCAACAGCGGCGTCAACTGCGTACGCACATCGCCAACCGGCGCGAACGCACTGATGATCAGCGAGACCGGTGAAACGCTCTTGTGCGTTTCACCGGGAATGGGGAATGGGGAATGGGGAATGGTGGAAGCGGAGGGCTGCGGCGTTTCGCCATTCCCGATTCCCGATCCTCCATTCCCGACAACCCACTGCGCCTGCATCGACAGCGAATCCTTGCCAACCGGCACGCTCAGTTCGAGCGCCGGGCACAGCTCCATGCCGATCGCGCGCACCGCGTCGTACAGCAGGGCGTCCTCGCCGGCGTGGCCGGCGGCGGCCATCCAGTTGGCCGACAGCTTGATGCTGTCCAGCGTCTGTACCGGCGCGGCGCACAGGTTGGTGATCGCCTCGCCCACCGCCATGCGCGCGGACGCGGCGGCGTTCAACAACGCCAGCGGGGTGCGCTCGCCGATCGACATCGCCTCGCCGGCGAAGGTGTCGAAGCCGGCCAGGGTGATCGCGCAATCGGCCAGCGGCAGCTGCCACGGCCCGATCATCTGCTCGCGCGCGGTCAGGCCGCCCACGCTGCGGTCGCCGATGGTCACCAGAAAGCTCTTGGACGCCACCGTGGGATGCGCCAGCACGCGCAGGCCGGCCTGCTGCAGGTCCAGCGCGGCGGTCTGCAGCACCGGCCACTGCGGCGCCGGCGGATGCACCGCATCGCGATGCATCTTCGGCGCCTTGCCGAACAGCACGTCCATCGGCAGGTCGATCGGGAGCGGGGAATCGGGAGTGGGGAATGGGGAATGGCGAGAAGCGACATCGGCAGCCGGCAGCGTGCTGTTGCCATTCCCGATTCCCGAATCCCGATTCCCGTCCCCAAACACGCCATAGCCCACCACCAGCCGCTCCTCGGCCGTGGCCACGCCGACGGCGGCAAACGGGCAGCGTTCACGCGCGCAGATGGCGGCGAATTCGTCCAGGCGTGCCTGCGGTACGCCCAGCACGTAGCGCTCCTGCGATTCGTTGCACCACAGTTCCAGCGGCGACAGCGAAGGGTCGTCGGTGAGCACGCGGCCCAGGTCGATGATGCCGCCCACGCCGGAGTCGTGCAGCAACTCGGGGATGGCGTTGGACAGGCCGCCCGCGCCCACGTCGTGGAACCAGCGGATCGGGTTGTCGGTGCCCAGCGCCACGCAGCGGTCGATGACCTCCTGGCAGCGGCGCTCCATCTCCGGGTTTTCGCGCTGTACGCTGGCGAAATCCAGCGCCTCGGCGCTGTCGCCGGCCGCCACCGAGCTGGCCGCACCGCCGCCCAGGCCGATCAGCATCGCCGGGCCGCCCAGCACGATCACCGCATCGCCGGGCTGCAGGCGCAGCTTCTCGACCTGATTGCGGTCGATCGCGCCCAGGCCGCCGGCCAGCATGATCGGCTTGTCGTAGGCGCGGGTCAGGCCCTCACCTTCGGCAAGCTCGAAACTGCGGAAATAGCCGAGCAGGTTCGGCCGGCCGAATTCGTTGTTGAACGCGGCGCCGCCGAGCGGGCCGTCGAGCATGATGTCCAGCGCCGGAGCCATGCGCGGGTTCAGCGCGCGCGGCGCCTCCCACGGCTGCGGCAGGGTCGGGATGCGCAGATGCGACACCGTGAACCCGGTCAGCCCGGCCTTGGGCTTGCCGCCGCGGCCGGTGGCGCCCTCGTCGCGGATCTCGCCGCCGGCGCCCGTGGCGGCGCCGGGGAATGGCGCGATCGCGGTCGGGTGGTTATGCGTTTCCACCTTGATCGCAAACGCCGACGGCAGCACCGCCTCGGCGCGATACTCGCCGCTGGCCGGATCCGGCCGATAGCGCGCGGCCGGCACGCCTTCCACCACCGCCGCGTTGTCGCTATAGGCCGACAAGGTGTGCTGCGGGGTCTGCTGGTGGGTGTGCTTGATCATGCGGAACAGCGAGCGTTCCTGCGGCTTGCCGTCGATGGTCCAGCTGGCATTGAAGATCTTGTGCCGGCAGTGCTCGGAATTGGCCTGGGCGAACATCATCAGCTCGACGTCGGCCGGGTCGCGGCCCAGCTCGGCGAAGCGTTCGCGCAGGTAATCGATCTCGTCCTGCGCCAAGGCCAAGCCAAGGTCGCGGTTGGCCTGTTCCAGCGCCGCCAGCGGCACACGCTGCAACTGTCCGCGATCGGGCACGTTGAACAGCGCCTCGGCGGCCGCGGCCGAGCCGAGCAGCGACTGCGTCATCGGGTCGTGCAGCAGCTTGGCCACGGCGGCCTGCATCGCTTCGTCAGCCGGCCAGCCGGCCAGGTCGATGCGGGTGCCGCGCTCCACGCGCTGGATCGGCTGCCCGGCCCCGCGCACCAGTTCGGTGGCCTTGCTCGACCACGGCGACAAGGTGCCCAGGCGCGGCACCACATAGCGCGAGGAAGCATCCTCGGCCTGCGGCGCGGGGGCGGCTTCGGCCTGCAGGATCCGCTGCAAGGTGGCCTGGTCGGGCGCTTGCCCGGCCTCGGCGCGGATGAAGTACACGTGCCAGGCGCCGGTGATGCGCAGCGCGGGAACGAGGGTTTGCAGGCGGGTTTCGAGCCGAGCGCGGCGGAACGGCGAAAGGGCGGAAGCGCCCTCGAGGACCATCATGTCCGGGGAACCGTGTCAGAAACGGGGCTGCAGATTGTAACGGAGCTGATGCGTCGGCGCCGGACCCGGCGTGGGTGGGCCGCCGATCCATGCGGTGATCATTCGCACAGCCCGGGCCGGATTCGGCGCGTTCCGGCCGATGCGGCAACGGCGAAGGCGGATGGCGATGCCAGCAGGAATTCTCGTGCCCACCTGCGTTTGGGCCGGTGTCCACGCGGTGGCAACCTCGGCAGCGCAGGCCAATGCCGATCCACCGCCGCTCTCATCCCACCAACCATGCAGCCAGCCCGCTCCCGAAACGCAAGAGGCCGGAATGCATGCGCATTCCGGCCTCCTGATCGATCACACCGACCGCCGCCGCGGCCAGCATCCCGGCGCCGCTGCCGGATACCTCAGCGGCTGCCGCCCGCCGTGGTGACGGCGCGCTTTTCCAGCGCCTCACGCAGCTGCGCCGGCGGCAGGTAACCACCGAGCTGGGTGCCGTCCGGCGCAAAGATCGCCGGGGTGCCATTGACGCCCAGACGCTGGCCCAGCGTGTATTCCATCGACACCGGGTTCTTGCAGTCCTTGGCATTGACCGGCTGCCCGGACTTGGCCGCGGTCAGTGCCTGCTTGCGATCGGCGGCGCACCACACCGCGATCATTTCCTTGTGGTCCTGGCTGCCCAGGCCCATGCGCGGGAACGCCAGATATTCCACCGCGATCCCCTGCTTGTTGAGCTCCCCGATCTCGCTGTGCAGCTTGCGGCAGTAGCCGCATTCCACGTCGGTGAACACCGTCACGGTGTACTTGGGGTTTGCCGGCGCGAACACGATGCGGTCGGCCTTGGGCACGGTCTCCAGCTGCTTGCGGCGGTAGGCCAGCAGACCCGGGCTGGCAGCGAACTGCTTGTTCTGGATGTCGAACGGCTGCGCCTGGATCAGGTAGCGGCCGTCGTCGCTGACGTACAGCACCTGCCCGCCGACCACCACTTCGCGGAAGCCGGGAAACGGCGCGGCGCCGATGTAGTCCGGCTTGAAGTCCGGATCCAGCGCCTTGAGCGCGACGCTCACACGCTGGTCGACATTGCCCGCGGCGGCGGGGGCAGCGGCGGCGGCCGGCTTGGCGCCGGCAGTGCTTGCCGAAGGCTGCGAGGATTGCGCGCAGGCGGTAAGGCTGATTGCGCCCAGCAGCGCGGCGATGGCAAGACGATACATTCACGCATCCAGTGGAATGGGGTGCCCGGATTCTCGCACAGCGCAGATGAAGCCAGGCAGCGAGCGGGACGCTTTAGTTTGCCGGCCGAGCCGCTGAATGGGCCGCGGCGGGCCGCCATTGCGCCTGCGACCGCAGTCAGCCGCGCGGATGATGAGCGGCGTGCAGCTTCTGCAGGTGCTGACGTGCCACCAGGGTGTAGATCTGCGTGGTCGACAACGAACTGTGGCCCAGCAGCATCTGCAGCGCGCGCAGGTCCGCACCGTGGTTGAGCAGATGGGTGGCAAAGCTGTGCCGCAGCCCGTGCGGGCTGACCGTGGCGGGGTCGATCCCGGCCACCGCCGCATAGCGCTTGACCAGCGCCCAGAACTGCTGGCGGTTGGGCGGCTGCCGCGCTGCATCGATGAACAACGGCACCTGCCCGTCCACTGCCGCCACCGCCTTGTGGCTGGCCAGCAGCGGGCGCGCCTGGCTCAGATACCGCTCCAGCCAGTGCTGGGATTCCTCGCCCAGCGGCACCAGCCGTTCCTTGCTGCCCTTGCCGGTGACCCGCAGCACGCCCTGGCGCAGATTGACCCCCACCGCCGGCAGGTTGACCAGCTCGCTGACGCGCAGGCCGGCCGCATACATCAGCTCGAGCATTGCGCGATCGCGCAGGCCCAGCGGCGTGTCGATCTCGGGCGCGGCCAACAGCGCCTCGATCTGCGTTTCGGTCAGCGCCTTGGGCAGCGCGCGCGGCAACCGTGGTGGGTCAAGCAATGCGGTGGGGTCGTCGCTGCGCAGGCCATCGCGCAGACACAGGCCATAGAACGCACGCAGGGTCGACAACAGCCGGGCATTGCTGCGCGGCGAATAGCGCGCCTCGGTGCGCCAGCGCAGATAGTCGAACAACGCCGCCCGATCGACACCCAGCAGGCCGCCGCCGGCACCGTCGCGCCAGCGCGCCAGCCCTTCCAGGTCGCGCCGGTAACTGTCCAGGGTCTGCCGTGCCACGCCCTGCTCGGCCCATAACCGATCCAGGAAGCGTTCGATGGCGGCGGCATCGGCCGCCTGCACCGGTGGCAGGTGTTGCGCCAGTTGGCGACGTTCGGCGGGACTGCTGGCTGACATCGCAACAGCATAGAGCGTGACATGCGATTTGCGGCGCGCCGTGTTGGCCAGGCGCGGGATTGGCGGTGCGGCTCACCTCGACGAGCCACCCACCACATCGCTCCTGCCTCGACGCACAGACCCGGCCCGGCGCGGGAGTGCCGCAGCGCGACGTTGCCCGATCGCCTGCGCCGGCTATGCTCGCGGCATGACCTCGCCCTCTTCACCGCGCAGCGCGCGACGGCCCGCCTTGGTAGCCTGGCGCCTGCTGGCCCTGTGCTACGACGCCTGGCCGGTCCTCGCGCTATGGATGCTGATCTCCGCCGCGTTCACGCTGGGCTTTACGCTTGCCGGGCACCCGGCCCGCGAAAACATTGCCCCCTTCAGCGGCTGGCAATGGCTGTTGTGGCTGTGCTGCTGGATCGCCGCCGGGGTGTACGCCACCGTCAGCTGGCGACGGGGTGGCCAGACCCTGGGCATGCGCCCGTGGCGGTTGTCGCTGGTCGGCCCGCAGGCCACCTGGCGCGCACTCTGGATCCGCTATGCCGTCGGCACGCTGTCGCTGACCTTGGCTGGCGCAGGATTCTGGTGGGCCTGGCTGGACCGCGACCGCCTGGCCTGGCACGACCGCGCCAGCGGCACCCGGCTGCAGCGCGCCCCGAAGCGCTGAAACGCTCCGGCCGGCATCCTGCCGATCTCGACGGCAGGCGCCGCTGGCGTGCGACCGTCAGGCGACGCCTTGGCCACCCACCCGCAGGCAGCGGTGACCGCTGCTTGCGGCGGGCAGAACACGGTTCCGAAGACGCTGAACCGATGCATCTGCGTCAGCTACTGCGCCGTCGGAACAACCACGCCGACACGCCCAGCATCACCATCGGCGGCAGCGCGTAGGCGATGCGGTAATCCAGCTTGAGCGCGCCGGCCATGCGGCCGAAGAACAGCTGCAGCAGCCAGAACCCCAGCGCGAACAGGATGCCCAGGAACAACCGCTTGCCCAGGCCGCCGCTACGCAGCGAACCGAACGAGAACGGAATCGCCGCCAGACACAGCGCCAGCACATTGAGCGGATAGAACCAGCGGCTCCAGTACTGGTCTTCGTAGTCGCGCGCGTCCAGGCCGTTGCGGCGACGGTACTCGATGCTCTGCTCCAGGTCGCGCGCGGACAGGTTGCGCGGCTTGGCCAGCCCGGCTGCCAGCGCCGCCGGGCTGAGCTGGGATTGCCACGCCAGCTCGGGGAAGGTTTCGCGCTGCACCGAGCGTTCCTGGAAGGTGTCGCGACGTACCTGCCGCAGCGTCCAGGCCCCATTGCGATTCTCGGCCAGCGCCGCGTAGGTCAGCTGCTGCAGTCGGCCGCTGGCATCGAGGTGGTACAGCCGTACGTCGTGCAGGTCCAGCGCGGTGCCGCCGCCGTCGAGCAGCTTTTCCTCACCGCTGAGCGCATTGAGGAAGGTGTCGCCTTCGCGCGCCCACAGCCCGGAATAACGCGCCATCGCCATGTCGCTGTTGTAGCGGGCGCTGGTCTTGAGGGTATCGGCCTGGTTCTGTGCCCACGGCCCCACGGTCTCGCCGCTGATCACCATGGTGGCGGTCAGCAACGCCATGGCCGCCACCACCGAGGCCGACATGCGCTTGCGCGACACACCGAGCGCGCGCAAGGCGGTGAGCTCGGACGTCGCCGCCAGCTGGCCCAGGCCCATCAAGGCGCCGATCACCGCCGCAGTAGGAAACAAGGTGTAGGCCCGGCGCGGCACCGTGTAAGCCACATAGGCGATTGCATGACCGAAGGTGTAGGTACCCTGGCCAATGCTCTTGGCCTCGCTGGCGAAGGCGTTGACCAGGTCCAGGCCCAGCAACACCGCCCATGTCAGCAGCACCGTGAACAACACCGCACGCCCGACGTACCAGTCATGCACTCGCGGCATCAGCCTCATGCGCGCACCCTCGGCCGACGCACGCGGCCATCGCGCGCATACGCCCAGATCGCCACCGCCAGCAGCGGCAGGGTCAACCACCACAGACCGAGCGCGGCCGGCGTCTTGCCATTGGCGATCCACTGGGTGCCGACGATCATCAGGTTGGTGCCCACCATGTAGGCCAGGAAAGCCAGCATGATCCGGCCATAGCGCTGCTGCCGCGGCGCGCTGCGCGACAGCGGCAGGGTCAGCAGCGCAAAGGCCAGCGCCAGCAGCGGCGGCGCCAGGCGCTCATGCAACTGCGCGCGCGCGGCCGGGCGCTGATCCGACAGCAACTGCGTGGTCCACATCACTTCCGGATCGTTGGCATCGTGCACCTGGGTCCGGTCGGGCAAGGCCACATCGTTGCTGGCGAACTTCATCAGGCGGTAGTCCAGGGTGTTGCCGGCGGCCGGGCCTTCGATGCGGTAACCGTCCTCCAGGCGCAGATATCGGTCGGCCTTGCCCTCGAAGAACATCGCGCCGCGGTCGGCGGTGACCACATCGATGCGGTCGTCCTTCTGGCGCTGCAGGAAGACCTTGCCCAGGCCCTTGCCGTCGGCCGAGATCGTGGTCAGGTAGACCACCCCGCCGCCGGACAGCGGGGTGAACTTGCCCGACTCCAGGCCGGCCATCACGATGCTGCGGTTGGCGTCTTCCAGCATGGTCTCGGCGGTGCGGCTGGCCCAGGGGCCCAGCCACAGCGAGCACAGCCCGATCACCGTCACCACCGGCACCACCAGCATCAGCATCGGCCGCAACAGGCGCCGCGGCCCCACACCGATGGCGGTGATGACGGCCATTTCTGAATCGCGGTACAGCCGCGCCAGCGCCAATAACAGCCCCAGCATCAGCGCCAGCGGCAGGATGATCGGCAGATACGCAACGAATTGCAGGCCCACCTGGGACAGCAGCAAGCGGGCGGGGATGCGGCCATCGGCGATATTGCCGAGGATATCCACCAGCACACCGCCGACGCTGACGACCAGCAGCACGATCAAGGTGGCCAGGAAGCTCTGGGTGAAATCGCTAAGCAGGTATCGATCGAGCTTCGGCATGGGGTGGGCTTGTTTTAAACTCTCGGATTCGTTCGCGGCGGCGCCAGCCTAGTCCGGTTGGCGTAAACAGCCCGCGATTGTACGGATTTGCCTACGGAATCTGATCAATGGCCCTGCAATTCACCCTGAACCAAGACGCGCCGGCAAGCGCTGCCGTCGACTGCATCGTGGTTGGCGTGTTCGCCGACAAGACCCTGTCGCCCGCTGCCCAGGCGCTGGACAGCGCCAGCCAGGGCCGTCTGACTGCTTTGGTGGCGCGCGGCGACGTGGCCGGCAAGACCGGCAGCACCACCCTGCTGCACGACCTGCCCGGCGTGACCGCCCCGCGCGTGCTGGTGGTCGGGCTGGGCGAGGCCGGCAAGTTCGGCGTGGCGCCCTACCTCAAGGCCATCGGCGACGCGACCCGCGCGCTGAAGACCGGCGCGGTCGGTACCGCCCTGCTCACCCTGACCGAATTGCCGGTCAAGGCGCGCGACAGCGCCTGGAACATCCGCCAGGCCGTCATCGTCAGCGACCACGCCGCTTACCGTTACACCGCCACGCTGGGCAAGAAGAAGGTCGACGAGACAGGCCTGACCACGCTGGCGATCGCCGGCGACGACGCCCGCGCACTGGCCGTGGGCGTGGCCACCGCCGAGGGCGTGGAGTTCGCCCGCGAGCTGGGCAACCTGCCGCCGAATTACTGCACCCCGGCCTATCTGGCCGAGACCGCCGCAGCATTTGCGGGCAAGTTCCCCGGCGCCGAAGCCGAGATCCTGGACGAGGCGCAGATGGAAGCGCTGGGCATGGGCTCGCTGCTCTCGGTGGCACGTGGCTCGGCCAACCGCCCGCGGCTGATCGTGCTGAAGTGGAACGGCGGCGGCGACGCGCGCCCGTACGTGCTGGTCGGCAAGGGCATCACCTTCGACACCGGCGGCGTCAACCTCAAGACGCAGGGCGGCATCGAGGAAATGAAGTACGACATGTGCGGCGGCGCCAACGTCATCGGCACCTTCGTGGCCACGGTCAAGGCCGAGCTGCCGATCAACCTGGTGGTGGTGGTGCCGGCGGTGGAGAACGCCATCGACGGCAATGCCTATCGCCCCTCCGACGTGATCACCAGCATGTCCGGCAAGACCATCGAGGTCGGCAACACCGACGCCGAAGGCCGCCTGATCCTGTGCGATGCGCTGACCTACGCCGAGCGCTTCAACCCCGAAGCATTGGTGGACGTGGCCACGCTGACCGGCGCCTGCATGGTGGCACTCGGCCACCAGACCGCCGGCCTGATGAGCAAGCACGACGATCTGGCCAACGAACTGCTGGCCGCCGGCGAGCACGTGTTCGACCGCGCCTGGCGCCTGCCGCTGTGGGATGAGTACCAGGGTCTGCTGGATTCCACCTTCGCCGATGTCTACAACATCGGCGGCCGCTGGGGCGGTGCGATCACCGCCGGCTGCTTCCTGTCGCGCTTCACCGAAAACCAGCGCTGGGCGCATCTGGACATCGCCGGCGTCGCCAGCGACGAAGGCAAGCGCGGCATGGCGACCGGCCGCCCGGTGGGGCTGCTGACCCAGTGGTTGCTGGATCGCGCCGAAGGTGGGAATTGAAAATCGGGAATAGGGAATCGTGAAAGCCCTTTCCTTTCAGGCACCGCCGCGACCATTCCCAATTCTCCTCTCCCGATTCCCTGCCCTGATGCCCCGTGCCGACTTTTACCTGATCGCCAAACCGCGCTTCCTCAACGAACCGCTGCGGCTGGTCTGCGAGCTGGCGCGCAAGGCCAACGACGCCAACCTGTCCACGCTGATCCTGGCGCGCGACGCCGCGCAGGCCGAGGCACTGGACGACCTGCTGTGGGCGTTCGACGACGAGGCCTACATCCCGCACCAGATTGCCGGCACCGACGAGGAAGACGAACTGGCGCCGGTACTGATCGCCTCACCGGAGTTCGATGCCCCCTCGCGCCCGCTGGTGATCAACCTGCGCGACGACCCCTACCTGGGCGCCTGCGACCGCGTGCTGGAAGTCGTCCCCGCCGACCCCGCCGCCCGCGAACCGCTGCGCGAGCGCTGGAAGCAGTACAAGGCCCTGGGCCTGGAACTGACCAAGTACGACATGTGAATCGGGAATGGGGAATGGGGAATCGAAACTTGGCTCCCTCCCATTAGACCGTCACCGACCAGCACTCCCCGCTTTGCCCATTCCCTATTCCCGACTCCCCATTCCCAGCCCTTCTATGACCACCCTCGCCTCCAGCTACGAACCCTCTTCCTTCGAATCGCGCCTGTACGCGCAATGGGAGGCGGCCGGTTATTTCGTGCCGTCCGGCGAGGGTGAGCCATACACCGTGCTGCTGCCGCCACCCAATGTCACCGGCACGCTGCACATGGGCCATGCGTTCCAGCAGACGCTGATGGATGCGTTGGTGCGCTATCACCGCATGCGCGGCTACGACACCTTGTGGCAGGTAGGCACCGACCATGCCGGCATCGCCACCGAGATGGTGGTGTCGCGCAACCTGGCGCTGGAAGGCAACGGTGAAACGCGCGACTCGCTGGGGCGCGAGGGCTTCATCGCCAAGGTGTGGGAATGGAAGGCCGAGTCCGGCGACACCATCGAGCGCCAGATGCGCCGGCTGGGCACCTCCAGCGACTGGTCGCGCAGCACCTTCACCATGGACCCGCAGCCGTCGGCCGCGGTCAACGAAGCGTTCGTGCGCTGGTACGAGCAGGGCCTGATCTATCGCGGCCAGCGCCTGGTCAACTGGGACCCGGTGCTGAAGACCGCGATCTCCGACCTGGAAGTGGAAAACGTCGAAGAAGACGGCTTCCTGTGGTCGATCCGCTACCCGCTGGCCGACGGCGTCACCTATGAGCACGTCGAGCACGATGCCGACGGCAACGAGACGCTGCGCGAAACCCGCGATTACCTGGTGGTGGCCACCACGCGCCCGGAAACCATGCTCGGCGATACCGCCGTAATGGTGCACCCGGAAGACCCGCGCTATACCACGCTGCATAACGCCCGCATCGTGCTGCCACTGACTGGCCGGCAGGTGCCGGTGATCACCGACGATTATGTCGACCGCGCCTTCGGCACCGGCGTGGTCAAGGTCACGCCTGCGCATGATTTCAACGATTACCAGGTGGGAGAGCGACACAATCTTCCGTTAATCAACCTGTTCACAGCAGAGGCGAAAATCATCAATCCGCGGGAGCAGTACCCGGACGATGAATCTCCCTTCGTTGAGCCGGGCATGGATTGGCGCGAACTCAATCAGATCCAACGCAAGCGTGTCGGCCAGCATTTCGCATATTCGATTCCATCGGCCTACGTCGGCCTCGACCGCTACGAAGCACGCAAACTTGTATTGGCCCATTTGGAAGACGAAGGTCGATTGGTCGAAACCAAACCGCACAAGCTGCAGGTGCCGCGCGGCGATCGCACCGGCCAGGTGATCGAGCCCTACCTCACCGACCAGTGGTTCGTGAAAATGGATGCGCTGGCAAAGCGCGGGCTGGAACTGGTCGAAAGCGGCCAG
Source organism: Xanthomonas arboricola pv. guizotiae (assembly GCF_002940205.1). Lineage (GTDB taxonomy): Bacteria > Pseudomonadota > Gammaproteobacteria > Xanthomonadales > Xanthomonadaceae > Xanthomonas > Xanthomonas arboricola_C. The sequence goes on from NZ_MDSK01000006.1 coordinate 13,720, forward strand.
ATCAAGCTCGTGCCGCCGAACTGGATCAACACCTATCGCCACTGGATGGAGAACATCCAGGATTGGTGCATCAGCCGTCAGCTTTGGTGGGGGCATCGCATTCCGGCGTGGTTCGACCACACCGGCAAAGCTCACGTCGGCCGGAGCGAAGCGGAAGTACGCGGGAAACTTGAGCACCAGATCAGTGAGCAACAGAAGCTGATCCTCCAGGCGGCGCTCGATCAGCGCGAAGATGTGATCGCATCAACCGAGAAAGCCCGTCTGGAGCAAATACTGGCGAATGGATTCACTCAGGACAGCGACGTCCTAGAGACCTGGTTCTCCTCGCAGCTGTGGCCGTTCTCCACGCTGGGCTGGCCGGACGCGAACGCGATGGCCGAGCGCGGCTTCGAGCGCTACCTGCCGTCGTCGGTGCTGGTCACCGGCTTCGACATCATCTTCTTCTGGGTGGCGCGCATGATCATGGCCACCGACAGCTTCACCGGCCAGGTGCCGTTCCGCGATGTCTACATCACCGGCCTGATCCGCGATGCGCAGGGCCAGAAGATGTCCAAGTCCAAGGGCAACGTGCTCGATCCGCTGGACATCATCGACGGCATCAGCATCGAGGACCTGGTGGCCAAGCGCACCAACGGGCTGATGCAGCCGCGCATGGCCGAAAAGATCGAAAAAGCCACGCGCAAGGAATTCCCGGACGGCATCATCGCCCACGGTGCCGACGCGCTGCGCTTCACCATCGCCGCACTCGCCACGCATGGCCGCGACATCAAGTTCGACCTGGGCCGCGCCGAAGGCTACAAGAACTTCTGCAACAAGCTGTGGAACGCCACGCGCTTCGTGCTGATGAACACCGAAGGCTTCTACCGCCCCCCACAAGCGGGGAACACGCCCTCTCTCCTTCCCCCGCAAGCGGGGAGCACGCATTCTTTCCTTCCCCCGCAAGCGGGGAGCACGCATTCTTTCCTTCCCCCGCAAGCGGGGAGCACGCATTCTTTCCTTCCCCCGCAAGCGGGGGAAGGTGCCCGAAGGGCGGATGGGGGCACCGCTCCACCGCAGCCGCGCACCGAAGCAGAGAAGTGGATCCTGGCACGCCTGGACAAGGTCACCGCAGAAACCCACGCGCACTACGCCAACTACCGCTTCGATCTGCTCGCGCAATCGCTGTACGAATTCGCCTGGAATGCGTTCTGCGACTGGTTCGTCGAACTGGCCAAACCCGCGCTCAACGGCCAGGACAGCGACGCTGCCGCCAGCACGCGGCACACCCTGCTCTACGTGCTGGAAGCGCTGCTGCGCCTGCTGCACCCGCTCACCCCATTCGTCGCCGAAGAACTGTGGCAGCAGGTCGCACCGCGCCTGGGCATCACCGCCGCCACGATCTCGCTGCAGGCATTCCCGCAGGCCGGCGATATCGATACCGCCAGCTACGCCAGCGCAGAGGCCGATGTCGAGTGGCTGAAGTCGATGGTGTCGGCACTGCGTCGTGTGCGCAGCGAGTTGAACGTACCGCCGTCCAAGCAGGTACGCCTGCTGCTGCAGGCCGGCACTGCCGACGATCGCACCCGTATTGGCCGCTTTGCTTCGCAGCTGTCGTTCCTGCTCAAGCTCGAAGCGATCGACTGGCTCGAGGGCGGCCAGGACACCCCGCCGTCGGCCACGGCCATCGTCGGCGAGCTGACCCTGCTGGTGCCGCTGGAAGGCCTGGTCGACATGGATGCCGAGCGCACCCGCCTGGACAAGGAAATCAAGCGCGTGGAAGGCGAGATCGGCAAGTGCAATGGCAAGCTGGGCAACGCCACCTTCGTGCAGAACGCACCGGCGGTGGTGGTCGAACAGGAGCGTGCGCGCCTGAACGACTGGACCACGCAGCTGACCGGCCTGCGCGAGCAACGCGCCAAGCTCTAACGCCGCCAAAACGCACAACGCCCGCAGTGTTGCGGGCGTTGCGGGAAGGGCGGCAACGCTGCACGCATCGCAGCGCTGCCTGTGGCAGACGCCTTACAGCTTGCCTGCGCCGGCCTTGGCCTTGACGTCTGCAGCCACCTTGTCGGCCGACAGCAGGCTGTAGGTGTACGGCGGGGTCCAACCAATGTTGGTATTCCACGAGCAGGTCAGCGCCTTGCCGTTGAGCAGCGAGCCCTGGTCGCGGTAAACGCTGCCGCCGTAATCGGCGGCAATCTTGTCGCAGCTGCTCACCCCGCTGATGTCGAACACATTGCGCTCGGAGAAGATCTTCGACTCCTTGCCCACGCCATGCGCGTGCGAGAACGGATAGACCTTATTGCTGGTGCTGCCGACGTGGTAGTTGTTGTACAGATGCACCTGGCCGAAGCGCACCCGCGGTGCACGTGCGGAAATGTTCTCGAACAAGGTGTTGTGGATGGTCACCTTGAGCTTGCCGCTGTCGGTGCTGGAGGCGCTGTCGCTGGAGCCGATCAGGTCGTTCTTCTCGTGCGACTTGAACGCCGAGTAGGAGATGGTGACGAAGTTGGCGCCCTTCTTGACGTCCATCGCGCCGTCGTGATGCTGCTTCGGGCGGCCGTTGGCGGTACCGTTCTGGTCGTCGGTGCGGCGACCGTCGGTGAAGGTGACATGGTCCACCCACACATTGGTTGCGCCCTCGACCGTGAGGCCGTCGTACTCGGAATTCCAGTTGCCGGCGCTGCCGTCATCCGGGTCCCAGACCGGCTCCGGATCCCACGGGTTTTCGATGGTGAGGTTGCGGATGATGACGTCGTTGGCCTTGACGTAGAAATAGCCTTCGCGAATTTCCGCGTTGCTGGTGATGCCGATCAGCGTGGTCTTGGTCGGTATGTCCAGCCGCGCGCGGCTCTTCATATCCGAGGTCGTGGTGTACGGCTTACCCTCGCTGACATCGATGATGCCGCTGATCTTGATGATGCGCCCGTTGCTGCCCACGCTGGCCTTCAGCGCGCTCTTCAGCTCGGCGGCAGTCTTGACCGTATAGATATTGGCAGCGGCCGCTTTGGAACCTCCCTTGGTGCCCCGTTCTGGGTTGCCCAACCTGTGGTTGCAACTTCCAGTGCAGGATCGGCGCAGGCAACGCCAACGACCAGCAACGACCCGACAAACAGCGACGCGGCGGCCGCCGTTGAAAATTTCGGCTTCATCTTGATGTCTCCCTCGGATGGGTTCGATGCGCCGCGCGGCGGCACACCCCTCGTCTAACAGGCGCGGAACGTACTTTTCATCTATGTAATGTTCAGTTCCGCAGCGCCGATATTAGGAGCATCGCAATGGCCTGTATCTAGCCGATGCATCGATGTGCACGCGCAGTCACGCAAACGGTTGCGGGACACGAAAGAGAAGACAAAACGCTGTAATCAAGACACGTGGAGACAGTCGCGAGGACACTGCAGTGCAGCATGATCTGCAGCGCAGTACAGACGGGCGCGGGTCCAGCACGGTGTGCCACCACGCTCACAGACCTGCACGTTTTTTTTGACGCGCACAGCGGCCGCAATGCGCTCTAGCGCCTTCGAGCGGCATCTCGCGTGCGAGGACGCGACCGGTTACGTCACCAAAAAGAGAAAATGCAAGATGGCGAAAGAATCACCATGATGTGTGCGAGCGCGTCATGCCAGATGGCGGCGCGCGAGCAGCCGGCGCACGCGGTGCGTCAGAAGCGATGTGCGCCTTGCTGCGATCGATTGCAGTGACGCGCAAGGGCGTTGCTCACGGCATCGGCGATTGCCTGTTTACCCGATCGTCTGCTGTAACGACGAAGCCGCAGCTGCCGTGAGACAGCGCAGTACCGGCGCAATCGTCCGCCCGCGACGCAAGCGCCGGGCGGGATGTCTGCGAGTCGTCAGGCCTCTGACCAAGGCAAACGCGCGGCGCCTGTCAGGTGAGTGGCTGACAGTGCCAGCCGGACGTGCGCGAACGCTGCCATCAACAACCGCCGATGGCGCTCAGGAAAACCCCTCGAAGGACAACTCGATCGCCATCACCAACGCGTCCTCGCGACCGGTGTTGGACGGGTAGTAGCGTGGGCGCCGCCCGATTTCATTGAAGCCTTCGGAGTGATACAGCGCAATCGCCGAGGGATTGGACGGGCGCACTTCCAGAAACGCGCGTCGCGCACCGCGATCGCAGGCACCCTTGATCAGCGCGCGCAACAGCACCCGGCCATGCCCCTGGGATTGCGCCTCCGGTGCGATGCAGACATTGAGCACGTGCGCCTCGTCGGCGGCGATGCTGATCACCCCGTAGCCAATGACCTGCCCGCCCTGCTCCATCACCCAGCCCGGATAGCCGGCCTGCAGGCAGTCGCGGAAGATGCTGCGCGTCCACGGGAACGGGTAGGCGCGGTGTTCGATCTCCATCACCACATCCAGATCGCTCTCGCGCATGGCGCGCAGCGAGGTGGGCAGCGGCACGTTCAACGCGCTCATGCCGGATCCCGACGCCGCCGCAGTGCGCGCAGTTGCGGCCACAGCGCGCGCTTGGCCGCCGGATTGCCACGCAACTCGGCCAGCGGCCAGGACGCCATCAAGGCTTGCGTATTCGGATCGCCCGGGTTGCAGCCGGAAGCGCGCAGCAATGCCATCTGCAGGCGATCGGGCATGCCGACCCGGCTGCGCCGCTGCGGCGTTGTCGCAGACGCAGTCGCGACCGCCTGCGGCGGGTCGGCCGGCGCCGCCGGTGCGCTGCGCCGGACCACCGGCGGTGCCGCAGGCGCCGTGATTGGCGACGTGCGCTCCACGCGGGACGGTGCAGCCGCCGCCGGCGCATGCTCGCTCGTCTCGTCAGGTGCCGCCGCGTCCACGGCGTCGCGGTCCAGATACACGGTGTGCCCCAAGACCTGCAGATACGACACCTGCAGATCGGACCACATCGGCTCGCAGGCCAATGGACTCATGGCAGCTCAGGCGTGCGCCGCCAGCGCCGCCACAGCCACATCACCGGGCCGGACAGCGCATACAGCACGCCGATCACCAGCAGCGAACGCGCCAGGTCGATCACCAGCAGCGCGATCACCACCGTGGCGATCGCCAGCGCCAGGAACGGCACACGGTCGGCGCGCGGACCACGCGCGCCGCCCTTGAAACTCCAGAACCGGATCCGGCTGACCATCAGCAAGGCCGCCACCACGGTGACCGCCAGCGCCAGGTAACGCAGCTGCTCGCCATCGAAGCCCAGGCTGTCGTCGGCGAACGCCCAGACGAAGGACATCATCAGGCCGGCGGCCGCCGGGCTGGCCAGGCCGATGAACCAGCGCTTGTCGACCACGCCCACCTGCGTATTGAAACGCGCCAGCCGCAGCGCCGCGCAGGCCGCATACAGAAAGGCGGCCGACCAGCCGACCCGGCCCATCACGTTGCTGTCGTACTTCAACGCCGACAGCGACCAGTGGTACATCACCAGCGCCGGGGCCATGCCGAAGCTGACCAGGTCGGCCAGCGAGTCGTACTGCACGCCGAATTCGCTGCTGGTATTGGTCAGGCGCGCGACCCGGCCGTCCAGCCCGTCCATCACCGCGGCCACGAACACCGCCATGGCGGCCTGGACGAATTGCCCGTTGGCGGCGGCGATGATGGCGTAGAAACCGGAAAACAGCCCGGCGGTGGTGAACAGGTTCGGCAGCAGGTAAATCGTGCGCGAGCGCGGGGGCGGTCTCATCTCATCCATCCGGCAAGTGTAGGGCCTGAGGTCCGTCCGGCGGTAGCGCGCCTGTGCGCCTGCAGCGTCACTTGCCAGCGCGGGCCGCGGATGCTGCAATCGCCGCGGGAATCATCCAGGGGAAGCCACATGCACCTGTCGTCCGGGCTCTGCGCCCTGCTGATGCTGGCCAGCGCCGCCGCCGGCGCGACCGATCTGTATAAATGGAAGGACGCCAAGGGCGTCACCCACTACACCGAAACCCCGCCACCGGCCGGCCAGCGCTACGAAGCGCGCCGGATCGATGCGCGCAGCGGCACCGCCGCCATCGCCGCGCCGGAAGCCGCCACGCCCGAATCGGCCGACTGCCTGACGGCACGCCGCAACCTGGAACTGCTCAGCGGCAAGGGCGAGGTCACCATGGGCGCCGGCGCCGACGGCAAGCCCGGTACCCCGCTGGACCCGGACGCGCGCGCGGCGCAGCGCAATCTCGCCGAGGCCGCCGCCAAGGCCTATTGCAAGCCGGCAGCGAGCGGCAATCCGGCCACCTGAGCCGGCGCACGACCGGCCGCATGCCGGTCCATGCATCCGGCCGATCGGCCGCTGCCCCTGACCGGCAAGGCGCGACACTGGCAAACTATGGGCTTTCCGCCCAAGCGAAGCCCGATGCGTCTTTCCCAGTTCCACCTGCACACCACCAAGGAAACCCCGGCCGACGCCGAGCTGGTCAGCCACCGTCTGATGCTGCGCGCGGGCATGATCCGCAAGCTGGCCTCCGGGCTGTACACCTGGTCGCCACTGGGTCTGCGCGTGCTGCGCAAGGTCGAGGCCATCGTGCGCGAGGAGATGAACCGCGCCGGCGCGGTGGAAGTGCTGTTCCCCACCATCCAGCCGCGCGAGCTGTGGGACGCCACCGGCCGTTGGGAGAAGTTCGGCGGGCAGTTGCTCAAGATCAAGGATCGCAAGGAGCAGGAGTTCTGCTACAGCCCGACCGCCGAAGAGGCCGCGGCCGAATTCGCGCGCCAGGAGATCAACAGCTACAAGCAGCTGCCGCTGAACTTCTACCAGATCCAGACCAAGTTCCGCGATGAGATCCGCCCGCGCTTCGGGGTGATGCGTGCGCGCGAATTCCTGATGAAGGACGCCTATTCCTTCCATCTCACCGATGCCGACATGGCGCGCGAGTACGACAACATGCGCGCGGCCTATACCCGCATCTTCACCCGCCTGGGGCTGGAATTCCGCGCCGTGCAGGCCGACTCCGGCGCCATCGGCGGCGACGCCTCGCAGGAATTCCACGTCATCGCCGCCTCCGGCGAGGACTCGCTGGCGTTCTCCACCGGCTCCGATTACGCCGCCAACGTGGAAACCGCCAGCGCCGCCCTGCCCGCGCCGCGCGCCGCGGCTGGCGAGGCCATGCGCCAGGTCGCAACGCCCACCCAGAAGACCTGCGAAGACGTCGCCCAGTTGCTGGGCATCGCGCTGCAGCGCACGGTCAAGTCGGTGGCGGTGATGACCGAGGCCGGCTTCGTGCTGGTGCTGGTACGCGGCGATCACGCCGTCAACGAGATCAAGCTCGGCAAGGTCGCCGGCCTGGCCGGCTACCGCCTGGCCAACGAAACCGAAATCCGCACCCACCTCGGCTGCGAGCCGGGCTTCCTGGGTCCGGTGAACACGGCCCGCCCGGTGCGCGTGGTGGCCGATCGCGATGTCGCGGCGATGGCCGATTTCGTGGTCGGCGCCAACGTGCCCGGCGCGCACCTGGCGGGCGTCAACTGGGGCCGCGACCTGCCCGAGCCGGAAACCGTTGCCGATGTGCGCAACGTCATCGACGGCGAACGCGCGGCCGATGGCGGCGAACTGCGGCTGGCCCGTGGCATCGAGGTGGGCCATGTATTCCAGCTCGGCAGCCAGTATGCGCAGGCATTGCAGGCCACCGTGATCGACGAGAACGGCAAGCCCGCAGTGATGAAGATGGGCTGCTACGGCATCGGCATTTCGCGCATCGTGGCCGCGGCGATCGAGCAGAACCATGACGATGCCGGCATCGTCTGGCCCGCGCCGATGGCACCGTGGCAGGTGGTGGTCTGCATCATCAACCCCAAGCAGGACGCGCAGGTGGTTGCCGCCGCTCAGGCATTGCTGGACGAATTGCTCGCCGCAGGGATCGAAGCGGCGCTGGACGACCGTGGCCTGCGCCCGGGCGCGATGTTTGCCGATATGGAACTATTGGGTATTCCGCATCGGGTGGTGGTCTCCGAACGCGGATTGGCCGCCGGCACATTTGAATATCGCGCCCGCACTGCGGAGGCAGCGGAAAACCTGGATAAGGCCGGGTTATTCTCCCGGCTGGGTCGTTGATCAAATCACCCGCAACTACTTCAATTGGATGAACACAATGCGCCGAATTATTTCGGCGCATTTGTCACCCGGGTTTTCTGACATTATGATGGCCAGCGCTGCCACGGACCGGCATTCTTTTCTCTCTCATCTTCCGGAGTAGTGATGTCGATCGATCTAAGCGGCCTGTCGGCCAAGCAGTTGGGTGCCCTGATCAAAAATGCGAAAAAGCAGCAAACCGTGGTTGCCAAGCGCGCCCCGATTGCCAAGGTCCGCACGCAGCTGACCCGCGCGGCAAAAGCCCAGGGTTATTCCATCGAAGAATTGTTTGGCGCCAGCGCCGGTGCGGGCCGTTCGGCTGCCGCCGCCAAGCCGGGTCCGCGCGCCGGCCGCAAGCTGGGCAAGGTTCCGCCGAAATATCGCAACCCCGCCAACCCCCAGGAAGCCTGGACCGGCCGCGGCAAGCAGCCGCGCTGGCTGGCCGAACTGACCGCCGCCGGCAAGAAGGTCGAAGACTTTCTGATCAGCAAGGTCAGCGCCAAGAAGACCCCGGCCAAGAAGGCCGGCGCGCGCAAAGCCGCTACCAAGCGCGCGACCAAGAAGCCCAAGGCCGCTTGATTGATACCAATAAAAAACGCCGGCAGTGCCGGCGTTTTTTATTGCGCGTTTTTTGTTGCGGTCATAAATTCTTGCGCGCCGGAATCAATAGATTGCCGAACAGCAATCCGGCCATCAAGGCCATCACGATATTGGTCACCGCCAATAGCGCGGCCTGCCCCACACTGACATCCTGCTGCTGTATCAGGGTCAGAAAACCGCGCAGGCTGACACTGCCCGGAACCAGCATGATGATGCCGGGCAACCGGATCAGTGCACCGGGTTTTTGCACCACCCGCCCGAACAGATTACCGGCGGCGGTCAATGCCATGGCCGATGCAAAGACACCGGCCGGACCACCCCAGACGTGTCCGGCATAACGCGCGATGACATATCCGGACATGGCCGCCGCCATGATCCACACATAATCGCGTCGATTGGCCTTGAACAACACCGCAAATGCATAAGCGGCCACCAGCAGCGAGGCCCATTCCACCCAGCCGGCCTGCGGGCGCAATGCGGCCACCTGCGGGTGCAGGCCGAGCACCTGGGTCAGCGTCACCGCGATCACCGCACCGACGGTGAGTTTGAGCACCGTGGTCACCGCACCGGCCAGCCGCGCCGTGCCCGACACCCAGTGCTGGCTGGCCAGCTCGTTGAAGGCATTGGTCAACGACATGCCGGGCAGCAGCACCACCAGCGAGGCGATGATCACCGTATTGAGGTTCAATGGCCCGACCAGCGAAGCCACCACCGCGGCCACCACCCCGGCCAGCAGGCCGGCCAGCGCCTCGCCGGCTTCCTTGGTCGCCGGCCGCCTGTCGGTGTATTGGGTCAGCAGGCCGATCGACATCCCGATCGCCCCCGCTGTGGCGATATCCAGCCACGGCAGTTTCCACAGCCCTGCCACCCCGGCGGCGGCCAGCCCGAATGCCAGCACCTGCATGGTCCTGCCGCGCCGGTCGACCTCGCGGTCCAGCCGCCGCAGCGCGGTGTGGCCCTGCGCGATGCTCATGCGCCCGTTGGCCACGCCGTCGGCCACGTAATCGGCCACGCTGAGCTTGTAGAGGTCGTTCTCGCCCGGGGCCAACCGGATCACCCGGGTGATGTCGCTGGAGCCGATGGCCTTGGTCGGGTCGCTGAAGCTCAAAATGATCCCGGTGGGATTGGACCAGGGCTCGCAGTCCAGGCTCAGCTTGTGCGACAGCCCGACCACGGCGGCCTCCAGACGCTGCGCCGTGGTGCCGTAGGAATGCAGGCGTCCGGCGATTTCCGAAACAAAGGCGACGCGCTGGGCATAGGTGGCGCTGGCGGACGGTTGGACGACGGTGGCAGCGGACATGCGTGGCGGGTCGGATCGGAGAAACGCCGTCTGGCGAGGCCGCCAGTGTATGCCGCAGCGCACCTGGCCGGCGCGCCGATTGACCGTGCCGGGACCGCAGCTGCGAAGCGTCCCCATCATTCGCTCACGCCGGGCGCGGTATGCTGGCGTCACGGACAGGCCACCCATGATCAAAGCGCAACCTCCACGCATCGAACAAGACTCGCAGGATCACGCACAGGTCCGCCTCGCTGGCAGTTGGGTCCTGGCGACCGCATTGCCCCAGGCCGAGCTGCTGCAGGCCGTGCCCGAAGGGATCCGGCGCATCGACGCGCGTGGCATCGGGCAACTGGACTCGGCCGGCGTGCTGCAGCTGCTGCGCTTCGCCAGCCGCATGGGCCTGAAGGAAGATGCGATCGATTTCCGCGATGAGCACCAGGCGCTGGTGTGCACCATCGAAGAACTCAACGACGAACGCCCCAAGCCCAAACGCGACTACGGCTTCGTCGCCGCGCTGGACCGTCTGGGCCGCACCACCCACGGCGTCGGCCAGGGCATTCTGGAGCTGAACAGCTTTCTGGGCGAAAACCTGGTCAAGATCGCGCGGCTGATCCACGAGCCGCGGCGCTTCCGCCTGACCTCCACCGTGCACCACATGGAGCAGGTCGGCCTGGATGCGGTGCCGCTGGTGGTGCTGCTGTCGTATCTGGTCGGCGCGGTGATCGCGTTCCTGGGCTCGACCATCCTGCGCGACTTCGGCGCGGAGATTTACGTGGTAGAGCTGGTGTCGATCGCCTTCCTGCGCGAGTTCGCAGTGCTGCTGACCGCCATCGTGCTGGCCGGGCGCACCGCCAGCGCGTTTACCGCGCAGATCGGTGCGATGAAATCGCGCGAGGAAGTGGACGCGATCCGCACCCTGGGCCTGGACCCGATCGACCTGCTGGTGATTCCGCGCCTGCTTGCGCTGATCTTCACCCTGCCGCTGCTGACCTTCATCGCGATGATCGCCGGCCTGGCCGGTGGCGTCACCGTGGGCGCATTCGACCTGGATATTCCGCCGCAGATGTACCTGGCGCGCATGCACGACACCATCCAGCTGCGGCATTTCCTGGTCGGGCTATCCAAGGCGCCGCTGTTTGCGCTGGTGATCGGCCTGATCGGTTGCCTGGAAGGCCTGAAGGTCAGCGGCACCGCGCAGTCGGTGGGCGAGCGCACCACCTCCTCGGTGGTGCAGACGATCTCCTTGGTCATCATCCTCGACGCGGTCGCCGCGCTGTGGTTCATGAAGATGGGGTGGTGATGAGGCCGGGATTCGACATTCGGGATTCGCGATTCGTGCAAGGCACAAGCGCAGCTGGCGCCCTGACATTGCGGAGAGCCGTGCTGTGACCAATCCCCAATCCCCAATCCCCGATCCCGGCACCGAGGCCGACGCCGACAACGCGCAGCTGGCGATTTCGGTGCGCGGGCTGACCAATCGCTTCGGCAGCCAGACCGTGCACGAGGAGCTGGATCTGGACGTGCGGCGCGGCGAGATCCTGGGCGTGGTCGGCGGCTCGGGCACCGGCAAGTCGGTGCTGATGCGCAGCATCCTGGGCCTGCGCGAGCCCGATGCCGGCAGCATCCAGGTGCTGGGCGCGGATGCGCGCTCGGGCCGCTTCGCCGACCGCCAGCACATCACCCGCAATACCGGGGTGCTGTTCCAGGACGGTGCGCTGTTCTCGTCGATGACCGTCGGCGAAAATGTGCAGGTGCCGCTGAAGGAACATCACGGCGAGTTTCCCGAGCGCTGGTATTTCGAACTGGCGCTGCTGAAGATCAAACTGGCCGGCCTGCCCGCCGATGCGCTGGACAAGCTGCCCTCGCAATTGTCCGGCGGCATGCGCAAGCGCGCCGGCCTGGCGCGGGCGCTGGCGCTGGACCCGCCGCTGCTGTTCCTAGACGAACCCACCGCCGGGCTGGACCCGATCGGCGCGGCCGCCTTCGACCGGTTGATCCGCACCCTGCAGCAGGCGCTGGGCCTGACCGTGTTCCTGATCACGCATGACCTGGATACGCTGTACGCCATCTGCGACCGCATCGCGGTGCTGGCCGATCGCAAGGTGATCGCCAACGCGCCGCTGGCCGACGTCGAGCAGATCGATCACCCCTGGATCCAGGAATATTTCCACGGTCCGCGCGCCCGCGCCGCGCGCGCGGCCAAGACCGACTCCACCGAGACCGCCTGAGCATGGAAACCAAAGCCAATTACGTCCTGATCGGCGCCTTCACCATCGTGGCGGGCCTGGCCCTGCTGCTGTTCGGGCTATGGGCCGCGAAATACTCCTCCGACCGTACCTGGCAGCAATACCGGGTGGTGTTCCGCGAGGCGGTGACCGGCCTGTCGGTCGGCAGCCCGGTGCAATACAACGGCATCGCGGTGGGCTCGATCACCGAGCTGACGCTGGCGCCGAACGACCCGCGCCAGGTGGTCGCACACGTGCGGGTGAACTCCACCACGCCGATCAAGAGCGATACGCGCGCCAAGCTGGCCATCACCAGCCTGACCGGCCCGTCGATCATCCAGCTCTCCGGTGGCACGCCCGAGGCACCGTCGCTGACCACCATCGACAAGAGCGATGCGCCGATCATCCAGACCACGCCGTCGGCATTGCAGAACATCACCGACACCGCCAACCGCATCGTCGAGCGCATGGACCAGATGCTCTCGGACAAGAACGTGGCCAGCATCACCGCCACGCTGCAGAACCTGGAAAAGATCAGCGGCGGCATCGCCGATCGCGACCAAGGCATGCAGGCGCTGATCGTCAGCGCGCGCGATGCCGCACGCAATCTGGACACCACCCTGACCACCACCAACGGCACCATCAAGCGGCTGGACCAGAACCTGGTGCAGCAGCTGCCGGGCATCCTGGAAAAGCTCGATGCCACCCTGGTCAAGCTGGATTCGGCCGCCGGCAACGCCGACAACATCCTTGGCGAGAATCGCGCGGCCATCAATAGTTTCGCCAACGACGGACTGGGCCAGCTCGGGCCCACGCTGACCGAATTGCGCGGTTTGATCCGCGACCTGCGCCGGGTCAGCGACAAACTGGACAACAACCCTGCGCGCTACCTGCTCGGCCGCGACGCACCCAAGGAGTTCGAACCGAAATGACTGCCATGCGCCCGTTGCGTTCCATGTTGTGCGTCTCGCTGCTGGCGCTGGGCGGCTGCTCGGTGTTGACCGGCGGCGACCAGAAGCCGGCCACCATCTACGCACCCAACGTGCGGATCGCGCCGAACCCGTCCTGGCCGCAGGTAACCTGGCAGCTGTCGGTGTCCAAGCCCAGCGCCGCGCGGGTGATCGACAGCCCGCGCATCAACGTGCGCCCGACCCCGGGCGAGTTGCAGGTCTATCACGGCGCAGGCTGGGCGCAGCCGGCCACCGACATGCTGGAAGACAGCGTGGTCCGCGCGTTCGAGGACTCCGGCAAGATCGCCGCCGTCGCCCGTGTCGGCACCGGCATCCGCTCCGACTACAAGCTGGCGATCGACCTGCGCCGCTTCGAATCCGATTACGCCGGCCAGTCGCTGCCTTCGGCCACCATCGAACTCAATGCCAAACTGCTGCACGCCGCCGATCAGCGCGTGGTGGCCGCGCGCACCTTCCTGGTCGCACGCCCGTCCAGCGGCACCGACACGGCTGCGGTGGCAGCCGCATTCGAACAGGCGCTGATCCAGGTCACCACCGAACTGGTCGGCTGGACCTTGGTCACCGGCCAGCAGGATAGCCAGAGCCTGCCGCGTTCGTTGTAAGCGCAGGCGACAGATCTTAGAGCGGTTAACAAAGCACTTCACGCCGGTCTACCGCGGGGCGGCTGATCTGCGGCCTGGCTGCAGGGCCCTTGCCCGCCCACCATCGCGGGACACGCCGCAAGTACGTCCATGTAGGCTCTTCTGCGGCATCCATGCCGCATAAGGTTTCGCGACGGTGGGCGGGCAAGGACCCGTCGGGATGGTCGGTGTGCATGGCTTTCAACAAAGCAGCCAGCAAACTGTCTGGTGCGGTGTCCTCACCGATTGCGGGACCGTGTGGCGGCATGGATGCCGCCACCGAGCACCCAGGGACGGGTTCACGGCGTGTCCCGCGAGCGGTGAGGGCACCGCGCCCTCGACCCACTCAGCGTTTGACTCGGACTGCTGACTACATCCACCAAGATGTGGACAACAAAACCACTGCACTCACCGCCAGCCAAGCGCTCGCTACGCTTCGTTAGCCGCTCTTATGGCTGGGACACGCGCGGCGCAATCTGGCGAAAGGTGAGATTGATGCGCTCGCCAACGGGCTTTGCGGTACGCGGCAATGCATGCTTGTAGTGCCGCTGGGTATCGCCTGCCATCAGCAGCAGATCGCCGTGCCCCAATTCCAGCGTCTGCTTCACCGCCGCATCGTCGCGATGCTTGAATGCAAAGCGCCGCGTCGCGCCCAGGCTGACCGAGGCGATCAATGGTCGCGCCCCCAACTCCGGCTCGTCGTCGCTATGCCAGCCCATCGCATCGTTGCCGCTGCGGTAACGGTTGGCCAGCACGCTATTGAACGGCGCCCCGGTCTCGGCCTGCAGGCGCGTGCGTAAAGGCTGCAAGACGTCCAGCCACGGCTGCGGCGCGAACTGCGTGCCCGAGTAGCGATAGCTGGCGCCCGCATCGCCCATCCAGCTGCTCAGACGCGGCGAATCCACCGTCCGCCCGAACATGCGGATGCGATGCACCTCCCACAGCAGCTGCGTCAGTAGCGCCTGCAGCAGCGCATCGGCCTGCGCGCGCGGCAACCAGCCGCGACACCAGGCGATCTCCGCTTGCGGCAATGCCACCCGAATCTTCATCCGTCAAACGCTAGCACGCGCCCGCTGAGTGGAGGCTGGGCAGCGTCGATGAATCGATCCGATTTGCCGCCGTCACATCGAATCCCGGAAAATGCGCGGCAGCCATCGAGCCAACGGGAGCGGAGCAATGTCGGAAGCAGGAGTCGGCGCAACTGCGCCAGAGACGGTCGAGCGCGACGTGATGGAGTACGACGTCGTCACCGTCGGCGCCGGTCCGGCTGGGCTGGCCTTTGCGATCCGGCTCAAGCAGCTCGATCCGGGCATCAGCGTCTGCGTGATCGAAAAATCCAGCACCATCGGTGCGCATATCCTGTCCGGCGCGGTGATCGAGCCGGGCCCGCTGGATGCCTTGCTGCCGGGCTGGCGCGACAACCCGCCGCCGATCTGCGTGGCTGCCACCGACGACGAATTCTGGTTTCTCGGCAAGGACAGCGCGCGCAAGTTCCCGCTGGTGCCGCCAGGCATGCGCAACCACGGCAATTTCATCGTCAGCCTGGGCGCAATGTGCGCCTGGCTGGCGCCGCAGGCCGAAGCGCTGGGCGTGGAGATCTACCCCGGCTTCGCCGCCGCCGAAACCCTGCACGACGACAACGACCAGGTCATCGGCGTGCGTATCGGCGACATGGGCGTGGCCAAGGACGGTTCGCACAAGCCCGGTTACACCGCCGGCATCGATATCCGTGCCAAGGTCACCGTGCTGGCCGAAGGCGCGCGCGGGCATCTGACCAAGCGCCTGCTCAAACGCTTCGACCTCACCGCCGATGCCGACCCGCAGGGCTATTCGATCGGCATCAAGGAACTGTGGCAGGTACCGGAAGGGCGCGTCAGCCCCGGCAAGATCGTGCACACATTGGGCTGGCCGGCCGACAACCGCACCTACGGCGGCAGCTTTCTGTATCACCTGGACAACAACCAGATCGCGCTCGGTTATGTGAGCGGGCTGGACTACAGCGACCCGAAATACCAGCCGTGGGAGGCCTTCCAGCAATGGAAGAACCACGCCCTGATCAAGCCATTGCTGGAAGGCGGCAGCATCCTCTCGGCCGGCGCGCGCGCCATCGTCACCGGCGGCTGGCAATCGCTGCCCAAGGTGGAAATGCCCGGTGCCCTGCTGATCGGCGATACCGCCGGCCTGCTCAACGTGCCCAAGATCAAGGGCACCCATCAGGCGATCCGCAGCGGCATGCTGGCCGCCGAACATCTGGTGCAATCGCAGCTGGCGCCGCAAGGCTTCGACGCCAAGTTGCGCGCGTCCGATGCGATGGCCGAGCTGAAGCAGGTGCGCAATATCAAGCCCGGCTTCAAGAAGGGCCTGTGGTTCGGCCTGCTCAACGCCGCCTGGGAAACCGCGCTCAAGGGCGCCTCGCCTTGGACGCTGAAGAACAAACCCGACTGGTCGGCATTGCACAAGCTCGGCGACCACGAGCAACCCACGCGCGACTACGGCACGCGCGAGCTCGCCCCGCGCGACCGCCTGCAGGCGGTCTACTTTGCCGCCACCGAGCACGACGAAGACCAGCCCGTGCATCTGAAGGTGCTCGACACCGACGTCTGCGCCACCCGCTGCGTACAGGAGTACGACAACCCCTGCACCCGCTTCTGCCCGGCCAACGTCTACGAAATGGTCGCAGACACCGGCAGCCCCTCCGGCAAGCGTCTGCAGATCAACGCCGCCAACTGCGTGCACTGCAAGACCTGCGACATCAAGGACCCGTACGAGATCATCACCTGGGTCACCCCGGAGGGTGGTTCGGGCCCGAACTACCAGAATCTGTGATTAATCAGTGGCGTACCGCGTGACCGGCAGTCTTTCCAAACTCATGGCTGCGGCGCGTCGCTCGGTAGAACTCCATGGTGGCGGTTTCTCCGGCGCAACCGCAGTCGCAATACGGGCACTCAAGCTGATACGCGCCTTGGGAATTCGTGGCCTGGTGGGGCGGTTACAGCTAGCCGGGCGCGCGCGCCCGGCGGGTCATCGCCTGCCTGACCAACACCCATTCCTCCCGCCTGCTCCCCTGTCGCAGCTGCAGCTCAAGATTGGCGTGATGCTGCACGTCTTCTATCCCGACCTGATCGACGAATTCGCGCAGTCGCTCCAGCACATGCCGGTGGGTTATGACCTGCTGGTATCGGTGATGGATGACACAGCCGCAACGCTGGCGCGCGAGCGCCTTTCAACGCTGCCGCAGATCGGGAAGCTCGAGATACGCGTCGTGCCCAATCGCGGCCGTGACATCGCACCGCTCTTGGTGACGTTTCGCGAGCAGATCCTGGCATTGGATGTTGTCGGCCATCTGCATACGAAAAAATCGCTGTATACCGGCAGCGAGCAAGGCGAGTGGCGCCGCTACCTGGTGTCATCCCTGATGGGGAGCCCGGAGCGCATCGCCTGGCAGCTGGGGATGTTTCAGGCCGAGCCGCGGCTCGGCATGCTTTATCCCGAAAGTTACGAGCGGGTGCTGCTATGGGCGCATACCTGGCTCAGCAATTTCAGCGTCTGTCGCACACTTGCCCAGCGACTTGGATTCGACATCAGCCCCTCGGAGTACATCGATTTTCCTGCCGGATCGATGTTCTGGGCGAAGGTGGATGCACTGCGGCCGTTGTACGCACTGAATCTGGAACTCAAGGACTTCCCCGAAGAGCACGGGCAGATCGACGGCACCCTGCACCACGCGGTGGAGCGCTTGTTCGTCGCTGTGGTGCGCAATCAGCAGTATCGCATCGGCATCCTGCCGCAGGACGGGACGCTGTCACTCAGCGACGAGGGTGGACGCAACTGGCAGGCGTCGTTCGAGACACCGATTGCCACGCGATTGACACTGTCGTCCCTGCAGGCTCGACTGGTATCGCTGGATATTTTCGATACCTTGGTGGTGAGGCCGTTCCTATTTCCGGCAGGTGCCCGCGCCTTTCTTGCCCACCTGATAGCACGCCAATTCGGGATCGGAAATTTTCTCGAACTACGCGAACTTGCCGAGTCAAAAGCGCGCCATCAACGTGGCGCCGATGTCGATCTATCGAGCATCTACGCCGCACTGGCTGGCCTGCCCGATGCGAAGGGACTTCCGACCAGCGCCCTCCAGGCACTGGAAGTGGCCCTGGAAGCCCGGCTGCTGCGACCACGCCAGGGCGTGATCGCAGCAGCGACGCAACTAAAGCAACGTGGCATCCGCCTGGTTGCGCTTTCGGACATGTATCTGGATAGCGCATTGCTGCAGCAGGTTCTGCCACCAGAAGTCAGCGCACTGCCGGCTGCCTGGTATGTGTCCTGCGAGACGGGCTGGCGCAAGGATGCCGACAATGTCTGGAGGGAGCTGCCGGCCCTCGAGAAAATCGATGCCTCGCAGTGGCTGCATGTCGGCGACAACGAACATGCAGATGTCCAGCGTCCACAGATGCACCAGCTGTTGACACCGGTGCATGTGCTTCGGCCATCCGCACTGCTGGAGGTGATTCCTGCATTGCGCCCGCTTAGACCATCGTCGGGCGCTGCAGCCCGGTGGCAGGATCAGTTGTGGCTTGGCCTGCTGGCCAATCAATTCGCCGACCTTGCCGACCGGCATCCGGAAACGCTGATGCCCTTGCCGGTTCTTTCACCGGCCTGTCTTGGCTACGTGGTGATCGGCCCGCTGATCTTCGATTATCTTGCCTGGCTGATCCGCACGGCGAAGCAATGCAATGTCGAAACGATCCTGTTTCTGAGCCGGGAAGGCCACCTGCTGGAGCAGGGGTTTCAGCTGGTAAGGCAAACGTCTCCTTCATTGCAGCAGCTGCATGGCAAGTACCTGCTGGCGTCGCGACGGGGAACCGGAACACCCTCGCTGCATGCGCCGGATGATCTTGCATTGCTGCTGGACAGTACCTACACCGGGACGCTGGGCGACCTGATACAGGCGCGCCTGGGAGATGCCGCCGCACATATTGTGGAACGTCGCCTGGGCCGCTCGGTGATGCAACGCGATGTCTACCTGCCGGAGATGCATGCCGAGCTGGTGGAACTGATTGCCCCGGCGATCACCGAACTGCTGGCGCTTGCCGAAACAGAACGGACAGCTTACCTGCATTACTGGAGAGCAACCGCAGGTGACGGCGCGGCCATGGTGGCCGACATCGGTTATTCCGGCACCATCCAGGCCAACCTCGCAAGATTGACTGGGCAGCCGCTGGGCGGCGTTTATTTTGCGTTGAACGGGCGCGCCACAAAGATCCCTGTCCACAATTGGGCAGCCGCCCGCTATTTCGATGGCCGTGCCGACAGTGACCCGGAGCAATCGACGATCCTGCGCCACGATCTGCTTCTGGAAACACTTCTCACCGCTCCTTCGCCGCAGTTTTCCTGCTTCACAGCTGCCCCCGACGTCCCGACTGCGGTCTACGCCAATCCGGAACTGTCGGCAGCGCAATGGGCGACGATCGCGCAGGTGCATGAAGGTGCGCTGGCGTTCATTGCAGACGTCTGTCGGGTTGCCCAGGACCAGAGCTACCTGCTGGACTTCGACCGAACCTCGGTCCAGATCCCGCTGCAGTGCATCGGCTCCGGACGCTGGCAGGCGCCGTGGCTGGCGGATCTGCAACTCGACGACCGGTTCACCGGACGCGGACTGGTTCGCGCCGGATGACCTGACGGCCACCCGGCTTCGCCTCACCGTTGAGCCGTCAGGATTGTCACACCGGTCTTCTGACGCAACTCCTCCAGCGCTACTCCGTCGGCCGCTTCCACCAACACCAGCCCGCCATCGGTGACGTCGAATACCGCCAGGTCGGTGATGATGCGGTCGACCACGCCGACGCCGGTCAACGGCAGGTCGCATTCGCGCAGGATCTTGTGGCTGCCGTCCTTGGCGACGTGCTCCATCAGCACCACTACGCGCTTGACGCCGGCCACCAGGTCCATCGCGCCGCCCATGCCCTTGACCATCTTGCCTGGCACCATCCAGTTGGCCAGGTCGCCGCGCTCGGTAACCTGCATCGCACCGAGAATCGCCAGATCGATGTGCCCACCGCGAATCATCGCAAACGAGTCGTGGCTACCGAAATAGCTGGCGCCGGCACGTGCGGTGACTGTCTGCTTGCCGGCATTGATCAGATCCGCATCCACCTCCGCCTCGGTGGGGAACGGGCCGATGCCGAGCAGGCCGTTCTCCGATTGCAGCCATACGTCCACGCCATCGGGAATGTGATTGGCCACCAGCGTCGGCAGGCCGATGCCCAGGTTGACGTAGGCGCCATCGGTCAATTCGCGGGCCGCACGTGCGGCCATCTGGTCCCTGGTCCAGGCCATCAGTGCTGTCCTTCGCGCACGGTGCGCTGTTCGATGCGTTTTTCCGGGGTGGCGTTGAGCACCAACCGGTCGACATAGATGCCGGGCAGATGCACCTGGTCCGGATCGATCGCGCCCGCCTCCACGATCTCCTCGACCTCGGCGACGCAAAGGCGACCGGCCATGGCGCAGGCCGGGTTGAAGTTGCGCGCGGTCTTGCGGAACACCAGATTGCCGGCGGTATCCGCCCGCCAGGCCTTGACCAGGGCGACATCGGCCTGCAGCGCGGTCTCCATCACGTACTGCTTGCCGTCGAATTGCCGGGTTTCCTTGCCCTGGGCGACGATGGTGCCGTAGCCGGTTGCGGTATAGAACGCGGGAATTCCCGCACCGCCCGCGCGCAGGCGCTCGGCCAGCGTGCCCTGCGGGTTGAATTCCAGCTCCAATTCGCCGGCCAGGTACTGCCGCTCGAATTCCTTATTTTCGCCCACGTAGGACGAAATCATCTTGCGGATCTGCCGGGTGGCCAACAATTGGCCCAGCCCGAAGCCATCGACACCGGCATTGTTGGAGATCACGGTCAATCCGCCGACCCCGCTCTCGCGCACCGCCGCGATCAGCGCTTCCGGGATTCCGCACAACCCGAACCCGCCGACTGCCAGGGTCTGGCCATCGGCCAGCACCCCATCCAGCGCCGTCCCGGCGTCGGCGTAGCGTTTGCCGCCTGCCGCACCACGTCCATCATTGCTCATCACCGCCCTCGCCTCGCTGATGTGAAGCGACCATTCTAGCCGCTGACTGTTCCCTGTCCCCGGTCGCAATTCCGCCACACCCAAGACACGGTGCAGCCGCTAAACTCACAATTCCCCCATTCCAGGAATCGCCCATGACGCTACCCGCCTTCAAGGCCTACGACATCCGCGGCCGCGTGCCGGATGAACTCAACGAGGACTTGGCGCGCCGCATCGGCGTGGCATTGGCGGCGCAGCTGGAGCAGGGGCCCGTGGTCTTGGGCCACGACGTGCGCCTGGCCAGTCCCGGGCTGCAGGAAGCGCTCTCGGCCGGCCTGCGCGCCAGCGGCCGCGAAGTGATCGATATCGGCCTGTGCGGCACCGAGGAGGTCTATTTCCAGACCGATCATCTCAAGGCGGCCGGCGGCGTGATGGTCACTGCCAGCCATAACCCGATGGACTACAACGGCATGAAGCTGGTCCGCGAGCAGGCGCGGCCGATCAGCTCCGACACCGGCCTGTTCGCGATCCGCGACACCGTCGCTGCCGATACCGCCGCACCCGGCGAGCCCACCGCAAGCGAGCAGAGCCGCACCGACAAGAGCGCCTACCTGGAGCATCTGCTCAGCTACGTGGACCGCAGCACGCTCAAGCCGCTCAAGCTGGTGGTCAACGCCGGCAACGGCGGGGCCGGCCTGATCGTCGACCTGCTCGCACCGCAGCTGCCGTTCGAGTTCGTCCGCGTCTTCCACGAACCCGATGGCAACTTCCCCAACGGCATTCCCAACCCGCTGCTGCCGGAAAACCGCGACGCCACCGCCAGGGCGGTCAAGGAACACGGCGCCGACTTCGGTATCGCCTGGGATGGCGACTTCGATCGCTGCTTCTTCTTCGACCACACCGGCCGCTTCATCGAAGGCTATTACCTGGTCGGCCTGCTCGCGCAGGCGATCCTGGCCAAGCAGCCCGGTGGCAAGGTCGTGCACGACCCGCGCCTGACCTGGAACACGGTCGAACAGGTCGAAGAGGCCGGCGGCATCCCGGTGCTGTGCAAGAGCGGCCACGCCTTCATCAAGGAAAAGATGCGCAGCGAAAACGCCGTGTATGGCGGCGAAATGAGCGCGCACCACTATTTCCGCGAGTTCGCCTACGCCGACTCCGGCATGATCCCGTGGTTGTTGATCGCCGAACTGGTATCGCAGTCCGGTCGTTCGCTGGCGGATCTGGTCGAGGCGCGCATGCAGAAATTCCCCTGCAGCGGCGAGATCAACTTCAAGGTGGACGATGCCAAGGCAGCGGTTGCCCGCGTGATGGATCACTACGGTGATCAGTCGCCGGAACTGGACTATACCGATGGCATCAGTGCCGACTTCGGCCAATGGCGTTTCAACCTGCGCAGCTCCAACACCGAGCCGCTGCTGCGTCTGAACGTGGAAACGCGCGGCGATGCCGCCCTGCTGGAAACGCGTACGCAGGAAATTTCCAACCTGCTGCGCGGCTGATTTAACATCTCCCCCCACTTTGACGCACTGGAGTTTCCCCCGCTCATGAGCGACGTCCTTCCGATCATCCTGTCCGGTGGTTCCGGCACGCGCCTTTGGCCGTTGTCGCGCGAATCCTATCCCAAGCAGTTCCTGCCGCTGGTCGGGGAGCACAGCATGCTGCAGGCCACCTGGCTGCGGTCGGCCCCGGTGGCGGCGCATGCCCCCATCGTGGTGGCCAACGAAGAACACCGCTTCATGGCCGCCGAGCAGCTGCAGCAGTTGGGCGTCAAGCCGTCGGCCATCCTGCTCGAGCCCAAGGGCCGTAACACCGCCCCGGCGATTGCCGTAGCTGCCCTGGAAGCCACCCGCAATGGCGACGATCCGCTGTTGCTGGTGTTGCCGTCCGATCACGTGATTGGTGACGAGGCCGCCTTCCAGGCTGCCGTGACCGTTGCGGCAGCTGCCGCAGCGCAGGGCAAGCTGGTCACCTTTGGCATCAAGCCAACCGCGCCCGAAACCGGCTACGGCTACATCAAGGCCGGTGCCGGCACTGGCGCCACTGCGGTCGAACGCTTCGTCGAAAAGCCCGACCTGGCTACCGCGCAAGGCTATCTGGCCAGCGGCGAGTACTACTGGAACAGCGGCATGTTCCTGTTCCGTGCCTCGCGCTATCTGGAAGAACTGCGCAAGTTCCAGCCCGCCATCGCCGATGCGTGCCGGAAGGCATGGGAAGGTGGCAAGCGCGACGCCGACTTCACCCGCCTGGACAAGGACGCGTTCGCCTCCAGCCCATCGGATTCGATCGACTATGCGGTGATGGAAAAGACCGCCGATGCAGTGGTGGTGCCGCTGGATGCCGGCTGGAACGATGTCGGGTCGTGGTCGTCGCTGCTGGACGTCTCCGAACAGGACGGCCAGGGTAATGCGCACCACGGCGATGTCATCCAGCTGGACTGCAAGAACACCTATGCGTACGGCTCGCGCCTGATCGCCATGGTCGGCCTGGAAGACGTCGTCGTCGTCGAGACGCCGGACGCCGTGCTGGTCGGTCATCGCGATCGCATCCAGGAGGTCAAGGATGTGGTCGGCCAGATCAAGACGGCTGGCCGTTCAGAGGCCACCTGGCATCGCAAGGTCTATCGCCCGTGGGGCGCCTACGATTCGATCGACATGGGCCAGCGCCACCAGGTCAAGCGCATCACCGTCAAACCCGGTGCGGTGCTGAGCCTGCAGATGCATCACCATCGCGCCGAACACTGGATCGTGGTGAGCGGAACCGCCGAAGTCACCCGTGGCGACGAGGTGCTGCTGCTGACCGAAAACCAGAGTACCTACATCCCACTGGGCGTCACCCACCGCCTGCGCAATCCAGGCAAGTTGCCGCTGGAACTGATCGAAGTACAGTCCGGCAGCTACCTGGGCGAAGACGACATCGTGCGTTTCGAAGATACCTACGGGCGCGCCTGATCGGTCGCTTGCAGGGCTCTGCAACACATACGCAAACAGCCGGGGATTCCCGGCTGTTTGTTTTTGCGGCTTGCACTGGTCGCTGGAACTATCGCTACCGACCAGCCCTGCGGATTTACTGTCTGGCAGCGGCGATTTCGGCAATCACGCGCTGCAGGCCGAGCTGCCAGTCCGGCAACACGGTGTCGAAATCGCGCTGCAGTTTGTCGATCGACAGCCGCGAATACGCCGGCCGCTTTGCGGGCGTCGGGTAGTCGGCGGTGGTGATGGGCACCACGCGCGGCGCGCGCGACAACAGGCCTGCGCTGACCGCTTGCTGGAAGATCGCCTCGGCAAAGCCATGCCAACTGGTCTGCCCTGCCGCCGTGAGGTGCCAGGTACCCGAAGTCTCGGGTGTGCGTTGGCGCAGCAACTGCGCAGTGACATCGGCAATCAGGGCGGCGGGTGTCGGTGTTCCGACCTGATCGGCCACCACCCGCAGCTCATCGCGCTCGGCACCGACACGCAACATGGTGCGCAGGAAATTCGCGCCGTGCGAGGCGTACACCCATGCCGTGCGCAGGATCAGATGCTGCGCGCCGGACGCGCGGATCGCCTCCTCGCCAGCAAGCTTGGTCTCGCCGTAGACGCCCAGCGGCGAGGTTGGCGCGTCTTCCGGATACGGTGCGTTACCCCGACCGTCGAAGACATAGTCGGTCGAGTAGTGCACCAGCGGTACGTTGTTGGATGCACACCATGCGGCGATGACGCCGGGCGAGATGGCATTGGCGCGCATGGCCCTATCTCGCTCCTGTTCGGCGCAATCCACTGCGGTATAGGCGGCGGCATTGACGACGCGGCTCGGGCCGATCCGGTCCAGCAAGGACGTCAGCGTCTGCGGTGCGTCGAAGTCCGCCACCTCGCAGGCACTGCCGTCAGGCAACTGGCCGCTGCGCGTGGTGGCCTGTACTGCACCATCGGCTGCCAGTGCGCGCAGCAGTTCCGTCCCGACCTGCCCACTGGCACCAAACAACACCGTGGTCACGGCATGTACACCGGCAGTCGATCGACTGGCACCTCATCCAGAAACGGCGCTTTGGCATCCTTGGCGGACAACACCGGATCGCTGATCGGCCAATCGATCCCGATCGCCGCATCGTTCCACCGCACGCCGGCATCCGCTTCCTTGACGTAAACGTCGGTGCACAGATAGCTGAACAATGCTTTCTCTGAAAGCACGGCAAACCCATGCGCGAAGCCTTCAGGTATCCAGACCTGACGGCGGTTTTCCGCACTGAGCAAAACGGCAGTCCAACGCCCGAAGTGGGGAGATCCAGCACGGATATCCACCGCGACGTCATACACCTCGCCTTCGAGCACGCTCACCAGCTTGCCCTGTGGCCGGGGCCACTGGTAATGCAGACCACGCAGCACGCCCCTGGCGGACGTGGAGACGTTGCTTTGTACAAAGCTTGTCGGCAGACCGTGCTGCCCGAAGCGCTCTGCATTCCATGTTTCGAAGAAATAACCGCGCGCATCGCCGAAGATCGCAGGCTCGATGACGACGCAGCCGGGCAACGTCGTTTCGATCACTTTCAATGGACAACCCCGCGCTTGGCCAATGCAGTCAGATATTTGCCGTAGTCATTCTTCAACAACGGCGCCGCCAGGCGCTCCAGCTGCTCCGCATCGATCCAGCCCTGACCAAACGCGATTTCTTCCGGGCAGCACACCTGCAGGCCCTGACGCATCTGGATGGTCTCGATGAAATTGGCCGCCTCGTGCAATGACTGATGCGTGCCGGTATCCAGCCATGCATACCCGCGCCCCAGCGGCTCCAGGTGCAGGTCGCCGGCATCGAGATAGCAGCGATTGAGATCGGTGATCTCCAGCTCGCCGCGCGGCGAGGGCTTCAGGGCAGCCGCGTAGTCGCTGGCCTTGCCGTCATAGAAATACAAGCCGGTGACCGCGTAGTTGGAACGGGGCTTTTCCGGCTTTTCGGCAATGTCGATGACCTTGCCTTGCTGATCGAATTCGGCAACGCCGTAGCGCTCCGGGTCGTTGACCCAGTAACCGAAGACGGTGGCACCCTGCTCACGCGCATCGGCGCGACGCAGGGTATCGGTCAGGCCATGCCCATGGAAGATATTGTCGCCCAGCACCAGGCAACTCGGCTTGCCGCCTACAAACTCCCGACCGATCAGATAGGCCTGCGCCAGACCGTCCGGGCTGGGCTGCACGGCATATTGGATATTGACGCCCCACTGGGAACCATCGCCCAGCAGCGTCTGGAACAGCGCCTGCTCGTGCGGCGTGTTGATGATCAGGATGTCGCGGATACCCGCGAGCATCAGCACGCTCAGCGGGTAGTAGATCATCGGCTTGTCGTACACAGGCAACAGCTGCTTGCTGACGCCCTTGGTGATCGGGTACAGGCGCGTGCCGGAGCCGCCCGCCAGAATGATGCCTTTACGTTGTGTCATCAGGGATGTCCTGTTGGAGGCCCGCACACGCATACATGCGCGGGCTCTTGCTAAGGGCTCGCGTTAGGCCGCGGCGCCGATCCGTTCCAGCCGATAGCTGCCATCCAGCACGCCCTGCACCCAGGTCTGGTTGGTCAGGTACCACTCCACCGTCTGCGCGATGCCTTGCTCGAAGGTATACGCCGGTTCCCAACCCAGCTCGTTCTTCAACTTGGAGGCATCGATCGCGTAGCGACGGTCGTGTCCGGGGCGGTCGGTGACATGGGTGATCTGGCTCGCACGCGGCTTGCCATCCTCACGCGGGCGGTGCTGATCCAGCAGCGCACAGATCGCCTGCACGACCTCGATGTTCTGGCGCTCGGAGTTGCCGCCCACGTTGTAGGTCTCGCCGACCTGGCCCTTGGCCAGCACGGTGCGGATCGCCTCGCAGTGGTCGCTGACGAACAACCAGTCGCGCACCTGCTTGCCATCGCCGTATACCGGCAGGGGCTCGCCGGCCAGCGCCTTGGCGATCACCAGCGGAATGAGCTTTTCCGGGAAATGGTACGGGCCGTAGTTGTTCGAGCAGTTGGTGGTCAGCACCGGCAGCCCGTAGGTGTGGTGGAACGCGCGCACCAGGTGATCCGAGGCCGCCTTGGACGCCGAGTACGGAGAATTGGGCGCATACGGCGTGGTCTCGGTGAACTTGCCGGTCTCGCCCAGCGTGCCGTAGACCTCGTCGGTGGACACATGCAGGAACCGGAAGGCCTCGCGACGCGCGTCAGGCAGCGCCTTCCAGTAGTCGCGCACGGCCTCGAGCAAGGCCAGGGTGCCGACGACGTTGGTCTGGACGAACGCGCCAGGGCCTTCGATCGAGCGATCCACATGGCTTTCGGCAGCGAAGTTCAGCACTGCGTCCGGCTGGTGGTCCTGCAGCAGACGGGTCACCAGCGCGCCGTCGCCGATGTCGCCCTTGACGAAGACATGGTCGGCGTTGCCTTCCAGCGACGCCAGCGTGTTCAGGTTCCCCGCATAGGTGAGCGCGTCGAGATTGATCACGCGGATGCCGCGCGCAACTGCCTCGAGAACAAAATTTCCGCCGATAAAACCGGCCCCGCCGGTCACTAGCCAAGTCGCCACTATCTACCCCTCCTGGTCGCGCGCACAGCGCTGCGTTCTCAAACCACACAGGATATACGGTCGGAGCAATCTCGGGCCCAAACGGCACGCGCAAGTGTTGCGCCGCAGCATCCATACGCCATCGCATGGTGCATGCCGCCCGGTTAGAATGGCCGCACTCCCGAGCCTGCCGCCGCGGCCGGGCCTTCCCGCAACAGCTGAAGGATCTCGTACACGATGAAAATCCTCGTCGCCTACAAGCGCGTGGTGGACTACAACGTCCGCATTCAGGTCAAGCCCGATGGCTCCGGTGTGGTCACCGACGGTGTCAAGCTCTCGCCCAACCCGTTCGACGAAATCGCCCTGGAAGAGGCGTTGCGCCTGCGCGACGCCGGCATCGCCACCGAGGTGGTGGTCGCCACCCTGGCCCCGGCCGATGCGGCCGCGCACCTGCGCAATGGCCTGGCCATGGGCGCCAACCGCGCCATCCATGTGGTCACCGACGCGGCGATCCAGCCGCTGACTGCCGCGCGCACCCTGCTCAAGCTGGTCGAGAAGGAACAGCCGGACCTGGTCATCCTGGGCAAGCAGGCGATCGACGACGACGCCAACCAGACCGGCCAGATGCTGGCCACCCTGTGGGGCCGCCCGCAGGCGACCTTCGCCGGCAAGCTGGTGGTCGCCGATGGCAAGGCCACGGTGACCCGCGAAGTCGACGCCGGCCTGGAGACGCTGGAAGTGGACCTGCCGGCGGTGGTGACTACCGATCTGCGCCTGAACGAGCCGCGCTTCATCAAGTTGCCGGACATCATGAAAGCCAAGAGCAAGCCGCTGGAAACGCTGGCCTTTGCCGATCTTGGCGTCGATGCGCATGACAGTCTCAGCACCACCCACTACGCCGCGCCGTCCAAGCGCAGCCGCGGCGTGATGGTCAAGGACGCCGCCGAGCTGGTGGCCGCACTCAAGCAGAAGGGGTTGCTGTAATGGCCAAGGTTCTCATCGTTGCCGAACATCTCAACGGCCAGCTCAATGCGGCCACTGCCAAGACCCTCAGCGCCGCGCTGGCGGTGTCGGCCGAGTCCATCGACATCGTCGTGCTGGCGGCCGATCCGGCCGCGGTTGCGGCGCAGGCCGCGCAGCTGGCCGGCGTCGCGCGCGTATTGACCGTGGCCAACGCGGCCAACGAACACGCCATCGCGCAGGTGCTGGGGCCGCAGATTGCCCAGCTCGCCGGCCAGGGCTACACCCATGTGTTCGGCCCCTCGACCACCTTCGGCAAGGACCTGATGCCGGTGGTGGCCGCGCTGCTGGGCGTCAACCAGGTCTCGGACCTGATGGCGGTCGAAGATGCCTACACCTTCAAGCGCCCGATCTACGCCGGCAATGCGATCATCACGGTGAAGGCACCGGCCGACCAGGTCGTGGTCGCAACCGTGCGCAGCGCCTCCTGGCCGGAGGCGGCAGCCGGTGGCAGCGCAACGATCGAGTCCGTCGCTGTGGATGCCGCGCTGCCGACCCACACCCGCTTCATCGGGCTGGCCGCAGGCAGCTCCGACCGCCCCGACCTGCAGAGCGCCAAGCGCGTGGTCTCCGGCGGCCGCGGCGTCGGCTCGGCCGAGAACTTCCAGCACATCTACAGCCTGGCCGACAAGCTCGGCGCCGCCGTGGGCGCCTCGCGTGCCGCCGTGGACGCCGGCTATGTGCCCAACGAACTGCAGGTCGGCCAGACCGGCAAGATCATCGCCCCCGAGCTGTACGTGGCGATCGGCATCAGCGGGGCGATCCAGCATCTGACCGGCATCAAGGACGCCGGCACGATCGTGGCGATCAACAAGGACCCGGAGTCGCCGATCTTCGAGATTGCCGATATCGGGTTGGTGGGGGATTTGTTCACGCTGTTGCCGGAGCTGGAACAGGCCTTGGGCTAACGGCTACTCTCAAGATTACGATGGCCGCCACGGCTGACGGTATACTGCGCCGTCAGCGTGGCGGCGCCACTCTTCGCCGCTTGCATGCCTGATGGGGACACGCCGCGGCCGAAGCAAGTGTTGGCCCGGGACGATCGTATGGCGTCGGCGGCCTTGTAGTTGTCCAGCGCTGCATAAGGACAACGTCGATAAATGGGAATTGGTAATTAAGTGATCATCGGTAATGGCCTGCTGGCCAGATCCTTCGCAGCAGATAGGCTCGCTGAGCTCAACGCCACGGTATTCGCCTCCGGGGTGTCCAATTCATCCGAGACCGATCCGGCGGCATTTGAAAGGGAAGCCCGTCTGCTGGTCAAGGCTCTGGACGAGGCGCGGGGCCGGTTCGTGTACTTCAGCACGTGCAGCGTGACAGACCCCGACCGCGCGGAAACCCATTACGTCCGCCACAAGCTGAGAATGGAACGGCTGATTGCGGAACGCGACGAGTATCTGATCCTGCGCCTGCCTCAAGTCGTGGGACGCACTGACAATCCACACACCCTGTCCAATTACCTTGCCAGTGGTATTCGCAATGCGGAGCCGCTACGCATCTGGGTCAAGGCAGTGCGCTGCCTGATCGACGTAGAAGATGTTGCCCGAGTGACCCTTCATCTGGTGGAGCGCCGCCTCGAAACCAATGCCGTGCTGGATCTGGCTCCGCCAGAAAATGTCACCCTGCTCGAGCTGGTCTCGATGCTGGAGGCCACGCTGGGCAAGAAGGCAAGCATCGACTTTGTGGACCGTGGCGGCGGTGCCATGCCTGATCCGGCGCCATTTGTTCGTTATGCAACCGCCATCGGCATTGATTCCTCTCCCGGATACATCGCCAGGCTGATTCGCAAATACTACGGAACGAGCGATGCAACCTGATATTTCCGTCGTCATCCCGGTCTATGGCAGCGCGACCATCCTGCCCACGCTTGTCGAGAAACTCGAGGAGTCGCTGACTGCGCTCACCGACAAGTTCGAAGTCGTACTGGTGTACGACTGCAGCCCGGATAACTCCTGGCAGGTCATAACAGGGCTGTGCACCTCCCGGCCCTGGTTGAAGGGAGTCCGCCTGCGCAAGAACGCGGGGCAGCACAATGCATTGATGGCTGGATTCGGTGTGGCACGCGGCCGCTACATCGTCACCATGGATGACGATCTGCAGCACTCGCCGTCCGACATCGGGCGCGTCGTGGCGGAGCTGCGAAGTGGAGCCGATGTTTGCTACGTGCAGTTCAAAAGCCGGCGGCACGCTCTCTGGAAGCGCCTCGGCAGCCAGTTCAATGACCGCATGGCGTCGTGGCTGCTCGCCAAACCTCGCGGGCTGTATCTTTCGCCATTCCGCGGCTTGATCAGCGAAGTTCGTGACGAGATATTGCGCTACGGCGGCCCCTTCGTCTATGTCGATGGCCTTATCGTTCAGAGCACCAGCAATATCACCACCATTGAAGCGGAGCACCACGCCCGAAGCGACGGCAAGTCTGGATACAGCCTGCGCAAGTCGATCTCACTGTGGATGCAGATGGCGACAAGCTTCTCGATCACACCATTACGGGTAGCGTCGCTGACAGGAATCGTCTCTTCCGGCCTCGGCTTTCTGTGCGCCATCGTGCTGATCCTGCAGAAGCTGCTTTGGCCGCACACCGTCATCGGCTGGACGTCATTGATCGTTGCGGTATTGATCATGGGCGGCATCCAGCTACTCGCGCTGGGCGTGGTGGGCGAGTACGTAGGGCGCGTGCTGCTCAACGTCAGCAATCGTCCCCAATACATAAAGGGCCAACAGCTCAACGTAGGCCAAGAGCAAGAGACCGTGAAGTGATATCACAGCGCCATCGCGCCCTGGCCGCACGCTTTCTGCGCTTTTGCATCGTTGGTGGCGCCAGCACCGTCGCCTTCAGTGTGCTTACCTGGGTGGCTGTATCAAAGCTTGGCATGCAGCCAACCATGGCCACGGCGCTCTGCTACCTGGTGTTGGTGCCAATCAATTTCGTCGCGCACCGCAGTTTCACGTTCGTGTCCTCTGGTCATCTGAGTTCGGAAGGCTTGCGCTTCATTTTGCTGCACAGCTTCAACCTCGCCTTGTCCATCATCGGGATGGGCGTGGCTGTGAACAGTCTGCACTTGCATTACGCGTGGGGCATTGCGTTCTCGGCCGTCGTCGTGCCTGTCGTGGTGTTTCTCGTGATGAATTTCTGGGTGTTCAACCGGGACCGACGTCGCGATCACGTCTAAATCCAACCTACGCCGCAACTGCAACCAAACAAGCCATCGAATGTCCAATCCCCTAATCCGCAACGACGCTTCCCAGCGCACCATGTTGTTCATCGCTTGCTCCACAGCGATCGTCATGCTGCTTTGGCTTCCCTTCGGCTTCAACATGATGGGACATATCGAGGAATGGGATCTTCTGAACCTGTTCACTCGCCACGGCGTGTTCTACGTGGTTGGTGAGGGTGGGCCGCTTCCCAGCCACCGCATGCGGCCCCTCATGCTGTTGCCGAATGCGATGGCGTACCAACTATCGCCGAACTCCTTTTTCGCCATGCATCTGTTGCAGATGCTGGCCTTGGTGTTGAAGGGTGTTTGCGGCGGAATCCTGGGGTGGTGGCTGCTGCGCTCGCGGCTCTATGCCGTGTTGCTGGCGCTGCTGGTGGTCATTTATCCCGCAGATACGATGCAGCTGTCGTTCCGCTCCTTCCATATCAACTGGTCTGTCTTGCTGGCATTTGCCGGCGTGACAGGGATAGTGCATGCATATGGAAGTCAATTGATGGGCAAGGGCAGGGCGATCCTGGTATCGCTTGTGTCTACCGCAATGTTGGTTGTTGCCACGCTGATCTATGAAGTGGCATTGGCATACGCCATCTTGCCTCTGCTGTTGCTCTGGTGCCGATTCGGATTGGTGGAGACGGTCAGACTTCCCCTCCGTCGCTGGTATGTTTCGCTGGTCTGGTGCATAGGCATATTGGCTTGCTTAGCCTATATCTACTACGTTGCCAAGACTGGCTCGACCTACCAAGGGCATCTGTTAGAGAGCCAGGCCGGTGGCATTGCCCTGCTTAAAGAGCGCGCCCTGGTGATGTTTTACACGGGCATCGGCCGAAGCGTAGTGGGCGGTTGGATCGACGCCGGAAGGATTCTCTTCGTCGAATACCGCAGCTTCTGGTACCTGTCGGCCATTGCGTTGATGGCGTTGGCTCTGCTCCGCTACATACGCGAACCCTTTTCCGCACCACCCCCGGAAAAGCAAATCGGCGTGCGTTGGTCGCTACGGGTGCTCGTTACCGGCGTGGCATTTGCCGCCGTCGGCTATCTCCCCTTTCTTGCATCACCCGCGCATACCAGCATCAGTCAACGCACCTTCCTCTTCGCGACTCCAGGCGGAGCATTGGCCACGGTGGCTCTGGTCATGCTGTTTTCTGGAGCCCGTCGAACCCTGGCAATGGTGTTCGGCACCGTATTGATCGTACTGGGCATGGCGGCACAAATGTTCCAGTTCCATCACTACTCACAGATTTCTGATACAGAACGCAAAGTCCTCCAGGACGTGGCTGTAAGCCTGCCGGATATCGCCAACGACCGCGATCTTCTCATTCTCGATGGCTCCCACCTTATCAATAGCGTGTGGATGCTCCGGGAAAACATGATGAACGCGCTAACCTATTTGTACGGCAAGCCGATCGACGTGGTACAGATCTGCAATCAACCTGAGAACGACTGGCAACACGCAGATGAAAAAGGCCGCACCGGCCGATGCGCAGAATACCCTGACCACTGGGAGTTCAGTTCAGGCCCAGCCATTGATGGACCAGACTATACGTCGCCGCCGCAAAGCGTTCTGTATCGCGCAGACAAGAGCAGGACGCAGATCGTGCGCATTCCCGAAGAGGGCGTTGTACCGCTAAGTGATGCGCGTAAAGACGAGCTTTCGTTGCGCAACGACGCCGTTTCGCGGCGCTATCGCGCCATGCTCGCGCCGTCTCCCTGGCCTCTGGCTTTCGATCAGTTCCGCCACAGGGAACGGGAGGCAGGCTTTAGGTGGGATTTCGGCCGCTGGTGGAATTTGGACGTGCCTGCGCCGGGACGCGGATGGCAGGATGCCCAGTGGCAACATGAAGGACGTATGGAACATGCTTCATTCTCGTGGACCGTCGTTGAGAATCCATGGCTTCAATTCCAGCTAAAACCAACTGGCCGGGTTTATCGAGTTCGGGGAAAGGTCATGTCCATCGCCCCCGGCATACACCCTGAGAAGCTCGCGATTTCAGTGAACGGCCATGTGGTCCCGGTCCGCTGGATCACTTCCAATGAGTTTTATGGAGAATTGCCCTCGTCCTTCCTGAAAGATGGCAACAACAGGGCCACCTTCCTGCTTCCGGTCGACAATCACTCTTCTGGATTCGGCATGGCATTCGATTGGATCAAATTCGCTCCGATCGAGTCGACTGACTGACCGAACGAAATATGCGTCGCCTCAGCACAACTGGCATACGGGATTCAAAATGATTGCCATCAATCGCGACATTAAGGCTGCACTTCTAGCTTCCGTCTTATGCCTGTTACTTCCAGGCTGTACGGCAAGAGAGACCGAGTCCTCCCTGGATGCTGCTTCAACCAGGTCCGCGGTTATTTCGGCAGGTGATAGGATAGGTCCTGCTGACCTGAGGCCATTTCTGACAAATGGCTGGTCAACAGATGAACCCTTCGGAGTATGGTCCGTCGGCGAGGATGCAGGCCTTTTAATGCGGATGGAAACGTCGGCAGACGCAGGCGCTCGACTGGTCATGCAGGCTGGTGGCCTTTGGGCCCCACGACGCCAATCCATGGATGTTGGTATTCGTGTGAATGGTGGCAACTGGCAGCACCAAACCCTCACAGCATCGGCCCCAGAGCCGCAACTGATCACTATTGCCCTGCCAAAATTGGCGGCTGGCGATGAAGTCAGGGTCGAACTGCACTTCGATCGTCCAGCCTCACCAGTCGAGCTTGGAATATCTTCGGACGCGCGCGCTCTGGGCATTTCACTCAGGTCTATGCAGCTGTTGGGCCGCACGCCCTAGCAGTCGCTGGCCGTGGGCGGGCAAGCCAGCAAATGCAATCAGGCCTGGCGTTACCTGACCCGTATCAGGTGCGCGCCCTTGCACGTGGTTGACAGCACGCGCCGCGGAATCATGTATCTCAGATCGACCATTGATCGCATGTCTACCAAGCAACCTACGTCACGTCATACCGAACGTGACGTAGGTTGTCTGGCCACATCAGTCACCGCACCTCAGACTTCTGCGTGCGCATACGCGTAGATGGATCACGAAGCCAGCCGGCTGCCAGCATTTCGCGAGGCCGAGCTTCACTCAGCCTTCTTCGAGCATCCATTCCAGGGTTTTCCGCAACGGCGGAGACGTCCAGCTCCCGGTGAGCTCCTGCAGCAATCGATTATCGCCGCATAGCATCTTGACTTCATTGCTACGCACAAACTTCGGGTTCACAGAGACTTCCAACGAATGGCCAGTGATCTGTGTGCACAGGTCGATCACTTCCCGAAGGGAATAAGCCGTTCCGGAGCACACATTGACTGTACGACCGATGGCGTCGGCTGATTGCAACAGCTTGCCATAGGCCGATGCCACTGCCCTGACGTCACCGAAGTCACGCGACACATCCAGATTTCCCAACTCGATCCGTGGCTCTCGCCGGACAAAGTGCGAGACAATCTTGGGAATGAGGAAGTTTTCCGACTGCCCCCTACCCGTGTAGTTGAATGGTCGGACTACGGTGACAGGCAGCCGACCCTGCCAAAGCCGAACCACGTACTCCATGCTCAGCTTGCTGATGGCGTAATCGTTTGTTGGTGCCGGAGCAACCGACTCATCCAAACGCCCTTCCGAGGAGTTGCCATAAACATTGGCACTGCTGGCGATGAGGAGCCGCTCGAGAGAAATTTCAGCCTCTTCCACTGCCTGCAGCAAATGACGCGTGCCAATCAAATTTACGTTGTAGAAATCATCTGCACTCCCGTGACCGACAAACGCAAGCGCAGCCAAGTGAATGATAATGTCCGGACGGGTAGTCTTCAGCACCTCACGCAAGGCATCCTGATCGAGCAGGTTGACTTGATAATGACGGTCGACAGAGGCCAGGCCGCTAGCCCAGTCCGGTGCGGAGTGATCGGAGCCGCCAAGCCCCAGCACCTCGCAGCCTAGATTTTTCAGTTCATCAGCCACATAGCGGCCGGTGAAACCGGACGCGCCAGTGACTAGAACCCGCTTACCGTTCAGATCAGAACGAGAAGCCATGCGCGTTCCTCTTGAGATCGGCCTCGACCATCATCTGGCAGAGCTGCTCCAGCGTGGTTTCAGGCTTCCAGCCGAGGACGCGCGTTGCCTTCTCGGGATCGCCGATCAACAGATCCACTTCTGCAGGACGGTGGAATTTCGCATTGATGCGCATCACCACCTTGCCGGTAGCGACATCCACTGCAGTTTCATCTGCATCCTTGCCGCGGAATTCGACGTCGATTCCGGCCCCCTTGAAGGCCATGCTGACAAAATCACGGACGGTTTCAGTGCGATTTGTCGCCAGAACAAAGGTATCCGGCTCATCGGCCTGAAGCATGCGCCACATCCCTTCCACGTACTCGCGCGCAAAACCCCAATCGCGCTTGGCATCCAGATTGCCCAGCTCCAGGCATTCCAAGCGTCCAAGTTTGATCTTGGCCACCGAGTCAGTGATCTTGCGCGTCACAAATTCGCGGCCGCGCAGCGGGCTTTCATGATTGAACAGAATTCCGCTGGAGCCGAAGATGCCATAGCTCTCACGGTAATTGACCGTCATCCAATGCGCGTACAGCTTGGCAACGCCATAAGGGCTGCGAGGATAGAACGGCGTGCTTTCGATCTGCGGGACCGCCTGCACCTTGCCGAACATTTCCGATGTCGAGGCCTGGTAAAACCGGATGTCCTTGTTCACCTGCCGAATGGCTTCCAGCAGGTGGACCGGGCCGATGCCGGTGATGTGCGCGGTCGTCGTCGGCTGGTCGAACGATACGCCCACGAAACTTTGGGCCGCCAGGTTGTAAACCTCGGTGGCGCCCGTGCTCTCGAGCATGCGGATACTCGAACCGAGGTCGGTCAGGTCGTACTCGATCAGGTGCAAATTAGGGTGATTTGCAATTCCCACCTCTTCGATCCGCCAGAAATTGACCGAACTGGTACGGCGGTATGTGCCGAACACGCGGTAGCCCTTATCCAACAACAGCTGGGCCAGGTAGGCACCGTCTTGGCCGGAAATGCCGGTGATCAACGCAGTTTTCATCATCCCTCTCTTGGTTACTTATAAGTTACGGAATCGAGCCGGGATTGAACGCGGCTCGTTCCGATGATCATTGAGTCTCAGCGCGTGGCCAAAGGCTTTCCGCCCGCACCACAAACCGTTTCTTTGCCCTGGTCCTGGCACGAAGTCAGGGGGCCATAGTCGAGCGAATCCACCTTGAAGTCGCTGTACCACGCCACCGATTCCTGGACGAGGCCGAATCGCAGCGTTTTCCCGATCACCGCCTGGCTGGGCACATCTGCGACCACTTCAGCGGAGCCACCCGCCGGAATGCCCTCGGCAGGAAGCGGAGCGCGCAGGAAGTCCCGGTTCGAGACATTGCCGGAATCATCCACCAAGGAGATGGCGAGATTGACCGGCAGTGTGCCCTTTGAGTTGATGGCGACCTTACCCGAATTGGTGACAGACACTGCAACCCGTACCAGCTCGCCGTTGTTGACCAGTACCGGCTCCGAGGCAATGGCGTAGCGTGCGCCAACCTGCTCCTGCGTCAACGGAGTCGACATGCCGCCTGCTTCGGTGGTCTGGGCGGCCTGCTGGGGTTCGGCCTTCGCTGGCTGTTCTGCCTCCGGGGCCTTCGAGCAGCCGGTGAACGCAATCACCGTCGCCAGGACGGCGACGGAGCCGAAGGAAACAGGAGATTTCATACTATTTTTCATGGATAAGGACCTGTGGTGGATGAGCACGCCGCTCATTATTGAGCGGCTTCTACTCGAATGAGAAGTCGGGCCGGTGAAAAGCCACGGCTTTTGAACCAGCAGACCGACTCCTGGACTAGATCAATCTCCAGATAGTAGTCACCTGCGACTGCCGGAGCGCGGACTGTGAGATCGTGAACTGCAGAAGACATCGGCGCGACCGCATCGTGAATAAAATGGCGAGGTTGTTCGGCTACCGCCGTCGGTGTTTCGGCATGAATCCAGAAGTGTCCGAGATAAATGCCGAACGGCCGCAATGCGTGACCGAGCGGACTGAACCAGGAGTACTCGCTGTTGTTGGTCAATTCGACACGCAACGAGATTATGCTGGACGGCTCGGCAACCAGCACCTCCTGCTCAGCAACGGCAGCCTGCCCCTGAAAGGCCTCTTCCGGCAACGGCTCACTGTAGGGATAGGGTCCCACTGTTGCCCCAACCACACGCGCATGCGAATCCAGCTCCTGATCCTTCAATGCTGCCAGGGCCGGATTAACCCAGCGATCTCCGCGCAGGCTGCTCAGCACGTCGATTCGATGCAGCTCCTCGGCAAGCGGAGAATCGATGTCGACCTTCAGGCTTGCGACCGCATCAGCCACACAGTCCTTGAAATCGGAAACAACCCGATGGCGTCTCAGCAGCCGCGCATATCCTTCCGCGGCTGCATAAGGATCAAGCGCCAGCCGTCTTGATGCATCGGAACACTCTTCGGCCCAAGCGGCATAGGTTGCAGGGTCGCGCGTCAATTGACGCAGCAACGCTGCCAGAGCGTCCGGGCATTCTGCATCCGGCGCGACTTTTTTTACCGAAGCGGGCAGCTCTGCATACCAACCGTGATCGGATACGATGACGGGGAGACCCGCCTGCATCGCTTTGCATACGACAGCCGACGCCTCGCCCATCGTTGGCTGGCGCAGGGCAATCATCAGATCCGCACGCTCAAATACCTTACTGAACTGATCGTCGTCGAGATGGCCATGATTGATCAGCTGCACGTTACGCAGGTCTGCAATACTCTCCAGCTGATCGAGTACGGCTGCTTCTACCTGACCGGCGATTTCCAACGTGATCGGCCCATTCAGTTCGGAGTCGATCTCCGACAGCGCCTGCACAATCCAATCGAAGCGACGATTCGTATGCCCACCGCCCAGCAACGCGATGGTGCGCAGATTGTCACGAATGCGATGCTGAGCGACCGTCGGGTACAACTGCGGCACCACCGTCACGGGGAGCCAGGGAAAGTCCTTGCCGATCTGATCGGCTGCATAGCGTGAGTGCACCACTACCTCAGTGGCCAGTTTGGTGGCCACTTGATGCAGCGGAAAACGCACCACATCTTCCCGATTCCAGACGGGCGATCCGCTACGAAGCGCCAGTTTGGCGCTCCTTACATCGGTGCTGGAATACCACTTTTCCAGAAGATTGAAATAGTCGCCGTTGAGAAGGCGGCCTTCTTCATTCATAACGCCAGCGGCCATATGATGCAATACAAGGTCATGCAGATGCACGATTCCCGGCGCTGCTGCCATCAACGGAAGCATCCATCCATGGAACGCTGGATGGTTACCCATCTGGTAAACGATCGCGTCCGCTCCAAGCAGTCTGTGGACGGTGTTGTTCATCCCGAGGCGAACAAGATCGGCATGTGCAATCGCATCGACCTGCAGCCCCTGATCTCGCAGCAGGTTCGACAGACCTGCCGTGTACTCTGCAATGCCTGAGCGCTCCGGAGGATGCGGCCCGACCATCGCGATGCGAAACGGCGTACTCAAAGCCGGCTCTCCACCAGATTGCTTATCACGCGATCCCAGGTAATGGAGGTACTCATGTGCTGACCAGCCTCAGCCAATGCACGAAGTTGCGCCGGTCCTTTCGCATAACAATCGAGCAGGCTCTCAGCGATCGCCTCTGGTGTAGGACTTGTGACCCAACCGCTGCCGGTGGACTCGACGATCCTGCCCACCTCACCGCTATCGTCAACCGTAATGACCGGCTTGTAGGCGGCGAAGCTTTCCAGCGTCGCAAAACCATAGTCCTCATCCACCGGCGAGTAGAAGACCGCACGGCAGTTGGCAATCAGCTCGAGCAGCTTCTCGTCTTCCACGAAACCTGCAAGCTCGACGCGATCCGTCAGGCCCAGCTCGCGGATCAGCGGTGCCAGGGAGTGGGCATACTCGCTGGCACCGGTTCCGGCGATGACCACCTTGGCATGGGGGACATGCTTCGCGGCCCGGATCAGCAGGTCGGGACGCTTCATCACCTCAAGACGACCGATACACAGCACGTAGTCGCCATAGTCTCCCGAGGTGATGAATGGCGCCAGCTTCGACGGCGGATAGAGAACCTCAGAGCCCAGACCGCTGTACTGCTGCAGACGGTCGGTAACCGTCTGAGAAATGGTATATCGAGGCTCGATCTCCGCCAGCAACTCCCGGTCGGACGCCCGCAGGGCATCACGCACCGCCGAATCCTTCGCGGTCAGGTGGGGCTGATCGAAGCGCGTACGTTCCAGGTCATAAAGCACTCGATGCTGATGCACGAGCCAAAGCGCCTTGTTGGCATGCGAGGCGGCATAGGTCGGATACTTGGTGCAAATGCACAGGTCGATTTTCTGACCATTGCTTTCGTTCAAATTCAACAACCTCCATGCGAGCATGGAAGACAGAATTTCTGTTTCTGGATACCACTTATAGGGCAACTGCACCAGCTCTGCGACGACCTGGCGCTGCTTGCCCCACAGATTGATTTGCTTGACAAGCTCTTCGTTAAGCAGCTCCGCGCCGCCTCTGACAAACGGCACTTGCGCGCCAAGCACAATAACTCTCTTCACCTACATTCCCCTTCATGATGTCCTTGCCGGTACATGGCAATCCCTGTCCTTATTTCTTCGATTTCCTGATCCGGCTACCCAACTGATCCAGCGCTGCCAGCTGCTTGTCGATGGCCACATCGGCGGGCGTTGCCACCTCATCCTCCGCAAGCACAGGCTCTGTGCGCTCCAGCCGCTGCGGCGCATGAACCACGAGAGGTCCGCCACGCTTGGCCACCTTCATGGTGACCCATCTCAAAGGTGCTGTCACACGCCATGAGCGGCTCATATGAAGCTCTCCGATCTGGCCCTCCAGCATATCCACTGCCAATTCAAGTTCACGAATGCGGCTACGTGCGTCCTCGAGGGCCTGCAAGCGATGGGACAGATCCAGCTGCAGCTCCTTCACCCTGCGTGCCTCCGCGGCGCCGGCAGTCTCCGACCTATTGACGCGCTGAACCAGCGAAACAATTTTCGCCTGCAGTTCATCGATGGTTGACTGCTGCTGCGTGTTGACGCGCTCCATCTCCGACATGCTGACCTGCATGCCATCGCGCTCTTCGACCAGTCGACTGAGGTCAGCGGCAAGCAGTTCCGACAGTTCACGAACGCGTTGACGCTCTTCCAGCTCGGACTCGAGCACCGAAATCTGCGAGACGAGCCTTGCATTCTCGGCCTCCCGATCCGCCAGGCCCCTGTTGAGCTGTTTCTCCCTGTCCTCGGCTTCGGCAGTGCGCCTTTCCAGATCTTTTGCCCATTCCTGCAGTTCGCTACTCACCTTTTCCAGATCGCGGTAGCGGTTATCGGCCGTTTCTGCTTCCAGCTGAAGGGTTGCAAGCTTGTCCTGGGCCTGCTGAGCACCTACCTGCAGGCGCTCAATCAAGGATGCGCGTGCCGCGAGCTCAACACGGTCATGCTCGTTCTGGGTATAGAGGGCGCCAAGGCGCGTGTTGTAGCTCAGCAACGCCTGTTGCATGTGGCTGTAAAGCGATGTCCATTCGGGCGCATGCAATGCGACCGGTTCAGAGCGCGCCAGGCACTCTTGCAGCTCTGCAAACGTCCAGCGTGCCTGGTCTCCCCCAAATGCCTGGATGAAGGCATTGCGATAACGAGGAGGAAGCGTCATGAAGTCCAAAGCCGGTTCCCGACCGGGACTGGCCGGAACAATGCGACGTTGCAGGATCTCCTTGACCGTA
Organism: Xanthomonas arboricola pv. guizotiae; assembly: GCF_002940205.1. GTDB lineage: Bacteria > Pseudomonadota > Gammaproteobacteria > Xanthomonadales > Xanthomonadaceae > Xanthomonas > Xanthomonas arboricola_C. The sequence goes on from NZ_MDSK01000006.1 coordinate 54,957, forward strand.
ATCAGGAAGGACAGCAACAAGTCGCCCAGCCAGGAGCAATCGGTGGCTTCGGCAGAAATGGCGCCGTAGTCGATCAGAATGGCCTTGCCTTCCTGCGACATCAGAACATTCCAGCAACGCACATCATTGTGATAGAGACCCACGCGCTCGAGCATTACCAATTGCTCAAGCAATTCGGAGACTACTTTGTCCGGATCGTAGGGCGAGCCGTCGTCGATCAACTCCGAGAGCAGGCGTCCGCCGGACATCTCCCTGACGAGGAACAAATCCGATGCATCGTCCAAGGCCGCAATCAGCCGTGGTACGGGATACGATGCAGGAGGATTTCTGAGAAACTCGACCTCGTTATTGAATTCCTGCCAATTGATTTCGGCGCGCCCACCGATGCCCATCGTCATCTTCTTGACGAACACCTTGTCGCCGAAATAATAGCGCCTGCTGTACTGATGCGTTCCGCGCCCATAGGCGTGCGCCTCGCCCGACCAGGAACTGAACCTGCCGACAGCCTCGCCCACGTACCAGAACTTGCTGCTGGCAAAGTACAGCGGCCTGGAAATCGAAGACAGATGGGTTGCCTGCCTCGACAACAATCTGGTGAAGGCATAATCGGTCAACAACTCCGCAGGGTCGTGCGGCAGAGAAGGCCCCCAGTACAGCGGCTCCTCACGCAATGCCAGCTCGAAGATCCCGGCGTCGGTGACCTCGGAGAGCTTGCGGCATAACCCCGCCACCCGCGCAATTCCCTGGGAATGCACCAGATGATGAAAGACACTCAGCCCCAGGACAAGGTCGTACTGGTCTGGATCAAGCCGCGCGATAACGTCTTCCACGGTGCCGTGCTCGAATGACGCAGCGAACATCGGGTGCTCCTGGGCCAACGCCTGGCACACATCGACATTGAGATCCAGAAAATCCACACCGTGGACCTGATGCCCTTCGGCCGCGAGGCTCAATGAAAAAAATCCCTGGGCGCAGCCGAGATCCAGCACCCGCAGTGGGCGACCAAGCTCTCCCTGGAGCCTTTGCGCACATTCGCGAATCAGCACAAACCTGTCTTCGCAGCCGCGCGAACTTCCCTCCGAAAGCTCGGGGTGTCCGAAAATCGGCTGATATTTCTCAGGCAGAGCGGCCACGCGCGCGCCAATATGCATTGTTTCAGTCATGACTGATGTTCTCTGATGTGATGGTAGATCCTGACGCCGTCATGACAACGCTTCTACGATTTCGAAATCGGCCTTGAGGTCCATCATCCCCCAGAATTGCATCCCTCTTGCGACGTTCAGCACGATGGCGTCGTAACGACGATCCAGCGGCGTCAATTCCACAAGCGGGTCACCACTGGAAATGCCGAGCGAGACCAGATAGTTCGCTTCATTGAGGTCGAGAGGCATGCTGAACTTGCAGACGATGACCTGTCCCGCTTTTACCGAAATCCCGGACCGCCCCTCACTGGAAAGGAAGGAGTTGGTGCCGTAGAGGAACAGACCCTCGAGGGTTTTAATCAAAAACCCGGGCACTACACTGTCAAAATCCTGATCGAAGGCGATCTTGACGTAAAATACCGTCCTGGTACCGCTCTCTACGCGAGCAGGAAACTCCTCCCCGCCGCTGACAACGACATAATCGAGTATTCGCGCACCGCCCTGCCCCCAGCGATGTTCACCGGCATTGTAGTAAGGGCGCGCATGAAAGATATCCTCATCGCCAGCGTGCATCTGGCCTGGTGCATCATCGGCCTGTGCCTGAAGCGATGCAGGCTTCTTGCCGAACAACTCGTCCAGATAAAGGTTGGAGACCTCACGCGAGGGCCCATCGGCATGCACGCTACCGTCCTTGATCAAAATGGCACGATCGCAGTGTTTGACAACATCTCCGACCGCGTGACTGACGAGGATGAGCGTCATGCCCTCGTCCTTGTAAGACTGGATGCGCTTGAAGCACTTCGCCTGAAAATACGCATCGCCCACCGACAATGCTTCGTCGACGATGAGGACATCGGGCCGAAATGCAGTGGCCACCGCAAACGCGACGCGCACCTGCATACCGCTTGAGTAGGTGCGTACCGGCTCATCGAAGTACTCTCCGATCTCGGCAAACTCCTGTATCTCGGGCAACACCTTGTCGATTTGTTCCAATGTGTAACCCATGAGCCCGGCAGAATGTCTGGCATTCTCCCGGCCACTCAGGTCCGGATTGAAACCCATGCCGAGCTCGAGAATCGCGGCGATACGGCCATGCCGGATGATGCATCCTTCGGTAGGTTGCGAGGTACCGGTGATCAGCTTGAGCAATGTGCTCTTTCCGGCGCCATTGCGCCCCATGATCCCGATCGACTCACCCGGAGCGACCGAAAACCCGACATTCCGCAGAACCCAGTGCTCTTCTCGCGGCTTGACCTTCAACCCGAACCAGCTGGCGGCGCGTAGCCACTCGCTACCCCAGACACGGTAGGACTTCCCCAGCCCCTCAACCATCAACACAGGGCTCATAGGGCATCCACCATTTCGGCACTCGCGCGGCGAAAAACGACCAACGACAGGACACACAGGACGAGGGTCGCCAGCATGAGCGGGACAAGCTCGATCCACGCCGGGGAACGCCCGTAAAGAAGTACTCCCTGATAAGCGCTGACAAGCGGGAACAGCGGATTGAGCTTGAAGAGTTCCTGGGTCTGCGCGGGAAGGATATCGATGGTGTAAACGATAGGCGTCACCCAGAACATTGCCTGCAGAACAACCGGCACGACCTGCCCGATGTCACGCACGAAGACATTGAAGACGCCGAGCAGCAATCCGATCGACATCGCGAAAGCCAATGTCAGCAGCATCAGCAGCGGCAGCCAGGCTGCCTGCGGCCCCAAGGTGTGCCCCAGAATCGCGAACACGATGATGATTGCCAGGAACAGCAGCAGGTTGTTCACCATGACGGTGCCGCCGGCAATGAGTGGGAGACATATCCGCGGGAAGGCCTGCTTCTTCATCAGATTGCCGTTATCCACGAACAATGCAACACACTTGCCCATGCATTCGGCAAACAGGGTCCAGCAAAGCGTTCCGGCCATCAGATACAGGGCGTAAGCAAACTTGTTATTGACGCCTGGCAGCTTCGCGGCCAGCACCTCGGAAAGAATCGTCGCAAAGATCAGCACCTGCATGAGCGGGTGAATGATCATCCACAATGCGCCGAGTTTGCTGCGCAGGAAGCGCAGACGCAGGTCATTCCTGATCGACGACAGGATGAAGTATCGGAAGGCCCATACGGACCGGATCATGTCCAACGTTGCTACCTCTGAAAGTGTTCACTACTTTGGTGAAGCGGGGTAACCAGATCGCTACATCACAGGGTCGACAAAACCAGTCACCGTCAGTGCGCTGACGCGACCACCTTCGCAGCCCTTGCCAGCAGGTGCTCCGCTACGCTTCGGGGAGCAAGCCTTGCGCAGATATCGGCCCTGGCTGCTTCGCCCAGCCGCCGCGCCTGTAACGGGTCGTCCGCAAGCCGACGCATCGCAGCTGCGGCAGATGCGATGCGCGGCTCTGCCCAGCGCGCGCCATCTGACTCCGGATATCGGCCCGCAACCGGCACCAGGTCGTAGTCTACGAGGCAGGAGTTGCTGTCCGTCATGAACTCCATGTTGCCCGACCAGCCCGTTGCAATGACCGGCTTACCGAGTGACATGCACTCGGCAAGCCCCAACCCGAAGCCTTCGGCCCGATGCAGCGATACATACACGTCACAGCATCGCTGCAGCGCGCGCACATGCATCCTGTCGATCACCTCGTCCCGCAGCAGGATCCGCTTGTCAGCTGCGACCAGGCTCAGGAGTTCCGCCATCTGTTCGGGGTACATATGCCCATTGCTTGACTTCACGACCAAACGCACATCGTTGCGATCGACGGGAAACGCATGCCTGAATGCATTGACCACGGCCTGGGGATTTTTCCTGGCCACGAAGGAGTGGAAATCAAACGTGAAAAGAAAGACGAAGGCTTCCGGGTCCAGCCCGAAGTCCTGTCTCTGCAAACCGCTATCAGGCTGGTCAGAGAGCGGCAGCGGAAGTCGCATGATCGGTTTGTCGGTCACGCTGCGGAACGCATCCTCGATGAATCGTGAGGCCACCATGATCTCGTCCACCAGCGCAATGGCACTCAGCCAACTTGGCGGAATCACTTCAAGTTCCCAGAACCAGCACGCAATGACGTAATGCCCGTCCATGCGGGCCCGGCCGATCTTCTCGAACGCGGCTTGGAGGTAGTCGGGGTTGACGAAGACGACGGTGACCTGGTGCGGCATGCGCTGGTCGATGAGGCCATCCAGACTCCGGTCGTCCCAGGAGTGCGCAAGTCCCATGTCCAGGTCATACAACGACACGGGAACGCGCGCGCTGATCAGCGCACGCGCATACATCCTTGCGCTCTCCGCCAGCCCGAATTCGCCACGGAGATAGCCGACAATGTTGATCCCCACCGATGGAATCCGGGTGACGGAGATATCAGCGTCCATCGGCAAGCAAGCCTCAGCGCCTTTCGCGCACAGCTCCCAGGCGGCGGTGCGCTGAAACCGCGTTTGAACCAAAGAGCGGGCGGACAGCGTGGAAGAAACGCGGTCGCGCCAACGCTGCGGGAAAACGCGATAGATACGCTGCAACCAGGACTGTTGGCGTACCCACGACTGCAGGCGAAGGCCGGCCAGCCCGCTCCGCCAATACGCGAACACGTCCTGTCGTTGCGGCGACGCAGTCATGAAGAACGAGACGCCTCAAGGGCACGTTCCAGATCCCCGCGCAAATCCCCCACATCCTCAACCCCCACGCTCAGCCGCACCAGCGCATCGCTGATACCGAGCTGGTCGCGGCGGGCCACCGGGATGGAGGCATGCGTCATGACGGCGGGATGGTTGACCAGGCTTTCCACCCCGCCGAGCGATTCGGCCAGGGTGAACAGTTCGGTCTTCTCGCAGAAGCGCTTGGCCGCCTCGAAGCCGCCCTTGAGCACGATCGAGACGATGCCGCCGAAGCCGGACATCTGGCGCTGGGCCAGTGCGTGCTGCGGGTGCGAGGCCAGTCCGGGGTAGATCACCTTTTCGATCGCGGGGTGGGTTTCCAGCCATTGCGCCAGCGCCAGCGCGTTGTCGCAATGCGCGCGCATGCGTAGCGGCAGGGTCTTGAGGCCGCGCAGGGCGAGGAAGCTGTCGAACGGGCCTTGTACGCCGCCGATGGAGTTCTGCAGGAAGGCCAGTTGCTCGGCCAGTTCGGCGTTGTCGCCGACCACCGCGATGCCGCCGACCATGTCCGAGTGACCGTTGAGGTACTTGGTGGCCGAGTGCACGACGATGTCGGCGCCCAGGCCGAGCGGGCGTTGCAGCATCGGCGAGGCGAAGGTGTTGTCGACCACGATCAGCAGGCCGTGCTGGCGCGCGATCGCGGCGATGGCGGCGATATCGACCAGCTTGAGCATCGGGTTGGTCGGGGTTTCGATCCACACCATCTTGGTGTCGGGGCGGATCGCGGCTTCGAAGGCGGCCGCATCGGTCAGGTCGACGAAGCTGAAATCCAGGCCGGCGGTGCGGCGACGCACGCGCTCGAACAGGCGGAAGGTGCCGCCATACAGGTCGTCCATCGCCACCACGTGGCTGCCGGCGTCCAGGAGTTCCATCACCGTGGAGGTGGCGGCCATGCCGGAGGCGAACGCGAACGCACGCGTGCCGCCTTCCAGCGACGCGACGCAGCGCTCATAGGCAAAGCGCGTGGGGTTGTGGGTACGCGAATACTCGAAGCCCTGGTGCTCGCCCGGGCTGGACTGCGCATAGGTGGACGTCGCATAGATCGGCGGCATCACCGCCCCGGTGCTGGGGTCCGGCGACTGCCCTCCATGGATCGCCAACGTGGCGAGCGAGAGTTCGCGCTCGCCATCGTGGCTGGGTGTGGTGCGATTGGACATGGAGGTTCCCGGAAAAAGTGGCGGATTGTAGCAAGCGGGTCCGAATGACCGGTGCCGCGCGTCGCATCCGGGCGCGCGGCGCTACCCGATCACTGCATGTGATCACTGCACGCGGCGGCGCAGGTAGTTGAGCAGGTCGATGCGGGTGATGAGGCCGAGGAACTGGTTGCCGTCCATGACGATGGCGACCTGGCCGCGGTCGAACACCGGCAGCAGCGCTTCGATCGGCGAGGCGACGTCCAGGCGATCCAGCTTGCTGACCATGGCGGTGGAGATCGGGTCGCGGAAGCGTGCCTCGTCGCCGTAGACATGCAGCAGCACGTCGCTTTCGTCGACGATGCCGACCAGCTCGCCGTCATCGATGACCGGCAGCTGCGAGACGTCGTACAGCTTCATGCGCTGATACGCGGTGGTCAGCAAATCCTTCGGGCCCACCACGACGGTGTCGCGCTTGTTGTACGGGCGCAGGATCAGGTCGCGCAGGTCGCCGTGCTGCGGGCGCTCCAGGAAGCCGTTGTCCAGCATCCAGTAGTCGTTGTACATCTTGGACAGGTACTTGTTGCCGGTATCACAGACGAATACCAGCACGCGCTTGGGCGTGGTCTGCTCACGGCAATACTTCAGCGCGGCGGCCAGCAGGGTGCCGGTGGACGAGCCGCCGAGGATGCCCTCCTTGGCCAGCAATTCGCGCGCGGTGTGGAAGCTTTCCGCGTCGCTGATGGAATAGGCCTTCTTGACGCGCGAAAAATCGGAGATGTCCGGCAGGAAGTCCTCGCCGATGCCTTCGACCAGCCAGCTGCCGGACTTCTCGCTGACCGTGCCCTCTTCGATGTACTGGGTCAGGATCGAGCCGACCGGGTCGGCCAGCACCAGCTCGGTGTGCGGCGAGGCGCTGGCAAAGGCGCGCGACAGGCCGGTCATGGTGCCGGAGCTGCCGCAGCCGAACACGATCGCGTCCAACTGCCCGTCCATCTGCGCCAGGATTTCCGGGCCGGTGCCGAATTCGTGCGCGGCCGGGTTATCCGGGTTGCCGAACTGGTTGATGAAATAGGCGCCCGGGGTCTCGGCGGCGATCTTGGCGGCCAGGTCCTGGTAGTACTCCGGGTGGCCCTTGGCCACGTCCGACCGGGTCAGCACCACCTGGGCGCCCATGGCCTTGAGGTTGAAGATCTTCTCGCGGCTCATCTTGTCCGGCACCACCAGGATCAACCGGTAGCCCTTCTGCTGGGCGACCAGGGCCAGACCCAGGCCGGTGTTGCCGGCAGTGCCTTCGACCAGGGTCGCGCCCGGAGCGAGGTCGCCGCGCTGTTCGGCCGCTTCGATCATCGACAGGCCGATGCGGTCCTTGATCGACCCGCCGGGGTTGGCCGCCTCCAGCTTGAGGAACAGCTCGCAGACGCCGGTGTCCAGGTGCTGTGCCTTGACGATCGGCGTGTTGCCGATCAGTTCGAGTACGGAGGAATGGATCGCCATCGGAATATCGTCACTGCGTCGCGCGGGGCTTGGCCGCCCATTATCCGACGAACGGCTGGGGAATGCTCATTCAGACTGGAACCGATCGTGCCGGCCCGTGAACGGGCGGGCTCAGCGAGTCCTGCGACGACCACCACCGACCTGATGGCTTGGCCAACGGGCGGGGCGTTCGCCTCCTGCCGGACACGGCTGCGCAAATAAAGACGCGGACGGTGGCAAGCCGACGAGGAGGCCGCCACCGCCCGCGGCGGTGAACTTGTTCTAGCGGTGGGGAAGGATCAGTGGGTGAGCTGGTCGTACATCCGGGTGAGCTTTTCTTTCGCCTGCAACTTCTCGCGCTTCATCTGGCCCAAGGTTACGTCGTCGATGGGGAGCACCCCGAGTTCGGCATCCATGCATTTCTTGTTCAAGAGCTTGTGGCGTTGGTACAGCTGCTTGAACTCGGGATCGGACTTGACCAATGCGTCGATTTCGGTCTGCGGTTGCCCTTCGAACATGGCGTTACCTCCTTCACTTGAAACACTTAAAACAAGAACGCCCCGGCCGCGGGCGGCACGGGGCGCTGCTTGGGGATGGAAGACTCGCGGATCACAATGGCAAGCGCACTGGCGGAACCCACACACTGTCCACCGAATTGCGTTGATGCGTGCCCTTGCGTCACTGGCCCGGCCCTCCGTACTTCCAGGCAGCGGAGTGCTGCCCGGGAGTACGACCCTACGCCGGTCGCGGAGGGGGTTCAAGGCCAGAAGGGCTGCTTTTGCCGTTCCCTGCCTCAATCAGTGACCGCGGTTCAACCGGGCGTCATGCCCTGGTTAAAAGACCTTAACTTCCAACCACTTGCATTACGGCGCGACAACCACCTCGGCAGCGCGCGTCTTGCTGGCGGCGGCCTTGGTGCCATTGACCTGCAGCCGTGCGCTGGCGACACCGGCAGCCACCAAGGCGTCGCGTAACGCTTCGGCCCGCTTCTTGGCGGTGGCCGCATCGCTGTCGTAGCCGACGATGCTGACCCGGCCTTTCTTGCCGATGTTCAGATACTCGGCCAGTGCCTTGGCCTGCCCCGCGGCATCGCCGGACAGCGCGGCCTTGCCACCGAAGGCGCCACTGCCCAGCGAAAACACTTCGCCGCGGCTGTCGAACTTGGCGGACGGCAACTTGGCCCCGGCCACCAGCTCGGCTTCTTCATGCGCCAGTTGCACCGCTTTCTGCTGGGCCGCATTGAGCTTGGCGGTCTGCTTGCCGGCCACGCTGGTCAGCGCCAGCTCGGCGTCCTGGCGGGCCAGGGTCTCCTGTTCGGCCGCCTGCCGCATGCGCTCGGCCTCTTCGGCCTGGATCTGCGCCTGCACGCGCAGACGCTCGGCTTCCTGGCGCGCGCGCGAGGCGTCGCGGCGGCTGGCTTCGATCAGCAGGTCGTTGCGGGTGCCTTCCAATCGATCCAGCTCGCGCCGCGCCAGTGCGGTGCGGGCGGTGAGCTCGGCGATCTCGACCCGGCGGTCGGCCAGAAACACCAGCTCGTCGCGGTCGCGGCGCTTGGCCTCGGCCAGCGCCGCCACGCTCTGCTGCGCCTGCAGCCGTTCGAAGCGGGCCAGGTCGTTGGTCTGCGGGTCGTTCTGCAGCGCGGCCAGGCGCCGGTTGAGCGCGTCGGCCTGCGGGTCGTCCTTGGCCGCCATTGCCAGCGACGGCAGCGTGGCCAGACTCAATACGCCGATATAGAGCAGTGGGCGCAGTTTCATCGGCCACCCTCCCCGGTGTTGAGGGTGTTCTGCAACTGCGCGACTTCCTTCTTGCGCTGTTCCAGCTGGGCGATGACCACCGCTTCTTCGCTGCGGGCCTTGGCCAGATCGGCGTCGGCCGCTGCGCGCAAGGCGATCTGCGGCACCTGCTTGCGCTGGCGCTTGTCCAGTTGCGCCTGCTGGGCCTGCATCAGTTCCTGGCGGGCCAGGTTGACCAGATCCGGGGCGTATTGGTCGGCGTCGGCCTGGGTCGCGCGTTGCACGGCCTGTTCGGCGGCGGTGAGCTCCGGTGCCACCTGGGCGGCAGCGGGAGAGGAAAGAACCATGAAACAGGCGATGCCATACAGGGATCGCCGCAAGTATGCGAAGCTAGCCGTCATTAGGGGAGCCGTAGCGAGAAGTCTCGAGCACGGCCATTGTCGGAAGCCTGCGGCGTACTTGCAACGAGACGCTGCTGTTTGTTGGGGAACCATTGCGCATGGATATCGGCTACTTCCTGAAGCTGATGACCGAAAAGAATGCCTCGGACATGTTCTTGACCACCGGCGCGCCGGTGTACATCAAGATCGAAGGCAAGCTTTACCCGCTCGGCAATACGGGGTTGCCGCCGGGGATGGTCAAGAAAATCGCTTATTCGTTGATGGACGAAGGCCAGGTGCCGCAGTTCGAGCGCGAGCTCGAGCTCAACATGGCCATCGCGCTGTCCGACGCCGGGCGCTTCCGGGTGAACGTGTTCAAGCAGCGCGGCGAAGTGGGCATGGTGATTCGTGCCATCCGCAGCCGGATCCCCAGCATCGAAGAACTGAACCTGCCGCAGGTGCTCAAGGACGTGATCATGACCCCGCGCGGGCTGGTGCTGGTGGTCGGCTCGACCGGCTCGGGCAAGTCGACCTCGCTGGCCTCGATGATCGACCACCGCAACAGCACCACCACCGGGCACATCCTGACCATCGAGGACCCGATCGAATATCTGCACAAGCACAAGATGTCGATCGTGAACCAGCGCGAGGTGGGCCTGGACACGCACGCGTTCCAGAGCGCGCTGAAGAACGCGATGCGCGAGGCGCCGGACGTGATCCTGATCGGCGAGATCCTGGATGCCGAGACCATGGAGGCGGCGATCGCCTTCGCCGAGACCGGCCACCTGTGCCTGGCGACGCTGCACTCCAACAATGCCGACCAGACCATCGAGCGCATCCTCAACTTCTTCCCCGAGAGCGCGCACAAGAACGTGCTGATGAACCTGGCGCTGAATCTGCGTGCCGTGGTGTCATTGCGTCTGGTCAAGGGCGTGGACGGACGCCGCCGGCCGGCGACCGAAGTGCTGCTCAATACGCCGATGATCCGCGACCTGCTGCGCCGTGGCCAGGTGCACGAGGTCAAGCAGGCGATGGAGGAATCGCTGGAAGAAGGCATGCAGACCTTCGACCAATGCCTGTTCCGCATGGTCAAGTCCGGCGAAATCGAGCAGGAGGAAGCGCTGCGCGCGGCCGACTCGCGCGACGGCCTGGCGCTGAAGTTCCGCCTCTCCGAAGGCGGCTCCGGCGAGCACGACCCGTATGCGGATTACGAAACGGCAGCGGCGCCCAAGATCAGCCACGGCTTCATCTGAGCATCGGCAGGTGCGCGGTGTTGCCGCGCACCTGCCCGGAGCGGCGGATCGCGCAGGGCCGTTGCCGGCGTACGAGCGGTGCGCACGGTTGGGACAGCGCGGCGGCTAGCTCCGATCAACCCAAGAGTGCCGCCGAGCGCGGCCGATGCCCAGTGCGCGGAAACAGCGCGCCCGCCTGCGCGCCGCCCAGCCGGCAGACAACCGCTCGCTACCGGTACCTGCCCTGCCCGGGCTGCGATTCAACGCGGATGCGTCACGCACCAGGCACACGCCTGTCGCCGATCAGGCCGGCACCGCGTCGGCCTGCATTTCCGGCCGCGCCGCAGCGAATGCCGGCAGTGCCAGGCAGGCCTGTTCGATGCGTTGCAGGATCGGATACGCCGTCAGATCGACGTCGAAACGGCGCGCGTTGTAAAGCTGCGGGATCAGCAGGCAATCGGCCAGGCCCGGGGTGTCGCCGTGGCAGAACGTGCCGGCATGCGGGTCACCGGCCAACTGCGCTTCCAGCGCCGCAAAGCCACGCTGCATCCAGTGCCGTGTCCATTGCTGGCGCTGCGCGGCATCTCGTTGCCATTCGCGCTCCAAAAACTGCGTGACGCGCAGGTTGTTGAGCGGATGCACGTCGCAGGCGATCACCTGCGCCAGGGCGCGCACGCGGGCGCGCTCGGCCGGCGCGGCGGGCAGCAGCCGCGCGCTGTCCGGGAACGCGTCTTCCAGATATTCCAGGATCGCCAGCGACTGCGGAACCACCACCGCGCCGTGCCGCAACGTGGGCACCAGTTCCTGCGGGTTGAGCTGCGCGTAGGCGGGTGCATGCTGCTCGCCGCCGTCGCGCACCAGATGCACCGGATGCGCGAGGTAGGCCAGCGCCTTCAGGTGCAGGCCGATGCGCACGCGATACGCGGCGCTGGAGCGCCAGTACGAGAACAGTTCCAGTGGCGCGCTCATGCCCGGCCTCGCATGCAGTGTTGTGCAGGCGCCCTTGCCGATGTCATGGCAGCGGCTGACGTTCGACGCGCTGTTCGATCGCACCGAAGATGCTGGCGCCATCGGCAGCGAACATCTCGATCCGCACCACGTCGCCGAAGGACAGGAACGGCGTGCTCGGGGTGCCGTCGCGCAGGGTTTCCACCACGCGTTGCTCGGCAAAGCACGAGGCGCCCAGCGTGGTGTCCTGGTTGGCGATGGTGCCGGAGCCGACGATGGTGCCGGCCGAGAGCGGCCGCGTCCTGGCCGCGTGGGCGATCAGCTGGGCGAAGTCGAACTGCATGTCGTTGCCGGCTTCCGGTGCACCGAACCAGGCGCCATTGACGTGGGTGACCAGCGGCAGGTGCACCTTGTTGTCGCGCCATGCCTGGCCCAGTTCATCCACGGTGACGAACACCGGCGACAGCGCCGAGCGCGGCTTGGATTGCACGAAGCCGAAGCCCTTGGCGAGCTCGGCCGGGATCAGGTTGCGCAGCGACACGTCGTTGACCAGGCCGACCAGCTGGATATGCGCGGCGGCCTGCTCGGGCGAGGCGCCCATCGGCACATCGTCGGTGATCACCACCAGCTCGGCTTCCAGATCGATGCCGTGGTCTTCGCTGATCACCTTGATCGCATCGCGCGGGCCGTAGAACCCGGCGCTGGTGGCCTGGTACATCAGCGGGTCGGTGTAGAAGCTTTCCGGCACCTCGGCATTGCGCGCACGGCGCACGCGCTCCACGTGCGGCAGGTAGGCGCTGCCGTCGACGAACTCGTAGGCGCGCGGCAACGGTGCGGCCAGCGCCTGCAGATCCAGATCGAACACGCCATCGGCGCTGCCCTCGTTGAGCGAGGCCGACAAGGCGTTCAGGCGCGGCGCGATATTGCTCCAGTCTTCCAGCGCACGCTGCAGCGTGGGCGCGATGCCGGTGGCGCGGACCGCGGTGCGCAGGTCGCGCGCGACCACGATCAGGCTGCCATCGCGGCCGCCCTCCTTCAGGGAACCTAGCTTCATGACCGTCCTGTGCTGTGGCTGATCGGTCGATTGTACGACCTGACGCAACAGTGGTTGCAACTGAAACAACTGACCCGCCGCCCAACCGCGGGACGCGCCTTTTGTGCAGCGCGCCAAACACGCGTACACTGGCCCGGTCTGCATGCGGCCGTCCGTTTCCCTTAGGGACAGCCGGCGAGGCCAGGATCGATCGATCCGCTCGCCCGCCCCACCCGACGCCTTTCGTGGTGCCGACAAACCCATCGCGTCTTGATTGGGTTGTTCCACCATCTCGCAGCGCGGTTCACGGGAACGCTCCGAGCCTCACTTTTTTGCATCTGCAATGCGTTTGCGCTCCGGGCCTGGCCTGGCGGCGACGCTTTACTTGGAGCTTCCTGATGTCTTTTGAATCCCTGGGCCTGGCGCCCTTCCTGCTGCGCGCGTTGGCCGAGCAGGGCTACGAAACCCCCACTGCGATCCAGCAGCAGGCCATCCCGCTGGTGTTGGCAGGGCATGACCTGCTGGCCGGCGCACAGACCGGTACCGGCAAGACCGCCGCGTTCGGCCTGCCGTTGCTGCAGCACCTGGGCACCTCGCCGCAGCCGGTCAACGGCCCGCGCAAGCCGCGCGCGCTGATCCTGACCCCCACCCGCGAGCTGGCCACCCAGGTGCACGACAGCCTGCGCGGCTACAGCAAGTACCTGCGCATCCCGAGCGCGGTGATCTACGGCGGCGTGGGCATGGGCAACCAGCTCGACACCCTGCGTCGCGGCGTGGACCTGCTGATCGCCTGCCCGGGCCGGCTGATCGACCATATCGAGCGCCGCAGCGTTGACCTGTCCGGTATCGAAGTGCTGATCCTGGACGAAGCCGATCGCATGCTCGACATGGGCTTCCTGCCGTCGATCAAGCGCATCCTGACCAAGCTGCCGCGCCAGGACCGTCAGACCCTGCTGTTCTCGGCAACGTTCGAAGAGAACATCAAGCAGCTGGCGCTGGAGTTCATGCGCAACCCGATGCAGATCCAGGTCACCCCGAGCAACACCGTGGCCGAGAGCATCACCCACCGCGTGCACCCGGTCGATGGCGCGCGCAAGCGCGACCTGCTGCTGCACCTGCTGGCACAGGACAGCCGCGAGCAGACCCTGGTGTTCGCCCGCACCAAGCACGGCAGCGACAAGCTGGCGCTGTTCCTGGAAAAGTCCGGCATCAAGACCGCGGCGATCCATGGCAACAAGAGCCAGGGCCAGCGCATGCGCGCGCTGAGCGACTTCAAGGCCGGCCGCGTGACCGTGCTGGTGGCCACCGATATCGCCGCGCGCGGCATCGACATCGACCAGTTGCCCAAGGTCATCAACTACGACCTGCCGATGGTGGCCGAGGATTACGTGCACCGCATCGGCCGCACCGGCCGTAACGGTTCCACCGGCGAGGCGATCTCGCTGGTGGCGCAGGACGAAGCCAAGCTGCTGCGCCAGATCGTGCGCATGCTGGGCCGCGACGTGGAAATCCGCGACGTGCCGGGTTACGAGCCGCAGACCCCGATCCGTTGGGGCAATAGCGCGCCGGGCCGTGCCGAGCAGCCGGGTGGCGATCGCGCCCCGCGCAAGAGCCACGCCCGTCGTCCGCATGGCGATGCACCGCGGCAGGCGCATGCGCATGCCGGCCCCAAGAAGCCCGGTGGCCAGCGCAGCGGCGGGCCGCGTCAGGCCAATGCCGGCGCGGGTGCAGGCCGTCGCGACGGCGGCCGCGGTGGTCGCTGAATCCTGCGCGCCGGCACGTCCGGCGCCAGGCTGGCGTTGAACGGAAAAGCCGCCCTTCGGGGCGGCTTTTCTTGTGGGCGCGCTGCAGCAGCTGCACTGTGGCGAACCGGGCCGCGTGCAATACGCATCGTCCGCGACTGGCCGCCGTGACGGCGTCGCTGACGTGCAGCGCTCCCCGCTAGCTGTGCAGCCCCAAGTTAGCCTTCGATCAGCGCGGTATTGCGATCGATCGCTTCGCGGTAGCGGTCCAGCACTGCAGCGGTCTGCACGATGTACCGACTCAGATCGTCCCAGCGCCGGTCTTCCAGCGCTTCGCGAATACCGGGCAAGGTCTTGACCTCATAGCCGGTGGCCAGACCGGGCGCGTAGATCAGGTTCCGGTACCACGGCCGGCCCGGCAAGCCGCCTTCGGCCAGCAGGGTCTGATCGATGCGTTGCAGCGAGGCATTGAGCTTGCCGCGCGCGCCTGCATCCAACCCGCCGCCACGCGATGCCAGTGCATCGTCATAGCGCCTGGCGCTGGTTTGCAGGCGGGTAATGGCCTGATCCAGTGCGGCAAAGTCGATCTGCGGCACCGCAGCTTTGGCCTCGGGGGCGCGTTGCGGCCGGTTCGGGTTATCGACGGCGGCATAGGCACCGGCCTGCAACAACTCGGCCTGGGTGCGGGCGGCAGTGCGGTCGCTGTCGGCCTGCTGCTTGAGCTCCTGCGCGTAGCCGGCCACCGCGTCGGCGAAGTCGCCGAAGCGTTGCGGCAACACCGGCGCGTTGGCGACGCGCAGCACCGTGCGGCCGACCGTCTGCGACAACAGCGGCAGATAGCTGAAATCCGGGTCGATATAGCGCGCGAAGTAATCGTAGGAGTCGTACAGCGAGTGATACACGGCGCTGCCGCCGCCCTGCCCGCCATAGCCCAGATCCAGCGTGGTCAGCCCCAGATGCTGCAGGAACGGGCTGTAGTCGCTGCCCGAGCCGAGCGCCTTGAGCGGCACGTCGCCACCGGCCGCGAGCTGCTTGGCAACGTCTTTTTGCGCCGGCTTGGCGGTGGGCGCCAGCGCGTCGATGCGGGCACGGGCGCGTTGCCGTTCGAGCACGCTCACGCCGCTGTCGGGGTCGCGCAGATCCGCCGCCACGCCGTTGACCAGGCGTTGCAGCGCATGGCTGCCGCCGGCATTGAGAAAGCCGCGTCCGTTGCCGTCGGTGTTGACGTACAGCACCGCCTTGCGGCGCAGTTCGTCGGCGTGCTGTTCGGCCCACTCGGTGGAGCCGAGCAGGCCGGCCTCCTCGCCGTCCCAACTGGCGTAGACGAGCGTGCGCTTGGGGCGCTGCCCCTGCCTGGCCAGCTCGCCGATCGCCTTGGCTTCGGCCAGCAAGGCGGTGGTACCCGAGAGCGGATCGGCCGCACCGAATACCCAGCCGTCGCGGTGATTGCCGCGCACCACCCACTGGTCCGGATACTCGCTGCCACGCAAGGTGGCGATGACGTTGTAGATGGTCTTGCCGCCCCACTCCGCATCGACCTTCAGATGCACGCGCGCGGTGTCGTCGTCGCCGAGGCGGTAGGTGATCGGCAGCGCGCCGCGCCAGTCCTCCGGTGCCACCGGCCCGCCCAGCGCGGCCAGCAGCGGCTGTGCGTCGCCCCAGCTGATCGGCAGGGCCGGGATCTTCAACACGCTGCCGGCCTGGTCGATCTTCAGGCGTTTGGCGGCCTTGCTGGCGCCGACGCCCGGGGTCAGCGGATCGCCGGGATAGATCGCGAAATTGGCGACCGAGCCGCGTTGCACGCTCCACTGGTTGCGCGCCGGGCCATCCGGATACGCGCGATCCTGGAAATAGCCGTCGTCGCGCGGATCGGAATAGATGATCGCACCGATTGCGCCATGCTCCTGCGCCAGCCGCGGCTTGAGCCCGCGCCAGCCCTTGCCGTAGCGGGCGATGACGATCTTGCCGCGCACATCCACGCCGTTGCGCGCCAGCGCTTCGTAGTCTTCGGCGATGCCGTAATTGACGTAGACCAGATCGCCGGTGACATCGCCATTGCCGCCGTAGATCACATACGGCGGCAGCACGTGTTCGGTCTGGGTGGAGGTGCTGTCGCCCGGCAACGGCGGCTCCTTCAGACGCGCGACATACGGCTTGGGGCCGAGCAATTCCAGCTGCGAGCTCCTGGGCGAGGGCCACAGCACCTGGAAGGTTTCGATGCGCGCATCCCACCCGTAGCCGCGCAGGCGGTTTTGCAGATCGCGGGCATTCTCCAGGTTATGCGGCGCGCCAACGTGATTGGGCGCCGACGACCATTGCTTCAACCAGCCGCGATAATCGGCATCCTTCAGGCCGCTATCGAAACGCGCTTCCAGCGCGCGCTGCGCCTGTGCGGCAGCGGCGTCGTAACCCGGCAGCGCGACGGGTTGGGCCGCAGGCTGGGCAGCGAGGGAAGGTGCGACAAAGGCCAGGGCGAGCAGCCAGGCATGCGGCGAAGACGTCATCGGAGTTCCTTAGAAAGTGTCCGGGGGCGAACGGCGATTGGGTTGAGACAGCACGCTGGAGCACGCACGCACCATCGCACGGGCGTGCATGGGCCGTGCGTATGCCGGTCAGAATCGATAGTCCAGGCCCACGGTGAAGTAACGCCCGCGCAGGTCGTACTGGGTGAAGTCGTAAGGCGCACGAATGCCCGGGAACGAGGCATCGACCGGCGGCTGCTTGTCGGCCAGGTTCTCGATCTTGGCGTACAGGGTGAGCTTGTCGATGCCGGTGTAACCCAGATACAGGTCGAACTGGTTGTAGTCGCCCACGCGCGACTGCACGGCAGTGGCCGCCGCGCTGGCCTTCTGGTCGTAGCCGCCGGTGTAGTACCAGGTCAGTGCGGCGCTGACGGTGCCCAGGTTCCAGTCCAGCGTGGTGGTGGCCTTGTTGCGTGGCAGCGACGGGCCGAGATTGCTGCCGGCGTAATCCTGCAACGGGCCACCGACCACGGTGGGGCGGCGGTAATCGCGCACATGGGTATAGGCGGTATTGAGGCCGAAGTTGCCGGCCGCCTTGGTGCGCCAGCGCTGGCGCAGTTCGACATCGACTCCCGAGGTCGTCAGCTCGCTGAGGTTCTGGTAGCGGTTGTACACCGCCACCAGGGTGCCGCGCTCGTTGCGGATCACGTCGGCCGGGTCGTTGTTCTGCACGATAGTGGCGTTGTTGCCGGTGCCGACCAGATGCTCCAGTTCGATCTTGTACCAGTCCACGCTCAGGCTGGTGTCGGCCCACGGCGACAGCACCACGCCCAGGTTGTAGCTGCGCGTGCGCTCGGGTTCGAGCGCGGTGTTGCCGACGGTGAAGAAGGTGGGGTTCTGGCGCGAGCCCGGCACGTCCGGATCGAACGGGTCGACCACCGAGCCGTAGGAGATATTGGTGCTGGCCGCATTCTCCGACAACGACGGTGCGCGAAAGCCGCGCGAGGCGGCCGCGCGCACCAGCACGGCGTCCAGCGGCTGCCAGCGCAGGCTGGCCTTGGGCGAAAATGCCTCGCCGAAATCGCTGTAGTGATCGCCGCGCCCGGCCAGTTGCAGTTCCAGCGATCGCAGCAGCGGCAGGTTGACCTCGGCATACAGCGCCGACACCCTGCGCTCGCCATCCACCGCGGCAATCGCGGGGCGGATCTGCAGGCCCTGGTCGATCTGCCAGGGATTGCGCGAGACCAGTTCCTCCTGCCGCCACTCGGCGCCGGCCGCGAACCCGACGCTGCCGGCCGGCAGCTCGAACAGGTTGCCGGATACCTTGGCATCGACGCCGCGCAGCGTCGATTGCGCCGGGCGCAGCGTGCTGAGGTTGATACCGTCGATCACCGACTGCGGCGTGGCGGACGGGTCGAGCAGGTTGTAGCTGCCGTCGGCCAGCGCCTGCGCCAGCGTGAAGCGGTTGGCGAAGCCACCGGACACGGTTTCGTGCTCGGTGCTGCGTGCGGCGAACGCAGCCGCCTCCCAATCCCAGCGTTCGGTGGTGCCGCGCACACCACCGAGAAAGCGGTAGGACTGCGAGCGATTGGTTTTGACCGTCTGGCCCAGGTCGAAGAAGGTGTATTCGATCGGCACTGCGGTGCCGTACGGGTTGTACGGGCTGGAGGCCGGCAGCAGGTTGGACACCGGCTCGGCCAGCCCGCTGCTGGCGTTCAAGGCGAAGCGGCCGCCTTCCAGGGTGAAGTACGGGCTGGAGCCGAAGATCGCCACGCCCTTGACCTCGCTGTAGAGCGCCTCGCCGAACGCTTCGACATTATCGCTGAGCCGGAAGGTGGCGTTGGTGTAGGCCTGATAGCGCTTGGTCGAGGGAATCAGCGTGGTGAACGGGGCCTGGTTGAAGCCGCAGGTGTCGCCGGCCAGGCCGTCGATCGGCGCGCTGGCGGTCAGCACGGTGCCGGCGGGGCAGTTGCCTTGCGCATCCAGCATCGGCACCGAGCGGCCGCCGACCAGATAGCGCGCGCCCTTGGCCGACCAGCCGTTCCAGCGCCCGCCGGGCAGGTCGGTGTAGATGCCCGAGCGGGTCAGCGCGCGCTGATCCTGATCCAGCCGGTCGCGGTTGTAGGCGTCGAAACTGAAAAGGATGTTGTAGCCGTCGCGGTCAAGATCGCCGATGCCGCCGATGAACTTGGCGCGCTGGGTATCCATGCCGCCCTGATCGGCAGTGCCGCCGCTCAAGCCCAGCTCGGCGCCCTGGAAATCCTGGCGGGTGATGATGTTGACCACCCCGGCCACCGCATCGGAGCCGTACACGGCAGAGGCGCCGTCCTTGAGCACTTCGATGCGTTCCACCGCCACCAGCGGCAATGCGTTGAGGTTGACGAAGGTGTCGCCCAGGCCATTGGCGGGAAAGCCGTAATTGGCCAGGCGGCGTCCGTTGAGCAGCACCAGGGTGTTCTTCTGCGACAGCCCGCGCAGGCCGATGCCCGCCGAGCCGGACGCCCAGCCGTTGTTGGTGGTTTCGTTGGTGGCGTTGCCGGTGTTGGCCGAGATTGAGCGCAGCGCGTCGGCCACGGTGACCTTGCCGGACTGTTCCAGCTGCTGGCGGTCGATCACCTGCACCGGGTTCGAGCCTTCGCTGTCGGTGCGCTTGATATTGGAGCCGGTGACGCTGACGGTGGCCAGGGTCTTGCCCGTGTCGGGTGTCGCGTCGTCGGCATGGGCAAGGGGAATCAGCGCCGACAGAACGGCAGCAGACAGCAGATAAGGCATCGGGCGCTTCACGCACGGCATCCATGAATGGGGGTTTTGCAGTGGGCCATGCGCAATCGATTAACAAAAATTACAGATCTGCATAGAGATATGACGCGCGGTGACACACGTCGCTGGCCGGACGCAGTAAGACGCGCGTCGGACTTTGTGCGGCCGACCGGGCGCGGCGCTCCGGCGCAACGCGACCACCCCGTGTTGCGGGTGCCACGCCAGGGCGCAGAGACGCTGTGTCGCCGCGATCGGGTCAGCCCGGCAGGCACCGGCGCACTTACAATGGCGCGCATGGATATCTTCAAAGTCTTTACGCTCGAAGCCGCGCACCGGCTTCCCAATGTGCCGCCCGGCCACAAGTGCGCCCGCCTGCACGGGCATTCGTTTCGGGTCGAGCTGCATGTCAGCGGCGAACCCGGCGCCGAGACCGGCTGGATCATGGATTTCGGCGACATCAAGGCCGCCTTCCAACCGATCTACGACCGCCTGGACCACCACTACCTCAATGACATCGAGGGGCTGGAAAACCCGACCAGCGAGCGGCTGGCGATCTGGATCTGGGACCAACTCAAGCCGGCGCTGCCGCAGCTGAGCGAGATCGTGGTGCATGAAACCTGCACCTCCGGCTGCCGCTATCGCGGCTGATCGCGCAGCGCAGTCGTGTGACGCAAGGCCGCCTCCAGGGCGGCCTTGCCGTTTCTACGGCACGGGTAATGAATTGATTTCAAAAGGCTTTTGAGACGATTTCGGAAATTTTCAGCAAACGTGTTGCATCGCAGCAATATCCGCGTATGCTGCAGCGCAACAACGGTCACAGCCTTCCCCAAGGGGTTCGCAATGTCGGCGCAGTTCGAAAACGGCTTCAACAGCTTTGCCTCCGCGGCGGTACGCGCCAACCAGTTGGCGATGGAACACGCGGAAAACGCGTTTGGCCTGCAGCTGAAGACGCTCGAACGCAACGTCAGTGCGACCACCAGCTTCTTCGGTGAGTTTGCCCAGGCCCGCGACCTTGGCGCCTACCAGACGCTCTGGCCGAAGGGGCTGCAACTGGCCCGCGACAACCTGGAACGGCTGGCCTCGGTGAATCAGGAAGTGGTCGGTCTGGGATTGAAGGCATCCGATGCGCTCGGCCAACTGGCCAAGCAGCAGTTCGAGGCCAACAGCGAGCAGGCCGCCAAAGGCAAGACCCGGCGCACGTAAGCGCCGACAAAAAATTCAGCGTCTTTGCATGGGTCCCTCCCCCCATGCAATCCGGCCCGACAGATCCCTCCCTCTGTCGGGCTTTTTTATTGTCTGCGCATTGCGCGTGCTACCAATTTGACCAGGTGGTATCGCGGCGCGGGTGCACTGGAAACGCAGGGACGCAAGGCGAGTCCCCGGCGGCGCGCAAAGCTGGGACGACATCTGGCGATCCGCGTCGCAGTGACGCGGCCGCCAAACCGCCAACGTCACTCAGACCGGCACGTGCAGCCCCAGCGACTGCGCCGCGGCATCGGCGCCCGGCCGCCAGCCGATCCGGCCCCAGCACGGCATCGCCAGGCGCTGGCGCAGCATGCCGATGTTCTCCTCGATGCGCTCCATCTGCGGGTCGACCTCGTTGGCGATCCAGCCGATGCAGTCCAGTCCGTCGGCAGCGATCGCCGCAGCGCTCAGGCGCGCATGATTGATGCAGCCCAGCCGGATACCGACCACCAGCACCACGGGCAGCTTGAGCGCACGTACCAGATCGGCCTGGTCCAGATCGGCGCTCAAGGGCGCAGCCCAGCCGCCGACCCCTTCCACCACCACCACCTCGGCCTGCGCGCGCAATTGCGCGAAAGCCCGGGCGATCGGCTCCAGCGACAGGGTCACGCCGACATCGGCGGCAGCCAGTTCCGGCGCCAGCGGTGCCGGCAAGGCATAGGGATTGAGGGTGGCGTAATCGGGTTGCGGGGCGCTGGCGGCCTGCAGCGCCAGCGCGTCCTCGTTGCGCCAGCCGTGCGGCGTCTGCTCGCAACCGCTGGCCACCGGCTTCATCCCCACCGCGGTGTGCCCGCGCGCGCGTAGTGCGTGCAGCAGCGCGGTGCTGGCCATGGTCTTGCCGATGCCGGTGTCGGTGCCGGTGACATACAACGCCGGAAACTGCATGCGTGTGTTCCTGCGGCCGCGCCGCGGTTGCCGTGGGGCGCGCAGCATAGCGTGCGGATCCAAACGCGCGGCTGAGTCGCAATGCCGCTGCGGATGGCCGCTGCTAAACTTCGGCCATGTTCGCAACCTCTTCGCTGACCGGCAGCAAGCCGGAACAATACGCCCAGCTCACCGCCCAGGCCCAGGCCCTGGTGCATGGCGAGCCGGACCGGATCGCCAATGCCGCCAACCTGGCCGCGCTGATCTTCAATTCCTTGCCGTCGCTCAACTGGGCCGGCTTCTATTTCTACGACGGCCGCGAGCTGGTGGTGGGGCCGTTCCAGGGCTTGCCGGCCTGCGTGCGCATCCCGCTGGACAAGGGTGTGTGCGGCGCGGCTGCCAGCACCCGGCAGAGTCAGCGCATTGCCGACGTGGATGCCTTCCCCGGGCATATCGCTTGCGATTCGGCCTCGCGCTCGGAGCTGGTGATTCCGCTGGTCAAGGGCGATGCGCTGATCGGCGTGCTGGATCTGGACAGCCCGGAGCTGGATCGCTTCGACGCCGACGACCAACACGGCCTGGAAGCCATTGCCCAGATCTTTGTCGGCGCGCTGACGTGACCACCGAACGGCTGCGCAACATCGGCCCGAAAAGTGCGGCGTGGCTGCGCCAGGTCGGCCTGCGCACGCAGCAGGATCTGCAGGCGGTGGGCGCGGTGGGCGCCTTCGTCAAAGTGCGCCGCGCCGGCTTCAAGCCCAGCCTCAACCTGCTGTATTCGCTGGAAGGCGCGTTGACCGACTGCCATTGGCAGGACGTGCCGGAAGCGCGCCGGCATGCCTTGCTGGCCGAATACGAGGCGGCCAGTGCGCTGTTGCCGGTGCGCGGCCGCGCGGTCGGTGGGCCGGTGGAAACCGTGCACTACGCCCGCGCCGATAACGACGATACGCACCGCGACGTTGGCGAAGCAGACGACGACACTGCGGACCTGAGCGACACGCGCGACGATTGAGTGCCTGCGCCGAGGTGTCACCGCTGCATGCGTGCGGCGTTAGCTCTGCGACCAGCGACAGCATGCTTGTCGATGCAGAGAGCGCTCTATCTTCGAGCGCTTGCTTGATCTGACTTCATCAATGCGTCGCTGCGGCTTGTAACGTTGGCGCAAGCGATGCGCCCAACGTCTGGCCATGGCTGAGGCCTGGCAGCGGTTGATAGCCGGCGGTGAGGCCAGGTAACGAAGACAGCAGCGCGACGAGGCGTTGTGCGGCCTGTGGATCTGCGCGCGCCCGCCCCGGACGATCCGGTTTTGCATTGTTCGCTGGTGGTGCGCCCTCGCCGGCCATCAGCGTCAGCCGACGCCTGGATGGCTGCGTGCCTGCCGAACCCTCCTGTGCATGGTCGACCACACGCTGCGCCTGCTGGACGACAAACCCATCGCCCCACCACAGCGACGGATCGACCGCGACGTAGTGCCGAAACAGCTGCGGCTGCGTCAGCAGCACCTGCAGCACGAACAATCCGCCATACGAATGGCCCCACAGCGTCTGTCGCTGACGGTCCACCGCCACGCGCGCTTCCACCTGCGGGCGAATGCGTGTTGCGATCAGCTGCGCGAACGCCGCCGCCCCGCCGGTTCTGCGCTGCGGATCGAGTGGATCGGTTTCCACCCGCCCGTCGCTGTAGCGCGCAGGCGTGTAGTCCAGGCTGCGCCCCACCGCATCGATGCGCAATGCGCTGTCGTCGGCGATGAACACCAGCACCGGCGCATCGCCGTGGGTGGACAGGCTGTCGAGCAGGCGCTCATCCAGCTCCATCAGTGCGGCATTGCCATCCAGCAGATACACGACCGGATACCCCGCAGCCGGTGGCGCAGCCTTGGGGGTGGCAATGCGCACACGGTAATGGCGCTGGCCATCGGCCGAATCCAGGCGCAACGCGCTGAACACATACGAGGCACTGGGACGATCGGCGACGGTGCTGCCGATGGTGCGGCTCAGGTCCGGCTGTGCGACCGCCGGCATAGCGCCGGCGATCCACAGCAGCGCAGCGGCACACGCAAGCCGCCAAGGATGCTGTCGGGTCATTGCATTCTCCTGTTGCGGCGCGCAGGTTCGCACGCGGCGCCGCGGCGCCGCGGCGCTGTCAGAAGCCGAAACTCAGGCTCGCCCAATACGCGCGACCGGGTTCGTTGTAGGTGGCTGCACCCGCCGCGCCGCCGGTGTTGTTGGTGCCTTCGCGGAACAGACGGGTGTCGAACAGATTGTCCACACCGACGCCCACGCTGACCTTGCGGGTGATGCGGTAACGCGCACTGACGCCCCACAGGTCATAGGGGTCGCGCGTGTCGGGGGCGATGGCGCCGCCGCTGGTGCTCGATTGCGTGGCCGACTCCTGCTTGCCGTAGAAGGTCCCGGTGAGCAGCAGCGACAGCGCCTGGGTCGGCTGCCAATCCAGCGTGGTGTTGACGGTGTATTCGGGGATCACCGACAGCGGCTGATCGGTCGCGGTGTTCTTGTTCTCGATCATGTAGGTGACGTTGGTGTTCCACTTCAGCTCGCGGCCCTGCTCGCCCAGCAGCGGCAACGTGAAATTGCCTTCCACGCCCTGCACGATCGCTTCCGATGCATTGGTCCACTGGAATACCTGCCCGCGCCGGTCGACGGTGATACCGACCGGCGTCATACCGGCGACGATCTTGTCGTCGTAGGCGTTGTGAAAGTACGTCAGCGAGGCGTGGTGACCGGTTTGCGGCGCCCACTCGATGCCGATCTCCTTGTTGATGCTGATCTCCGGATCGAGGTTGCCGTTGCCCTGGATATAGCAGCCCGAGCCAAGATTGGGGAACAGCACCGGGCAGCCATTGCCGCGTGTGTAATACAGATAGTTGGTGTTGGACTGATACAGGTTGGGCGCCTTGAAGGCACGCGCGATACCGCCCTTGAGCAACCAGCCTTCGCTGAGTGTGTACTGCACGTTGAGGCTGGGGCTGAGGTTGTTGCCGAACTGGCTGTGGTGATCCAGTCGCACACCTGGCGTCAGGGTCAGCCGCTCGCTGGCGTAGATGTTGTCTTCCAGATACACCGCGCTGAGCGTGGCCTCGCTGCGCGGCCTGCGCGTGCCATTGGCAAGACCGGGAAAGCCGCCGCCGGCGCTCACTGTCTGCGACATCGAATACGCATCGCCGAGGCGGCCCTGGCGGCGCTCGAAGCCCAGCGTCAGCACCTGCTCGGCCCAGGCGGCCTGCAACGGCAGGTTGAACTCGCCGTCGATGTTGAGGTTGTCGAGCGTGGCGGTGGAATCGAGCAGATCGGCGGCAATGGAGCCTTCCGGGCCGCCGGCCAGGCCTTCGTTGAGGCGGGTGTTGTCGGTGCCTTCGTAGGCGGCGGTGAGGCGCGAGCTGCCGAGCGCCCAGGTGCCGCGATGGGTCAGCGAGGCGGTGCGGCGGATCATGGTGTTGGTTTCGCTGCCGAACAGTGCACCCAGATCGGCACCGGCCAGGCCATCGGCGCTGACCGCACGATCGCCGGCGTACAGGTTGCCCTGGCGGCTGAAGCCGGCATCGAGTTCGATCACCTGGCCATCCATCGGATCCCAACGCAGCAGGCCATTGATGTCCTTGTTGCGCACGCCCTCGCGCCCGGCCGGCGGCACCGCAGCGGCGCTGCTGGCAAAGCGGCGATTGAGCTCCAGCGAATCCGGATCGGTCTTGTTGAGGTTTCCATACAGGCGGAACGAGAACGTGTCGCTCAGCGGCCCGCTGAGCTGGAAGCCGGCACGCTGGCCACCGCCTTCGGCACTGTGCTGCGGCACCAGACCGAACAGACTCATCGAGCCGGTCAGGTCGCCGGTCGGCTTCTTGGTGATGATGTTGACCACACCGCCGGAGGCACCGGAGCCGTAACGTGCCGCCGCCGGGCCACGCAGCACTTCGATACGCTCCACCGCCTCGGCCGGCACCCAGTTGGTGTCGCCGCGCGTATTGCGCTCGCCGCTGCGGCCCATGCGCACCGCATCGCGCGATCCCACCGGCTTGCCATCGACCAGGATCAGCGTGTTTTCCGGGCCCATGCCGCGCAGATCGATCTGGCGGTTGTTGCCGTACTGGCCGGAGGCGCTGTTGCCGGTGAGGTTGACGCCCGGCATGGTGCGCAGCAACTGCGACAGATCGTTGACCGGCGGGCGCCGTTCGATGTCCTCGGCGGTGATCACCGATGACCCCAGGGCCTGGCGGGCGATCTGCGCGGCGGTGACGTGCACGGTGTCCAGCGACTGCGGCTCGGCTGCGGCGTCTTCGGCCGATGCGCTGCAGATGCAGATGCCGCAACCGAGAGCAATGGCCAGCACCAGCTGACGGCGGGACAACACGGGACGACGTGCAGGCGCAGACATCCATGACCGGCGTGATGCGGACATTCTCAAACCTCTCGACAGGAGATGGACCTCTGGCGACGGCTTGAGGTGGCACGGTGGGGGTGATGCATGCGGCGCAGCGGACGACATGCGTGCGCGGCGCTGACGCAGTCAAGCGTGTCCGCGCATTCTACATAGATGCGATTCATTCTCAAATCGAAACGCTGCGCTGGCGCAGCCGCAAGCAGGCGTTGCCGCTCCCGGCAGCGCAGACCACACGCATGATGCGCAGCGGTCGCAACTAGCCGTGCACGGCAGCTGGCCGACGCTGCGGCCGGCGTGCGAAAGACCTTCATTCAAGGCGACAAATGCCGCCAGCCGACGGTGGTATCGGTTGCTGCGCCGCCGTATGGACGACGCCGGCACCCGCGCCGGCAACACTGCGCGCCTTACTGCAATGCGAGCAATTGCCGCATGTCATCGATGATGGCCACGGCACCGGCGCTCTGCACATCGAAGCCGCGCAGATAGCCGTAACGCACCATCGCCAGCGGCATCGCCGCGGCGGTTGCAGCGGCCGCATCGGTGGCCGAATCGCCGACCATCAGGCACTGCTGCGGTGTGTGCCCGAACTGCCTGGCCAGGTGCAGCAGCGGTGCTGCATCGGGTTTGCGCTGCGGCAACGAATCGCCACCGAGCACGCTGCTGAAATAGCCAGCGATGCCCAGATGCTCCAGCAGCGGCGCGATGAAGCGCGCGGGCTTGTTGGTGCACAGCGCCAGCGTGGCGCCGGCCTCGCGCAGGCCGGCCAATGCCTCGGCAACGCCGGGATACAGCTGGGGGTTGTGCAATAGGCTGGCCTGGTAGTGGCGCATCATCAGCGGCATCTCGGTCTCGGCGTCGTGGGTGCCGCCGGCTTCGCGCAGGGCGGCGGCGAGCAGCACGTGCACCCCTTCGCCGATCCAGCTGCGGATCGTCGTCTCGCTGAACTGCTGCAGCCCGAGTTCCTGCAAGGTGGCGTTGAGCGCTTCGGCGATATTGGGTGCGCTGTCCACCAGCGTGCCATCCAGGTCGAAGATCACCAGCGGATACGGGAACATGCGCACAGTCTCGTTGGGGGAGCGGCCTGCAGTGTACGAGCTGCGGGATTCAGGGCGCGTCACCGCGGCGCGATGCGAACAGCCGATGCAAGCCTCGATACGTGCGTGGTTGCAGTCATCGCTGCATGCAACACGCGCGGCCGCGGTGCAGCAGCATGACGCCACGCACTCACTGCGCCGGCGGCATCTCGCCAAACAACTCGCCCTGCACCGCGCCCTCTTCCGCGTCGCTGAAACCACTCAATCCCACCCCGACCAGGCGATAGCGCGTGTCCTCGGGCAACTCCACGCGCCGGGTCAGCGCCAGCGCGATCTCCGCCAATGCCTCCAGCGAGGCCGGTGGCTGATCTGGCGTGTAGGAGCGGGTCAGGATGCGGAAGTTGGAGGTCTTCAACTTGAGGACCACGGTGCGCCCGATACGCTCGGTGCGCCGCGTGGCCAGCCAGGTCTTTTCGGCCAGGCGCAGGATGTGCGGTTCCAGTGCCTCCAGCGCGATGTCCTCGCCGAAGGTATCTTCCGATGACACCGACTGCACCTCCTGATCCGGCTCGACCGGGCGCTCGTCGATGCCGCGTGCGCGGCGGTACAGGCTCTGCCCGAAGCTGCCGAAATGCGCCTGCAATTCTTCCAGGGGACGCAGCCGCAGATCGCTGACGGTGACGATCCCCAATGCCGCCAGCTTGCCATCCATCACCTTGCCCACGCCGGGAATGCGGTTGACCGGCAGCGGCAGCAGGAACGCATCGACGCGACTGGGCGCGATGACGAACTGCCCGTCGGGCTTGCGCCAGTCCGAGGCGATCTTGGCCAGGAACTTGTTCGGTGCGATGCCGGCCGATGCGGTGAGCTGGGTTTCCTCGCGGATCTGGCTGCGGATCAGCTGCGCGATCTCGGTGGCCAGCTGCAGGCCGCTCTTGGCCTGCGTGACATCCAGATAGGCTTCGTCCAGGGACAGCGGCTCGACCAGATCGGTGTGGCGATGGAAGATCTCGCGCACCTGCCGCGACACCGCCTTGTAGCGCGCAAAATCCGGCGGCACGAACACCGCATCCGGACACAGGCGCTCGGCACGCAGCGCCGGCATGGCCGAACGGATGCCGTAGGTGCGCGCTTCGTATGAGGCCGCGCACACCACCGAACGCGCACCGCGCCAGGCCACCACCACCGGCTTGCCGCGCAGCGATGGATCGTCACGTTGCTCCACGGACGCGTAGAACGCATCCATGTCCACGTGCACGATCTTGCGCATCAAGCTGGCATCTCTCCGAAAGCGTCGGAGCATGATAAATCAGCCGCGTCTCACGCCTTGCGCCGCGCCATCACGCCTGCCCGGGCGCGAACGGACGCAAGCGCTGGTGGGCTGCTCCACTGCGTCTGTCCGTGTGCCGATCCACGCCAAGCAGGCATGCCTGACCGCGTCCCGCTGAATGCCGTCACCTGCATTGGATCCTGTCCGCACAACGCGCTTGCCGCACTGCGCAACCGGCCGAAAACAGCACGCATGCGTACGGATAAAACATTTGATTGAACCGCGCGCCCTCATGCACCCTTGCCGGCCTCGCCTTTCGCTTCTTGCAGGAAACGTTCGTGATGACTCGTCAAAGTGCGTACTCGCGCGACCAATTGCTGGCCAGCGCGCGTGGGGAACTGTTCGGGCCCGACAGTGCCCGGCTGCCCAACGACCCGATGCTGATGTTCGACCGCATCACCGAGATCGACGACAGCGGCGGCACGCATGGCAAGGGCGTGATCCGCGCAGAACTCGACGTGCGCCCGGACCTGTGGTTCTTCGGCTGCCACTTCATCGACGACCCGGTGATGCCCGGCTGCCTGGGCCTGGACGCGATGTGGCAGCTGACCGGCTTCTTCCTCACCTGGATCGGCGCAGCAGGCCGCGGCCGCGCGCTGGGCTGCGGCGAGGTCAAGTTCACCGGCCAGGTGTTGCCGAGCGCCAAATTGGTCAGTTACGAAATCGATATCAGCCGCGTGATCAACCGCAAGCTGGTGATGGCGCAGTCCGATGCACGCATGCTGGTGGACGGGCGCGAAATCTACACGGCCAACGATCTGCGCGTGGGCATGTTCACTTCAACGGAGGATTTCTGATGCGTCGCGTCGTCGTCACCGGAATGGGCATCAATTCGTGCCTGGGCAACGATCTGGACACCGTCTCCAGCGCCTTGCGCGAGAGCCGCTCGGGCATCACCGCATTGCCCGATCATGCCGACGCCGGCCTGCGCAGCCAGGTTGGCGGTGCGGTGGCGCTGGATCTGGACAGCCTGATCGACCGCAAGCTCAAACGCTTCATGGGCGATGCCTCGGCCTACGCCTACCTGGCCATGCGCGATGCGATCGCCGATGCCGGACTGGATGCCGGGCAGGTCAGCGACCTGCGCACCGGCCTGATTGCCGGCTCCGGTAGCGGATCCAGCCAGTGGCAGGTGGAAACCGCCGATCTGCTGCGCAACCGTGGCGTGCGCAAGGTCGGCCCGTACATGGTGCCGCGCACGATGTGTTCGTCGGTCTCCGCCTCGTTGGCGACCGCGTTCAAGATCCGCGGCCTGAGCTATTCGCTGTCGGCCGCGTGTGCGACCTCGGCGCATTGCATCGGCGCGGCGGCGGACCTGATCCGGCACGGCGCGCAGGATGTGATGTTCGCCGGCGGCGGCGAAGAACTGCACTGGACCATGAGCGTGATGTACGATGCGATGGGCGCGCTGTCCACCGGCTTCAACGATCGCCCCGCAGTGGCCTCGCGCCCCTACGATGCGCAGCGCGACGGCTTCGTCATCGGCAGCGGCGGCGGCGTGCTGGTGCTGGAAGACCACGCCCACGCCATCGCGCGCGGCGCACGCATCCATGCCGAACTGCTCGGTTATGGCGTGACCTCCGATGGCGCCGACATGGTGGCGCCCAGCGGCGAAGGTGCGGTGCGCTGCATGCACATGGCCATGCAGGGCCTGACGCAGCCGATCGACTACCTCAACACGCATGGCACCTCCACGCCGCTGGGCGATGTGACCGAGCTGGGCGCGGTACGCGAGGTGTTCGGCGACAACGTCCCGCCGCTGTCCTCGACCAAGGCGCTGTCCGGCCATTCCTTGGGTGCGGCCAGCGTGCACGAGGCGATCTACAGCCTGCTGATGCTGCGCGACGGCTTCATGGCCGGCTCGGCGCATATCGACGAACTCGACCCGCGCGCCGAAGGCTTCCCGATCCTGCGCCAGACCCGGGACGCCACGTTGAACACGGTGATGTCCAACAGCTTCGGCTTCGGCGGCACCAACGCGGCGCTGGTGTTCGGCCGGGTGTGAGGGCGCGGCGCTAGGCGCCGCGCGGAATTGGGAATTGGGAATTGGGGATCGGTGTACCGAGAGACCGCGCTTGCCACTCCCCACTCCCGATTCCCGATTCCCGATTCCCCCAATCCCGATTCAGCCGGCCATGCCGTTGTGCCGCAACAGCGCATCGATGCTCGGCGCACGCCCACGGAAGGCGCGGAAGTTGTCGGCCGCGCTGCGGCTGCCGCCACGCGACAGCACTTCATGGCGGAAGCGCGCGCCGGTATCGGCCACCTGCTCGGGCGCTTCCTCGAAAGCGGCGTAGGCATCGGCGCTGAGCACTTCGGCCCACTTGTAGCTGTAGTAACCGGCCGCGTAACCGCCGGCGAAAATGTGGCTGAACTGGTGCGGGAAGCGATTCCATGCCGGCGGGCGGTTGACCGCCACCTCGTCGCGCACCCGTTCGATCAACTGCAGCACGTTGTCCTGGGTCGGGTCGAAGCTGCTGTGCAGCTGCATGTCGAACAACGCGAATTCCAGCTGGCGCACGGTGAACATGCCGCTCTGGAAATTGCGTGCGGCCAGCAGCCGGTCGAACAGGTTGCGCGGTAACGGCTCGCCGGTCTGCACGTGCGCGGTCATCGCCTGCACGCGTTCCCATTCCCAGCAGAAGTTTTCCATGAACTGGCTCGGCAGTTCCACCGCGTCCCATTCCACGCCGTTGATGCCGGCCACGCCCAACTCGCCGATGCGGGTCAGCAACTGATGCAGGCCGTGGCCCATTTCATGGAACAGCGTGGTGACCTCGCCATGCCGGAACGTGGCCGGCGTATCGCCACTGCCGCGGCCGAAGTTGCACACCAGATACACCAGCGGCGTCTGCACGCCGTTGGCGGTGTCGCGGCGGTTGCGGCAATCGTCCATCCACGCGCCGCCACGCTTGCCTTCGCGCGCGTACAGGTCCAGATAGAACTGACCGACCAGCTGGCCCTGCGCATCTTCCAGGCGATAGAAGCGCACATCCGCATGCCAGACCGGCGCGCGATCGGGCTTGACGGTCAGGCCATACAGGCTGTGGATCACCTCGAACAGACCGGCCAGCACCTTGGGCTCGGTGAAGTACTGCTTCACTTCCTGCTCGGAGAAGCTGTAGCGCGCCTGCTTGAGTTTTTCGGAGGCGTAGGCCAGATCCCAGGCCTGCAATTCGTCCAGGCCAAGTTCGTCGCGGGCGAATGCTTCGAGCTCGGCACGGTCGCGTTGCGCGTACGGTTTGGCGCGCACCGCCAGATCGCGCAGGAAGCCCATCACTTCATCCGGGCTTTGCGCCATCTTGGTGGCGACCGAATACTCCGCGTAACTGGCAAACCCGAGCAGCTGCGCCAGCTCGGCGCGCAGGGCCAGGATGCGATCGATATTGGCGCTGTTGTCCAGCGCGGCATCGCCGAACTCGGAGGCGCGCTCGGCGTTGGCGCGATACAGCCGCGCGCGCAACTCGCGATTGTCCGCATCGGTCTGCACCGGCAGATAGCACGGCATCTGCAAGGTCAGCTTCCAGCCCGGCACGCCGTCCTTCTCCGCGGCCGCGCGTGCAGCGGCGACCACCTCGGCCGGCAGGCCAGACAGCTCGGTTACGTCCTCGCTCACGTACGACCATGCATCGGTGGCATCGAGCACGTTCTGCGAAAACTTGGCGGCCAGTGCGGACAGTTCTTCCTGGACCTGCGCAAACCGCGCCTTGGACGCGTCATCCAGCTCGGCACCGCCGAGGCGGAAATCGCGCAGCGCGTTTTCCAGCACCTTGCGCCGCGCGGCGTCGTAGTGCGCCGCTTCCGGCGCTTGGGCCAGCGCCTTGTACTGCGCATACAGCGCCAGGTTCTGCGCCAGCGCACTGCCGAAGCGGCTGAGCTTGGGCAGATTGCTGTTGTAGGCCTCGCGCAGTTCCGGCGTGTTGACCACCGCCTGCAGATGGCCGACCTGGCCCCAGGCGCGCCACAGCCGCTCGGTGGCATCGTCCAGCGGCACCACGAAGCTGTCCCAGCTGACCGGGCTGACCTGCTCGGCTGCTTTCACTGCGGCCTCGGCGTCGGCAAGCAATTGATCGATCGCCGGGCCCACGTGCTCGGGGCGGATCGCATCGAAGGACGGCAGTCCGGACAGGCCGAGCAGCGGGTTGGTCATGGGGCGCTCCGGTGGTGGACTGGGGTGACTGGATCAAGCATCAGCAAATGCGGCGTACAACACCGCGCGCGTCGTCGTCAGATGGACGTGCGCAGCGCGAAGGAACTGGCGTGCACGAATGGCTTATGCCAGGTGCGCACGCAAACTGCATTCATCCGGCGGCGAGCGCAAGCGTTCCAGCCGTCAGTGTGGATATGGCGGTCATTCCAGCGCCGCACAAGGCAAGGCAGGCAAATCGCCACCATCCACGGCCAGCGCAATGGCCGCATCGCTGTCGATGACGTCGATGTCGCGCGCCACGTACCAGGCCGGGTCGTAATAGCTGTGCGCATAGCGCTCGCCGGCATCGCACAGGATGGTGACGATGGAGCCGCTGCGGCCGGCCTGGCGCATGCGCCGGGCGGCCTGCAGCACGCCGACGAAGTTGGTGCCGGTGGAGCCACCGACGCGGCGGCCGAGCGTGGCGCTGACATGGCGCATGGCGGCCAGGCTCAGGGCGTCGGGCACCTTGATCATCACGTCCACGCAACTGGCGATGAAGCTGGACTCCACCTGCGGGCGGCCGATGCCTTCGATGCGCGAGCCGCCGGTGATGGCCAGCTCCTTGGGGCACTGCCCGTCCACCGCGCGGCAATAGCCGTCGAAGAACACCGACACTTCCGGGTCGGCGCAGAGGATGCGGGTGGCGTGGCGCCGGTAGCGCACATAGCGGCCGAGCGTGGCGCTGGTGCCGCCGGTGCCGGGGCTGCAGACGATCCAGTCGGGAATCGGATGCGGCTCCTCGGCCAGCTGCTTGAAGATCGATTCGGCGATGTTGTTGTTGGCGCGCCAGTCGGTGGCGCGCTCGGCGTAGGTGAACTGGTCCATGAAATGACCGCCGGTCTCGCGCGCGAGCTGGTGCGAGGCGCTGTCCAGATCGCAGGCACGCTCGACCAGGTGGCAGCGGCCGCCCTGGAATTGAATCGCGGCGATCTTTTCCGGCGAGGTCGAGGCCGGCATCACCGCGATGAAGGGCACCCCCAGCAGCCGCGCGAAATAGGCCTCGGAGATGGCGGTCGAGCCACTGGAGGCCTCGATCACCGGCCGCCCGGCACGCAGCCAGCCGTTGGTCAGCGCGTACAGGAACAGCGAGCGCGCCAGCCGGTGCTTGAGGCTGCCGGTCGGGTGGCTGGACTCGTCCTTGAAATACAGGTCAATGCCCGGAAAGCCCGGCAGGTCCATCGGAATCAGATGGGTGTCGGCCGAACGGTTGAAATCGGCCTCGATCTTCTGGATGGCGGCGGCCACCCACTGGCGCTGCGACATGGCAGGACTGTGCGGCGAAGGAAGCGCCAATTCTACCGCTGCCGGGCGTGCGGCCACGGCGGGCGGGTCATCGGGCGGACAGCTGGGAGCCGATGCTATGCTCGTCGTACCCGACTGCCCGCCCTGACTGCCCGTGCTGCGTTGCCTGCTCCGCCTGCTGCTGTGCCTGTGCCTGGTTGCCAATACGGCTACCGGCGCGTGGGCCTCGGTGGGCATGGCACTGCCGGAGATGGCGTCGGCCGGGACGGTTGCGACCGCGTCGATGGCGCACGCGCCCATGTCGGCCGCGATGCCGTGCCATGCCGACATGCCGCCACCCGCTACGGCGCATCCCCCCGATAAAACCCAGCACGCGCACGCGGCCGACTGCTGCAAGCTGGGCAGCTGCGACTGCCTGCAGCACTGCAGCCTCGCCTTGCTGACCCTGCCTGCGGTGCCCGCCGGCCTGCCTGGCCGCGCCACCCTGCCTGCCACCCTGGCAGAAGGGCGCGGCAGCCCGCTGCCCGAGCAACCGGTTCGACCTCCCATCGCCTGAGCGCTGACGGCCTTGGCCGTCATCGGGCCCGCGCGCTTGCTGCGCGGGGTTGCTAAGCGATGCGATGCGTCCGCCTTCATCGGTGGGCCGCAGCGGAGATGTCATGTCTTTCGATCCCAATTATTTCGATCCACCCTCCAACGGCGGCCTGAGCCGACGCCGCTTCGTTCAGGGC
This sequence comes from Xanthomonas arboricola pv. guizotiae, assembly GCF_002940205.1. GTDB lineage: Bacteria > Pseudomonadota > Gammaproteobacteria > Xanthomonadales > Xanthomonadaceae > Xanthomonas > Xanthomonas arboricola_C. The sequence goes on from NZ_MDSK01000006.1 coordinate 89,668, forward strand.
ATGGCCCTGGGCGGTGTTGCCGCCACCACCGGCCTGTGGCGCAGCGATGCGCGTGCGTCCAACCCGGTGAGTACGCCGGTCCTGCGCGGCAGCAGCCAGACGCTGCAGATCGGCCGTATGCCGGTCAACCTCACCGGGCGCCCCCGCCCCGCCATCACCGTCAACCAGAGCCTGCCGGCCCCCACGCTGCGCTGGCGCGAAGGCGACACGGTCAGCGTGCGCGTGCGCAACGCGCTGGCTGACCAACCCACCTCGGTGCACTGGCACGGCCTGTTGCTGCCGGCCAACATGGACGGCGTGCCGGGGATGAGTTTCGACGGCATCGCGCCGGGCCAGGAGTACCACTACCGCTTCGCGCTGCGCCAGTCCGGCACCTACTGGTATCACAGCCATTCGATGTTTCAGGAACAGGCTGGCCTGTACGGCGCGATCGTCATCGACCCGCTGACACCGCCGCCGTATCGGCACGATCGCGAGCATGTGGTGCTGCTCTCGGACTGGACCGACCTGGACCCGGCCGCGCTGTTCCGGCGGCTCAAGCAGATGCCCAGCCACGACAATTACGCGCAGCGCACGGTGGGCGATTTCCTGCGCGATGCGCGCGACGACGGCCTGCGCGCGGCGCTGGCCGACCGCGGCATGTGGGGGCGCATGCGCATGACCCCGACCGACCTGTCCGACGTCAACGCCAACACCTACACCTACCTGCTCAACGGCGTCGCCCCGGCCGGCAACTGGACCGGCCTGTTCAGGGCCGGCGAGAAGGTACTGCTGCGTTTCATCAACGGCTCGTCGATGACCTACTTCGACATCCGCATCCCCGGCCTGCGCATGACCGTGGTGGCTGCCGACGGCCAGTACGTGCATCCGGTCAGCGTGGACGAGCTGCGCATTGCGGCGGCCGAGACCTTCGACGTGCTTGTCGAACCCATCGGCCAGGACGCGTTTACCTTGTTCGCGCAGGACATGGGCCGCACCGGATTCGCCTGCGGCACGCTGGCGGTGCGGCATGGACTGCAGGCACCGATTCCCGCGCTGGATCCGCGCGCGATCCTCACCATGCAGGACATGGAGCACGGCGATGGCATGGCGCATGCGGGTCACGCCACGCACGGCGCAGCCGGGATGCAGGCAGCGCATGCGATGCACGACATGCATACGCATAGCGACACCCAAGCGCATACAGATGATAAGACGCCGCACCACCCCGCCAGCGAAGACGGCAACCCGCTGATCGACATGCGCAGCAATGCCACTTCACCGCGCCTGGACGATCCCGGGGTTGGCCTGCGCGACAACGGCCGCCGGGTGCTGCGCTACGCCGACCTGCACAGCCTGTTCGAGGATCCGGATGGGCGCGAACCCGGGCGCGAGATCGAACTGCATCTGACCGGGCATATGGAAAAATTTGCCTGGTCGTTCGACGGCATCGCCTTCGCCTCGGCAGAGCCCTTGCGGCTGCAGTACGGCGAGCGGCTGCGCATCGTACTGGTCAACGACACCATGATGCAGCACCCCATCCACCTGCACGGCATGTGGAGCGATCTGGAAGGCGCCGATGGCAATTTCCAGGTGCGCAAGCACACCATCGACATGCCGCCCGGCACACGCCGCAGCTATCGCGTCCTCGCCGATGCGCTGGGCCGTTGGGCCTACCACTGCCATCTGCTGTACCACATGGAAGCGGGCATGATGCGCGAAGTGCGGGTGGAGGCATGAGTACGCTACGGACGCAATACAGGACGCTGCTCGCACTGCTGCTGAGCGCATCGGCCACTGCACAGGAGCATCAGCATGCAGCGATGGAGTCATCCGCGCATGCCGACGGCGCACATGCAATGCAGATGGCCGACCAGGCAACGGCGGCCCAGCCGCAGACATCCATCGCAACGGAGGCATCGCCGCCATCCGCGCCGGAGAGTGCAGATGCGGTGCAGATGGAGCATGCGCAGCACTCCAGCACTGCATCGGCATCGGCAAACGCTGCTGAAAGCACGCCTGCGCAACGCCCGGCACAGGCCGACGTTTCGGCAGCGCCGACATCGATGCACCACGCAGGCATGCAGCACGCCGATGTCCAGCACGCCGCACACCAGACCTCTGCGAATCCACTACTGGACCATCCCCTGCAATCACAGGCAGACAGCGACCACGATGCAATGCAGCACGCATCGATGGATCATGCGTCGATGCAGCATGGGCAACAGCATGGGGCGATGGATCACTCCGACATGGAACACGCGCCGCATGCCGAAGCGGTGACGCAAACGCCGGCATCGCCTGGCACCGGCGCACTGCCACGTACGCCGATCCCAACGCCCACTGCCGGGGAGATCGCGGCGGCATTCGCCCCCTTGCAGCACCATGCGATGCACGCGCCAGGCATCAATCGCTACGTGTTGCTGGATCGACTGGAAGCCTTCGACACCACGCGCGGCAGTGGCCAGGACTGGGAAGCGCGTGCCTGGATCGGTGGCGATATCGACCGGCTCTGGCTACGCAGCGAAGGCGAGCGGCAGGACGGGCGCAGCCAGGGCGCATCGGTGGAGGCGTTCTATGGCCACGCCATCTCGCCATGGTGGGACCTGCTGGTCGGCGCACGTCAGGACATCGGAGCGGGCGGGCATCGCAGCTGGGCCGCCTTCGGCGTGCAGGGCCTGGCGCCCTACAAGTTCGAGACCGAAGCCACGCTCTATGTCGGTAGCGGCAGCCGTGCCGCGTTGCGACTGGAGGGCGAGTACGAGGTGCTGCTTACCAACCGGCTGATCCTGCAGCCGCGCGTGGAAGCCACTATCGCCCTCACCGACGATGACCGGCGCGGTGTCGACAGCGGGCTGGAGCAGGTCGAGGTCGGCCTGCGGCTGCGCTACGAAATCACCCGCCGCTTCGCGCCCTATATCGGCTGGGTGCATAGCCGCAGTTTCGGCGACACCGCCCGCCGCGCCGCGATCGACGATGAGCCTGCACGCGACAGCCGGTTTGTTGCCGGCCTGCGCATCTGGTTCTGAGACAAGCGCTGTGCGCATGGGCCTGACCGTTCGGACTCGGTGCAGGCCCATGCCACGACCTTGAACAAGGCAGGTCGCGCTGTCGCGCACGATCGACCACAGAGCGACGCCAGATCGCCGACATGCAAGGTGCAGACATGCCGACAACCATTGCCCCGCTAACATCCACCTCCAATGCAGCCTGACCTGCCCCCCGCATTCCATCGAGGAGACCGCAATGCCTTTGACCGACCTGCAACACGTCCCCGGCGCCAGCGCCGGATCTGCCGACACCGCCGGTTTCGTGTTCAACCACACCATGCTGCGCGTCAAGGATGCGCAGCGTTCGCTGGATTTCTATACGCGCGTACTGGGCTTCCGCTTGCTGGACGCACGTGATTTTCCCGATGCGCAGTTCAGCCTGTACTTCCTGGCCCTGCTGCCCGACGGCACCGCGATCCCCGACGACGATGCCGCGCGTCGGCTGTGGATGGCCGGCATCCCCGGCGTGCTCGAACTCACCCACAACCACGGCACCGAAACCCAGGACGGCCCGGTCTACCACGACGGCAACAGCGACCCGCGCGGCTTCGGCCACATCTGCATCTCGGTGCCCGACATCCATGCCGCCTGCGCACGTTTCGATAGCCTCAACGTGCCGTACCAGAAACGCCTGGAAGACGGCCGCATGAAGCACCTGGCCTTCATCAAGGACCCGGACGGCTACTGGGTGGAGATCATTTCCAATACGCCGCTGGCGTAATGCATAACAAAATGCCCGGGGTTCCCGGGCATTCTTGTTTCAGGCACATGCGCTGTCGGTACTTCGCCTTCGAGCAGGGTATGTCGGCAGAGAACGCCCACACAGTTGGATGCGCGCAGCGCACTTCCAGCGGCTAACGAAACGTAGCGTGCGGTCATCAGGAGGATGCAGACGGCGCGCTCAGAACCGGAACGTACGAGTGGCACATGCCGATTCCGAGCACCGGCTGCGCCCGCCTGACGACGGCGCAGTAGTTTTGGTAGCCACTCTTAGATGCAGGCGCCATCCTGCAGCATCACACGTCGCCTCAGTTGGAGGTAGCAACTGCCTCTCTATCCGGGAACCACCGCGGCAACTGCTGGGCAAATTTTTCGGCGCATTCCTCGCTGTAGGCCTGTGCGGCCTGCTTGACCAGCGCGTAGTCGTTTGCCTCCCACTCCTCGAGCGACGCGGTGCGCGGTGTGGGCGCGCAGTCCAGGTTGACCGGACTCGCCTTGCGCTTCAACAGTCCGGAGCGTTCGCCGCCGATCGTCACCGCGTAGCGCAACTCGTAGGGCGACTTGGTATCGGCCAGGCTCTGGTAGACGAGCAACCAGTCGGACATCAGGACCTGCAACGGGAACGGTTCTGCCGGCAGTGCTGCCGGATGCCCGGTGAAGTAGCTCTTCAGACGCGCATTGACCGCATCACGCTGCAGTTGATAACCGGGATTGCCCACGCCTTCCATCTTTTCGCCTTTCAGCTGCCCCTTGCCGAAGGCCGACACTGCGACGCCGCGCGTGAACAGGCTGGTGGCGATCTGCAGGCCCACCACTGCCCCGGTGTGCCCGCGCCGCACCACGCGCAACATTTCGTCGCCGTTGGGCAGGCCGTTGGACCCCACGCGCATGCTGGCATGCAACGGCAGCTGCAACGCCCAATCCGCCGATGGTGCAATGGCTGCGTCGGTATCGCCCTGCGTCTGTGCGGAGGGCTGTTGCTGTGTCTCGGCGACCGACAGCGTGCCGGCAACTGCAGCCGCGGCATAGGTCGTTGCCGTCGAAAAATCGCCGTTGGCAAATGCGGGCACCACTGCCACCGCCTCGGCACCACGGGTGGCGGTACAGAACGCGCTGGAGGCACGCATCTGCACTTCATGAAATGCGATGCCGTTGACTTGATGCACGGCCGCATCCTGGCCGTACTGCGCAACCAGCCTGGCAACGATGGCGTCCTGCTCGACAGGCTGCTGGCCGCAGACCTTGGCCGCAGCGATGCGCGACCAGGCGAACTGCAGCGCCGGATCCCACCCCATCGCGTCTTCGCCGACGAAGCCGTGGTCGTAGTGATAGGCATAGATGGCCGGGTCGATGTCCTGCAAGGTCATGCCGCCCACGCCCGCATAACCGGGCGGGACGTCGCTGGCCATTGCGGCGCCGCTCAGCACCGAGATCGCCACTGCAATAAAGGCTTTCATGAATTCCTTCCTCTGGAGAGCGTCGCATTGCGTGTCCCCCACGCAATGCGACATGGCACTGTCAGATCGCGCGGACAGCGATCAACGACACAGTGCTTTGGTCCATCAGACAACGGTCCGCAGTCGGCTAGAACGCTCAGTTGCGGACTTAGTGTGAGCGCATCATGGGTGATTGGCAGTCGGGGCGGTCCCCACAGCTGTAGGGACGGCCCCCGGAAGTGACGCTTATCTACGCATGCAGCAGCCCGCCGTGACTGCGCTGCCACTCGCGCGGCGGGCGCAGCGCCGCAAGCGTGCGGACCAACTCGCGATAGGTGGCGGCCAACTGCGCGAACAGACCCGCATCGCTGTAACGCGTGTCGGCCACTTCGAAATACGCGCCGCGGCCCAACGCGATGAAGTAGTCGACGCTGAGCCGCCGGCGCTGCGCAATCCCGGGAAACAGGCCTGCAATCAGCAGGCATTGATCTCCGATGTCGCGCAATGCATCGGCCCGCAGACTGCCGGTCTGGTCGTGCGCGTGCAACCAGGCCAGGGCCTGCGTGCGCGAAAACAGCTGCGCATCGCGCTGCAGGCGCAGCAACACGAAAACCAGATAATGCTCGCGCGATTCGTCCAGCGGCTGTGCAATCCGCTGCCCCGCCTCACGTACCAACGCCTGCCACAATTCCGCCGGCGCGCCCTGTTTGAAAGACTCGTGCATACGTCCTCCTGCGTGATGGGACCCTCGCAGGAAGCGTATGCATAACCTGGGCCATCGCGTTGGCAGCCGGAGCAGCAGTCTGCCAAGCTTGGGTTGCTGCGGCACCGGCAGCGACCCGGGCACGTTGCGAAACACGCCTCCACGCGGCCACTGGGCGATACCGACGCGGGCCCCAGCAACGCCACCGATGTCCGCATCGCTGCAGGCAATCGCGACAAAGAAACAGGGCGGGCAGTCGTTGGGCATGCGCACCGAGCCACAGCGCATGCAGGGAGATGCCGCACCCGGCGGCGGCGACGCTGATCGCGGCGAGCGCAGCCCCCTCGATTGGCCGCGCTACTCCACCGTCACCGACTTGGCCAGGTTACGCGGCTTGTCCACATCCGTGCCGCGCGCCAGTGCGGTGTGGTAGGCCAGCAACTGCACCGGGATGGTGTGGATCACCGGCGACAGCACGCCGGCGTGGCGCGGGGTGCGGATCACGTGCACGCCTTCGGACTCGCTGAAGTGGCTGTCCTGATCGGCGAACACGAAGAGCTCGCCGCCACGGGCGCGCACTTCCTGCATGTTGGATTTAACCTTTTCCAGTAGGCGATCGTTCGGCGCGATCACCACCACCGGCATCGCCGCGTCCACCAGGGCCAGCGGGCCGTGCTTCAACTCGCCGGCCGGATACGCTTCGGCGTGGATATAGGAAATTTCCTTGAGCTTGAGCGCGCCTTCCAGCGCGATCGGGTAATGCAGGCCGCGGCCGAGAAACAATGCGTTTTCCTTGGCCGAAAAACGCTCGGCCCAGGCCATGATCTGCGGCTCCAGATTCAGCGCGTGCTGCACGCTGCCCGGCAGGAAGCGCAGCTGCTCCAGATACTCCGCTTCCTCGGCCTCGCTGATGCGCCCCTGCAACTTGCCCAACACCATGGTCAGCTGGAACAACACCGCCAGCTGGGTGGTGAACGCCTTGGTCGAGGCCACGCCGATCTCGGCGCCGGCACGCGTGTAGCAGACCAGTTCGCTGGCGCGCGGGATCGCGCTTTCGGGCACGTTGCAGATCGACAGCGTATGCAGATGCCCCAGCGATTTGGCGTATTTCAGCGCCTCCATCGTGTCCAGCGTTTCGCCGGATTGGGAGATGGTGACGATCAGATGTTTCGGATTGGCATAGGCCGCGCGGTAACGGTATTCGCTGGCGATCTCCACGCTGCACGGCAGCCCGGCGATGGTTTCGATCCAGTAGCGCGCGGTCATGCCGGCGTAGTAGCTGGTGCCGCAGGCCAGGATCTGCACGCCGTCGATGTCGCGCAACACCGCTTCGGCATTGGCGCCGAACAATGACGCAGGGAAGCCCTTGGCATCGATCGCCGCCTCGATGGTATCGGCCAGCGCACGCGGCTGCTCGTGGATCTCCTTCTGCATGAAGTGGCGGAACGGGCCCAGTTCCAACGATGCCAGCGACACGTCCGACAGATGCAGCGGGCGTTCGACCGGGGCGTCGTTGCCATCGAAGATGCGCACACCATCGCGGCGCAGGTCGGCGGTGTCGCCCTCTTCCAGGAAGATCACCTGGCGGGTGGCCTGCACGATGGCCGAGACATCGGAGGCGACGAAGTTCTCGCCCTCGCCCACGCCGATCAGCAGCGGGCAGCCCATGCGCGCGCAGACGAAGCGCTCCGGTTCGGCCTGGCTCATCACTGCCAGCGCGTAAGCGCCGGTCAGTTCCTTGACGGTGCGCTGCAGCGCGCTCAGCAGGTCGCCGGCGCTGCCCAGATGGTGATGGATGAGGTGCGCGATGACTTCGGTGTCGGTCTGCGACTCGAAGGTGTAGCCCAGCGCGCGCAGCTTCTCACGCTGCTCTTCGTGGTTTTCGATGATGCCGTTGTGCACCAGTGCCACGCCGTCACTGATGTGCGGGTGCGCATTGGCCTCGGTGACGCCGCCATGGGTGGCCCAGCGGGTGTGGCCGATGCCCAGCGTTGCGCCGAACCGCTCGGCCTGCGCCGCCTGCGCCATCTCCGCCACGCGCCCGGTGCGGCGCACGCGGCGTACCTGCGCGCCATCGAGCACGGCGATGCCGGAGGAATCGTAGCCGCGGTACTCAAGGCGCTTGAGTCCTTCGATCAGGACCGGGACCACATCGCGCCCGGCGATCGCTCCGACAATGCCGCACATAGGACAACCCTTGAGGACGAAGCCGGGCATTTTAGCGTGTCCGCTCTTGTCCGCTGCATGACCATGCCCGGACAGCGTGTCCGCACCAGTGTCCGCGGACACTGCGGACACTGGCCACGAACGTTTAAAAGCGATTGCATTCAACGACTTGGAGGTTGGCACATGTCCTGCTTTATCGCAGTGACGCCACCGAGCCAGCCGATCATGATTCGCGATACCTCTGCCCAGGACCAGGTTCTCCGTACATCCGCCCAGAGCGCGCCGTGGCGCCGTTGGTTGTGGCCCGGCATCGCCGCGGTCGCCGTGTTGGCCGGTATTGGTTGGGCGGTCACCGCGTGGAGCGCCGGCAGCCGCTCGTTCGATGCCAGCCGGGTGCGGATCGCCACGGTCAGCCAGGGTGACCTGGTGCGCGACATCGCCGCCGACGGGCGCGTCATCGCCGCCAACAGCCCCGTGCTGTACGCCATCTCGGCCGGCACGGTGACGCTGAGCGTGGTCGCCGGCGACGTGGTCAAGCAGGGCCAGGAGCTGGCCCGCATCGACAGCCCGGAGCTGCGCAGCAAGCTGGCGCAGGAGCAGGCCACGCTGGCCGGGCTGGAGGCCGAGTCCAGCCGCGCCGCCCTGGACGCCACCCTGGCCCGCGCCACGGCCAGCAAGCTCACCGACCAGGCCAAGATCGACAAGCAGGCCGCCGCGCGCGACCTGGAGCGCTACCAGCGCGGCTACGATGGCGGCGCGGTGCCACAGGTGGAACTGGCCAAGGCGCAGGACACCTTGAAGAAGACCGACATCGACCTGCAGCACGCCCAGCGGGATGCGTCGCTGAAGAGCCAGGGCGCGGACCTGGATTCGCGCAACAAGCGCCTGCTCGCCGACCGCCAGCGCGCGGTGGTGGCCGAGGTGCAGCGCCAGGTCGATGCGCTCACGCTGCTGTCGCCGTTCGATGGCCAGGTCGGCCAGGTGCAGGCGGTGCAGCACACCCAGGTCGCGGCGAACGCGCCGATCCTGGGCGTGGTGGACCTGTCCAAGTTCGAAGTGGAGATCAAGGTGCCGGAAAGTTTTGCGCGCGATCTGGCAATTGGCATGCCGGCGCAGCTCACCAGCGGCAGCGGCGAGCCGTTCCCGGGCGCGATCTCGGCGGTGTCGCCGGAAGTGGTCAATGGCGAAGTCACCGCGCGCATCCGCTTTGCCGACAAGCAGCCTCCGGGCCTGCGCCAGAGCCAGCGCATGAGCGCACGCGTGGTGATGGACACGCGCCGCAACGTGCTCAAGGTCGAGCGCGGCCCGTTCGTCGAACAATCCGGCGGCAGCTACGCCTATGTGATGGATGGCAACACCGCGGTGCGCCGTCCGGTGCGCATGGGTGTCAGCAGCCTGGGCGAGGTGCAGGTGCTGTCCGGGCTGCAGGTCGGCGACCGCGTGGTGGTCTCCGGTGCAGACAACTTCGGGGATGCACCGCGCGTCACCGTTCACTAAAGGCGACCAGCACCTGCTGCGCAGCCGTCAGGCTGCTCGCCACGGTTTGTCAGCCACTCTCAATCTCTTTCGCACACACCTCATTCGTAAAGGAATCGGCAATGCTCAAGATGCAATCGGTCTCCAAGGTCTTCCGCACCGAACAGGTGGAAACGCACGCGCTGCGCTCGCTGGACCTGCATGTGCGCGAAGGCGAATTCGTTGCGGTCACCGGCCCCTCCGGCTCGGGCAAGACCACCTTCCTCAACCTGGCCGGGCTGCTGGAGACCTTCACCAGCGGGCAGTACCTGCTCGACGGCGAAGACGTCAGCCACCTGTCCGACGACGCGCGTTCGCGCCTGCGCAACCGCAAGATCGGTTTCATCTTCCAGGGCTTCAACCTGATTCCCGATCTCAACCTGTTCGACAACGTCGATGTGCCGCTGCGCTATCGCGGCATGGCCGCGGCCGAGCGCAAGCAGCGCATCGAAGAAGCCTTGACCAAGGTCGGCCTGGGCTCGCGCCTGAAGCACTACCCCACCGAGCTGTCCGGTGGCCAGCAGCAGCGTGCCGCCATCGCGCGTGCGCTGGCCGGCAGCCCGCGCCTGTTGCTGGCCGACGAACCCACCGGCAACCTCGATTCGCAGATGGCGCGCGGGGTGATGGAACTGCTGGAAGAGATCAACAGCCAGGGCACCACCATCGTCATGGTCACCCACGACCCGGAACTGGCCGCACGCGCGCAGCGCAACGTGCACATCGTCGATGGCCAGGCCACCGATCTGGAACGCAACCCCAGCCTGATGCGCGCGCCCAGCGCCACTGCAACTCTGGCCGACTAAGGAGCCCACTCATGTTCGGCTATTACTTCACTCTGGCGGTGCGCAGCTTCCGCCGCAACAAGGTGCTGACCGCACTGATGGTGCTGGCCATCGCGCTCGGTATCGGCGCCAGCATGACCACGCTGACGGTGTTCTATATGTTGTCGGGCGACCCGATTCCGCAGAAGAGCGATCGGTTGTTCAATGTATTGGTCGACCCGCAGCCGAAGGCCGGTTTTCAGCCAGGCGAAGAACCGGACGATCAAGTGACCCGCTTCGATGCCGAGGCATTGCTGCGTGAGAAACGCGGCAAGCGGCAGGCCATGATGACCGGCGGCAACCTGGCGATCGAACCGGAAAAGAGCGGGCTGAGCGCCTTCAAGTCGGAAGCGCGCTACACCTCGGCCGATTTCTTTCCGATGTTCGAGCCGCCCTTCCTGTATGGACAAGCTTGGTCGCACAACAGCGACGACCGCCACGAACGTGTCGTGGTCATTACCAGGACGCTCAACGACAAACTGTTCGACGGCGGCAACAGCGTGGGCCGCGAACTACGCCTGAACAAGAACACCTTCCGCATCGTCGGCGTGCTCGACACCTGGCAGGTCAATCCGCGCTTCTACGACCTCACCGACAGCTACGGCTCCGACGAACAGCTCTATCTGCCTTTCTCGGCGGCGATGGATCTGAAGATGGATCACTACGGCAGCACCAACTGCTTCGGCGTAGTCGATACCGGCGATACCACCGCGCTCAATGCGCCCTGCACCTGGGTGCAGTACTGGACGGAGCTAGACAATGCCTCGCAGGCCGGCGACTACAAGGCCTATCTGGATAACTACTCCAACCAGCAACGCGCCGCCGGACGCTTCGAACGCCCCAACAACGTCCGCCTGCGCAACGTGATGGAATGGCTGGACCACAACAAGGTGGTGCCGAGCGACGTGCGCCTGCAGCTCTGGCTGGCGATGGGCTTCCTGCTGGTCTGCCTGCTCAATACCGTGGGCCTGTTGCTGGCGAAGTTCCTGCGCCGCAGCGGCGAGATTGGCGTACGCCGCGCCCTGGGCGCATCGCGCGGTGCCATCTTCGCGCAATGCCTGGTGGAAGCCGGGACGGTGGGGCTGGCCGGCGGCATCGCCGGACTGGGACTGGCGTGGCTGGGACTGTGGGCGGTCCGCCAGCAGCCGGTGCCCTACGCCAAGCTCGCTCACCTGGATCCGAAGATGCTGCTGCTGACATTCGTGCTGGCGCTGGTCGCCAGCGTCCTGGCCGGCCTGCTGCCATCGTGGCGCGCCATCCAGGTCGCACCGGCGCTGCAGCTCAAATCGTCCTGACCCTCACGCCCGCCGCGGCGCGGCGGGCACGGTCCCTCATCGAAGGTTATTGCCCATGGACATCCGTCCTATCGTTTCCACGCTGCGCCGCCACAAGACGGCATCGGCACTGATCGTGCTCGAGATCGCCCTGGCCTGCGCGATCGTTTGCAACGCGCTGTTTCTGATCGGCAACCGCATCGAGACCTTGCAGCGCATCAGCGGCCTCGCCGAACCGGAACTGGTCAGCATCCGCCTGGGCGGCATCGGCACCCAGGTCAACGCCGATGCGCGCACCCGCGAGGATCTGGCGGCACTGCGCGGCATTCACGGCGTGCGCGGCGCGATCATCACCAACCAGGTTCCTTTCGTGAACTCCTCCTCCAACACCGGCCTGACGTTGACCCCGGATCAGGAGCGCTCCACCCTCAATGCCGCGCAATATCTGGTCAGCGAAGGCGCCGTGGGCATCATGGGGTTGCAGCTGGTGGCCGGGCGCGATTTCAACAAGGACGAATACATCAGCCTGGAGACGGCGGACAACGACAAGAGCGTGCGCGCGAAGGGATCGTCGCTCATCGTCACCCAGGCGACGGCGGACAAACTGTTTCCCGATCACAGCGCGCTGGGCAAGACCGTGTATTCGGGCGATATCCCGCTGCGCATTGTCGGCATCGTGCAGACCCTGGTGCGCCCCAACAACGTCAACGGCATCGACAAGATCAATTATTCGATGCTGCTGCCGATCCGCGCTCCCTACACCGATGGCCAGTACCTGCTACGCGTCGGCGACCCCGCGCAGCGGCAGGAAGTCCTGCAAGCGGCGGTGAGCGCGCTGATGAAGCTGGACAACAGCCGACTGGTGCTGAAACAGGAAACCTATTCCGAGATCCGCGACAAGTACTTCCGCAACGACCGCGCGATGATCTGGTTGCTGGGCGCAGTCTGCGTCGCGCTGCTGGTGGTCACCGCGCTGGGCATCGTGGGCCTGGCCAGCTTCTGGGTGCAGCAGCGCACCAAGCAGATCGGCATCCGCCGCGCGCTGGGCGCCACCCGCGGGCAGATCCTGCGCTACTTCCAGATCGAGAATTTCCTGCTCGCCTCGCTCGGCATCGTGCTCGGCATGCTGATGGCGTACTCGATCAACGTGTGGTTGATGGCGCGCTACGAACTGCCGCGCCTGCCGGCGGTCTACCTGCCGATCGGTGCGGTGCTGCTGTGGGTGCTAGGCCAGCTGGCGGTGTTCTGGCCGGCACGCCGCGCCGCCGCCGTGCCGCCGGCGGTCGCCACCCGCAGCGCATAGGCAGGCAAACGCATTATCGCCATCGACAAACTTCCTGGACCACCATCGATGAAGAACAACCGAGCCCTTCTGTTCGCCGCCCTGTCCCTGCTCTCCCTGCCGGCCCTGGCCGAGACACCGGTCACCGCTGCCGATCTCCAAGCCACCATCGCCACCCTGGACCAGGAGGTCTTCGACAGCTTCAACCGCTGCGCCGACCCGGCGCAGCTGGAAAAGCATGCCAGCTATTTCGATCCGCACGTCGAGTTCTATCACGACACCGGCGGGGTCACATGGAACCGCGAGGACATGCTGGCGAACACCCGCAAGTACGCGTGCGGGCACTACACCCGAGAATTGATCCCCGGCAGCCTGAAGGTCTAGCCGGTTCGGGACTTCGGCGCGATCGCGCAAGGCCAGCACCGCTTCTGCGATCGGGCGACCGGCAAGTGCGAAGGCGCGGCCGACTTCCTGATGATCTGGCACCTGCATTCGGGGCAGTGGGTCATCACCCGCGTACTCAGCTACGCCCACCGCGCCGTAGCGGGCAGCTAGCCGCTACGATGGCATCCCATCCAACCTGATCCGCCATGTCCCAGATCCTGATCATCGACGACAACACCGCCGTGGCCACTGCACTGGAGGTGCTGTTTTCGCTGCACGATATCGAGGCGCGGCACGCGCATTCGCCGCAGGCCGGGTTGGCGCTGCTGGACGAGCAGGGGTTCGATCTGGTGATCCAGGACATGAACTTCACCGCCGACACCACCTCCGGCGAGGAAGGCGAAGCCTTGTTCGCGCAGATCCGTCAGCGCCACCCGGACCTGCCGGTGATCCTGCTCACTGCCTGGACCCATCTGGGCAGCGCGGTGGGGCTGGTCAAGGCCGGTGCGGCCGACTACATCGCCAAGCCCTGGGACGACACCAAGCTGCTGACCACGGTCAACAACCTGTTGGAGCTGTCCGAGGCGCGCCGCGAGCTGGAACGTCGGCGCGAGCGCGAGCGGCGCGGTCGCGAACAGCTGACCCAACGTTACGACCTGCGCGGCGCGGTGTTCGCCGACCCCGCCAGCGAACGCGCGATCGCGCTCGCCTGCCAGGTCGCACGCTCCGACTTGCCGGTGCTGATCACCGGCCCCAACGGCAGCGGCAAGGAGAAGATCGCCGAGATCATCCAGGCCAACTCGGCCGTCAAACACGGGCCGTTCATTGCGCTCAACTGTGGCGCATTGCCGGGCGAATTGATCGAAGCCGAATTGTTCGGCGCCGACGCTGGCGCCTACACCGGCGCCAACAAGGCACGCGAAGGCAAGTTCGAAGCGGCCGATGGCGGCACGCTGTTTCTGGACGAAATCGGCAACCTGCCGCTGGCAGGGCAAATGAAGCTGCTGCGCGTGCTGGAAACCGGCCGCTACGAGCGCCTGGGCTCCAACCGCGAACGCCACGCCAAGGTGCGGGTGATCAGCGCCACCAATGCCGACCTGCCCGCGATGATCCGCGATGGCAGCTTCCGCGAAGACCTGTACTACCGCCTCAACACGGTCGAAATCGCGCTGCCCGCACTGGCCGAACGCCCCGGCGATATCGGCCCGCTGGCCGAGCACTTCCTGGCCGGCGAAAAGCCCTTGTCCACGCAGGCGCGCGATGCCCTGCAGCGGCACGCCTGGCCCGGCAACGTGCGCGAGCTGCGCAATGTGCTGCAACGCGCGTCGCTGCTTGCGCAAGCTGCGCGCATCGAAGCGAGCGATCTGAATTTGCCACGTGCGGCCACCCCGCGGCCGGCAACGCCGGCAACCGGCGAGCCGGATCGCGCCCGTATCGAACAGGCACTGGCGCGCGCGCAGGGCGTCATCGCCCAGGCCGCTGCCGAGCTGGGGCTGAGCCGGCAGGCGCTGTACCGGCGCATGGACCGCTACGGCATCACTTCGGAATGATTCCCGACATGTGGCAACGTTCCTTCACGTTCTCGCTGTTCTTGCGGCTGTTGCCGGTGCTGGCGCTGGCCGCCGCGCTGCCCTGGCTCATGGCGTACTGGATGGACCGTGGCTGGCAAGTAGCCGCGGTGTCGGTAGTGGTGCTGCTGTCGGCGATGTGGTTCAGCCTCAGCCGCGCCACTGCGCCGATGCGCTCGCTGTTCCGTGCCCTGGCCGGCACCACCAGCAGCTACCGCGATGGCGAATACAACTTCGGCGTGTACTGGCGCGGCAACGACGAGCTGGCGCAACTGGTGCAGGCGCACGCGGAACTGGGCGAGGTGCTGCGCGCGCAACGGCGCAACCTGGTGCAGCGCGAACTGATGCTCGACACCATGCTGCAGAACACCCCGGTGGCGATGCTGCTGGTGGTGGCCGGTGGCGATGGCGTGCGCCGCATCGGCTTTTCCAACAATGCCGCACGTAAGCTGTTGCACGACGGCCGCAAGCTCGAAGGCCAGCACCTGGACGACGTACTCGCGCGCATGCCCGGCGAGCTGCGCGATGCGCTGGCACGCGGCGGCGATTGCCTGTTTGCGGTCCGCGAGGACGGCGATGACGAAGACGACGAGCAGATCTATCACCTGTCACGCCGCAGCTTCCATCTCAACGGACGCGGTCACGAGCTGCTGCTGATCCGCACCCTGACCACCGAACTGCGGCGCCAGGAAGTGCAGACCTGGAAGAAGGTCATCCGCGTGATCAGCCATGAATTGAACAACTCGCTGGCACCGATCGCCTCGCTGGCGCATTCCGGTGCCGAGTTGCTGCGCCGCGAACGCACCGACCGGCTCGGCACGGTGTTCGAGACCATCGAAGAACGCGCACGTCATCTGGAAGGCTTCATTCGCGGCTATGCCCGCTTTGCCAAGTTGCCGCAGCCGCAGTTGCAGACCATCGAATGGGCACCGTTCCTGGAGCGCTTGCGGCAGCAGATTCCGTTCCAGCTGCAGGGCGCACAGAGCGATGTCGCCAGCCGCATCGATGCCGCGCAGATCGAGCAGGCGCTGCTCAACCTGCTCAAGAACGCGCACGAAGCCTGCAGCGAAGCGCAGCCGCCCAACAGCGATGTCGCCGTGCGCGTCACGCGCGTGCCGCAATGGCTGCGGATCGAAGTGCTGGACCGCGGCAACGGCATGAACGAGGCCGTGCTGCATAACGCACTGATGCCGTTCTACTCGACCAAGCGCAATGGCACAGGCCTTGGCCTTGCGCTCACCCGCGAGATCGCCGAAGCGCACGGCGGGCGCATCTCGCTGCATAACCGCGAACACGGTGGCTTGTGCGTGACCTTGCTGTTGCCGTTGGCGGCCTGAAAGCAGCAAGGCGCTCAGGATTGAATAGCGCTTGAGATCCATGCAACCCATGCGTTGCATCAGGCCGCCGGTCGCAGACGCGCCTCGCGCACGTGGTAGGAGCGCCCCCTGGGCGCGATGGCGTTACCGGTAATGCCTGTCGCGCCCAGGGGCGCTCCTACGCATCCAATGCGTGCGGCACGACACAGCTGCTGAGCCCGTTAGCCGCCTTGACGCGTCGCACTGAGAACCGCGGAGCTGTCGCGCGCTTCCGCTGGGTCGCGTCGCTCAGAGCGCAATCAGCGCAAGTGCGGCGCTGTTCTCTGCGATGCAGAGTGCACCTCAGCCTACTTCTTGGTCGGTCGTTCCCAGCCTTCGACCACGGCCTGGCGCGCACGCGTGACGCTGAGCTGGCCGGCAGGCGCATCGCGGGTGATCACCGAGCCCGCGCCGATGGTGGCCATGGCACCAATCTCGATCGGTGCCACCAGTGCGCTGTTGGAACCGACGAAGGCGCCATCGCCGATGGTCGTCTGCGACTTGTTCACCCCATCGTAGTTGCAGGTGATGGTGCCGGCGCCGATATTGACCTTGCTGCCGATCACCGCATCGCCCAGGTAGGTCAGATGGTTGGCCTTGCTGCCGACGCCCATGGTGACCTTCTTGGTCTCGACGAAGTTGCCGATATGCACGCCATCGGCCAACACAGTGCCGGGGCGCAGACGCGCGAACGGGCCGATCTGCACCGCACCTTCGGTGATCACCCCTTCCAGGTCGCTGTGCGCGCGCACCTGCGTGCCGGCGCCGAGCGTGACATCGCGCAGCCGCACGAATGGGCCGATCACCACGTCATCGCCCAGCGTCACCTCGCCTTCCAGGATCACATCGATATCCAGCTGCACATCGCGGCCCACCTGCACGCTGCCGCGCTGTTCCACCCGCGCCGGGTCGGCCATGCGCACGCCCTGCAGGCACAGCGCACGGGCCGCACGCAGCTGCCAGGCGCGTTCCAGCTGCGCCAGTTGCCAGGGGTCGTTGGCGCCTTCCACATCCTGCGCGTCGGCCACATGCACGATGTCGGCCGGGGTGAAATCGGCGGCGGCGCTGGCGAACACGTCGGTGAGATAGAACTCGCCCTGCGCATTCTCGTTGGACAGGCCGGCCAGCCAGCGGCGCAGCGCCGTGGACTCGGCAGTGAGGATGCCGGTGTTGATGGTGCGGATGCGGCGCTGCTCGTCGTTGGCATCCTTCTGCTCGACGATCGCGGCGACCTTGCCTTCGGCATCGCGCAGGATGCGGCCGTAACCGGTGGGATTGGGCACATCGGCCACCAGCACCGCCATGCGCCCGGGTGCGTGCAGCAGCTGCAGCAGGTCCTGCGACTGGATCAGCGGCACATCGCCGTACAGCACCAGCACCGTGGCCGCATCCGGAATCGCATCCATCGCCTGCTGCACTGCATGCCCGGTGCCCAGTTGCTGACGTTGCTCGGCCCAGTGCAGATCGCCCTGTGCGGCAAACGCCGCCTGCACCTGCTCGCCGCCGTGCCCGTGCACCACATGGATCGCGGCCGGCTGCAGCTGCCGCGCCGTGGCGATCACATGTGCCAGCATCGGCTGGCCCGCCAGCGGCTGCAGCACCTTGGGCAGGGACGAGCGCATGCGCTTGCCCTCGCCCGCGGCCAGGATCACGACGTGCAGGGGCAGAGTCATCGAAGCGTTCCAGAACATGGGAGAACCAAATTCTAGTCGCTGTCCCGGCAGTGCGTCGTGTCCTGCCTGCAGCAGGCGCGACGATGACACTTTTCAAGCGCCGCTGCCGTTAGCATGAGCGCCCTTCCACGATGACACGGCCTGCATGAGTCTGTTCCGCCAAGGCAGCCAATTCATGATCATTGGCGCCCTGCAGCTGGCGGTGGACTGCAGCATCTTCATCGCCGCCACCGCAGCCGGCATGCCGGCCGTGCCTGCCAATCTGTTCGGGCGGATCAGCGGCGCGGTGCTGGGCTTCTGGCTCAACGGCCGCTACACCTTTGCCCAGGAAGGCGGCGCACGTCTGGGCTGGCCGCGTTTTCGCCGCTTTGCGCTGATGTGGCTGGCACTCACGCTCATCAGCACCTGGCTGTTGTCGGCAACGGTGGATCTGGTCGGCCTGCGCCAGGCCTGGCTGGCCAAACCGCTGGTGGAAGGCGGCCTGGCGATCGTGTCGTTTTTCCTGGGCCGGCACGTGGTGTATCGCTGAGCGAGCGTACCTGAGCCCGTGCAGTGTCGGACCCGGCGCGTATCAGTGGCAGAAATCGCCCAGGCTGCGTACCAGCGCGGCGCGATGCAGCGCGTCCAGCTGCCATTGGGCGGCGTAATCGGCTGCGGCCCGCGCGGTGCTGGTCGCGCATTGCGGCGCTGCACGTGCCGGCGCGACCTGGGCCAGTGCGTCGAGCAATTCGCCTTGCAGGCGATCCAGACGCGTGCGCAGGATCGCCAGATCCGGACGCGCGGTGTCCGGCGCGCGCCCGCGTTCGCGCCAGTGGTTCAACAAGGCGTACTGCACCGACTTGTTGGCCTCGATCTGCGCGGCGAAGAAGCGCGCCGCATCGTCGGCATCCAGCCTATGCGCCGGCGCCTGCTCGCGCACGCGCTGCAGCACCGCCGCCTCGCGGGTCTGGTCCAGTACCGGCTTGCCGCTGTCCCACTTGCTCAGCGCCACCGCATCGCCGATGGCATTGCGTTGCACGATGCGATCCAGCAGCGGATCCAGCGGCGGCTGGCTGCGTGCGGGCAGCGCGCACCCCAGCATCGCCACGGCCAGCAGGCCGCTCAGCGCGCAACTACGAAAGCCATCGATCGTGCGGATCATCGGTGTTCCTCGACGTGCGTGAGTGAGATGCCGCGCCGCCTGCAACCGGCGGCACGGCGCAAGGCAGGCAGTGTGCCCGCTGTGCCCAGGCAGGGAAGCCGCGCCACGCACGCGCAGCTCCAGAAACGAAAACGCCGACACTCCGGTCGGCGTTTCCACTCCACACCTGCGTGCGGCGCTGCATCGGCTATCACCTTGCATGCGCTGCCAAAAGCGCGCACGCCCGCGTGCCTGGTTAGTGCTTGAGGTTGCGACGCAGGCGTTCCAGTGCCTGCAGCTGCACGGTCGCCTCGGCCAGCCGCCGCTGCGCATCGGCCACATCCACCGTGTCGCCACGGTTGGCCAGCAAACGCTCGGCTTCTTCCTTGACCTTGCGCACCGCAGCTTCGTCGATGTCCTGCGCGCGCACCGCGGTGTCGACCAGCACGGTCACCACCTGCGGCTGCACTTCCAGGATGCCGCCGGAAATGGCGAAGTCCAGCTGTTCGCCGCTGGCGGTGGTGACCACCACCTTGCCCGGCTTCAGGCGCGTGATCAGCGGCGCGTGCTTGGGCGCGATGCCCAGCTCACCCAACTCGCCGGTAGCCACGACCAGCGTCGCCTCACCGTGGAAGATTTCCTTCTCGGCGCTGACGATGTCGCAACGGATAGTGCTCATGGTGCCTCACTCTGTGAGGCGGGGAATCGGGAATCGGGATTCGGGATTCGGAAGAGCGGCTGGCTGCGCACGCTTCCTGTTCCCGTATGTCCGACCCACCTACGACCCGCCTTTACGATTCCCGATTCCCGATTCCCGATTCCAGCCGCACGGCGGCTGGGATCATCAGGCCTTGGCGCTCATCTTGTTGGCTTTCTCGACGGCTTCTTCGATGCTGCCGACCATGTAGAACGCCTGCTCCGGCAGATGGTCGTATTCGCCGTCGCAGATCGCCTTGAAGCCGCGGATGGTGTCCTTCAGCGAGACGTACTTGCCCGGCGAGCCGGTGAACACTTCGGCCACGTGGAAGGGCTGGCTGAAGAAGCGCTCGATCTTGCGGGCGCGCGACACCGACTGCTTGTCTTCTTCGCTCAGCTCGTCCATGCCCAGGATCGCGATGATGTCCTTCAGTTCCTTGTACTTCTGCAAGGTCTGCTGGACGCGCTGGGCGGTGTCGTAATGCTCGTGACCGATCACCAGCGGGTCCATCTGGCGGCTGGTGGAGTCCAGCGGATCCACCGCCGGGTAGATACCCAACGAGGCGATGTTACGGCTCAGCGTGACGGTCGAGTCCAGGTGGGCGAAGGTGGTCGCCGGCGACGGGTCGGTCAGGTCGTCCGCAGGCACGTACACGGCCTGGATCGAGGTGATCGAACCGCTCTTGGTCGAGGTGATGCGCTCCTGCAGCACGCCCATTTCCTCGGCCAGGGTCGGCTGGTAACCCACCGCCGACGGCATACGGCCAAGCAGCGCGGACACTTCGGTACCGGCCAGGGTGTAGCGGTAGATGTTGTCCACGAACAACAGCACGTCCTTGCCCTTGCCGTTGGCGTCCTTCTCGTCGCGGAAGTACTCGGCCATGGTCAGGCCGGTCAGCGCCACGCGCAGACGGTTGCCCGGCGGCTCGTTCATCTGGCCGTACACCATCGCAACCTTGTCGAGCACGTTGGAGTCCTTCATCTCGTGGTAGAAGTCGTTGCCCTCGCGGGTACGCTCGCCCACGCCGGCGAACACGGACAAGCCGCTGTGCGCCTTGGCGATGTTGTTGATCAGTTCCATCATGTTGACGGTCTTGCCGACGCCGGCGCCGCCGAACAGGCCGACCTTGCCGCCCTTGGCGAACGGGCACATCAGGTCGATGACCTTGATGCCGGTTTCCAGCAGTTCAGTGCTGGACGACTGGTCTTCGTACGACGGTGCGCCGCGATGGATTTCCCAATGGTCCGAGGCCTGCACGTCGCCGGCTTCGTCGATCGGACGGCCGAGCACGTCCATGATGCGGCCCAGCGTCCCGGCACCGACCGGCACCGAAATGGCACGCTCGGTGTTGGTGGCCAGCAGGTTGCGCTTCAGTCCGTCGGTGGAGCCGAGCGCAATCGTGCGCACCACGCCATCGCCGAGCTGCTGCTGCACTTCCAGGGTGATTTCGGTGCCTTCGACCTTCAACGCGTGATAGACCTTCGGCACTTCATTGCGCTGGAATTCGACGTCGACGACCGCGCCGATGATCTGAACGATCTTGCCCTGACTCATTTGGATAACTCCACTCATGTCTG
The DNA here is from genome assembly GCF_002940205.1 of Xanthomonas arboricola pv. guizotiae. Lineage (GTDB taxonomy): Bacteria > Pseudomonadota > Gammaproteobacteria > Xanthomonadales > Xanthomonadaceae > Xanthomonas > Xanthomonas arboricola_C. The sequence continues at coordinate 110,988 of NZ_MDSK01000006.1, forward strand.
TTCGATTCTTGTGTCGGGAATAGGGAAACGGGAGTCGGGAATGGGAAGATCAAGTGCTGCTGCTTCGACCATTCCCGATTCTCCATTCCCTATTCCCGGCTATACGGCGGCCGCGCCGCTGACGATTTCCGAAATTTCCTGGGTGATCGCCGCCTGACGCGCCTTGTTGTAGACCAGTTGCAAGGTGCCGATCATCTTGTTGGCGTTGTCGCTGGCGGCCTTCATCGCCACCATGCGCGCGGCATGTTCGGAGGCCACGTTTTCCAGCACGGCCTGGTACACCAGCGACTCGATGTAACGCGTCATCACGTGCTCCAGCACGGTCGCGGCATCGGGTTCGTACAGGTAATCCCAATCGTGGTGCGCCACCTTGTGCTCGGCGGCCGGCAGCGGCAGCAGCTGATCGAAGCTGGCCTTCTGCGTCATCGTGTTCACGAAGCGGTTGTAGACCAGATACACGCGGTCGACCTTGCCCTCGACGAAGGCATCGATCATCACCTTGATCACACCGATCAGCTGCTCCACCTGCGGGCTGTCGCCCAGGTGGGTCACGCTGCCGACCATGTTGACCTTGATGCGGCGGAAGAACGCCGAGGCCTTCTGGCCGATGGTCACCACGTCGATCTCGGCACCGGTGTCCTGCCAGGGGCGCACCTCGCCCAGCATCTTGCGGAACAGGTTGTTGTTCAGACCGCCGGCCAGGCCGCGGTCGGAAGAAATCACGATGTAACCGACCCGCTTGACCTGCTCGCGCTCGACCAGGAACGGATGCTGGAAATCGGTGCTGGCCTGCGCCAGATGCCCGATCACCTGCTTCATCGCCTGCGCATACGGACGCGAGGTCTTCATGCGGTCCTGCGCCTTGCGGATCTTGGAGGCCGAGACCATTTCGAGCGCGCGCGTCACCTTGCGGGTGTTCTGCACGCTCTTGATCTTGGTTTTGATTTCGCGTCCGCCTGCCATACTCGCTCGCTTCGCTCGCTTAGTGGGAATGGGGAATCGTGAGTCGGGAATTGGCACAGCCAACCCCGCCTTGACGATTCCCTATTCTCTATTCCCGATTCCCGCAGCTGGATTACCAGCTGCCCGTGGTCTTGAACTCTTCGATGCCCTTCTTGAAGCTGGCTTCGATGTCGTTGTCCCAACCGCCGGTGCTGTTGATCCTGGAGACCAGCTCGCCCTGGGTGTTGGCGAAGTGCGCGTGCAGGCCTTCTTCGAACGCCAGCAGCTTGTTGACCGGCACGTCATCGAGGTAGCCCTCGTTGACGGCATAGATCGACAGCGCCTGGTTGGCGATGGACATCGGCGCGTATTGCTTCTGCTTCATCAGTTCGGTGACGCGCTGACCGCGCTCGAGCTGCTTGCGGGTGGCTTCGTCCAGGTCCGAGGCGAACTGCGCGAACGCGGCCAGCTCACGGTACTGGGCCAGCGAGATACGGATGCCGCCGGACAGCTTCTTGATGATCTTGGTCTGGGCCGCACCACCGACGCGCGACACCGAGATACCGGCGTTGACGGCCGGACGGATACCGGCGTTGAACAGGTCGGTTTCCAGGAAGATCTGGCCGTCGGTGATCGAGATCACGTTGGTCGGCACGAAGGCAGAAACGTCGCCGGCCTGGGTTTCGATGATCGGCAGCGCGGTCAGCGAGCCGGTCTTGCCGGTCACCGCACCGTTGGTGAACTTCTCAACGTACTCCTCGGACACGCGCGCAGCGCGCTCCAGCAGGCGGGAGTGCAGATAGAACACGTCGCCAGGATAGGCTTCGCGACCCGGCGGGCGCTTGAGCAGCAGCGAGATCTGGCGGTAGGCCACCGCCTGCTTGGACAGATCGTCGTAGACGATCAGCGCGTCTTCGCCGCGGTCCATGAAGTACTCGCCCATGGTGCAGCCGGCATACGGGCTGATGTACTGCATCGCGGCCGATTCGGACGCGGTCGCAGCCACCACCACGGTGTGCGCCAGCGCGCCGTTTTCTTCCAGCTTGCGCACGATGTTGGCAACGGTCGAGGCCTTCTGGCCGATCGCCACGTACACGCACTTGATGCCGGTGCCCTTCTGGTTGATCACCGCATCGATCGCCAGCGCGGTCTTGCCGGTCTGACGGTCGCCGATGACCAGCTCGCGCTGGCCACGGCCGATCGGAATCATTGCATCGACCGACTTGTAACCGGTCTGTACCGGCTGGTCGACCGACTTACGCCAGATCACGCCGGGCGCAACGCGCTCCACCGGTGCGGTCTGGGTGGCGCCCAGCGGGCCCTTGCCGTCGATCGGCTCGCCCAGCGCGTTGACCACGCGACCGAGCAATTCCGGACCGACCGGCACTTCCAGGATGCGGCCGGTGGTCTTGGCCACGTCGCCTTCGCGCAGGTTTTCGTAATCGCCCAGCACCACGGCGCCGACCGAATCGCGCTCCAGGTTCAGTGCGAGCGCGAAGGTGTTGTTCGGCAGTTCGATCATTTCGCCCTGCATCACGTCGGCCAGGCCGAAGATGCGCACGATGCCGTCGGACACGCTGGTCACGGAGCCTTCGTTGCGCGACTCTGCGGACAGCTTGACCGCTTCGATGCGGGTCTTGATCAGGTCGCTGATTTCGGAGGGGTTGAGCGTGGTTGCCATCGTTCAGTCCTAGGTGCCGGCCGCGAGGGCCATGCGTTTATGTGAATTCAGTGGGCGAGCGAGCTTTGCAGACGCGCAAGCTTGCCCTTCAGCGAGCCGTCGATGACCACGTCGCCGGTGTCGATCACCGCGCCGCCGATCAACGAAGCATCCACCGCGGTGGTGATGTCCACCTCGCGGCCGAAACGCTTCTTCAGCGCAGCAGCGATCGTGTCCAGTTCCGCCTGGCTCATTGCAGCCGCCGAGGTCACCGTCGCCTTGACGACGTGTTCGGCTTCGGCCCGCAGTTGTTCGTACAGTCCTGCCACTTCCGGCAGCAGCGACAGCCGCTGCGCGTCGGCCAGCAGGCCGAGGAAACGCAGATAGTCTTCGCCCGCCTGCGGCGGCGCCAGCAGCGTCACTGCCTGTTCCTGGCCCAGGGCCGGGTTGAGCAGCAATGCAGCCACGCGCGGGTCGCCGGCCACCTGCGCCGAAAACGCCAGCGCATCGGACCAGGGCGCGAAGTTGCCGCCCTCACGCGCGATCGCAAACGCGGCGCGGCCGTACGGACGGGCAAGTGTGAGGGCCTGACTCATCGCTTAAATCTCCGCCGCCAGCTCGTCGAGCAGCGCCTTGTGGGCGTTGGCATCGATTTCGCGCTTGAGCAGCTTTTCTGCACCGCTGACGGCCAGCACCGAGACCTGCTTGCGCAGTTCCTCGCGGGCACGCGTGGCGGATGCGTCGATTTCGGTCTGCGCCAGATCCTTCTGACGGGTCGCTTCGGCAATTGCCTCCTGCTTGGCCGCTTCGATGATCTGGTTGGCGCGCGCATGGGCCTGATCGATGATCTCGTTGGCCTTGGTGCGTGCGTCCTTCAGTGCTTCGTTGACCTTTTCCTGCGCCTGCGCCAGATCCTTCTGACTGCGATCGGCCGCAGCCAGACCTTCAGCGATCTTTTGCTGACGCTCTTCGATCGCCTGCAGCAGCGGCGGCCAGATCTTGGTCGCGACGATCCAGATCAGACCGGCGAAGGCCAGCGCCTGGGCAAAGATGGTAAGGGTGATATCCATGGGTCGCTCAATCGCTGTTTAGGGGTGAAAGCGCCACCGCACAGGCGGCGCTTTCCGACCTTCATCCGCGGACGCAACCGCGCACGGTTGCCTCCACATCCTGCTACCGCTGGATCAGCCGGCAGCCTGCGACAGACGCTCGATGAACACCTGGGCCAGCGGGTTGGCGAAGGCGAACAGCAGGCCGACGGCGACGCTGATGATGAACGCGGCGTCGATCAGGCCGGCGGTGATGAACATGCGGACCTGCAGCACCGGGATCAGTTCCGGCTGGCGCGCAGCCGATTCCAGGAACTTGCCAGCCATGATGGCCAGACCGAGGCCGGCACCCAGCGCGGCCAGGCCGATCATGATGCCGACGGCGAGGACGGTGGAGCTCTGGACTTGAGCGAGGTTGGTCAGGACGGCGAGGTACATGGTGATCTCCGAACGAAAGTTTCTAAGGGTGATGGATGAAGCGGAATGAAGCAGATGAAGGGTGACGCAAACTCAGTGACTGTCTTCGGCCAGGCTCAGATACACGATCGACAGCATCATGAAAATGAAGGCCTGCAGCGGAATCACCAACAGGTGGAACAGCATCCAGCCGAGGCCGAATGCGCCGCCAGCGACCATGCCGGCGATGCCCGCACCGCCCAGCACCCAGATCAGCAGGAAGACGATCTCGCCGCCGAACATGTTGCCGAACAGTCGCATCGCCAGCGAAATCGGCTTGCTCAGCCACTCGACGATGTTCAAAAGCAGGTTGAACGGCATCATCCACTTGCCGAACGGCGCCGTCAGGAACTCCTTGGTCATGCCGCCCACGCCCTTGGAGCGCAGCGAGAACACGATCATCAGGAAGAACACGCTGATCGACATGCCCAGGGTGGCATTGACGTCGGCGGTGGGCACCGGCTTCCAGGCGTGGATGCCGGCCCAGCCCAGCGGGATGGCGATGAAATCGGCCGGGATCATCTTGATGAGGTTCATCAACAGGATCCAGAAGAAGATGGTGATCGCGATCGGCGTCACCAGCTTGCTGCTGCCGTGATAGGTGTCCTTGGCCTGGCGGTCGACAAACTCGAGGCAGATCTCGACAAACGCCTGCCACTTGCCCGGCACGCCGGCGGTGGCATTGCGGGTTGCCGTCCAGAACGCGAAGACCATCACCAGGCCCATCAACACCGCCATGACCAGGGTATCGACGTGGATGGTCCAAAACGTGCCGCCACCCTCGCGAACCGGATAGATCAGGTTCTGCAAGTGATGCTGGATATAGGAGGTAGGTGTTGCTGCCTCGCCCGCCATGTGTCCGGAGCCCTTTAAGTTCGAATCAACGCCTGGCCAGAGCCAGAACCTGAAAAATCAGCCCGATGGCGATACCCGCCAGCAAGGCCAGAGGAGGCAGCCGCCACAGGCCGAAGCCCAGCGCCAGCGCCACGAAAACCAACACCCACTTCAACACCATCGCCAGAATCAGCCGGACCATGGCAATGCCGGCGGCCTGGATACCGCCACCTAGCGCGGTACGTGCTGCCACCCAACCGCCCAGCACCGTCGCAAACCCGGTCAATGCCAGACCGGCGGAGTAACGGGGACCGACCAACAGCAACCCCAGACTGGTTATAGCTACAGCGGCAAGCGGATATACCGCAGCGCGCAGCATCAACCGCCGACCCGCGTCAACGGAGTTCAGCACTACGGTTACCTTACGTGTGAATGAGTGGGAAGCGCAGCTGCGCCTCGTCGAGCCGCGAAAGTATAGCAATGGGACAAATTGCGAGACAACCGGCAGAGGTCATCGCTTGCTGCAATGCACCACGTGGCTGCCGCCGCAGCGGGTGGGAACTTTGCCACAAACCGGCGGTCATAACCCGCGAGGCCTGCACATCCTCGTCGAAAGGTACTGCCGCAGGTCGCTTATGGGAGCCCCGGAACACCGGGGCTCCTGCTTTTTTACGCATTTTGTCGCACCTTGCGACCTTCCCGTCGGCGGTCCAATCCGCGCCCGCGTCAGGTGAAACACGCCATATCGCTTCGCGATTGGCGCGCGGATTGTGTGGCTTACGAATAAAGTCTGACCCCTGCAGCAGCGGACCGTTTTGTCCGATTGCTATCTCGGCCTTCACGCTCATGCGACAGTTCCTTCACTCATGGAAGACGTCGGCTTATCGAAGATGCGCCGCACAGGCCAGAACGCCTGACCATTCCAAGAATTCGGAGCTCCCCATGAAACACCTTCTCGCACTGGCCATCCCGTGCGTATTGGCTGCCGCCTACGCCGCGCCGGCGCACGCAGAAGATACCGATGACCGCTTCCAGCTCCGTCTCGGTGCGATGAACGTCGACAACGACAACACCATCCGTGGCAACACGCTGGTGGCGGGCAACAACGTGTCGGTCAACGAAGACTTCAAGCTCGGCGGCAAGGAGTGGGAGCCGCGCGTCGATGGCGTGTTCCGCATCAGCACCCGCCAGCGCCTGATCTTCGATTACTTCAAGTACGACAAGGATCGCCGCGAGACCCTGACCCAGGACATCAGCGGCGGCGGCGTCACCGTGCCGACCGGCAGCTTCATCAAGGGCGAGCTGAAGTATCAGGTCGCTACCCTGGTGTACGACTACTCGGTCATCGATTCGCCGGAATTCAGCCTGGGCCTGCAGATCGGCGCCGAGTACGCCAAGGTCGAAGCCAACGCATACGCCGATCTGGGCAGCGTCTTCAGTGGCGACGTGCTGGACGAAAGCGAAGACGGCGTCGCGCCGGTGGTCGGCATCCGCTTCACCGCACGTCCGAGCGAGCACTGGCTGTTCAACGTGCAGGGCCAGTACCTCAACACCAGCTGGGGCGACTTCGGCGATTACGACGGCGACCTGAGCCGCGCCAACGCGATTGCCGAATACCGCTTCACCAAGAACTTCGGCATCTTCGCCGGCTACGACTGGTTCAAGCTCGACGTCGACCAGCGCGGCAGCGACGGCCTGATCGGCCTGAAGCAGGAGTTCAAGGGCCCGGTCGCAGGCGTGACGTTCGCGTTCTGATCGACGCGCAGCGTTGCACCAAAAGGCCCGCGTTTTGCGGGCCTTTTGTCTTTTTGTGCGGTGCCGACAGCACTAGCGAGTGCGCCGATATCGCCATGCGCGACCTATTGCATCTGCGCCTTGAAGGCCGGATCGGCATGGCAATGCCGCACCAGCATCCACACCGTCACGCCCGCCTGCGCCGCACGGCAGGTCATTGTGCACGGCGACGATGCGCCGGCCCCTCGTCCTGCTGCGCAGCTGCAACGCGCCATGGGACCACAGCGCAGAGCATCAACACTGCGAGCACTGCATTCCGTGGCGCATGCAGCGCCCCGGCGGGAACGGCCGCACCCTGAAACCCGCCCGGCAGCACACCGAAACAACAACGCCCCGCGCAAGGCGGGGCGTCGCTGGCCGTGCCGCAAGTGGCGGCGCTTACTTCTTCTTGGGGATGTACAGGTCGGTGATGGTGCCGTCGTAGACCTCGGCGGCCATGCCGACCGATTCGCTCAGGGTCGGATGCGCGTGGATGGTGTGGCCGATGTCTTCGGCCTCGGCGCCCATCTCGATCGCTAGGCCGATTTCGGCCAGCAGGTCGCCGGCATGCACGCCGACGATGGCGCCACCGATCACGCGATGGGTCTCTTCATCGAAGATCAGCTTGGTGAAGCCCTCGGTGCGGCCGATGCCGATGGCGCGGCCGCTGGCGGCCCACGGGAACTTGGCCACGCCGACCTTCAGGCCCTTGGCCTTGGCTTCGGTTTCGGTGACGCCGACCCAGGCGATTTCCGGATTGGTGTACGCCACCGACGGAATGACCCGCGCTACCCATTCCTTCTTCTCGCCGGCAGCCACTTCGGCGGCCAGCTTGCCTTCGTGCGTGGCCTTGTGCGCCAGCATCGGGTTACCGACGATGTCGCCGATGGCGAAGATGTGCGGCACGTTGGTGCGCATCTGCCGATCGACCGGAATGAAGCCGCGCTCGGTGACGGTGACGCCGGCCTTGTCGGCACCGATCTTCTTGCCGTTGGGAGTACGGCCCACGGCGACTAGCACGCGATCGTACGCAGTGGCCTGCAGGGCCGGCTTTTCGCCTTCCACGGCCGCTTCGAAGGACACGGTGATGCCGGCCTTGTCGGCCCTGACGTCGGTGGCCTTGGTCTTGAGATGGACCTCCACGCCCTGCTTCTTCAGGCGATCGGCCAGCGGCTTGACCAGGTCCTTGTCGGCGCCCGGCATCAGCTGGTCCATGAACTCGACCACGGTGACCTTGCTGCCGAGCGCGCTGTACACCGTGGCCATTTCCAGGCCGATGATGCCGCCGCCGACCACCAGCAGGGTCGTTGGAATGTCGTGCAGCTCCAGCGCGTCGGTGGAGTCCATCACGCGCTTGTCGTCCCACGGGAAGTTCGGCAGCTTCACCGCCTGCGAACCGGCGGCGATGATGCAATGCTCGAAGCGCAGCAGCTGGGTCTTGCCGTCGTCGCCAACGATCTCCAGCTCGTTGGGCGACACGAACGACGCCACGCCGGTGACGGTGCGCACCTTGCGCTGCTTGGCCATGCTGGCCAGGCCACCGGTGAGCTTGCCGACCACCTTTTCCTTGTACTCGCGCAGCTTGTCCAGGGTGATCCTGGGCTGGCCGAAGTCCACGCCAAAATCGCCAGCGTGCGCCACTTCGTCGATCACCGCGGCGGCATGCAGCAGCGCCTTGGACGGGATGCAGCCGACATTGAGGCAGACCCCGCCCAGGCTGGCGTAGCGCTCGATCAGCACCGTATCCAGGCCGAGGTCGGCGGCGCGGAATGCGGCGGTGTAGCCGCCGGGGCCGGCGCCGAGCACCACCATCTTGCAGTCGATGTCGGCCGGCTTGCCGCTGGCCAGTGCGGGCTTGGACGGCGCCGGTTCGGCCGGAGCGCGATGCGACGGCGTCACCGGCGGCTTGCTGCCGGGCGCGACGGCGGGCGCTGCAGCCGCCGGTGCGGGCTTGCTGTCGGCCTTGGCGGGCGCAGCCGGTGCGGCGGCCTCGCCTTCGGCTTCCAGCAGCAGCACCAGCGCACCTTCGGACAGGCTGTCGCCCACCTTGACCTTGAGCTCCTTGACCACACCGGCGGCCGAGGACGGCACTTCCAGCGTGGCCTTGTCCGACTCCAGCGTTACCAGGCCCTGGTCCTTGACCACGCTGTCGCCGACGGCGACCAGCACTTCGATGACGGGGACATCGCTGTAATCGCCGATGTCGGGAACCTTGATTTCAATGACCGCCATTTGCTTCTCCTGTGGCTCAACCGGCCGTGCCGGCAAGCGTCTGCTGGAGTTCATCCAGCGACGATTCGATTTGGGTCCAGCGCTTGTCGCGCTTCTTTTCCCTGCCTTCGCTGGCTTCGATCAGCAGCGCGGCCTGTTGCAACAGCAACTCGCCGGCGCCGCAGCTCGGGCGCGTGCCGCTGTAGCGCACGCCATCGACCTGGAACGACAGCACTTCGCCCTCGCTCACCGGCGCAGTGCGTCCGTTCGGTGCGAGCCGGGTCAGCGTAGTGGTCCAGTTGCTGACCAAGCGCTTCGCCAGCGCCGCCGGAATCGGGACCTCCGCCGTTTCCGGGGTCTGTTCGGTGCGGAACTGCACACTGCCGCGGTCGGTCTGGCTGACCCAGCTGTAGACGCGCTCATCGGCGCGGCTATGCCGCAGCGTCCAGTCGGCGCCGTCCTTGCCCGGCACCAGCGACACCGCGCTCTCCACGCCACGCGTGGGCAGCGTCAACAGCGACAAGGCCGGCTTGCTGCCGCCATCCAGCAGCGTGGCGACAGCAGTACCGTAGTTGCCCACGGCCGGCGGCCAGCCGCGCCCCAGCGTGCTGTCGCATTCGCGGGCGACCGCCGCTGTCCACGGCAGCACGCCGAGCACGGCAATGGTCAGCAGCGCAGCCCTCACAGCAGGACGCGACGCATGTCGGCCAGCACCTGGCTGAGGTAGGTGGTGAAGCGTGCGGCCAGCGCGCCGTCGATGACGCGGTGGTCGTAGCTCAACGACAGCGGCAGCATCAGCTTGGGCGAGAAGTCCTTGCCGTTCCAGACCGGCTGCATCGCCGACTTGGACACGCCCAGGATCGCCACTTCCGGCGCATTGATGATCGGCGTGAACGCCGTGCCACCGATGCCGCCGAGCGAACTGATCGAGAAGCAACCGCCGCTCATGTCGGCCGGGCCCAGCTTGCCGTCGCGCGCCTTCTTGGCCAGCTCGCCGCTTTCCTGCGCGATCTGCAGCACGCCCTTCTTGTCGACGTCGCGGATCACCGGTACCACCAGGCCGTTCGGCGTATCGGCAGCAAATCCAATGTGGAAGTATTTCTTCAGGGTGAGGTTTTCACCGGCCGCATCCAGCGAGGCGTTGAACTCGGGGAACTTCTTCAACGCCGCGGCGCTGGCCTTGACCAGGAAGGCAAGCATGGTCAGCTTGATGCCGACCTTCTCGTTTTCCTTGTTGAGGGCCACGCGCAGGGCTTCCAGATCGGTGATGTCGGCCGATTCGAACTGGGTGACGTGCGGAATCATCGCCCAGTTGCGTGCCAGGTTGGCACCGGAAATCTTCTTGATGCGCGACAGCGGCTGGGTCTCGGTCTCGCCGAACTTGCTGAAGTCCACCTTCGGCCAGGCCAGCAGGTTCAGGCCGTTGCCGCCACCGGCCGGTGCGGCCCCGGCTGCGGCAGGCGCGCCGCCGCTGAGTGCGGCCTTGACGAAGCGCTGCACGTCCTCGCGGGTGATGCGGCCGCCCTTCTCGCTGCCCTTGAGCTGGTTCAGATCCACGCCCAGCTCGCGTGCGAACACACGCACCACCGGGCTGGCGTAGGCTACCTTGGACGGCAGCACGCTGTCGGCATCGAAGGTCACCGGCGGGCTGGACGGCTGCCCGGCCGACGGCTGACCGCCCTGCGCAGGCTGCGCGGCCTCGCTGGAGCGGGCGCCCTGCACCTGCGCGATCTCGCGCTGGGCCAGCTTGTCCGGCACCGCAGACACGGCGACCGGCTCGACCTTGCCGGCGGTTTCGGCGGTGTCGGTGCTGGGCTTGGCCGGAGACTGCGCCGCACCGGCGCCGCCATCGCTGGCCGCGATGATCGCCACCACATTGCCCTGCGAAAGCGTGTCGCCGACCTTGACCTTGAGTTCCTTGACCACACCGGCGGCCGAGGACGGCACTTCCATCGTGGCCTTGTCCGATTCCAGCGTGACCAGGCTCTGGTCCTTGGCGACGGTATCGCCGACCGCGACCAGCACCTCGATCACCGGGATATCGGTGTAATCGCCGATATCGGGCACGCGGGCCTCGACCAGGCCGCCGTCCGAGGACGCGGCAGGCGCAGCCGGCTCGGCCTTGGCGGCAGGCGCCGGCGCGGCAGCGGGCGCAGCCTTGGCCGGAGCGGCGGCCGGAGCGGGTGCGGCAGCGGTTTCGGCGCCGGCGTCGGCCACTTCGATCAGCGCGACCAGCGCGCCCTGCGACAGCGAATCGCCGACCTTGACCTTGATCTCCTTGACCACGCCGGCCACCGACGAGGGCACTTCCATCGTGGCCTTGTCCGATTCCAGCGTGACCAGGCTCTGGTCCTTGCTGACCGTATCGCCGACCGACACCAGCACCTCGATCACCGGGACATCGCTGTAGTCACCGATATCGGGGACAAGTGCTTCCTTGATTTCGGCCATACGGGGAACTCCGGCAACAGAATGGGGAAACCCCTATTGTGGCCGGCTGCGGGCCGCAGCGCCAACCATTGCCGTGGAAAAAGTCGCGCACCTGGCAGGATGCAGCGTTCGCGGGCGCATGCGCCGGATCATTTCGACGCGTGTCGATCGACCCGCAACAGTTGCAGTGGCTCGCCCGAGGGCAAACGATACGCCAGCGCATTGTCCAAGCCGTCGAGCGCTTCGACCCGCGCGCACAGTTGCTGCGCGCGTGGCCGCAACGCACGCGCCTGCGGCTCGATCAGGCGCTCGATGCGCGTTTCCACCCCGTCCAGCGACCGCAGCTGCAGATCGTTTCCGGTCAATGCCGACTGCACCGCACCGGCGACGACATCGCCGATCAGCTGCGGCAACAGCTCGGCCACCATCGCGCCGATGTCGTCATCGATATCGATCGAGGTGAGCTGGCTCTTGCCGAAGCTCTGCTTCAGGCGGGTGTCGATCTTTTCGCGCACGGCCGCCAGCTGCACGCGCGTGGCCTCGGGGCTGCGGCTGAAGCCTGCCGCCACCTCGCCCAGCGCGGTGACGGCGATGTCGGCCGCTTCGCGCCCGACCTCCTGCGCCAGCGGCACCACGTCGCGGGTCTGCCGCTCGAACTGGATCAACCGCGCGCGATCGTCCGCGCTCACCGCGACCCAGCGGTCGTCGACGAACAACGCGCCCTGGCCCATCACCAGCCGCTGCGGCGTACCCGATGTGCGGATCAGGATCAGGCTGCGCGGGTTGAGCGTGAGGTCGTAGTCGCTGCTGACGTTGCAGTGCAGATCGTCGGCGCTGGCGGCCGGTAAGGCGACCAGCAGGCCCAGCAGCAGGCCCGCTGCCATCGGTAGTGCCTGCTTGATCGCCATCTGGTCGCTTCCGTTGATGCGTTGGCTGCAGCATGCCTGCACGGGAGTGGCACTTGCCCGTGCCGGACGCTGGCATGACTTCCGGCCTGCGGCTGCGCGCTGAGCAACCAGGCCGGCGCTGCGGTGGTGGCGGGTGTCGGCCAAATCCGCCACGACGCTGGCACATGGCCCGCACGCCGCCATTCGCTCGCTGATGCCTTCGATCTCGCTGATGCCTTCGCTCATGCGCCGATTGCGCGGCGATCCGACATTGCTAGTCCAGCGCATCGCGCAGCGGCTGCCAGGCCGCGCACAGCCGTGGCAGCGACCATGCCGCATTGGCCGGGCTGGTGGACGGCAAGGCCCATACCGGCACCGTGTGCAGCGCGACCGGCAGCAGCGGCTGCACATGCCGGCGCCATGCCTGCGCGGCGGCCGCACCGTTGCAGGCGACCGCGCGCAGCTGCGGCAGCGTCGCCAGCCGCGCCGCCAGCGGATTGACCACGATGCTGCTGGCGACGATGGCGGTGTCCAGGCTGCCGCGCCGCTCGCATTGGCCGATCACGTCCCACAGGCCGACTCCGCGGCCGGCCAATGCCTGCAGGCGCGCCGGATACGCCAACCCGGCCTCGATCCCCAGCAGCTCCTGCATCAGCGGCCAGAAACGGTTGCGCGGATGGGCGTAGTACATCGCCGCATGCAACGAGGCGTTGCCCGGCATCGAGCCGAGCACCAGCACACGGCAATCGTTGGGAATGTGCGCTGGAAGGCCCTGCAACAGGTCGGTTTTCGTCACGGCGATCGCATCTGCGTGAATGTCTTTTCCAGCTTGCCTGTCGCAGCCACGGCCTTCTCCGGAAACTTGCTGAACAAACGAAATTTTAGCGGGCCACGGGTGGGCGTGGATTCAGATTTTCAGGAATAGCTTTGGCGCGGCCCACTCCACGGGCCTAACAAGAACACTGAGGAGACCCCCAATGCGTGCCATTTCCATCCTGAGCCTGGCTGCCGTATCCGCACTTGCGTTCGCGCCGTCGGCATTTGCACAAGACACCACCTACACCGGCGACACCTCCTCGGCTTCCACCAGCACCGATAGCGGGTCCGGAAAGCATTGGGCAGTGGTCGGCGGTGTTGCCCTGATCAAGCCGAAGAACGATCCGGCTCCCGGCCTGGACGTCGATGGCGGCCCGGCACCGACGCTGAGCGCCAGCTACTACATCAACGACAACTGGGCCGTCGAGTTGTGGGGCGCCGCCGACAAGTTCAACCACCGTGTCAACGCCGATGGCGTGGGCAAGATCGGTACCGTCGAGCAGCAGCCGATCGCCATCAGCGGCCAGTACCACTTCGGCCAGGCCGATAACGTGTTCCGTCCGTTCGTGGGCGTGGGCTACTACGAGTCGAACTTCAGCAACGAGAAGATCGACGCGGCGTCGGCCACCGGCCAGCACGTGGGCCTGGACACCGCCAAGGGTGTCATCGGCACCGTCGGCGTGGACATGAACATCAACTCCACCTGGTTCGCACGTGCCGACGCCCGCTACATGCGTTCGCGTCCGGAACTGCGCGTGGGCGGCCAGGGCACCGGCAGCGAGCTGGAACTGGATCCGTGGACCGTCGGCTTCGGCGTCGGCGCGCGCTTCTAAGCACGCGGGAAAGCGACGTTTCAGTCGATAAAAACGGGCCGCAAGGCCCGTTTTTTTTTTTGAAATCGTGGGGCCGCCCGTTCACCGCCAGTAGACGCTGCCGCGCAGGCGCGCGCTGCGCCAGCGCCACCACAGCAAGGTGGCATAGGCGAGCGCATAGCCGAGCAATACGCCGGCCGCGCCCAACAGGCTGGCGTGACTGAGCCACCCTTCCGTGGGCCAGGCAGCACCCTGCCAGGTGCTGCGCCAGCCCTGCACCATGCCGGCGATCACGCGTAGCACCACCAGCGCGGTCAAGGCCAGCACCAGCCACAGATTGGGCCGGTAGAACAACCCCTGCTGGGTGCGCTCGAAGCGGGTCAGACGCAGTGCCAGCCCCCCCAGCGCCAGCCCGCAGGCCCAGCCGAAGGCGGCATGGCTGATCGCGCCGGGCCAGAACGCGGCGGCGATCAACACGAAGATCACGAACAACACGGTGGAAAGCCCGGCCGAGACCAGGTTGATCATCAACAGCCAGCCGCGTGCCTGCCGCCGCGCGGTGCCGACGCGAAAGCGCTGCAGCAGCGACAACGGCAACAGCACCGCGAACACCGCCAGGGCGATGATCACGGCCAGCGGTATGGCGAGGAGAAGTGGCATCACATGCTCGGTGGCGATGAAGAGTGGTTGGCAACCCGTAACGCGCGGACGCCAGGTGAAGGTGCACGGCCCGCAGCAACCGGCGTGTCCGCGGGGTGCCTGCCGATGCCGGGCGCCGGCCGCACCCGCCTGGCGGTGAGCGCAGTCGGTTTGATCGCCGCTCTCAGAACGCCGGCAACACCGCGCCCTTGTACTTCTGCTCGATAAACGCCTTCACTTCCGGGCTGGTCAAGGCCTTGGCCAGCTTCTGCACGCGCGGGTCGTCCTTGTTGTCCGGGCGCGAGACCAGGAAGTTCACGTACGGCGAGTCCCTGCTCTCGATCGCCAGCGCGTCGCGGGTCGGATTGAGGCCGGCGTCGAGCGCGTAGTTGGTGTTGATCAGCGCCAGATCGACCTGGTCGAGCACGCGCGGCAGCATCGCCGAGTCGAGCTCGCGGAACTTCAGCTGCTTGGGGTTCTCGACGATGTCGCGCTGGCTGGACAGGGCATTGCCCGGGTCCTTGAGTTTGATCACGCCCGCCTTGTCGAGCAGGATCAGCGCCCGGCTGTTGTTGCTCGGGTCGTTGGGAATCACCACGTCGGCGCCGTTGGGCAGTTCGGCCAATGCCTTGAATCGGCGCGAGTAGGCGCCGAACGGCTCGATATGCACGCCGACCACGGTCACCAGCTGGCTCTTGCGGTCGCGGTTGTAGGCGTCCAGGTACGGCTCGGTCTGGAAGTAGTTGACGTCGATCTGCTTCTGCACGACCTGGTCGTTGGGCTGCACGTAGTCGTTGAACACCCGCACGTCCAGCTTGACGCCCTGCTTGGCCAGCAGCGGTTCGACCACCTCCAGGATCTCGGCATGCGGCACCGCGGTGGCGGCCACCGTCAGCGTGTCGCCGCCGCTGCTGCTGCCACCGCTACCGCCACAGGAAGCCAGGGCCAGCGTGGCCGCAGCCAGGAGGGAACGAAACGCGAATGTGCTCATGTGGGGGTCCGTGGGAGGAGGAATGCGGCACTGCCGCAAGCGCTAAACCTAGCAGACCTCGGGTGCAGCGGCGATCGGCAGGTCCGTGTTTCGTGCGTGGCCCTGCGCGCGCCGGCAACGCGCGATCGCGGTCGAGCTCAGCGCCGGCTGTAGCGCGCCACCAGCCGGTCGCCCAGCATCTGCAGCAGCTGCACCAGCACCAGCAGGGCGATCACGGTGATCAGCGCGACATCCGAATGCGAGCGCAGATAGCCCTCGCGGTACGCGACATCGCCCAGCCCGCCGGAGCCGATCGCACCGCCCATCGCGGTGAAACCGATCAGCGCGATGGTGGTCACGGTGGCGCCGGCGATCAGGCCCGGGCGCGCTTCGGGCAGCAGCACGCGCACCACCAGCTGGCGGGTGGTGGCGCCCATCGCCTGGCTGGCTTCGATGATCCCGCGGTCCACTTCGCGCAAGGCGGTTTCCACCAGCCGTGCGTAGAACGGTGCGGCGCCGACCACCAGCGGCAGGATCGCGCCGCGCACGCCCAGCGAGGTGCCCATCAGCATCAGCGTGAGCGGAATCATCGCGATCATCAGGATGATGAAGGGCACCGAGCGCAGCAGGTTGATCAGTGCCGCGAGCACGCCGTACAGCACCGGGCGGCGGCGCAGCTGCGGGGCACCGCACAGGAACAGCGCAACGCCCAGCGGCAGGCCGATCAGCAGCGTCAACGGCAGCGCGCCGGCCAGCATCAGCAAGGTATCGAGCGTGGCCTGGCCGATATCGCCCCACTTGGCGGCATCGAGATTGCGGAAAAATCCGCTTGTCGTGGCGATCAGAGTCATACGCGCAGATCCTCCACGTGCACGCCGGCGGCGACGAAGCCGGCGCGTGCCGCGTTATGGTCGCCGCCGGTCAGCGCGACGATGAGCTGGCCATACGGGGTGTCCTTGATGCGGTCCACGCGCCCGGACAGGATGTTGTAGTCCACCCCGGTCTCGCGGGCGATGCGGCCCAGCACCGGTTCGTAGGTGCCGTTGCCCAGGAAGGTCAGCCGCACGATGCGCCCGCCTACCGCAGCGAAGTCGCGATGCAGCTCGGCTTCGTCCACATGCTCGGCTTCGGACACGAAGCGCCGGGTGGTGGCGTGCTGCGGGTGCAGGAACACCTCGGTCACCGGGCCGGTTTCCACCAGCTTGCCGGCATCCAGCACCGCGACGCGGTCGCAGACCCGGCGGATCACGTCCATCTCGTGGGTGATCAGCACGATGGTCAGGCCCAGCTCGCGGTTGATCTGCGCCAGCAGCTGCAGCACCGAGGCGGTGGTCTGCGGGTCCAGCGCGCTGGTGGCCTCGTCGCACAGCAGGATCTGTGGCCGGGTGGCCAGCGCGCGCGCGATGCCCACGCGCTGCTTCTGCCCGCCGGACAACTGCGCCGGGTACTTGCTGGCATGCTGCTCCAGCCCGACCCGTGCCAGCAGCGCGGCCACGCGCGCATCGACCTCGGCGCGCGGCGTGCCGGCCAGTTCCAGCGGAAACGCCACATTGCCGGCCACGGTGCGCGAGGACAGCAGGTTGAAGTGCTGGAAGATCATCCCCACACGCCGGCGCAGCGCGCGCAGGCCCTGGCTGTCCAGCGCGGTGACGTCCTCGTCGCCGATCAGCAGCCGCCCGCCGCTGGGTTCTTCCAGCCGGTTGATCAGCCGGATCAGGGTCGACTTGCCGGCACCGGAATGGCCGATGATGCCGAACACCTCGCCGGGGCCGATCCGCAGATCGAGTGGATGCAGCGCCACGATCTGGCGACCGTCAACGGAATAAGACTTGTGCAGGCGCTGAAACTGGATCACCGCGCGTGGCCGATTGGGGGGCCGTGAAGCCTACCAGTCAATGTTTGCGGACGATATTCCAATGAGTTCTAACGGCTGGGAGTCGGGAGTCGGGATTCGCATAGGACGGGATTGGTGATTGGAGATTCGGGATTCGTAACAGCCAAAGCGCCTTGCCGTTGCTCTGGCGAATCCCGAATCCCGAATCCCCAATCACGGCCTATCCAGCGGCGGCGGACGGTCAGCCTGGCGTATCCGCTCCCGGCGCAACAGATACAGCCCGCTGGCGACGATGATGCCGGCGCCGGTCCAGGTCCAGCTGTCGGGCAGGGTCTGCCACAGCAGCCAGTCCCAGCCGATCACCCAGACCAGGCCGGTGTATTCCAGCGGCGCGATCATCGAGGCCTCGCCGCGCAGGAAGGCCTGGGTCAGCGCGATCTGCCCCAGTGCGCCGGCCAGGCCCATGCCGGCGATCAGCCAGGCGTGCTCGCCCCGCAACGGCACCCAGTCGGGAATGGCCAGCAGGCCGGCGCCGACCGCCATGAACAGCAGGAACCACACCACCATCGCCTGCGGGGTGTCGGTGCGGGTCAGCAGGCTCACGCTGATGGCGGCGATGGCATAGGCGGTGGCCGCCAGCAGCACCATCAGCCCGGGCAGCGAGATCAGCCCGTCCACGCCCGGGCGCAATACCACGATCACCCCGACCAGGCCGATGCCGATCGCGGTCCAGCGGCGTGGCCCGACCCGCTCGCCCAGCAATGGCACCGACAGCGCCGCCACCAGCAGCGGCGCGACGAAATACAGCGTGTAGGCGGTCGACAGCGGCATGCGCTTCAGGCCGTAGACGAAGCAGCCGATCATCACCATGCCCAGCACCCCGCGCAGCAGGTGCAGGCCCCAGCGCACCGGCATGACCGAGCGCGGGCCGGCGGTGGCCAGCACCCACACCAGCACGAACGGCAGCGAGGCGGCGCCACGCAGCAAAGTGACCTGCAGCGGCGGGTAATGCGCCGAGAGCAGCTTCATTCCCGCATCCATCAGCGAGAAGCAGGCCACGGCGGCCACCATCCAGGCGATGGCGGGGAGCGGAGAGCGGATGGTGGGCATGCACCATTATCGCTGCGCCTGCGCGCAGACTGGCAAGCGCGTGTCGACAGGGGCGACGACGCGATGCCCTAGAATGGCGGCTGTTTACAGACAGCAGGAGCTTTGCATGCCTTCCTTCGACGTGGTGTCCGAAGTCGACAAGCACGAACTGACCAATGCGGTGGACCAGGCCAACCGCGAGCTGGATACGCGCTTCGATTTCAAGGGGGTCGAGGCCAGGTTCGAACTGGAAGACGGCAAGGCGATCAACCAGTCCGCGCCCAGCGATTTCCAGGTCAAGCAGATGACCGACATCCTGCGCGCGCGCCTGCTGGCGCGCGGCATCGACGTGCGTTGCCTGGAGTTCGGCGACATGGAAACCAACCTGGCCGGTGCGCGCCAGACGGTCACCGTCAAGCAGGGCATCGAGCAGAAGCAGGCCAAGCAGCTGGTGGCCAAGCTGAAGGAAGCCAAGCTCAAGGTCGAGGCGCAGATCAATGGCGACAAGCTGCGCGTGAGCGGCAAGAAGCGCGACGATCTGCAGGACGCGATGGCGCTGCTGAAGAAGGCCGACTTCGAGCTGCCGCTGCAGTTCGACAACTTCCGCGACTGAGCACGCGTGGTGGCTGACACGGCGCCTTGTCGTGCCGCGCTATGCAGGCACGCCGCGCAGCGCGGCATGCCTGCCGCCCGTTACCCGGGCATCGGCCACGCGCGCGCCGGCGCGTTACGGATCTGATGCAGGCATGCGTGGCCTGCTCTCCAGCCTGTTGCAACGCGCGCGCCCGGCCACAGTGCCGCAGGCGCCGCCCGCTACCGGGACGGCCTGCGCCATGACGCACGCACAGCCACGCATCGAGGCCGGCTCGACGCTGCACACGCTGGCCGGGCTGGACCCGCTGGCGGCTGCCGCGTTTGCTGATGCGTTTGCGGCAGAAGTGCAGCGCGCCATCGCCGGCTGCACGCTCGGCCAGGCCGGCACCACCCAGGCGCAGGCACTGGAGCAGATCCATGCGCTCAAGAACACGCTCTCGCTGACCGGCTCTGCCCCACTGATGAACGCCTGCGACCAGTTACGCTGCGATGTCGACGGCGGCGAGCCCGGGTCCGCGCTTGCGCAGCGCTACACCGCGATTGCGACCGCGGCCGGCCTGTTGGTCGAGAATTACCGGCGCACCCTCCCCAACGACGACACCGGCCCCCATGCGTAGTGGATCCAACCGCGCGGCGCCCGGCCTGATTCTGGCCGCCCGGCAGCTGCGCAACGACAGGCTGGTGCGGCTGTTCGAATCGTTCCTGGAATATCGCGCCTGCGTCGGCCGGGTGATCGTGCAGACCATCGTGGCGCTGTGGTGCTTCGGCTGGCTGTACGGGCCGCAGCCGGTGCTGGTCAGGGATGCGCAGGCGGTCTTCCCCACCGCGGCGACGCTGTGGGTGGTGGCGGTGGTCTGGATGGTGCTGGTGCGACGCAGGATCATCCCGCCGGGCGAGTGGCTGGATGCGATCGGGTTCGCGATGAACCTGCTGTTCATCGGCATCCAGACCTATCTGGCCTTCATCCTGCTGATGTCGCTGAACGCCTTCCTGCCCTTCATCACCATCGCCGCGGTGGCGCGCTATGGGCAGAAGGCGACGCTGCCGGTGCTGCTCAGTACCTTCGTGCTGATGCTGCTGACCGCGCCGGCCGGCTACTGGCTGTCGCGGCCGGCCTACTTCGTGTATGCGGTGGCGCTGAGCGTGGTGCTGCCGCTGCTGGTGGCGCGCATCGTCAGCGCGATGCAGGAGATCGCCCTGCAGGCGCTGGCCTCGCGCGATGCGCAGAGCCGCTTCATCAGCACCATGAACCACGAACTGCGCACGCCGTTGAACGCGGTCATCAACTGCGCGCAGCTGATCGACAGCGACACCTTGTCGGCGCAACAACGCGAATTGATGCAGGCGATGACGGTCAATGCGATCGCGCTGCGGCAGCGCGTGAACGAAGTGATCGACGTGGCCAGCATCGACGGTGGCCGGCTGCAGCTGCACAGCAAGCCGCTGAGCCTGTTCGACGTGCTGGCCACGGTCAAAGCGGTGTGCGCGAGTGCAGCCTCGACCAAGGGCGTGGCGCTGACGCTGCGCAGCGATGCGGCGCAGACGCCTGACCTCATCGGCGACGAGGGGCGTATCGAACAGGTCATCACCAACCTGGTCATCAATGCGATCAAGTTCACCCCGGCCGGTGGATCGGTCGACGTGCTGATCGCCGCCACGCAGGTGCAGCAGCGCTGGGCGATCGCGGTGACCGTGACCGATACCGGCATCGGCATCCCCGACGCCCACAAGGCCTCTATCTTCGCGCCCTTCACCCAGCTCAGCACCGGTTTCAGCCGTGCCGAGGGCGGGGTCGGGCTGGGCCTGTTCATTGCGCTGTCGGTGTCCGAGGCGATGGGCGGCAGCCTGAGCGTGCGCGACAACCCCGGCGGCGGCAGCGTGTTTCGCTGGAGCTTCGCACTGGCCGCCGCCGCCGCGCAAGGCTGCCGCCCGCCGGCGCTGCGCGAGGCCCTGCAACGGCATGCCGAGACGGTGCCGCCGCTGCACTGCCTGGTGTTCGAGGACATGGACACCAATCGGCTGGTGATCGGCAATCTGCTCACCCGCGCCGGGCATCGGGTGAGTTTTTACAGCGATGGCAGCAACGCGGTGCAGCGCATCCGCGAGGCGGCGCCGGACCTGGTGTTCCTCGACCTGCACATGCCCGGCACCTCGGGCTGGGACGCGCTGGGGGAGGCGCGCGCGGCGATCGCCGCGCTGCCGCCGATCATCGTGCTGAGCGCCGACACCCGCACCGATTCGATGCGCGAGGCCACCGCTGCCGGCGTGGCCGGCTATCTGTCCAAACCGATCAACGCGCACCAATTGCTGGCCCTGCTCGCCGCGCATGCCACCCATGCAACCGGCTGACCTGAAACCGGGCAACGCGGCACGCCGGCACTGGCATACCGCCGCGCAGACGCGCACGCCGCTGGCGCTGCTGTACCTGCATGGGTTCACCGCCAGCCCGGGAGAAGCCGGCGAACTGCCCGAGCAGATCGCCGATGCGCTGGCTGCCAACCTGTACGTGCACCGTTGGCCCGGGCATGGCCGCAGTTCCGCCGATGCGATGCAGGGGCTGACGCCGACGGCGTTGCAGGCCTCGGCCCTGGATGCGCTGGCGCAGGCGCAGCACATGGGCGCGCGCGTGGCGATCGTCGGCTCGTCCATGGGCGCCACGCTGGGCTTGTGGCTTGCGGCGCAGCGCCCCGACGCGGTGGCTGCGGTGATCGCCTGGTCACCGGGCATCCGGCCGGCCGACCCGGCGCTGCTGGATCAGGTCTGCGCCGCGCAAACGCCAGTGACCGACCCACGCCCGCGCACCGCCGCGTCGCTGGCGTTCTGGTCCAGCACCATCCACCCGGATGGGTTCCGCGCGCTGCGCAGCCTGTTCGAGACGGTTGCCGCCGATCCACCGTGGCCACGCGTGCAATGCCCGGTATTTCTGGGCTATTACCGCGCTGCCAACGGCGAGGAGGATCCAACCGCCTCGGTGCCGGCGATGCTGGCGATGTTCGCTGCGCTCGGCACCGCGCCGGAGCACACCTGCGCGATGGCCTTCGACACCGGCGCGCATGCGATCGGCTCGCCGCACAAGACCCCGCGCGCCGATGCGGTTGCACAGGCATCGATTGCGTTTTTGCGTGCGCATGTCGGTGCAAATACGCACGCGGATGACACCTAGGCCGCGTCAGGGCAGCCACTGCTGGAGTTTTTCCTGCAGTCCGCCAACCGCTTCAGGTCACGCCGGCTTTGTGCTCCGCTGCACCGGCACAGGCGGCCGCGCCGGCAGCGATCGCATACACTGGCCCACCATCACGCCGCCGCCACGATGACGACCACGCCTGCCACGCTCGACCCGTTGACCGCCACCCGCCAGTGGATCGAGCGCGCGGTGATCGGCCTGAATCTGTGCCCGTTCGCCAAGGCGGTCTACGTCAAGGAGCAGGTGCGGCTGGTGCTCAGCGATGCCAGCACGCCCGAAGCGCTGCTCGAGCAACTGGCCGAGGAACTGGTGTTGCTGCGCGACACGCCGGCCGAGCAGATCGACACCACCTTGATCGTGCATCCGGACGTGCTCAGCGATTTCCTGGACTACAACGACTTCCTCGACAACGCCGATGCGGCGGTGGAAGCGCTGGACCTGGGCGGCGTGTTGCAGGTGGCCAGCTTCCATCCGGACTATCAGTTCGCAGGCGCGGCGGTGGATGACGTGGCCAACTTCACCAACCGCTCGCCCTACCCCACCCTGCACCTGCTGCGCGAAGACAGCGTGGAGCGTGCGGTGGCCGCGTTTCCGGACCCGGACGTGATCGTCGAACGCAACATCCAGACGCTGGAACGCCTGGGCCAGGACGGCTGGGAACGGTTGTTGAGCGCATCGCAGCACTGACCGCCGCATCGCATGCGGCAGCGCGTGCCTGAAACGCGTAGCGATGCCGGCGCACAGCGGCGCGGCATGACGCGATAACGGTGCGACAAAGCACCGGCATACATACGTCGCGCGCGGCGATCGCGTTGCTACGGCCACCACGGCGCCCGCGCTACAGTGCGCGCGACCTCACTGCCCTGGTGCGCCCGATGCCCCTGACCCCCGCCGTCTCCGCATGGAATCCCTCCCCATTGCAGGACCGCGTGGTGGTGATCACCGGCGGCGCCCAGGGCATCGGCCGTGGCATCGCGCAGGCGGTGCTGGGCGCCGGTGGCAGCGTGGTGATCGGCGACCTGGATGCCGATGCCGGCAAGGCCTGCCTGCAGGAGTGGGCATTGCCGCGACGTAGTGCCTTCGCGCGGTGCGATGCCGCGCGCCCGGCGCAGGCGGCGCGCCTGATCGCCACCGCGCTCACCCGCTTCGGGCGACTCGATGGCCTGGTCAACAACGCCGGCGTGGCCGATCCGCATGTGCCGCCATTGCCGCAACTGGACTGGGACGAGTGGAATCGCAGGCTGGCCAGCCTGCATGGCGCCTTCCTGTGCAGCAGGCAGGCCTTGCCCGCATTGGCGCAGGCCCAGGGCGGCGGTGCGATCGTCAACATCGCCTCCACCCGCGCCTGGCAATCCGAGCCGCATAGCGAAGCCTATGCCGCCGCCAAGGGCGGGCTGGTGGCCTTCACCCACGCCCTGGCGCTGAGCGAAGGCCCGCAGGTGCGCGTCAACAGCATCAGCCCGGGCTGGATCAGCACCGACGCCTGGCGCGCACCGGCGCGCCGGCGCACACCCAAGCTGTCGCGGCGCGACCATGCCCAGCATCCGGCCGGACGGGTCGGTACGCCGGAAGACATCGCGCAGCTGGCGGTCTATCTGCTGTCGCCGCAGCTGTCCGGCTTTGTGACCGGACAGGACTTCATCGTCGATGGCGGCATGTCGCGCAAGATGCAGTACGTCTGAGGCATTGCCGCGCAGGCGGCCTGCAGTAGACCGCGCAGGCCGGGAGCGCCGCAGGCGCAAGCACTAGCGGCGCGGCTCAGGCCTGCTCGCTGCGGCCGAACAACACCGCAAGATCTCCGGCCTCCAGCGCGCGCCATTGCCCGGACGGCAGACCGTCCAGCGCCAAGCCACCGATGCGGCTGCGGTGCAAGGCCACCACGTGATTGCCGGCGGCGGCGAACATGCGCCGCACCTGGTGGTAGCGGCCTTCGTGCAGGGTCAGGCGTGCCTCGCGTGGGCCGAGCACTTGCAGTTCGGCCGGCAGCAGCGGCTTGGTTTCGCCGTCCAGCAACAGCGTGCCGCTGGCAAACAGCGCCGCCTCGTCGCCGCGCAGGTCGTCGGCCAGGGTGACGTCGTAGACCTTGTCCAGCGCCGACTTGGGCGAAATGATCCGGTGCAGCAGCGCGCCGTCGTCGGTCATCAGCAACATGCCGCTGGTCTCCCGATCCAGCCGCCCCACCGGCGCCAGCACCGGTGCGCGCGCACGGAAGCGCGGCGGCAGCAGGTCGTAGATCAGCCGGCCGATGTCCTTGGTCGAGCAGGTGTAGCCGCTCGGCTTGTGCAGCAACAGGCTCAAACCCGCTGGCGGATCCAGCGGTTCGCCATCGATGCGGATCGCATCGTGCTCCACCTGGTCGTCGGCATACAGCACCTCGCCGGCGGCGTCGGTGACCGCGCCCTGGCGAAACAGCTGGGTCACCTGCTTGCGGCTGCCGTAGCCGAGGTTGGCGATGTGCTTGACCAGCTTCATGCGCGCGCTCCGCGGCCGCGGATGGCGGAAATCAGCTTGAAACCGTCGCGTTCGGCGGCCACGCGCACCTGCCCGAAGCTTTCGTTGAGCACGTACTCGTAGGGCAGATGCCGGTTGGCGACCAGCAGCAGCTGCCCACCCGGGCGCAGGGCCTGCGCGGCCACGGCGATGAAGCGCTGGCCGATATCCGGGCGATCGGCGCGCGAAGGCGTGTGGAACGGCGGGTTGCTGACGATGAAATCGTACTGCGCCCCCAGCCCGGCGGTGACGTCGCGCCAGTGGTACTGCAGCTGCGCCGGATGCGCGATGCCCTGCAGGTTGCGCCGCGCCAGGGTCAGCGCGCGCGCCTCGGCCTCGTACAGATCCAGCCCGGTGACCTTGGGGCAACGCGCCAGCACCTCGGCCGACAGATAGCCGAAGCCCGCGCCCAGATCGGCGCCGTGTCCGGCCAGGGTGCTCGGCAGATGCTCGACCAGCAGCGCCGAGGCAGGATCGATGCGGTCCCAGGCAAACACACCGGGGCGACTGACGAAGCGCCCGTCCAGAATGGGGCGCGGCGCATCCAGCGCGGCCCAGCGCGCCTGCAGCGCCGCATCGGTGTCGGCAGGCAGCGGCGCGCTCCAGTAGGTGCGGCAATGGTGCTTGGTCAGGCTGCCGGCCAGGCCGGTGAGCTGACGCAGATCCGCCTCGCCCGAGCGCGCGCCCTCGTTGTTGGACTGGCAGGCCACCACGCGGCCGCCCGGTGCGGCCAGCGCCACCGCGCGCGCGAACAGGGCACGCGCTTCCTCGCGTTGCCGCGGCGGCAACACCAGCACCAGGGCATAACGGGTGCTGTCGGCCTCGATCTCGCTCTCTTCGCGCACGTTCCAGCCATTGCGCTCCAGCGCCTCGGCGAAGGGACGAAAGCTCTGCTCGCAGGTCAGCGCATCGGCAGCCGCATGCTCGCGCAGCGGGAACCCGTCGCGCGCGCGCAGGAACAGCACCGGGCCGCTGGGCCATGGCAGCACGCCCTGGGCGAAGGGCAGAAACAAAGCTTGAAGCGGGGCATCGTGCGGGCCAGCCATCGGATCGTCGGGTCGGGAACAGGCCGCCATTGTAAGGGAGCGCTGCCTGCCGCCCGCCCTGGCGCCGGCTTGGGCGGGCGTTCGATCGGGTGACCTGCAGACGGCGCCGCCTTCCAATGTCTATACGCTGTATTGATGCGCACGCAACATCCGCCCGCCTAGGCTGGAATCACACCAATACCGGAGAGACGCGATGCGAGCCCTGTTCGTAGGTGGAGTGGTCGACAACAGCGAGATGGATCTGGATGACACCCCGCCACCGATGCACTACCCCGAAAACACCGGTGCCGGCCGGCCGCGTTATCGCCTGCACCAGGTCGGCGAGCGCGACGATGGCAGCGTCGCATATGCGGTGTATGGCGCCCCGGAAATGGCCGATGACGACATCAGCCGGATCACCGAAGAACGTGGTTATGCGCGGCGCTTCAGTGCCTCGCCGGAGCCGCCGCGCTGAGCGTGCGCGCCGTGGCGTAACCCCGCGCATGACTGCGGCATGCGCAAAAGACCGTGCCTGGACCCGGTTTTTTCGTTTGAACGCCTGGGCCAGCGCGTCGCCTGGATCAGCGCGCCCTGGGTGTCACCCGCCAGATCACATTGCCGACATCGTCGGCCACCAGCAGTGCGCCGGTATTGTCCGGGCTCACGCCCACCGGGCGCCCCTGCGCACTGCCTTCGGCATCCAGGAAACCGTCCAGCATGGTGATCGGCGTGCCGCTGGGCTTGCCATCGACGAACGGCACGAACAGCACCTTGTAGCCGCTGGGCGGGTCGCGATTCCACGAGCCGTGCTGGCCGATGAAGGCGCCCTGGCGGAAGCGCTCCGGCAGCAGGCTTCCGCTGGCAAAGCTCAGGCCCAGCGAAGCGGTATGCGGACCCAGCGCGTAATCGGGTTTGATCGCCTTGGCCACCAGCTCGGGGTTCTGCGGTGTGACCCGCTCGTCCACATGCTGGCCGTAATAGCTGTAGGGCCAGCCATAAAAGCCGCCGTCGCGCACCGAGGTCAGGTAGTCGGGCACCAGATCGCTGCCGATCTCGTCGCGCTCGTTGACCACCACCCACAGCGACTTGCTCTGCGGCTCCCAGGCGGTGCCGACCGGATTGCGCAGGCCGCTGGCGAAGACGCGGCTGCTGCCGGTGGCCGGGTCGATCTCCAGGATCGCGGCGCGGTTGAGTTCGGCCTCCATGCCGTTTTCGGCCACGTTGCTGTTGGAGCCGACGCCGACATACAGCTTGCTGCCGTCGGCACTGGCCAGCAGCGACTTGGTCCAATGGTGATTCAGGCCGCCAGGCAGATTGGCCACGAAGGTCGGCTTGGCGGTGATATGCGTCTCGCCGGGCTTGTACGGAAAGCTCACCAGCGCATCGGCATTGGCCACGTAGAAACGATCGCCGATCAGCGCCATGCCGAACGGGGAAAACAGGCCGCTGATGAACTGGGTGCGCACTTCGGCCACGCCGTCGCCATCGGCATCGCGCAACAAGGTGATGCGGTTGGCACTGGGCACCACGGCGCCGGCCTTGCTCATCATCGCGCCCTGCACCTTCTTGCGGATGCCGCCACCTTCGGCGTCTTCCGGCTTGGGCGGCTCGGCGGTCTCGGCCACCAGCACGTCGCCGTTCGGCAGCACGTAGACCCAGCGCGGGTGGTCCAGGTCGCGCGCAAACGCGGCAACCTGCAGGTCGTCGGCAGCGATCGGCTTGGCGTTCTCGGTCCAGCGCTTGACCGGCGCCACCTTGACGGTGGGGATCAGGCGTTTGACCGGCTCGGGCAATTGCGGGTTCGGCCCGGTCCCTTGTTCGATGGCAAGCGTGGCGGTATCGCCGCAGGCGGCGAGGATGGCGACGGTCATTAACGACAGCGGCCAGCGGGCGAGCTTCAACGCGGGAGCATTCATGGCGCGATCGATCCTGAACAGTTACGACAATCGGCCATCATGCCGTCAACGCCACGACGAGAAGTAAACACATCGTCAATGCGTGGCTCAGGGAGCGGCTTGCGGATCGCTGCCCAGCGGCAAGGGGTGCACTGCCACGATGCGGTCCATCCAGATCCAGTGCGGCTCCTGCGCGGCATCCAGTTGGTCGATGCGCAACTGGCCGTTGAGACCTTCGCGCTGCTGGTCGTCCAGGTAGGTCTGGATGCTCGGGCGCACAGCGACGGTGCCGCTGATCGTGCTGCCATCATCGAGCTCGACGCGCACGCGCTCCTGCCCACCGAGCAGCGACACCCAGTGTTCGAGCGTGGCGATCTGCACCTGTTCCGAATAGACATGCGGGGCGTATCTGGACATGGCGTCATCTCCATCGAGGGAGTGCACCACGCTAGGCCATCCGCCGTGAAAGAGGCAGCAAACAGCCTTTTCACCTGAACTACGGATCTGACGACGCAGTGGCGCGCCATCGGCGCCGCCTGCCGTCTCACTCCACCGATTCGCGCGCGGCGCGCACCGCAGTGACCAGTTGGGCGACGCTGTAGGGCTTGGCCAGATGTTCCTGGAAACCGGAATCCAGCGCGCGCTTGCGGTCGTCGTCGCGTGCCAGTGCGGTCACCGCGACTGCAGGCAGGGCTGCCGCATCCAGCCCCAGGTTCTCGCGCACGGTGCGGATCAGCCCGTAGCCGTCCATGCCCGGCATGCCGATGTCGGTCAACATCAGGTCGAAGCGCGCATGGCCGCGATGGTCGATCAATGCCAGCGCATCGGTGGCGCTGCCGGCGGTGACTACTTCGGCGCCCTGCTCCTCCAGCAGGCGGCGCAGGTAATCGAGCATGTCCGGCTGGTCTTCCACCGCCAGCAGGCGCAAGCCATTGAGCGCGCGCGCCTCGATGATCTGCTCGGACATCAGCCGCCGGCGCAACTCGCGCCGCGGACGCCTGGCCTGATCGGGAACATGCTCGGGCAGGCGCACGGTGAAGGTGGCGCCCTTGCCGCGGCCGCCGCTGGTGGCGCTGACCTGGCCGCCATGCATCTCCACCAGTTGCTGCACGATCGCCAGGCCCAGGCCCAGCCCGCCATGCTGGCGCGTGGTGGTGCCGTCGGCCTGGCGGAAGCGGCCGAACAGATGCGGCAGGAACTCCGCAGCGATGCCGTCGCCGGAATCGCGTATCGCGACCAGCAGGTGGCCGTCGTCGCGCTCGATGCTGACATCGATGCGGCCATGCGCCGGGGTGAACTTGATCGCGTTGGACAGCAGGTTCCACAGTACCTGCTGCAGCCGCGTTGCATCGCCGAGCACCAGACACGGCGTGGACGGGGCATGCACCTGCAGCACCTGGTCCTTGCCTTCGGCAGCCAGTTCCTGGGTGTTCAGGGCCTCGCGTACCTGTTCGGCCAGATCCAGCGACTCGACCTCCAGCTGCACCTTGCCCAGCAACATGCTGCTGAGATCGAGCATGTCCGAGATCAGGCGTTTCTGCGCACGGGCGCTGCTGGCGATCACCGACAGGCCCTTGTAGTTGGGATGACCTTCCTCGACCCGCTGCAGCAACAGTTCGCTCCAGCCCAGAATGGTGGTCAGCGGCGTGCGCAACTCGTGCGACAAGGTGGCCAGGAACTCGTCCTTCAGCCGCGCCATGCTCTCGGCTTCGTTGCGTGCGCTGCGCTCGGATTCGAGCAGCTGCTCGCGCGCCAGTTCGATCTCGCGCTGTTCGGTCACGTCCGGGCTGCTGCCGGCCAGGCCGATGAAACGCCCGTCGGCCGAGTAGCGCGGCGTGGCGGTCATTTCGATCCAGCGCCACTGCCCGTCGTGGCGACGCGCGCGCACCAGTGCGTGCAGGCCGCGCTGTTCTTCCAATGCGGTGGCCAGTTCGAACTGGAAGATCGACAGGTCGTCCGGATGCAGCAACTCGCTCCAGGCCGACACCGTGCCGCTGGAGATGTCGATGCCGAAAAATTCGCCATAGGCGCTGTTGACGAAGCGCACCACGCCTTGCGCGTCCAGCACCCACACCGGCATCGGCAGGCCGTCGGCCAGGGCGCTGAACCGCGCCTCGCTCTCGGCCAGCTCGCGCTCCACCCGCTTGCGTTCGGTGATGTCCATGAACAACACCGCCACCCGCGCCTGCTCCGGCTGCCCGACCCGGAACGCATCCACCGAATACCAACGGCGCAGTGCCTTGGCCTGCATTTCGAAATGGATGCGGTTGCCGGTGCGGGCGACATGGCCGTAGCGGTCGAACCATTCCTGTTCGTGATCGACCAGCATGCCGCGGATGGAGGCGTTCAGGACATTGGACAGGCCGGTGTAGCGCTCGAACGCGCCATTGGTCATGCGGATCACATAATCGACGGCCCGGTCGCCATCGAACACCATGTCGATAACGCAAAACCCCGCGTCAAGATTATGGAAAATCTCGTGATACATCCCCGGGTCGAGGAAGGGCTCGGCGAGGGCTGCCGGGTGGCCGGTGGCCAGATCGGGGCTGGTGGTCGAGGTGCTCAAATCGGAATCCAGGGATGGTGCCAGAGCGGATGACGAGCAGATGAAACCACGCCCGGTGTCGTCAGCGGGTGCACGGCCGGCCGGTCCGGTTCACCCCATGCTACCGGCTCTCGGCGGTCACCACAGCAGCGCCGCGCACAACGCGATGCAGGCCGCCAGAATCAAAATCCCGGCAATCACGCCGCGAAACAGCCACTCGCCTTCGCGACGTAATTGCTCGTCCATCCAACGCTGCGCTTCTTCGCGCCAGGCAGTGGAACGCGCGTACTCGGCGTCCAGCAACAGCAGCCGTACCCGCGACAGGCCCAGCTTGGCGCATTCGCTGCGGCAGCGCTCGCTGAAGCCATCCTCCCCGCTGGCGACCTGCGAGCCCAGCGGCAACTGCAATTCGAGTTCATGCCTGGACATAACGGGGGCGCTCCTGATCAAGCTCGTGTTCCAGCGCCATCCGCGCCAGTTGGGTGTAATTGGCGCGCGGACCCTGGCCGCGGCCGGTGAGCATTCCCTGGTAATCCAGGTCCTGCCAGACCCGCCCGGTCCATTCCACGCAATCCTCGGCAATCACCAGCATCAGCGAGTAGCGGTACTCCAGCCCGTTGGCGGCGGTGTAGGCGTAGACCGGCGGGAACTGCACCGCCACATCGCCCTGGCGCGCCAACGCGGCCAGATGCTCGCGCAAGGCATCGCGTGGCGAGGCTCCCGGCTCCAGGCGCAGCGTGCGCGTGGCCAGATCAAGGTCCACGTCGCTTTGCAGGGCGACGAAGGCGGCGGCCCCGGTGGCAGGGTTATGACCGTGCTGCTTCGCCCAGTCGATGAACTGCAGGCGCACGTCCGACGGCAGGTGTGCCGGCGCCGAAGAGGCTGACTTTGTGCGGAAGGAGTGGGTGTCCATGCTGGCGATCTTCCCGGCTGCGCCGTGAAGCGCAGGCGCAGGCGCAGGCGCGGTGAACCCGCCGTCATGGCGCCACCGCTGCGGATTAACCGTGTGGCAATGGCCGGCAAGCCCTTGCGCGGCAAGCGTTGCCGGCGGGCAGACGCGCCCCCACACTGCAGCTACGTCCGGTACGTGCACGTACCTTCCGCTTGGAGACTTTCCATGAAACGTTCCAGCCTTTGCGGCGCCAGCCTGTTGCTGGCAGGACTGCTCGCGGCAACCGGCGCGCAGGCACGTGTACGCAACGTCACCGACCCGCAGGCGCCGCGTGCGCTGACCGGCGACGGCAAGGTCGATGTGCGCTGGACCGACCCGGCGCAGTTTTCCGAAGTGCGCTTCAGCGGCAACCGCTGGGAAGCGCAGCGCGGCGACTGGGTGACCCAGTTGGCGACCTATTTGCAGCAG
The DNA here is from genome assembly GCF_002940205.1 of Xanthomonas arboricola pv. guizotiae. Lineage (GTDB taxonomy): Bacteria > Pseudomonadota > Gammaproteobacteria > Xanthomonadales > Xanthomonadaceae > Xanthomonas > Xanthomonas arboricola_C. The sequence continues at coordinate 142,483 of NZ_MDSK01000006.1, forward strand.
AGCGCCGCGCGCAAGCTGCCCGACGGCCAGCGCCTGAGCGTGACCATCACCGACATCCGCCGCGCTGGCCAGTACGAGCCCTGGCACGGGCCGCGCCTGCAGGACGTGCGCATCGTCAAGGACATCTACCCGCCGCGCCTGAGCTTCACCTACACGCTGACCGGTGCCGATGGCCAGGTGATCGACCAGGGCGAACGCAAGCTGGTGGATTCGGCGTTTCTGATGAGCGGCCCGCGCCTGACCGACAGCGACCCGCTGCGCTTCGAAAAGGCGATGATCGACGACTGGGTGCGCAAGCAATTCCGCGGCGACCGGAGTACCGCCGCGTTGTGAGCTGCCGCTTCAAGCCCTCTCCCGCCGGGGCGCCACGGCACGGCCTGCGCGCCACTGGCGCGCCTGCCCTGGTGCGCCTGCGCCGCTGGCGCAGGCTGGGGTGCGGAGCGGGGGTTGGGGTGAGGGTACGGAGCGAAGCCCACGTGTTGCTCCAGGTGCATGTGGCTTCGCACGTCCCCTCATCCGCCCCTTCGGGGCACCTTCTCCCGATGGGAGAAGGGACACATCACCGCGTGACTCCCTCGCCCACATAGGTCCGCGGCACGCGTTTGAGTCCGCACAACAATTGATACGCACTGACATTGCACTGCGCCGCCAACGGGGAGACCCGCGGCGCATCGCCCCATAGCTGCACGCTGGCACCGATGTCGGCCTGCGGGTGGTCGGTGAGGTCTACGGTGAGCATGTCCATCGACACGCGCCCGATCGACGGGCAGACCTGGCCGTCCACCAGCACCGGGGTGCCGTTGGGCGCGAACTGCGGGTAGCCGTCGGCATAGCCCATCGCCACCACGCCGACACGCGTCGGCCGTTCGGCAACGAAACGGGCGCCGTAGCCCACCGGTTCGCCGGCCGGCAGCTCGCGCACGGAGATGATGCGCGAGCGCAGCGTCATCACCGGGCGCAGTTGCGCGGTGTTCTCGGTGTCCTGCGGGAACGGGTTGGCGCCGTACAACATCAGCCCCGGGCGCGACCAGTCGTTACGCAGTGCCGGCCAGCCGAGCAGGCCGGGCGAATTGCGCAGGCTGGTTTCCGCGCGCATGCCGCCGGCGGTCAGCGCGAAGGCCACCGCCTGTTCGTCGGTGCGGCTGCACTCCAGTTCGTCGGCACGTGCCAGGTGGGTCATCAGCACCAGCGAGGCGATCTGCGGCAACCCGCGCAGGCGCAGCCATGCAGCGCGGAAATCCTCCGGCGACAGACCCAGCCGATGCATGCCGCTGTCCAGCTTCAGCCACACCCGCAACGGTCGCGGGCTTTGGAACTCGGCCAGCGCGCGGACCTGTTGCGGCGTGGCCGCCACCGTCCACAGGTCGTGTTCGGCGATCAGGCGCAGCTCGTCGTGTTCGAAGAACCCTTCCAGCAACAGGATCGGCGCACGGATGCCGGCCTGGCGCAGTTCCAGCGCTTCTTCGATGCAGGCCACCGCAAAGCCATCGGCCTCCGGTTCCAGCGCCTGGGCGCAGCGCACCGCGCCGTGCCCGTAGGCGTCGGCCTTGACCACCGCCAGCGCCTTGCTGCCGCCCAGGCGCTTGGCCAGACGGTAGTTATGGCGCAACGCCTCAAGATCGATCGACGCTTGCGCAGGACGCACTACGCGGCCTCCTGCTGCGCGCGGGCGCTGCGTGGCGACAGGTAACGGAAGATGTCCAGGCCTTCGCTATCGATGTCGGGCGTGCGGCCCTGCATCAGGTCGGCCAGATAGCGGCCCGAGCCGCAGGCCATGGTCCAGCCCAGGGTGCCGTGACCGGTGTTGAGGAACAGGTTGGCATACGGCGTGGCACCGACCACCGGCGTGCCGTCCGGCGTGGCCGGGCGCAGGCCGGTCCAGAACTCGGCCTGCGCCAGATCGCCGGCACCGGGGAACAGGTCGTTGACCACCATCTCCAGGGTGGCGCGGCGGCGCGGATTCAACGACAGGTCGAAGCCGGCCACCTCGGCCATGCCGCCGACGCGGATACGCGCGTCGAAGCGGGTCAGCGCGATCTTGTAGCTCTCGTCCAGCACCGTGGAGGTCGGCGCGCGCGCGGCATCCACGATCGGGATGGTCAGCGAATAGCCCTTGAGCGGATACACCGGCAGGTGCAGGCCGAGCGAGAGCAGCAGGTCGGCCGAATAGCTGCCCAGCGCCAGCACGTAGCGGTCGGCAGTTTCGAGGCGCCCATCGATCTGCACGCCGGTGACGCGCCCGCCTGCGTGCTGCAGATGCTCGATCTGCTGCCCGTAGCGGAATTCCACCCCCGCCTGTGCGGCCAGTTCGGCCAGGCGCTGGGTGAACAGCCGGCAGTCGCCGGTCTGGTCCTCGGGCAGGCGCAGGGCGCCGGCCATCTGCGCGCCACCGCCGGCCAGGCCAGGTTCGAACTGCGCGATCTGCGCCGGGGTCAGCAGCTCATAGGGCACGCCGTACTGGGCCAGCACCTCGATGTCCTGCGCGGCGGCATCCAGCTGCTGCTGGGTGCGGAACAGCTGGGTGGTGCCGAGCTGGCGGCCTTCGAACTCGATGCCGGTGCTGGCACGCAATGCGTTCAGGCAATCGCGGCTGTAGTCGGACATGCGCACCATGCGCGCCTTGTTCACCGCATAGCGCTCGGCGGTGCAGTTGCGCAGCATCTGGCTGAGCCAGGCCAGCTGACGCAGGTCGCGGGTGGGCCGGATCGACAGCGGCGCATGCTGCTCGAACAACCACTTCACCGCCTTGCCGGGCACACCCGGCGCGGCCCACGGCGAGGTGTAGCCGAACGACAGCTGGCCGGCGTTGGCGTAGCTGGTTTCCAGCGCCGCCGCCGGCTGGCGGTCGACCACGGTGACCTCGCAACCGGCCTGTGCCAGATACCAGGCCGTGGTGGTGCCGATGACGCCGCTACCGAGAATGAGCACCCGCATGTCGTTCTCCTGGAAAGGGTATTCCCCCACAACCAGGCGCCGAGGGGGACAGTTAGACGCAGTATATTGCGAGCCAGGCAGTGCCATTTCTGGAATCAGCCCGTCTTGGCAGTGAGTCCTCCTGGCAAACCCTGTGGAAGCAGACCCGATGACGACGCGCACCCGCGAGCTGGACAAGATCGACCGCAAGATCCTGCGCATCCTGCAGCAGGAGGGGCGGATTTCCTTTACCGAACTGGGCGAGCGGGTGGGCCTGTCGACCACGCCCTGCACCGAGCGCGTGCGCCGGCTGGAGCGCGATGGCGCCATCACCGGCTACTACGCGCGGCTGGACCCGCACTATCTCAAGGCCAGCCTGCTGGTGTTCGTGGAAATCAGTCTGGCCTACAAATCCGGCGACATCTTCGAGGAATTCCGCCGCGCCGCGCTCAAGCTGCCCAACGTGCTGGAGTGCCATCTGGTCTCCGGCGATTTCGACTACCTGCTCAAGGCGCGCATCAGCGAGATGGCCTCCTATCGCAAGCTGCTCGGCAGCACCTTGCTGACCATGCCGCATGTGCGCGAGTCCAAGAGCTACATCGTGATGGAAGAGGTCAAGGAGACCCTGGCGTTGCCGATCGATGGCTGAGATTCGGGAGTCGGGAGTCGGGATTCGGGATTGGTAACAGCGCGGGTCAGCGCACCACGCGCATGCCGTCGCCGGCCGGGACCGCGTCGTAATAGCGCCCGGTCTTGGTATCCAGCACGCGGTTGGCGCCGGCCGGCTGCATGCCCTGCAGCAAGCGGCCATTGCGGTCGTAGACCATCGGCGCGCTGGCCGGCGCAACCTGGCTGCCGGCCGGGGCCACCGGCGTCTGTGCCGGGCCACGGGTCGGGATGGTGGGCGCGGACGGGCGTTGGCCGAGCTGCGATGGCACCGGAGCCGTGGCCGACGCAGGCTGCACTGCGCGCGGCGCGGTCAGCGTGGGCTGGGCGGGCGTCGGGCTGGTAATCGGCTGCAGGGTATTGGACGAGCGTGTGCTGGTGGCCGATTGCGCCGCCGCAGCGCTGGCGGCAGCCAACAGGCCGCACAGCAGCAGGCCGCGCATCGAAGGAGAGATCGCCATGACGGACACCGTGCTTGATCGAGGAGTACTCACTGGATGGGGGCGCCGGCGTGCTGCGGCAATGCATCGGGTCGGCTATGGCCTGAACGCATTCGCGAGATGAGTGCGGTGCGAAAGGCACGTCCTGCTCCCATCGGGAGAAGGTGGCGCGCAGCGCCGGATGAGGGTGCGTGAAGCCTGGCAATCACTACTGCCTAATGGCTTCGCCGCCATACCCTCACCCCACCCCCCGCTCCGCGCCCCGGCCGGCGCCAGCGGCGCAGGCGCACCAAGGCACGCGCGCCAGTGGCGCGCAAGCTGTGCCGTGGCGCCCCGGCGGGAGAGGGGCTTGCTCCCCCGGCACGCTTGAACCACGCCGACAGCGCCCACATCACGGCTGCAGGCGCGGCACCCTGCCAGCGCGCGCATGCGAGAACCCCATGAGCCAGTTCGATCTGACCCCTCCCTCCCCCGCCCAGCGCGACGCCCTGATCGCCGGGCTCAGCGACGAGGAACAGCGCGTGCTGCTGCAGCATGGCACCGAAGCGCCGTTCTGCGGGGTGTTCCTGGACAACAAGCTCGACGGCGTCTACACCTGCCGCCTGTGCGGGTTGCCGTTGTTCCGTTCCAGCGCCAAGTTCGAATCCGGCACCGGCTGGCCGAGCTTCTTCGCCCCGTACGACACCGCCCATGTGCGCGAAATCCGCGACACCAGCTACGGCATGATCCGCACCGAGATCGTCTGCGCGCGTTGCGACAGCCACCTGGGCCACGTCTTCCCCGACGGCCCGCCGCCGACCGGCGAACGCCATTGCCTGAACTCGGTCTCGCTGGGCTTTACCGAAAACGGCCAGGCCCTGCCCAACCCCTTGCAGCGCGAAGGCGCCGAGACGCAACCGGCCTGAGCCGACACATGCATCCGGCCCGGAGGGATTCCGTGCCGGATGCCCGCCTGCAACACCTGCGCCCACTGGCAGGCGCTGCCGAATCGCCGACGCAATGCAGCGACCCCGAGAAGGCGTCGAACCACCACTGCAACGACGCAATGCAGCGACCCCGAGAAGGCGTCGAACCACCACTGCAACCCTGCGCGATTCACCTGAGCAAGGCTGCGTCATGACGAGCATTTCAGGGATTGCTTGCAGTAGGCAGCCGCGCCGTGAAGTCCTTCCATCAAGGGCTGGAACCACCTGAGCGCACCTGGCGCAAGCAACGACAGCGCCACCACCCGCTGCGTGAAGATGCGATCCACCAAGCGATCGTTCAGTTACACCACACACCTTCACGCCGTGCGCTTCAAGAATCCGCCGCGCAAGCCGAAACAACAGCAACCCTGTTTGCTTTTGGCTGCGCCATGCTCATCATCATCGGCTTCATCGTCGTCATCGTCAGTGTCCTCGGCGGCTATGTGTTGTCGCATGGCAAGCTGGGCGCGCTCTGGCAGCCGTACGAGCTGATGATCATCGGTGGCGCGGCGTTCGGTGCGTTTCTGGTCAGCACGCCCGGCAAGATCGTCAAGGAAACCTTCAGCAGCATCCTGGGCGTGTTCAAGGGCCCGCAGTACAAGTCCGATGACTACAAGGACACCCTGAGCCTGATCTACGAGCTGCTCAACAAGGCGCGCCGCGACGGCTTCATGGCGCTGGAAGATCACGTCGAAAAACCGCAGGACAGCACCATCTTCGGCAACTACCCCAAGGTGGTCGCCGACCACCACCTGCTGGACTTCATCACCGACTGCCTGCGCCTGATGATCGGCAGCAACATCGAGCCGCACGAGCTGGAGCCGCTGCTCGAGCTGGAGCTGGAAAAACATCACCATGAAGCGCTGGCGCCCTCGCATGCGTTGAGCAAGGTGTCCGACGGCCTGCCCGGCTTCGGCATCGTGGCGGCCGTGCTCGGCATCGTGATCACCATGGGCTCGATCGGCGGGCCGATCGAGGAGATCGGCCATCACGTCGGCGCCGCCCTGGTCGGCACCTTCCTGGGCATCCTGCTGGCCTATGGTTTCGTCGCGCCGCTGGCCGCGGCGATGGAAGCGCGCGCCGAGCAGGACGGACGCATGTACGAGGCGGTCAAGACCGCGCTGCTGGCCTGCCTGCGTGGCTACAACCCGAAGATTGCGCTGGAATTCGCGCGCAAGACGCTGCCCTCCAACGTGCGTCCGAGCTTTGCGGATTTCGAAACGCACCTGAAGACGATCAAGTAGGACCGCGGTCATGGCCGAGGGCAAATCCACCGTCGTCATCCGACGGGTCAAGAAGGTGCAGGGCGGCGGCCATCATGGCGGCGCCTGGAAGGTGGCGTTTGCCGACTTCGTGACCGCGATGATGGCGTTCTTCCTGGTGCTGTGGCTGATGGCCGCCACCACCAAGGAGCAGCGCGCGGCGATCTCGGAATACTTCCGCAATCCCAGCCCGTTGTCGGGCAAGTCGCCGGCACCCTCGCCGGGCATGAACGGCCCCGGCGGCGCCAGCACCTCGATGATCAAGCTCGGCGGCACCGCCGACATGGCCAAGGGGCAGAAGGACGAGATGGGCCGCAAGCGCGACAACGCCGCCGATACCAACGAAGACAGCCGCGCCAGGGACAAGAAGCGCCTGGAAGCGCTGATGCAGGACCTGAAGGAGGCCATCGACAAGAGCCAGGCGCTGGAGCCGTTCAAGGACCAGTTGCTGCTCGACCTCACCCCGGACGGCCTGCGCATCCAGATCGTGGACAAGCAGAACCGGCCGATGTTCGACATGGGCCGCGACCAGCTCAAGCCGTACACCGTGGCGATCCTGCGCGAGCTGTCCAGTTTCATCAACCAGGTGCCCAACCACATCAGCATTACCGGCCACACCGACACCACCGCCTACAGCAGCGATACCGGTTACACCAACTGGGAACTCAGCGCCGACCGCGCCAATGCCGCGCGCCGTGCGCTGGTGGGCGGCGGCATGGACGATGCCAAGGTCACCCGCGTGGTGGGGCTGTCCTCGTCGGTGCTGTTCGACAAGGCCGACCCGCAGAACCCGATCAACCGCCGCATCAGCATCGTGGTGATGACCCAGGATGCCGAACAGGCCGCGCTGGCCGGCGCCGGCCAGGGCATTGCGCTGGGCAAGCCCACCCACGACGCCGACACCCAAGTGCCGGACCTGAGTGCCGCGGCGACCACCGCCACGGCGGTGGGGACACCGGCCGCGCTGCCTGCGGCAGGACCCACCGCAGTTGCGCCGGCGGGCGGGTCTGCGGCAGCGGCCAGCGCCACACCGCCCGCTGCAGCGACCCCAGCCAGCAACACCGCGCCGGCGGCACCGCGCGTCTCCACGCGCAGCCAGGTGGCCTCGGCCACCGCACTGGCCAAGGCTGCCGAAGCCGCCGTGGCTGCACCGCGCACTGCCGTCAGCCAAGCACCCGAGCGGCGCTGACGGCGGCTGAGCGCACCTGGCAAGACCTTGCCTGGCAGTTCTTGGCGTTCTTGGCGTTCTTGGCGTTCTTGGCGTTCTTGGCGTTCTTGGCGTTCTTGGCGTTGTTGGCGTTGTTGGCGTTGTTGGCGTTCTTGGCGTTGTTGGCGTTGTTGGCGGCTGTGGGCTGTGGGCTGTGGGCTACGGCAGACGGCAGACGGCAGACGGCAGACGGCATCGTGCATGTCGAATCCGACGTGCATCCCGAACTTGATGTGCATCTCGGATCTGGTCGCCCTGCGGGCTGCTTGTCGGGCTGCTTGTCGGGCTGCTTGTCGTCCTGCTTGTCGTCCTGCAGGCCGATCCTGACCAGCAATCGCGCGTTGGCGCTCCGGCAGACGCGCGGTGCCAGCCGCTGCAGCCTGTCCGACATATCGGTGTCAGCGGCCTTCGGAACGCCGGAAGCGCCGACAGGGGCATCCCCCGTCGCGGCTGGCGTTCACCGGCCCAGCGGCGGCGCGCAAGCCGGGTCGCGCGCAAGCGCCTAGAATGGTCGGCCATTCCCAGCGTCGAGATCACCGTGTCCCGCAATTCCAAGGCCAAGCGCGACAAGCGCAAGAAGTCCCAACCCAAGCGCCCGATCGTCCGTCTGGGCCAGGCGCCGCAGATCGCCAACCATGCCGTGCTGCAGGATGCCGACGGCCGCGTGGTCGCTGCGATCGGCTTGCAGAACGGCAGCGAATGGCTGCTGTCGATCGGCGGCCAGACCATGGGCAGCGCCGACAACCCGGTGCCGATGCTGGCCATGCTCAAGCATCTGGCCAATCTGCAGGAGAAGGAAGGCAAGACCATCTCGCTGGAATACTCCACCCAGCTGCAGCAGATGATCGACGACCTGGCCGCCGAAGACGGCAAGACCGCCGAGGAATATCTGACCGCGCTGGTGTCCGAGTTCGAGAACGGCGACGCTGAAGGCGACGACGACGACGGCGAAGCCGAAGACGCAGGCGCCGAGGCAGGCGATGCCCAGGCAGATGCCGACGCGGACACCGATGCCGACGCTGATGCCACCGCCGAAGATGCTACTGCCGACACCGCAGGCGACGCGTCGCAGGACGACGCCGACGACGCAACTGACGGCGGCAAGAAGAAGGGCAAGAAGGCCTAAGGGCCTGCCGATGGCCGTCTACGTCGATGATGCGGTGCATCCGTGGCGCGAGCAGCGCTGGGCGCACCTGCTCGGCGATACGCTGGACGAGCTGCATGCGATGGCGGCGCGGCTGGGCATTCCCCGCCGCGCCTTCCAGAACAAACTCAGCGGCGCGCACTACGATGTGTCCGCAACGCTACGCGCCGAAGCGATCGCGCTCGGTGCCATAGCGATCTCCCGTCACACCGACCGCGCCTTGCTCAAGGCCTTGATCGCCAACGCGCGTGCACAGGCGCGCGGCGCGGCGCCTTGAGGCGGGGCCCCTTGTAGGAGCGCGCCCAAGCGCGCGGGAATCGGGAATCGGGCGTGGGGAATCGCAGGAGCCGAAGCGGTCCTGCCGCCCGGGTTGTGTAGGAGCGCGCTTGCGCGCGATGGGACGTTGGCGGTGAAGCCTCATCGCGCGCAAGCACGCTCCTACATGGAGATGCGCCAGCAAATGGACGCAGCAGGCGTGTGAGCGCGCGGGAATCGGGCGTGGGGAATCGCAGGAGCCGAAACGGTCCTGCCGCCCAGGTTGTGTAGGAGCGCGCTTGCGCGCGAGCGGCTGTCCCGGTAACGCCCGTCGCGCGCAGGCACGCTCCTACGTGGCGATCGCCGGGCCGTTCATGTGTCCTGGCCTGGAGGCCTGCAACGTCCAGCACCCATGATGAAGGCACGCCATTGTAGGAGCGCGCCTGAGCGCGAGGAGCTGTCCCGGTAACGCCCGTCGCGCGCGGGCACGCCCCTACGTGGCGATCGCCGGGCCGTGGACAATAGATCCTAGTGGCTACCACGCGCTTGGCGTGCTGCTGCGGCAGCACGCACCACCGCGGCTCGACACAACCACACCCACACAGCGTTCCTGCGAATCCCGAATCCCGAATCCCCACTCAGAACGCCTCATTCCCCAGCCGCACTTCCACCCCCAACAGCGAGGTCAGCGCCAGCATGGCGTCGTCGTCGCGGCTGAGCGCGATCCAGCCGGCATAGGCGTCGCCGCCGGTGTTCCAGTTCCACAGCGAGTAGCCGTGCTCGCGCAGACGATCGAAGGCCACCGCCATCAGGTCGGGCACACTCAGATCGCTGGAAAACTCCTCGTCATCCAGGTCGCCGCCCCAGTCGATGCGCAGGTTCCAGCGCGCGCTGAGTTCGTCGATGGCGGCAATGAACGCGTCGGTGTCCTTCCAGTCCACGAAAAAGCCCGAGCGCCAGTCGATCGCATCCTTCAAGGCCCACAACCAGGCATCGTCGCCCTCGTCGTCGTCCAGGTCGGCCTGCGCCTCGCGCCAGGTATCGAACTGGCCCAGGGCGGTGTCTTCGTCGCCGGGATTGATCAGCACCAGCAGATTCCACACCCGCGCCGGGTGGTCGTCGACATCGTCTTCATCGCCCTCGGGCTGCAGGCCTTCGTCGTCTTCGTAATCGGCGCTGTTATCGGGCATGGCGGTCTGGTTCCAGGAGTGCAGGCGTGAAGTGTGAGGCCTGGCGGGGCGCAAGCAAACCGCCCGGCGCGTGCGCAGGCAGCGCCGGGGCTGATCTTCGCGGCGCGGGCCCGTATCCTGTGCGGCCGAAGACGGCCATCCCGGCCGCCATGACGCCTTTCCCATGAGCGATACCCCTCCCGATCATCTGGCCATCGATGCACGCAGCCCGTTCCACAATGCCGATGCGCTCGGCCGCGGCGTCGGCGTGCGCTTCAACGGTGTCGAACGCGACAACGTGGAGGAGTATTCGGTCAGCGAAGGCTGGATCAAGGTGCAGGTCGGCAAGGCCCGCGACCGTCGCGGCAACCCGATGACGATGAAGATCAAGGGTGAGGTGGTGGCCTACTTCCTGGACACCAAGAGCGACGCCAAGCCGGCCGCCGAATAAGAGCGGCTGACACCACCACGTCACGCCGGGCTACTGCAGGCCGGCTGCCCTGCGCCCTGGCTGCAGAGCCCTGGCCCGCCCACGCTCGCGGGGCACGCTGCAAGTACGTCCTTGCATTAGCGCTGGCGACGGTGAGAGGGCAAGGACCATCGGAGGTGGTCGTTTCGTTGCGCAGAGCTTTCAATAAAGCAGCCGGCACACTGTCTGGCGTGGTGCCCTCGCCGATTGCGAGACCGTGGGGACGGCATGGATGCCGCTACCGGACCCCCAGGGCCGAGTTTACGGCGTGTCCCGCGAGCGGTAAGGGCACCGCGCACTCGCCCCACTCAGCGCTTTACCTGGACACCCGACGGCATCCATCACGATGCGGCCGACAACACCACTGCATCCACCACTCACGCCTTGAGCCGATACCCGCTGCGGAAGATCGCCGCCACCACGCCCAGGCACACCAGCAGGAACAGGAAGGTCATGCCGGTGCTCACCGCGATGTGTACATCGGCCTTGCCGTAGAAACTCCAGCGGAACCCGCTGATCAGGTACACCACCGGGTTGAACAGGGTGACCTTCTGCCACAACGGCGGCAGCATGTTGATCGAGTAGAAACTGCCGCCCAGGAAGGTCAGCGGTGTCACCACCATCAGCGGAATCACCTGCAGTTTTTCGAAGCCGTCGGCCCAGATGCCGATGATGAAGCCGAATAGGCTGAAGGTCAGCGCGGTGAGCACCAGAAAGCCCAGCATCCACAGCGGATGCGCGATCTCGTAAGGCACGAACAGCCGCGCGGTGAGCAGGATCAGCAAGCCCAGCAGCACCGACTTGGTCGCCGCCGCACCCACATACCCGATCACGATCTCCCACCAGGCCACCGGCGCGGACAGCACCTCGTAGATGGTGCCGGCCCAGCGCGGCATGTAGATGCCGAACGAGGCGTTGGAAATGCTCTCGTTGAGCAGGGACAGCATCACCAGCCCGGGAATGATGAAGGCGCCGTAGCTGACGCCGTCGATGTCGCCCATGCGCGAGCCGATCGCCGCGCCGAACACCACGAAATACAGCGAGGTCGACAACACCGGCGAGGCGATCGACTGGGTCAGCGTGCGGAAGGCGCGCGCCATCTCGAAGCGGTAGATCGCCGCAATCGCATGCAGGTTCATGCGCGCACCTCCGCGTTGCGGGCGCCATGCACCAGGTTGACGAAGATCTCCTCCAGCGAACTCTCGCTGGAATGCAGGTCCTTGAAGTCGATGCCCTGCTCGTTGAGCCGGCGCAGCAACGCGCCGATGCCGGTCTGCTCGGCCTGGGTGTCGAAGGTGTAGGTCAGGCTGTTGCCGTCGCCCGACAGTTCCAGCGGCAGATCGCCCAGCGCGGCCGGGATGGCCTGCAGCGGCGCCTGCAGGCTCAGCGTGAGCTGCTTCTTGCCGAGCTTGCGCATCAGCGTGTGCTTGTCTTCCACCAGCACCAGCTCGCCGCGATTGATCACCCCGACCCGGTCGGCCATGTCCTCGGCTTCCTCGATGTAATGGGTGGTCAGGATCACCGTGGTGCCCTGCTCGCGCAGCCTGCGCACCATCTGCCACATGTCGTGGCGCAGCTCCACGTCCACACCGGCAGTGGGCTCGTCCAGAAACAGGATGCGCGGCTCGTGCGCCAGCGCCTTGGCGATCAGCACGCGCCGCTTCATGCCGCCGGACAGCGTGGAAATCTTGTTGTGGCGCTTGTCCCACAGCGAGAGCTCGCGCAGCACCGTTTCCAGATACGCCGGATTGGCCGGCTTGCCGAACAGGCCGCGACTGAAACGCACGGTGGCCCACACGGTTTCGAACGCGTCGGTGGCCAGCTCCTGCGGCACCAGGCCGATGCTGGCACGCGCGGCGCGGTAGTCGCGCACGATGTCGTGGCCATCGGCCAGCACGGTGCCGGTGCTGGGGTTGATCAGCCCGCAGATGATGCTGATCAGCGTGGTCTTGCCGGCGCCGTTGGGACCGAGCAGCGCGAAGATCTCGCCGCGCTGGATATCAAGATCCACCTGTTTGAGCGCCTGAAAACCGCCGGCGTAGGTCTTGCTCAAGCCCTGGATGGAAACGATCGAAGTCATGGGTCTGGCACGGGAACGATAAGCGCCACAGGGTAGGCCGTGCGCCGTGACGATGGGAGGGGGATAGATGGGATGGTGTCTCCCGACCCACGTTTTGCCTGGTGTTTGCTGCACACCGGACAAGACCCACCGGCCGCCCGTCGCGTGCTGCGCCGTAGGAGCGCACCTGGGCGCGAGAGGCGTTCTCCGGACAGCCCCATCGCGCCCAGGTGCGCTCCTACGACAGCCGTCGTCATTTGTCCCGGCTTTTACGATTCCCGATTCCCGAATCCCGCGCGCATCAGCGCGCTCAGGCGCGCTTGCGCGACTCGATCAGGTCCAGATTGCGCACCAGCCGGCGCGACAGGTCGTCGGAAATCTCGCGGCGCCTGGCCAGCTTGAACAGCTCGTTGCGCTCGGCCACCAGCGCGGCGTGGCGGAACTGGCGCAGCGCCTGTTCGTAGGCGCCGGCCTCTTCCGGATCGGTCTCGGCCATGTCCACCGCACCCAGTTTGCGCTGATAGCGCTGGCTGACCTGGTTGGCGGCGGCGTTGTAGCGCTCGGCATGCTTGCTGCCGTCCACCAGCCGCTGGCGTAGTTTTTCCACCGCTTCCAGCGCAGCCTGCGAGGCCGCCTTCACCGCCAGGTCCTCCTTGAGCTGCTCGTCTTCCTCTTCGGGCAGTTCCAGCCCGCGCAGCAGCCGCGGCAAGGCCACACTGGCCACCAGCAGCGACACCAGGATCACCGAGGCGGCCAGGAAGATCGCCAACTGGCGGGCCGGAAATGGCGAGCCGTCCTCCAGCATCAACGGCAGCGTGAGCACGCCGGCCAGGGTGATCGCACCACGCACGCCGGCCAGCGACACCGCCACCACGATCCGCCACGGCGGGCTGACATGCGCTTCGCCACGCCGCTGCGCCTTGAAGATGTTCCAGCGCAGCGACAGGAACACCCACACGAAGCGCAACGCCATCAGGCTGGCGCTGATGGTGGCCACGTACACCGCCAGCCACCACGGATTGAGGTGCCCGGCCTCCTGCACGCTGCGCACCGCCCCGTCCAGGATGCCCGGCAACTGTTCGCCCAGCAGCACGAAGATGATGCCGTTGAAGGTGAACTGCACCGTGTCCCACACCGCCGAGCGCTGCAGGCGCATGTTGCCCGGCGCGTTGCCGGCCATTTCCACGTAGCTCATGGTGACGCCGGCGGCCACCGCGGCCAGGATGCCCGAGGCATGGAAGGCTTCGGCCAGCAGATAGGCCGCGAACGGGGTGAGCAGGTTGACCAGGATCGCCGAACCCGGCTCCTCGCCGAAATGCCGCCAGATCCAGGCCTGGATGCGGCTCAGTCCGAAGGTGGTGGCTACACCCAACGCGAGACCGGCCAACGCCACCCACAAAAAGGTCAGCGAGGCGCTGGCGATGGAGAAGGTGCCGGTGAGCACCGCCGCCACTGCGAACTGGAAGCAGACCAGGCCGGAGGCGTCATTGAGCAGCGACTCGCCCTCCAGGATGTGCATCAGCCGCTTGGGGATCGACGCCTTGGAGGCGATCGAGGATACCGCCACCGGATCGGTCGGCGAGATGATCGCCGCCAGCGCAAAGGCCACCGCCAGCGGCATCGCCGGGATCAGCCAATGGATCAGCAGGCCCGCACCGATCACGGTGAACACCACCAGCCCCAGCGCCAGCTCGAGGATGGCCGCCTTGTCGCGGAACAGGCCTTGCTTGGGAATGCGCCAGCCATCCAGGAACAGCAGCGGCGGCAGGAACAACAGGAAGAACAACTCCGGTTCCAGCTCGTGCCCGGCATCGAACACACCCGACACCACCGCGCCAAGCGCAATCTGGACCAACGGCAGGGGCAACGAGAACGGCAGGATGCGGATCAGATAACCGCTGGCCGCGACCGCCAGCAACATGGCGAGGACGACATCGATCGAATGCATAAAAACCCGAAATGAAAAAAACGGCCGCACGTGCGGCATCGCATAGTGCGATGCACCACAACGCGCCTACCGGACCATACCGGTTTGCACCCGGTGATGAAACCACCGTAGCGCGCCGGCCGCCGACACGCTGCGTCGCATGTCGGCACACGCTGGCGATGCGGATGCTCCGTTGCAACGTCGGCTCGATCGGCCTGCGTTGGATACGCTGGCGGATGGAAAGATACGCGATGAAGCTGCCGGGCGTGCGTGCCGCAGCAAGCCGGTGCCAGGTCTCCGCGACGAGCAGATGCTGCAAACGCAGCAATGAACGCAAGTTGCCGGCGTGCGCCTGCATGACCGCAGGTCTCTTTCGCAACGCTAGCCAGCGCTGTTACCGCAGGTTCTCTGTAGCGGCCAGGCAGGCCCATTGCGCATTCGACGCAATCAAGCCGGAACCTGTGCAGGCCCCAGCGCGTTACCTTCGCCGTTTCCTCGAGACCTGCACTGCATCGCGCTGGATGCCACAAACGACGCGAAGTGCATCCGCCATCGTTCAGCGCTGTAAACCGGCCAGTCCGCTGCAGGGTGATGCGGCCATCACCAGGCCAAACGTAGTGATGAATGTCAAAGCCACGTGATGCATCCGGCCGATTGGGACGCGCGTATTGACGCTACGGTTGCCATCCAGGCGATCGCCAACCCAAAGGATCGATGCCTCATGAAGACCGCATTCCAGTCGCTTGCCGTTGCCACTGCCATTGCCCTGACCGGCGCCATGGCCCCCGCCTACGCCGCGTCGAACCCGACCGTGGGCGGTGCGCCGATGCTGGTGACCAAGGACATCGTCGACAACGCCGTCAACTCCAAGGACCACACCACCCTGGTCGCCGCGGTCAAGGCCGCCGGCCTGGTCGACACGCTGAAGGGGCCGGGCCCGTTCACCGTGTTCGCCCCGACCAACGCCGCATTCGCCGCCCTGCCGGCCGGCACGGTGGAAACGCTGCTCAAGCCCGAATCCAAGCCCACGCTGACCAAGGTGCTGACCTATCACGTGGTACCGGGCAAGGTCGACGCCGCGTCGCTGGTCGCCAAGATCAAGGCCGGCGGCGGCAGCGCCTCGCTGACCACCGTGCAGGGCGAGGCCCTGACCGCAAAGCTCAACGGCAAGAAGGTCACCATCACCGATGCCAAGGGCAACACTGCCAACGTCACCATCGCCGATGTCATACAGAGCAATGGCGTGATCCACGTGGTCGACAAGGTGTTGATGCCGTAACGGCAGCTTGCTGCCTGATGCAGGCAGTCGCATGCGTGTGACCTGCATCGACGGAACGCAGCCAGGTTCCGTCGATGGGTCGACGACGATTTGCGCACGCCAGCAACGTTCAGAACAGCTGCATCGTCGCAAGCACTCAGGTAGGCGCGGACGCTGCGCTCGGAACCGGCAGGTACGGGTGGTACCTGCCGATGTCGACCACCGACCGCGCCTGCCTGACCGTCCTGCAACAGGCCTGTTGGTCGCTCTGGCCTGACGTGGTTGGTTGCGCTGGCGTTGCACAACAACGCCGACGCATCGGCTGCACAGGAGTTAGGTGCAGACACTGTTGCATCGTTGTATCCGCGCGTGCCAGGAAACAGGCGCCAGGCAGCGCCACCACACCGCAAAGCGGCGGTAAGGGAACCACTGGCTCGCCAGTGGTTCCACTTGGTGTCTCGTTCTCCGACACCGTGCGCGTGCATTTGCACGTGTATTTTTTATGTCCTCATCAAACGCTCTACAGCGACCGGTGCATCCAGCAACTGGCGCAGATCGTCGACAAACCCGCGGTAGCCTTGCTCGCGCGCGGCCTCCGAGCGCTGCCGCAATACCCAGGAGGGATGCACGGTGGTCAGCACCGGCGTGCCGTCGTCCAGCCGCTGCCACTGGCCGCGCTGCTGCATCAAGCGAAAGCCGTTTCCCAACACCGCCTGTGCCGCGGTTGCGCCCAGGCACACGATCTGCGCCGGACGCAGCTGCGCGCGTTCGGCATGCAACCAGCCACTGCAGGCCTGCACATGCGACCGTTCCGGGTTGCGATGCAGACGCCGCTTGCCACGTTGCTCGAAGCGAAAATGCTTGACCGCATTGGTGACGTAGAACGTCTCGCGGTCGATACCCATCTCGCCCAGCGCCATGTTGAACAAGCGCCCGGCCGGCCCGACAAACGGACGCCCGCTCAGATCCTCTTCGTCGCCCGGCTGCTCGCCGATCACCATCACCGATGCATCGTCGGGCCCTTCGCCAAACACGGTCTGGGTTGCCGGTTGCCACAGCTCGCAGCGGCGGCAATCGCGTGCAGCGCTGCGCAAGTGCGCCAGGCTTTGGCTTGTCACTTCCGGGAGAGGCGCGGGCGCTGCCGGTAGCCGCCGCCGCACCGGTTCGGGCGCACGCTCGGCCATCTCGCGCACGCGCACGCCCGCCTCGCGGATCAGCTCCGGCAGCAACGCCGCTTCGGGCAGGTTCTTCCAGTATTTCTGCGGCATTTCCTGCCGCATCATGGTCGGATTGAGCCGCGCCGGATTGAAGATATGCGCGTAATAGGTGCGCCAGAGCGTCTCCTGCGCATCGTCGGCCGGCACCTGGGTGCGCACCGCGCCTTCGCCGAACGTCAACGCCTCGCCATCCCAGCGCACGCTGCGATACGGGGTGAGGATCGCCCAGCGCATGCCGGCGAAACGGCGCGCGAAAAACGGCGCCACCCGATCCACGATCCAATGCTCGGGCTCGAACCATGCCACGAAGTCTTCCTCCTCCACCGGCAAACGCCGAAAGCGCACGAACGCCTTCATCTTGTGCGTATCGCGCTGCACCGCCTTTTGCCACTGCGTCACCCGATGCACGTCGACATCGGTGGCCCGCTCGAGCAGCGCGCGCTCGCCGCAGGCCACCCGCCACAACAACCGGTACAGCACCGCATAGCGCTGCGGATCGCGGTGACACAGCACCGCTCCTGCCATCTGCAGGAACTCCGCCGACACCCGCGGCGCCGCAACCACGGCCGGCAAATCCAGCAGCCCCTGCCCCATCAACAAGCCGCCCTGCGCTCCGCCAGTCCACGCGATGGAGTCGGGCTCCACCTGCGCGCACCACCCCGCCCGCGCCAGCGCACGCCATGCTTCAAGGCTCCAACCCGGCTCGACGTCAGCGTTGAACATCGCGGTGGTCAGGATGGAGAGGTAGGATTGGGGATTGGGAATTAGGGATTCGCAAAGCGTCGCGTTCCTGTGTCAGCACTGGCCTTCGGTGGCAGCTTTGCGCCTGATGCCATCCTTATCCGCACTTCTCGGGCAGCTTGCCCGGCAACACGGCAGACGCCAGCGGACGCGGCGTTGCGCCGGATGCCGGCGGCCAGCTGCGGTTTCAATCGAACAGACTCGCCTGCCGGGGTGCCGGCGCCAGTTGCACGCGCAAGCGCACCGGGTCGTCCAGGCGCTGGCGCGGATGATGGTCCAGCACGCTCACAAACGGCAGCAGCTTCTTCATCGGCACCCGCAACCGCGCCAGGTCGCCCACCCGCAAGCGTGCGTGCCGGCGCGACAACAACAGGCGCTCCACGTTGCGCGTGCCCAGGCCCGGCACGCGCAGCAGCATCTCGCGCGGCGCCGCGTTCAGATCCACCGGGAAGCGCTCCGGATTGCGCAACGCCCAGGCCAGCTTCGGATCCACGTCCAGATCGAGCATGCCGCTGGACTGCGCCGGTGCGATCTCCTCCACGCTGAACTCGTAGAAGCGCAGCAACCAGTCGGCCTGATACAGGCGGTGCTCGCGCTGCAACGGCGGCGCCTGCAGCGGCAGTTTCGACGAGGCATCCGGGATCGGGCTGAAAGCCGAGTAATACACCCGGCGCATCCGGTAATTGCCGTAGAGATTGTGGCTGGTGTCCAGGATGCTGCGGTCGTTGGCATCGTCGGCGCCGACGATCATCTGCGTGCTCTGCCCGGCCGGCGCAAACCGCGGCGGCTTGGCGCGGCGGACGTTTTCGGCCTTGCGTTCGAGCTGATTTTCTTCGATGCGCCAACGCAACTCGCCCATCGCCGAGCGGATGCCGCCGACGCTTTTTTCCGGCGCCAGCAACGTCAATCCCTGCTCGGTCGGCAGCTCCACGTTGATGCTCAGGCGGTCGGCGTAGCGGCCGGCGGCGGCCAGCAATTCCGGCGTTGCATCGGGGATGGTCTTGAGGTGGATGTAGCCGGCGAAGTGATGCACCTCGCGCAGCTGCCGCGCCACTTCCACCAGCTGCTCCATCGTGTAATCGGAGTTGCGGATGATGCCGCTGGACAGGAACAGGCCTTCGATGTAATTGCGCTTGTAGAAGTCCAGCGTCAGCGTGACCACTTCTTCCGGCGTGAAGCGCGCACGGCGTACGTTGCTGGACACGCGGTTGACGCAATACGCGCAATCGAACACGCAGAAATTGGTGAGCAGGATCTTCAACAGCGACACGCAGCGGCCGTCGGGCGTGTACGAGTGGCAGATGCCCATGCCCTCGGTGCTGCCGATCCCGCCGGTGCCGAGCGAATTGCGCTTGTTCGCGCCACTGGAGGCGCAGGACGCGTCGTATTTGGCCGCATCGGCCAGCACTGCGAGTTTGTCGAGGATTTTCACGCAAGCAGCATGTCGTGAAGGCGTCTCAGCCTATGAGACTGCACGCAACCTCATCGTGAATGCTTCAGAGCGCTGCGCTGCCGGCACTTGTGGGCAGCATGCCTTGTCGCTCCGCTGCCGGCTCTTGTGCGCAGCATGCCTTATCGCTGCGCTGCCGGCACTTGTCGGCAGCATGCCTTGTCGCTGCGGGCCGGTGTGCCGCAGGGACCAAGCCGTATCGCCATGGATCTTGCGGGCTATAGCTACCGCGCCACACCGGTTTGCAGCGGCAGTAACTGGCCACATGCCATGGCTTGCAGGCGGCTGGGCAGTGTCTCGGGATTGCGTGGCCGGCATGCCGCCTGCACAGTCGATGACAGCGACGGTGCAGGCGTGCTGCGGCCCCCAGGGCTCAGGCGGCGACCGGGCCCGCAAGCGCGCGATCATCACCGGGATCGCCGTCGAACCGGTAGATATCCATCGCCAGAAACCCCGCATCGATGCCGGCATCGATGCGCTGCGCGCCGAGCCGGTCGGCGCCGGCGGCGCCCATCGCCACGTACAGCGGCAACAGGTGCTCGTCGGTGGGATGCGCCCGTGCCGCATGCGGTGCCTGCCGTCGATAGTCCAGCAACGCGGCGATGTCGTCCTCCACCAGTTTGCGCTCGGTCCATTCGATGAAGGGCCGCACATAGGGCGCCTCGCGCTCGGCGCTGTAGCCATGGCGGAAGTCGTGCAGGTTATGGGTGATGCTGCCGGAGCCGATCACCAGCACCCCGTCCTCGCGCAGCGGCGCCAGCGCGCGGCCGACCGCAAACTGGTGTGCCGGCCCCAGCTCGGGCTGGATCGACACCGACACCACCGGGATGTCGGCGGCCGGATACAGCAGGCGCAGCGGCACCCACACGCCGTGATCGAAGCCGCGCTGCGGGTCCAGATGCGGATGCAGGCCAGCCTGTTCCAGCCGGCGCAGGATCTGCTGCGCCAGCGCCGGCTCGCCGGGCGCGGGATATTCCAGCTCGTACAACGGCGCCGGAAAGCCGCCGAAGTCATAAATGGTGGGCGGCCGCGCCGCGCCGCTGACCAGCGGGCGATGGCCCAGCCAGTGCGCGGATGCAACCACGATCGCGCGCGGCCGCGGCAAGGTCTGCGCGAGTTCGGCCAGGCGCTCGCCGACCTGCCCCGGCTGCAGCGCAGTCATCGGCGATCCGTGCGAGATGTACAGGGAAGGTAAACGGGTCATGGCGCATTCCTCTAGAAGAACGACAGGCAGCTTCAACGCGCCGGCTTCAGCGCCCACGCGCCTTCGCCAAGCAGCGCCTGCACGATCAGCAGCACCGCCCATAACGCCGGGTATTCCCAGCCGCCACCCGGATTGGAAAAACCGAACCCATTTGCACCATGCACGCTGACAATCGTGCCCAGCAGCAACGGCACGCCCAGCAACCCGATCCAACGCGCATAGAGGCCCAGCAGCAGGGACAGGCCCAGGCCCAGTTCCAGCGCGATGGTGAGATAGGCCAGGGCGCCCGGCAGGCCCAGCGCGTGGAAATAGGCCACGGTGCCGGCCGGGGTGAACACCAGCAACTTGGTCAGGCCATGGACCAGAAACAGCGCCCCCAGGCTGATGCGCAACAAGGCGGCGCCATAGGCAGCGGAACGCGGGGAAGCAAGCGAGATGGACATTGGACAGACTCCGGTGATGACCTGCACAGCCTATTGCTTACAAATTTCTGATAAATAGGTTTACTTCGGATAATTTATTGCGATCAAAGCAACAATCGGACGTTCATGGATACCCTCGATGCGATGCGCGTGTTCGCAGCAGTGGCCGAGCGCAGCGGTTTCAGTGCCGCCGCCGATGCGCTGGACCGCTCCACCGCCAGCGTGACCCGGCAGGTCGCCGCGCTCGAGCAACGGCTGGGCACCCGCCTGCTCAACCGCACCACCCGGCGGGTCAGCCTGACCAGCGCCGGCACCGCGTATTACCAGCGCTGTCTGCAACTGCTGGCCGACCTGGACGATCTGGAGGCCACGGTCGGCGCGCAGGCGCTGGAGCCGGCCGGGGTGCTGCGCGTCAATGCACCGGTGAGCTATGGCATCGAGCGCCTGGCCGCGCTGCTGCCGGGCTTTTGCGCGCGCTACCCGCAGGTGGAACTTGACCTGTCGCTGTCGGACCGGCTGGTGGACATGGTCGAAGAAGGCTTCGATGTCGCCATCCGCATCACCCGGCAGCCGGCGCCGACGCTGATCGCCCGGCGCCTGGGCACGGTCCGCCTGGTGCCCTGCGCGGCGCCGGCCTACCTGGCCCGTGCCGGCACCCCGATGCATCCGTCCGACCTGGCCGGCCACGACTGCCTGCTGTACCACTAGAGCGTGTTATGAACTTTGAAAGAGCGTGGCTGCATTTCCAAGCATCAGAATCGTGAAGACAACAAAGTGCAAACCGGCCAAGGTTTCCGG